>NZ_CP053108.1:622082-1244165 GCF_013009075.1 Halomonas sp. TA22 | reverse complement strand
GCATGATCGCCAATCGCATCTGGCAGGCCAATCGAGAGCATCGCGTGGTCACCGACTCGCTGGTGGTCGGCTACACGCTTAGCCTTGGTGTGGCGACCATTTCACTCAGCGACAAACATGGTCATGACCTGCTCCAACGCGCCGATACCCAGCTCTATCGGGCCAAGGAGTCGGGCCGGGATCGCTGCTGTAAAGCGGAATAAGCGATTGATAAGCAATATTGTGGTGGTCAAATAAGAATCGTTCTCTAGCCTGCTAAGATTTTTTTCTCATTTACGTCAGTAAATTAACATGGGTTAATTATAACCTGCCCTTGAAGCGGCATGCTGTTTCGGTGGAATCAAGGATGATTCGTAGCGGCGGGATGCCGCTCACATGCCGCTGGAAGCCATTATTGGCGTGAAACACAATGCACCTCGGCGTCTCATTCTTCGCATTCCCGTGAGAAACTGCTCGACAAATGGATTCATAAAAAAGCGCCCAGGCCATGGCCTGGGCGCTTTTTTGTCTCAATAAGGCCTGGATTCAGCACGCTCAACCGGCATTGGCCTGCTGGCGTGGGCGGCGATCCGGCAGCATGCCGCGATCGAGAATGAAGCGGATGATCTCCTCGAGCCCCACCCCATCGTAGAGGTTGGTGAAGACGAATGGCCGCTCGCCCCGCATCTTCTTCGAGTCGCGCTCCATCACCTCTAGCGAAGCGTGCACCTGCTCGGCGATATCGATCTTGTTGATGATCAGCAGGTCGGACTTGGTGATACCAGGCCCGCCCTTGCGGGGGATCTTGTCGCCTGCGGAAACGTCGATGACATAAAGCGTCAAGTCGGAAAGTTCCGGGCTGAAGGTGGCCGAGAGATTGTCGCCGCCGGACTCCACCAGCACCAGCTCGAGGCCGGGGTGACGCGCTTGAAGATCATCGATGGCGGCGAGGTTCATCGAGGCATCCTCGCGGATGGCGGTGTGCGGACAGCCGCCGGTCTCCACGCCAAGGATACGATCCGCCGCCAGGGCTTCGTGCTTGAGCAGGAAGTCAGCATCCTCGCGGGTATAGATATCGTTGGTGACCACCGCGATATCATAGTGATCGCGCAGTGCCAGGCAGAGCTGCTTGAGCAGCGCGGTCTTGCCGGAGCCCACCGGGCCGCCGACGCCTACGCGTAGGCAATGGTTCATGAATCTCTCCTAACTTCGAAACAGTCGTGAATATTGGGTCTCATGCTGGGCGCTGGCCAGGGCCAGCCCCG
This sequence comes from Halomonas sp. TA22, assembly GCF_013009075.1. Lineage (NCBI taxonomy): Bacteria > Pseudomonadati > Pseudomonadota > Gammaproteobacteria > Oceanospirillales > Halomonadaceae > Halomonas > Halomonas sp. TA22. The sequence goes on along the minus strand of NZ_CP053108.1, from coordinate 1,242,921 downwards.
GCAGCAGCGGGCCGAGTTCTTGGTCATCCAGTACCAGGGCCTTGTCCACCGCGCCGACGAGTGCCGGGCGCAGCCGCTCGATCAAGCGCTGGGCAGCGGTATGCCCAAGCGGCAGTGCCTTGCAGGCCACCGCCAGCTGGTTTTCGAGCCACGCCCAGGCAAAGCCGAGCAGTGTCTGGCGCACTGGCACGCCTCGCGCATGGGCGGTCCAGGCAAATAGTGTGACGTAGCCGGCACCCGCTGGCAGCGGCGTCTCGCTCGAAGGACGATTGGGCAATAGCGCCAGGCTTTTCAGCAGGCGTGCCAGCGCAGCGCCCAGGCGGCTATCTTCGGCGGCAAGTTCTGCCGTTTCGCGATTGGCGGCAAGCCAGTCGTTCCACTCGCTCACCGCCTCGTCATCGCGCTGCGCCCAGGCTTGCTGCAGGCGCATCAGCGCCGGGAGCTCGCAGCGAGCCAGGCCATCGTCGAGCACCCCTTCCAGCCACTCGCCAAGGCTCTCCTCATTGTCTACCCAGCCCAGCTCGAAGGCGCTCTCGAGCCCTTGGGAGAAGGCAAAGGCACCGATCGGCAGCGCCGGACTGACCAGTTGCAGCAGCCCCAGCAGCGCCAGGTCGTCGCCCAGCCCGGTACCGCTGGCTGACTCAATGGGCATGGTCATGCCCGTGGGAATGCTCATGCTGATGCTCATGGGAGTGAGCGTGCCCCAACTGGTTGTAGGCGCCCGGCTCAGGGTCGAAAGGCGCCTCGTGGTGCTCAAGGGTGGCCCCCAGCAGCACCGCCAGCTCCTCGAGCACATGATCCGGCGGGAAGCGCACGAATCCGCCTCGCGCATCCTCATCCAGCGCCAGCTGTACATGGCGATTGCCGAGATGATAGGCGAGCCGCGCCAGCGGCAGGCCTGTGGCAATGCGCGCGGTGACCACCGGCTCGATGGCGGCCTTCACCTGCACGATTTCGCCGCTCTCGGCACGTAGCCCTTCGCCCTCGCGCAACACCGGGCCACGGTCGAGAAACAGGCCAAGCTCGCGGCCGGCATCGCTTTTCGCCTTGAGACGGCCGCGAATGCGCAGCTCAAAAGGCAGTGTCAGGGTGTCACTGGCCTGGCTCGCCTCGATGGGCCCCAGGCGTTCAATCAGTTTCAGCATGGTCGCCTCAAAACAGGTGGTAGCGTTGGGCCAATGGCAGCTCGGTGGCCGGCTCGCAGGTCAGCAGTTCGCCGTCGCAGCGCACCTCGTAGGTCTGCGGGTCGACGCTGAGTTCAGGGCAGGCATCGTTGAGCTTCATGTCGCCCTTGCGCACCCCGCGAACGTTCTTGCATGCCACCAAGGTGCTTTCCAGGCCAAGCCGCTCCTTGATGCCGGCATCAATGGCCGCCTGGCTGACGAAGCTGATGCGCGTCTGGCTTGCCGCCTTGCCGAAGGCACCGAACATGAAGCGGTAGTGCACCGGCTGCGGCGTGGGAATCGAGGCGTTGGGGTCGCCCATGGGAGCGGCCGCGATCATGCCGGCCTTGAGCATCAGCGCCGGCTTGACGCCGAAGAAAGCAGGATTCCACAGCACCAGATCGGCGAGCTTGCCGATCTCCACCGAACCCACCTCGTGGGCAATGCCATGGGTGATTGCCGGGTTGATGGTGTACTTGGCGATATAGCGCTTGGCGCGAAAATTGTCGGCACCCAGTGCTTCGTCTTCAGGCAGCAGCCCGCGCTGCACCTTCATCTTGTGGGCGGTCTGCCAGGTTCGGCACACCACTTCTCCGACCCGACCCATGGCCTGGGAGTCGGAGGCGATCATCGAGATCACCCCCATGTCGTGGAGAATGTCCTCGGCGGCGATGGTCTCGCGGCGGATGCGCGAGTCGGCGAAGGCGACATCCTCGGGAATGTTGGGATCGAGGTGGTGGCACACCATCAGCATGTCGAGGTGCTCGTCGATGGTGTTGACCGTATAGGGCCGGGTCGGGTTGGTCGACGAGGGCAGCACGTACTCCTTGGAGCAGGCGGTGATGATGTCCGGCGCGTGACCGCCCCCCGCCCCTTCGGTGTGGTAGGTGTGGATACCGCGCTCCTTGAAGGCGGCGAGCGTGTCCTCGACGAAGCCCGACTCATTGAGCGTGTCGGTGTGTATCGCGATCTGCACGTCGTAGCGCTCGGCCACGCTCAGGCAGTTGTCGATGGAGGCTGGCGTGGTGCCCCAATCCTCGTGCAGCTTGAGCCCCATGGCGCCCGCCTCTAGCTGCGCCTCCAGCGCCTCGGGCAGGCTTGCATTGCCCTTGCCGAGCAGGCCGATGTTCATCGGCAGCTCATCCACCGCCTGCAGCATCTTGCCGATGTGCCAGGCACCAGGCGTACAGGTGGTGGCATTGGTGCCGGTGGCCGGTCCCGTGCCGCCGCCGAGCATGGTAGTGACGCCACTCATCAGCGCTTCTTCCACCTGCTGGGGGCAGATGAAGTGAATGTGGGCGTCGATGCCGCCGGCGGTGAGGATCTTGCCCTCGCCGGCGATCACTTCGGTGCCAGGGCCAATGACGATTTCGACGTCGGGCTGGGTATCGGGATTGCCCGCCTTGCCGATGGCGGCAATGCGGCCCTCCTTCAGGCCCACGTCTGCCTTGACGATACCCCACCAGTCGAGGATCAGCGCATTGGTGATCACGGTGTCCATCACCGTGTCGTCATTGCGCTGGCTCTGGCCCATTCCGTCGCGGATCACCTTGCCCCCGCCGAACTTCACCTCGTCGCCGTAGTGGGTGGCATCGCGCTCGACCTCGATCCACAGCTCGGTGTCACCCAGACGCACACGATCGCCCACCGTGGGGCCGTACATGTCGGCATAAGCCTGACGGCTGATCTTCATGATTTGCCTCCGTCCAGCGGTCCCATGACGTCACCGCGAAAACCGTAGATATGGCGTGTGCCGGCGAAGGGGATCAAGGTCACCTCGCGGCTCTGGCCAGGCTCGAAGCGAATTGCCGTGCCGGCGGCAACGTCGAGGCGGTAACCGCGGCTCTTGTCGCGGTCGAAGCGCAGTGCCGGATTGGCCTCGGCAAAGTGATAGTGCGAGCCGATCTGGATGGGACGGTCGCCGGTATTGGCAACCTCGACGCTGATTCTCTCGCGCCCCGTGCAGAGCTCGATCTCGCCGTCCTTCAACTGATACTCTCCTGGAACCATTGGGCCGGAAATCATCGCGGGCTCCTCATACGATGGGTGAATGAACGGTGACCAGCTTGGTCCCGTCGGGGAAGGTGGCTTCGACCTGCACCTCATCGACCATCTCGGCCACCCCCTCCATCACATCGTCGCGGGTCAGTATCTCGCGCCCGGCACTCATCAGCTCGGCCACGCTCCTGCCGTCGCGAGCCCCCTCCATGATCTCGGCGCTGATCAGCGCCACGGCCTCGGGGTAGTTGAGCTTGAGCCCACGCTCACGGCGGCGCTCGGCCAGCAGTGCCGCCGTGAACAGCAGCAGCTTGTCCTTGTCTCGAGGGGTCAGTTCCATCGCGGCGTCTCCATCTGCGAAGGTGTCATAATAGGGTTAGGTCAACCAGATACGCGGCACATGCGCGGCGCGACCGATCAAGCGCGGCCTGAGTATTTCCCAGGCACTCTGGCAAAGGTCCCAGGCCTGGTTGCGCGAATCGCCAAGATAGCGCAGCAGCAGCACCCCGTGGCGCTGCGTTACCGCCCAGTCGGGCGTGGCGGGCAGCGCCTCGCGCAGTGCCTCCACGGCGGCCTGCTGGTCATCCAGCCCCACCGCCCAGAGCGTTGCCTGCACGCTGGCCCCGCCCTGCCCCCAACGCCCCTGAAAGCGCGGATGAGTGGGCTCGAGCACTTGCCGCTCGAGCCACAGCGGGCGGCCATCCCGAGTCAGGCGGAAGCGCTGCTCGATACGCCCCGAGGCGAACGGCAGATCGCTGGCCGGGCGACCAAGCGCCATGATCTCCCAGCCCAGGCAGCGGGCATCGCCAGCCAGCTCGATGCTTGTGCGCTGTTCACCCTGGGAGCCGTCGAAGCAGAGCGTCTCCTGGGGCAGCCATTCGAGTATGCCGCCCGGCGCCACCGTGAGCTGAGTGTATTGCGACCAGGCCACGCCATGGCTATCGGCCTTGTAGAGCTTGGCAGCCGCCGGCGTGGTGAGCAACACATGGGCGCCTTGCTCCACTCGGGCGGTGATCGACAGGGCATCGCCGCTGACCAGGCCGCCGGGGGGGTGCAGCAGATAGACATGACAGGCCTCGCCGCGACCTTCCGGATAGAAGGGCCGCTGCACGCGCAGCGGCCCCTGATGACGCGCGCGCACCATGCGCGTCAGCGTGCCGGCATGCTCAGGGCGCGCCTCGAAGCCCAGCTCGAGAGAGGCGGCCCAGCGTCTCTGATCATCGAAGCGATGGCCGGAGAGGTTGGGCTGCGGCTCACATGGATCACACGGGGCTGGCGTCAGCTTTTCAATAATCGTCATACCGTCAGGTGCTGTTTGATCAGCGCGTCGGAGAGTTCGGCGATGGGTCCCTTGGCGACCTGTCGGCCGCGATCCATGATAACGAAGCGGTCGGCATACTTGCGAGCGAAAGGCAGTTTCTGCTCGACCAGCAGCACGGTCAGGCCATCCTCGTCGATCAGCTTGCGGATCACCTCGCCGATCAAAGTGACGATATTGGGCTGGATGCCCTCGCCCGGCTCGTCGAGGATCAGCAGCCGCGGCTCGATCACCAGCGCCCGGCCGATGGCGAGCTGCTGCTGCTGGCCGCCAGAGAGATCGCCGCCGCGCCGGTGGCGCATCTCCTTGAGTACCGGGAACAGCTCGTAGATACGCTCGGGGATGCTACGCCTGCCGTCGCTGCGTGCGGCGAGCCCGGTACGCAGGTTCTCCTCCACCGTGAGCAGCGGAAAGATCTGGCGGCCCTGAGGCACGTAGCCGATACCCAGCCGCGAGCGCTCCTCGATGCGCTTGCGGGTGAGCTCGACATCGTCGGCATAGCGCAGGCTGCCATCGTGAGTCGCGACCTCGCCCATCACGCACTTGAGCAAGGTGGTCTTGCCCACGCCGTTGCGCCCCATCACGCAGGTGCATTGCCCGGCGGGCACGTCGAGGTCGAGATCCCACAAGGTGTGGCTCTCGCCATAGAACTGGTTGAGTTTTTCGACCTTGAGCATCAAGCAGCCTCCTCGCTTTCACCAAGGTAGACCTCGATCACCCTGGGGTCGCTTTGCACCTGATCCATGCTGCCTTCGGCAAGCACGCTGCCCTGGTGCAGCACCGTGACCTTGCGGGCGATCGAGCGCACGAAGCCCATGTCGTGTTCGACCACCACCACCGACTGCTTGCCGGCAAGGCCGACGAGTAGCTCGGCGGTGCGCTCCATCTCCTGCTCGGTCATGCCGGCCACCGGCTCGTCGACCAGCAACAGGCGTGGACGCTGCATGAGCAGCATGCCGATCTCCAGCCACTGCTTCTGGCCGTGGGAGAGAATGCCCGCCGGACGGTGGCGCAGCTCGATAAGCCCGGTGAGTTCGAGCACCTCGTCGATGCGCTCGCGCACCGCACCGCTCATGCGCGCGGTGAGGGTGGGGAGAACACGCTTGTCGGCGGTCATGGCGAGCTCGAGGTTCTCGAATACACTGAGCGCCTCGAACACCGTGGGCTTCTGGAATTTGCGCCCGATACCGAGCGTGGCGATCTGCGGCTCGCTCATGGTCAGCAGGTTGTGGCGGCTGCCGAACCACACCTTGCCCTCGTCGGGGCGGGTCTTGCCTGTGATGATGTCCATCATGGTGGTCTTGCCGGCCCCATTGGGGCCGATGATGCAGCGCAACTCGCCATCGTCGATGGTCAGGTTGAGATTGTTGATCGCCTTGAAGCCATCGAAGCTCACGGTGACATCCTCCATGTAGAGGATCGGCCCGTGGCGCACATCCACCGGCGATACCGATGGCACCAGGAAGTCGAAGACGCGATCGCGTTTGCCAAGCGATTTCATCAGGCTCATGCGTTCACCTCCCGGCTGACGGGCTCGCCACTGCGCTTGCGCGACGAACCGATACGGTAGTTCAGCAGGCCAGCCACGCCCTTGGGCAAGAATACCGTCACCAGCACGAACATCGCCCCCAGCGCGAACAGCCAGGCATCCGGCATCACCCCGGTGAAGACCGTCTTGGCGTAGTTGACCAGGATCGCGCCGATCACCGCACCATACAGCGTGGCACGCCCGCCCAGCGCCACCCACAGCACGATCTCGATGGAGAAGATCGGCGAGAATTCGCTGGGGTTGATGATACCCACCTGGGGCACGTAGAGGGCGCCGGCCACGCCGGCTAGCATCGCCGAGACCACGAACACGAACAACTGGACCCGCTCGACGCGATAGCCGAGAAAGCGCGTGCGCGACTCGGCGTCCCGCGAGGCCACGCAGACCCGCCCAAGCTTGCTCAGCACGATCGCCCGGCACAGCACGTAACCCAGCGCCAGCGCCACCCCTGTGGCCAGGAACAGCCCCAGCCGGGTCTCGCTGCTTCTCAGGCTGAAGCCAAGGATCTCGCGGAAATCGGTCAACCCGTTGTTGCCGCCAAACCCCATCTCGTTGCGGAAGAACGCCAGCATCAGCGCGAAGGTCAACGCCTGGGTGATGATCGATAGATAGACACCGGTGACACGCGAGCGAAACGCCAGGAAGCCGAACACCAGCGCCAGAAGTCCCGGCGCCAGCAGCACCATCAAAAAGGCGAACCAGGCCATATCGAAGCCCTGCCAGTACCAGGGCAGGCTGTCCCAGTTGAGGAACACCATGAAGTCCGGCAGCTCTGGATGACCATAGACGCCACGGTCGCCGATCTGACGCATCAGGTACATGCCCATGGCGTAACCGCCAAGCGCGAAGAAGGCGCCATGGCCAAGGCTCAGGATTCCCAGATAGCCCCACACCAGGTCCACCGCCACGGCGAGCAGTGCATAGCTCAGGTACTTGCCGAACAGGTTGACGGTATACGCCGTCACATGCAGCGGATGGCCGCGGGGCACCGCCACGTGCAGCACGGTGATCAGCGCCAGGGCGGCGATCAGCACGCCCAGGAAGATCAGCGTCGAACGCTCGGTGAATGGTCGTGTCAGCCACATGTCGGTTAGCCCTCCGCCGCCCGGCCCTTCTGCGGGAAGAGTCCGCGGGGGCGCTTCTGAATGAACAGGATGATGAACACGAGCACCATGATCTTGGCCAGCACGGCGCCGACCCAGGGCTCGATGATCTGATTGATGATGCCCAGCGACAGCCCCGCCACCAGGGTGCCCCATAGGTTGCCGACCCCGCCGAACACTACCACCATGAACGAATCGATGATGTAGTTCTGGCCGAGGTTGGGGCCGACGTTGGTGAGCTGGCTGAGCGCCACGCCAGCAAGCCCGGCGACACCGGAGCCCAGCGCGAAGGTCATGATGTCGACCCGGGTGGCACGAATGCCCATGGAGCGCGCCATGGCGCGGTTCTGGGTCACGGCGCGCACCTCAAGGCCCAGCCGGGTACGGCGCATGATCAGCAGCAGGCCGGCGAACACCACCAGAGCGAAGCCCAGCACATACATGCGATTGAGCGTCAGCGACAGCGCATCGTTGATCACCAGCGAGCCGCTCATCCACTCCGGCGTGATCACCGTACGATTGAGCGGTGAGATGCCGGTACGCACCAGCTGCTGCAGGATCAGGCTGATGCCGAAGGTGGCCAGCAGGGTCTCCAGCGGCCGCCCCTTGAGAAACTGAATGACACTGCGCTCGATGGCGACCCCGGCGAGGGCGGCGACCAGGAAGCCGGCGGGAATCGACAGGATCAGGGCCAGCCCGGGCTGGCCGGGCAGCAGCTGCTGCATCGCCCAGGTGGTGTAGGCACCGAGCATGATCAGCTCGCCATGCGCCATGTTGATCACCCCCATCACACCGAAGGTGATCGCCAGGCCGATCGCCGCCAGCACCAGGACCGAGCCCATCGAAAGCCCGAAATAGAGCGTCTCGGCGGCGCGGTTGAGGCGCAGGTTCTGCTCGATGTTGTTGAGCGCCGAGCGTGCCGCCTCGGCAATCTCGGCATCGTCGCTGTTGGTGGCGCGGTTGAGCGCTACCCGCACGCGGGGGTGCAGACTGCCGTCGAGGTGCTCGATGGCCAGCACATCGCCCTGCTCGAGACGGTGCATGGCCAGTGCCTGGGTCAGGCGCTGCCTGACGCGGGCATCCTCCTCCTGCTCGATCAACTCCGCCACCGGCTCAGCCAGATCGGCATCCATCTCGCCCAGCAAGCGCTCGGCGGAGGCGCGGCGCAGGGTGACGTTGGAGGCGTAGAGATCGACCACGGCAATCACGCTACGCAATTGATTGCGCAGCGCATTGTTGATGCCGATACGCTCGAGATCGCGGCGCGACATCTCGCCAAGCGCCTCGCCGGTCAGCGCATCGGCGACCGGCCAGTCGCGACCGCTGTTGTCGAGCACGATGACGAAACGCCCATCGTCGGCGCGCTGCAGACGTCCGTCGAGCAGCGCCTGCAGCCAGTCACGGGCACGTTCGTCCTCGCTTGCGGCAATGGTGGCGATGGCCTCGCCCTTGGCGGGAAAGGAGCTCACATCCAGCGCCTCGAGCAGCGCCTGGGCGCGCTCCTCCTGCTGGGCTGTCGCCAGGCTTGGCATCAGCGCCAGCAGGCAAAGCAGTAGCCATGATGTGACGATGCGTTTGACGCACGGCATCGGGATCTTCATGGAAATGTCCTATCGAGTGGCGTGAAGGCTGGGCTCGGGCTCGCCCTGCGGCGAGCCCAGTTACCGCATTTCTCATTTTCATTGCGTGATGGGGAGGTATAGCGGTGCGGTTACTCCGCCAGGGCCGCTTCCGCCTCTTCGGCGGCGGTGCTGCCACCGCAAGAGCCGGTCGCGACATTGAAGTTGCCGCAGCGCATCGGTGCCTGCCAGTCGGCCATTAGGTCGCGCGAGCCGGGCAGGTAGTCGGACCAGGCATCGCCGGCCACGGTGGAGGGCGTCTGCCAGACGATGTCGAACTGGCCGTTGTCCTGCACTTCACCGATCAGTACCGGCTTGGTGATGTGGTGGTTGGGCATCATCGCCGCATAGCCACCGGTCAGGTTCGGCACGGTGACACCGATGATTGCATCCTTGACCGCGTCGACGTCAGTGGTGCCGGCCTTGCGTACGGCTTCCGCCCACATGTTGAAGCCGATGTAGTGCGCCTCCATCGGGTCATTGGTGACCGCCTCCTCGTCGCCGGTATAGTCGATCCAGGCGTCGATGAAGTCGTAGTTGACGTCGGTATCGACGCTCATGAAGTAGTTCCAGGCCGCCAGGTGGCCGACCAGCGGGCCAGTATCGATACCGGAAAGCTCCTGCTCGCCCACCGAGAAGGCGATGACCGGAATATCGGCGGCGTCGACGCCCTGGTTGCCAAGCTCGCGATAGAACGGCACGTTGGCATCGCCATTGATGGTCGAGACCACTGCGGTCTTCTTGCCTTCGCTGCCGAAGCGGCGAATGTCGGAGACGATATTCTGCCAGTCGGAGTGCCCGAACGGCGTGTAGTTGATCATGATGTCCTCGTCGGCAACGCCATGCTCCTCCTTGAGGAAGGCTTCGAGGATACGGTTGGTGGTGCGCGGATAGACGTAATCGGTGCCGGCTAGCACCCAGCGCTCCACACCAACTTCGTTGAGCAGATACTCGACTGCGGGGATCGCTTGCTGGTTGGGCGCCGCACCGGTATAGAAGACGTTCTCGGAAGACTCCTCCCCCTCATACTGCACCGGGTAAAAGAGCAGGCCATTGAGCTCCTCGAATACCGGCAGCACGGCCTTGCGCGAGACCGAGGTCCAGTTGCCGAAGACCACGTCGACCTCATGCTGGGCGAGCAACTCGCGGGCGCGCTCGGCAAATAGCGGCCAGTTCGATGCCGGGTCGACCACTACCGCCTCGAGCTGGCGACCCAACAGGCCACCGGCCTCGTTCTGCTGCTGGATCAGCATCTCGACGGTGTCCTTGAGCGCCGTCTCGCTGATGGCCATGGTGCCTGAGAGCGAGTGAAGCACCCCGACCTTGATGGGGCCTTCCTGAGCCAGGGCGTTGGCGCCTGTGCCAAACGCCGCGGCACACAGCAGTGCGGTGAGCAGATGGCGAGCCTGGGGCTTTTTGGAATTGCGTGCAATCACAGGTAACTCCTTGCGTATGCTTGTTATGCGTTGCTTGCCGGGGTTTCCGGCGACGCTTTGGTCGACTTGGCGTTTCGTCACGTCGCCACACTATCGCAAGGCGTGTGCCAGGGACTTGCACCAGCACTAAAATTACTTTAATTACAAATAGTTGCTTGCAACCAAGAGGAAATTTTCCACTAACATGTGCACATTTCCGGTGCATAAAAAATCAAGCGCATGGCGTTACGCACCACCCATGTCCGTCTACGCACTTTATCGGTGCATACAAAAAAACCGCCCAATTCAGGACGGTTTTCAAGAGCGATGTTCTGCCATGAGGCTCATTCATCAGCCAACTGGATAAAAGGCCTCCTCGTCGAGTGTCATCATCGATTCTGCTCCCGCCATGATCTGGCGCTCCAGTGCCTCATTGCGTGGCAGCTGACGCGCCAAGAAGTGATGACCCATCGCCAGCTTGGCACGATAGAACGCCTCACCCGCCTCGCCTCGATCCTCAAGCCCCTGATAGGCGGCGCGCGACATCTTCCACCACATCCAGGCGTAGGCGACAAGACCCACTAGATCGAGATAATCCGCTGCTGCCGCACCGAGCTCCTCCGGGCGCCCCTTGGCTTGATCGAGCAGCCAGGCGGTCACATCCTCGAGCCGCGCCAGCTCCCGCTGACATGCCTGGTGAAACGCGGTCAGGATGGCCGGCACCTCGCCCTCGAGGTCCTCGCGCATCAACTCGGAGAAGCATTCGACATAGGCACCGCCATTGCGAAACAGCTTGCGTCCCACCAGATCCATCGCCTGGATGCCATTGGTGCCTTCATAGATCATCGCGATACGGGCATCACGCACGAACTGCTCGGCCCCCCACTCCACGCAGTAGCCGCTACCACCATAGATCTGCTGGGCCTCGACCGTGGCTTCGAAGCCACGATCGGTGAGGAAGGACTTGGCGACCGGGGTCAGCAGCGCCACCATATCGTCGGCGGCGCGACGCGCCTCGGTATCGGGATGATACTTGGCGATATCGAGCTGACCGGCGACGAACGCGGCGAAGGCACGCCCGCCCTCGTTCCAGGCGCGCACATTGAGCGCCATGCGCCGCACATCGGGATGCACCAAAATGGGATCGGCGGGCTTGTCGGGGGCAGCCGCACCGCTTGGTGCCCGGCTCTGCAGCCGCTCGCGAGCAAAGTCCATGGCACTCTGGTAGGCCACCTCGCCGAGCCCGAGCCCCTGGATGCCGATCGACAGCCGCTCGTAATTCATCATCGTGAACATGGTGGCAAGGCCCTGGTGGGGCTTGCCGATCAGCACGCCCTCGGCGCCGTCGAAATTCATGACGCAAGTAGCGCTACCCTTGATGCCCATCTTGTGCTCGAGACCACCGCAGCCGAGCGCATTGCGCTCGCCCAGGCTGCCATCGGCGTTGACCTTGATCTTGGGCACCAGAAACAGCGAGATACCTCGCGAGCCTTCCGGCGCGTCGGGCAGCTTGGCGAGCACCAGATGGACGATGTTCTCGACCATGTCATGCTCACCACCGGTGATCCATACCTTGTTGCCGGTGATGGTATAGGTGCCCTCGCCCATGGGCTCGGCGCGGGTCTTGATCAATCCGAGATCGGTGCCGCAGTGCGGCTCGGTCAGACACATGGTGCCAAGCCACTGCCCGGTATACATTCTGGGCAGGTAGCATGCCTTGATGGCGTCGCTTGCATGGTGATCGAGCAGCAGTGCCGCGCCGCTGTTGAGCGCCGGATAGAGCGCGAAGCTGGTGTTGGTGGCGTAGAGCATCTCCTCGAAGGCCACCGTGAGCATCTTCGGCAGGCCCTGGCCTGCATACTCCGGGTTACCCGCAAGCCCTAGCCAGCCGCCCTCGGCCAGGGTGGCAAACGCCTTCTTGAAGCCCTTGGGCGTGGTCACCGTACCTGCGTCGAACCGGCACCCTTCGGCGTCGCCACTGGCATTGAGTACAAACAACTCAGCCTGGGTGACCTTGGCCCCCTCTTCCAGGATCGCATCGAGAATGTCCAGGCTTACCTCCTGGGTCTCGGGCATCTCGGCCCAGCGCCGTGGCGCCTGGAATACATCATTCAAGACAAAGCGCATGTCGCGAAGCGGCGCTTGGTAGTAGGCCATCGGTGTCTCTCCAGCTCATGCAGCGGCAAATTCAAACGGTCGATTGAATACTAGACCAGCCCACCGGCGATGTCACACCGACCTTGGCCTAACGCCTACGCCCGCAGCGCTCAGGCAGTGGCTTAAGCAATGAAAAAGGCGCCGACAGGTGTCGGCGCCTTCTTGGGCAATGCCACTCAGTCAGGCTCAGCGACGCGCCTTCTGGATACCCGCCTTGACCAGCGGCAGAAGCAACGATAGCGCGGCGATGATCAGCAGCCACATGGAGATCGGCTTGTCGAGGAAGATCATCCAGTCGCCTCTGGAAATCTGCAGGGCGCGACGCATCGACTCCTCCATGATGTCGCCAAGGATTAGCGCCAGGATCAGCGGAGCCGTCGGGAAGCCGAACAGGCGCATGCCCAGGCCGAGCAGGCCGAAGCCGAGCAGCAGCAGCAGGTCGAAGACGCTGAAGCTCATGCCATAGACACCGATCATGCAGAAGATCAGGATCAGCGACAGCAGCAGCGGACGCGGCATATCGAGGATCTTGGCAATCAACGGAATCAGCGGCAGGTTGAGCACCAGCAGGAAGATATTGCCGATATACATACTGGCAATCACCCCCCAGAACACGTCCGGGCGCTGCTCGAGCATCATTGGCCCAGGCGAGACACCCATGACCAGTAGCGCGCCCAGCAGTACCGCCGTGGTCCCGGAACCCGGCACGCCCAGCGTCAGAAGCGGCACGAAGGAGCCGGTACAGGCAGCATTGTTGGCAGCCTCGGGTGCGGCAACGCCCTTGATGTTGCCCTTGCCGAAGGTATCCCCATCCTTGGCGATGCGCTTCTCCATGCTATAGCCGAGAAACGAGCCGATGGTCGCGCCTGCACCAGGCAGCACGCCGGTGAAGAAACCCAGGACCGAACTGCGGCTGATCGGCCCGGCGATCTGTCTCACCTCACTGCCGGAGAGCTTCAGCGAACCGATGGCATTGCGCGTCGGCTCCTTGCCGCCGCCGCCGCGTAGCAGCATGTAGAACACCTCGGCCAGCGCGAAGATACCCAGCGCCACGACCAGGAAGTCGACGCCATCGAGCAGATGCGCCGTGCCGAAGGTGAATCGCTCGGTGCCGGTCTGTAGATCGATGCCGATGATCGAGATCATCACCCCGACCACTGCGGCAATAAGCCCCTTGACCAGCGATTTGTCGGAAAGACTCACCACCGCGGTCAGCCCCAGCACCATCAGTGCGAAGTACTCCGCAGGACCGAAGCTCACCGCGACCTTGGAGAGCAGCGGGGCTACCAGCATCAAGAATACGATCGAGATGGTACCACCGATGAAAGAGGCATAGGCGGCAATTGCCAGCGCCTTTCCGGCCAGGCCCTGCTTGGCCATGGGGTAGCCATCGAAGGAGGTGGCCACGGTACCGGCCACGCCCGGTGCGTTGAGCAGGATCGACGAGGTGGAACCACCGAAGATGGCACCGTAGTAGACCCCCGCCATCAGGATCAGCCCCGACGAGGGCTCCATAGCGAAGGTGATGGGAATCATCAGCGCCAGGGCGCTGATCGGCCCCAGGCCAGGCAGCATACCGATGATCGTCCCGGCAAACACGCCAAAGAAGACGTAGGCGATATTCATTGGCTCCAGCGCGATGCCGAAGCCGTACATCAGGTTATTGAACGCATCCATGGGATATCTCTCGCTGGCGTACGAAGGTGGACGTGCCCTGGGCGATTACCGAATCAGATCGGCAGAATGCCTGAGGGTAGATAGACGTCCATGACCCGGGTCATGGTGAGGTATAGAGCAAGCACCACGCCCAGCGAAGTCGCCAGGTTGACGCCATGACGTCGATAGCCGTAGTACCACGCCAGTCCGAAGCAGAGCAGCGTGGAGGCCACCACGAAACCGATCGGCGCAAGCAGTACGGCATAGGAGGCTATCGCAATCGAGGTGATGATCACACGCGACCAGGGACGCAGCAGGAGCGGCAACGCCTGCTCATCCGGATCGAGCTGCTCGGGAACGTCTTTGGCCTTGGGTTTTTCCAGAAACAGCAGCAAAGCCAGGCCCAGCAGGATAGCGCCCAGCACTTTAGGGAACAGGTCGGAATCCACGGGACGCGGCAACGGAAAGTTGGGAATCTGGTAAGCCATCGCCAGATAGGCCGCCGCGAACAGGGCGATGATCAGCCCAAGGATCTGGTTGGTGTTGAATCGTATCATGAGAATCTGCCCCAAGCCGTGGATCGACGATCCAGAGCTCAGTGTCGCATTCGAGGGGAACATGGGCCCCGCTAGCGGAGCCCATGCTTGTCGTACCTACTGATTCATGTGCCTGAAGCGCTGGCTTACTCGCCCAGCAGGCCCAGCCCGCTCAGCACTTCGCTGAACTGCTCTTTCTGCTCGTCCAGGAAGTTACCGAAGGTTTCACTGTCCTGATAGGCATCGATCCAGCCAAGCTGATCGCGGGCGCTCTGCCAGCCTTCGGTTTCCAGCATCTGGGCGAAGAGGTCTTCGTAGTAGGCCACCGCCTCAGCCGGCATGTCGGGCGTACCCATCACACCACGCCAGATGTCGAAGGTGTAATCGATATCCTGCTCGACATAGGTCGGCACGTCGGCAAGCGGACCTTCCAGGCGTTCCGGCGCGGAAAGACCAATGGCACGGATATCGCTGTTCTGACCCAGCTGGCCTGCCGCTTCGCCGGCACCGGTAATCACCGCTTCGACATGCCCGCCCATCAGGCTGGTCATCGCCTCGCCACCGCCCGAGAACGGGATGTAGTTGACGTCGGCGGCATTCAGGCCGGCAGTGGACGCCAGACCCGCCAAGGAGATGTGATCCATGGATCCCGGAGCGCTGCCACCACCGACGCTCAGGCCGGGATTTTCGCGCATGGCGTCGATCAGGTCGTTGAGCGACTCATAGGGGGAGTCGGCCGGGACCAGAATGATCGAGTAGTCGGTGATCAGACGAGCGATTGGGGTGAAGTCGGTATGGTCGTGACGCGACGTACCGGCCAGCGGCACCAAGATGATCGGCGGACTGGTCGCGAACAGCTTGTGCGGGTTGCCACTGTCACGCGCGATCTGGGCCCAGGCGACAGCGCCGCCACCGCCAGGAACGTTGATCGCCGCAAAACTACGCTCGGCGAGCCCCTCCTGCTGGATGACACGCGATGTGGTGCGAACCAGGGTGTCCCAGCCGCCGCCGGGGTTGGCCGGTGCGACGAACTCGACATTGCGAGTCGGTGTCCACTCCTGAGCCTGGGCCGTGCTGCCGAAAGCGACGGCGGCTGCCAGCGGCAGAACCAGGAAAGATAGGCGTTTGAAGGGACGCGTTAACGTAGCGGACATGGCATTCTCCCAAATGGTGATGGTTGTTATCGGCAAGGCGCAAGGCCGAACCTTATGTGCAGCATACGGCGTTCGTAGCGGATCAATTGGCTTAGGTACCCAGTGAACACCGGCTTATTCGCCGCTTCTATTTATCATTGATGCGTGAGCTAGCCGCTGAACGGTAGTAGAACGAACATTGACCGACAATGTTATGGCGATAAACGATAAAAAGTGTGTTTTGGGCATTTTGTGCATTGTGCTCACGCCCTAGCCTGATCATGACGGCTCCTTCAACCAGGCCGAGGCATGCTGCTTGAGGCGGTAGCGCCGCTCCGGCCTACCCACGTCGCCATACCCCAGCTCCGCCTGGGCGACGTCTGCCGACACCAGAAACTCGAGATAGCGGCGTGCCGTGGAGCGGCTGGCCCCGATGCTGCATGACACTTGCATCGCCGTGGAGGGTAGGCCGGCGCGCTCCAGTGCCGCGACCACCGTCTCAAGCGTCAGGCGATCGATTCCCTTGGGCAGCGAGCCGCGCTGAGCCGTAGCCGGCTCGTCGATCGGACGTAGCCGGGCCAGGGTGCGGTCGAGTTCCTCCTGGCTCATCTCGGCCTTGATATCGAGTACCGCCCGCTCGCGCCGAAAGCGGGTGAGCATCTGCGCCATGCGCCCGCTCTCGGTGGGCTTGATCAGGTAATCGAACACCCCGCCGCGCAGCGCTTCGGAGATCGTCTCGACCTCCTTGGCTGCGGTGATCATGACGATATCGAGATTGGCATGGCGGCGGCGGATCTCCCACAGCAGTTCGAGCCCCTCGACATCGGGGATATAGGCATCGAGCAGGACCAGCTGAATACGCGGCGCCTCGCGTTCGAGAATCGCCAGCGCCTCGGCACCGGTCTTGGCCATGCCGACCACTTCAAAACCCTCGCTCTGCTCGATAAAGGCGCGGTTGATGTCGGCGATACGAAAATCGTCCTCGACAATCAGGATTCCATAAAGGGGTGCGCTCATCTGCTTCCCTCACTGACTGGCGTATTGTTATCGGTTATTCCCACTTCACTCTCGCACAGAGTCTTGTCGAGCACCACGATAAAACCGGCTCCGCCCAGCTCGCTCTCTTCAAGGGTGATCTCGCCCCCATTCTCCCTGCACAAGCGGCTGACCAGCGCCAGGCCAATACCGCGATGCTTGCCCGGTTTGGTTGAAAAGCCTTCGTGAAAGATAGCCTCGACCTGATGGGCAGGCACACCCGGCCCATTGTCCTGCACCTCTATCAGCAACTGCTCGCCTAGGTCGGTAAAGAATAGACGCACCTGCGGCTTACGCTCGGAAAGATCCGGCGCATGACCTTGCTCGCCAAGGGCGCCCTGCACCGCCGCATAACAGGCATTGTCGAGCAGGTTACCGATGACCGTCATCATCACCTCCTGCCCGTGAGGCGTGAGCTGGTGATCGAGCGAACTCTGCTCGTCTATCTCCATCTCGACTCCGAGCTCGCGGGCCCGCGTGAGCTTGCCAAGCAGCGTGCCGCTCAATACCGGGTCGGCGACATGGCTCATCAGGAACGCCATCTGGGCCTGCTGATGGGCGCTCTCCTGATGAATCAGCGCCAGCGCCTCGCGTATGCGATTGAGCTGTAGCAGCCCGGAAATGGTATAGAGCTTGTTGGAGAACTCGTGCGCCTGGGCGCGCAGCATGTCCACATCGCGGGTGATCTCGCTCAGCGCGTTGGAGAGTTCGACGATCTCGCGGCGACTTCTGAATGTCGCCACCGCCCCCTCGATCTCGTTGCCATGCATGACGGGCACACGGTTGACCACCACTGGATGATCGCCCAGCCACATCTGCTGGTCGAACTGGCGCTCGCCGCTTGCGAGCACTTCGAGCAGGCGCGAATTGGGTACCACCTCCTGCACCGGCTCGCCCAGCACCTCGCGCTCGGCGGGCAGGTCGAGAAAGCGTCGCCCCTGCTGGTTGACCAAGGTGATGCGCCCCTCATGGTTGACCGCCAGGATACCTTCATGGATCGACTGCAGGATCGCCTCCTTCTCCATCGCCAGGCGGGCGATCTCATGGGGTTCGAGCCCCAGAATCACACGCTTGAGGTGGCGCGACAGGCCATAGGCCCCGGCAAACCCCAGCACGATCATCAACGCCACCAGCATCCAGCTCAGGCTGGTGTACTGGGCGACATCCAGCTCGACGTGGTCGAGCATGAAGCCCACCGAGACGATTCCGATGATATTGCCGTCGGCGTCGAACACCGGCGTCTTGCCGCGAATCGCTTCGCCCAGCGAGCCGGTCGCTTCCGATACGTAGGATTCACCGCCCAGCAGCGCCCGGTCATTGTCGCCCCCCACCATGGGCAGCCCCAGCCGCTCGGCCAGCGGATGAGAGTAGCGAATGCCCTCGTCATTGCCGACCACGATGTAGCGCGCCCCGGTCTCGCGGCGAATGCGCTCGGCAATCGGCTGGATGGCGGCGGCGGGTTCGTCGTTGTCGAAGGCCGCGATCAGCTCAGGGATACTTGCCACGCTCTGCGCTACGGCCAGGGCACGCAGCCCGATCTGATCGGCGATGAGTTCGGCCTTGCGATGGTTGAGGTAGGCCCCCTGAGCAAGCAGCATTCCAGCCAAGAGGGCGCCCACCAGCAGCATGACCTGCAGGCGAAAGCTGCGCAGGCGAAGCCCGCGCCGAGTCTTGCCGCGGCGGCGCCAGCGTGCCACTTCGGCGATGGTGTCAGTGCGACGCAAGGCCATGCCAGCTCTCGTCAGGGTTGGGGAGCGATACGCACCGGTGCCGTACCACTGCCGATCATGTCCAGCTCCTGCGCGGCGCGGCGCGACAGGTCGATCACGCGTCCTCTGACGAAGGGGCCACGGTCGTTGATACGCACCAGGGTTTCACGACCGTTATCAAGCCGTGTCACCCGCACCTGCGTGCCGAAGGGCAAGCTGCGATGCGCAGCCGTCAGCGAGTGCTGATCGAAGCGCTCGCCACTGGCGGTCCGCCGCCCCTGATAGCGGTCGGCATAGAACGAGGCCAGACCCTCTTCGCTGGCAGCGTATCCGCCGCCCTGCGTGACAGCGCGCTGGCCACCATCGCGCCCGGCGCACCCGGACAATGCCAGCGCCAGCAGGCACATCGCCAGCAGGCGCACGACACTCATATCGCTTCTGAACACGTCAACCGCTTTATACAATGGGAGTCTCCTCTACTTCTCCAGCGGCGAAGAGTGCTTACCCTCCTCCCACCCCAAGGCGCCAGCACGCTCGCTGTCGAACCAGGCGAGCTTGCGCTGCAGCGATACCACCTGCCCGACGATGATCAGCGTCGGTGGTTTGATCTCGCCGCTCGTCAGGCTCTTGGGCAGTTGCGCAAGCGTGCCGACATGCACACGCTGGCGTGCCGTCGTGGCCTGCTCCACCAGCGCCAGCGGGGTGTCGCCAGCCAGGCCATGCGCACGCAGATGCTCGCTGATCAGCGCCACACTTCCAAGCCCCATGTAGAAGACCAGCGTCTGGCCCGGACGCGACAGGGTGGGCCAATCCAGGTCGCAGCTACCGCTCTTTAAATGACCGGTGATGAAGCGTACCGATTGCGCATGGTCACGATGGGTGAGAGGAATACCGCTGTATGCCGCGCACCCGGAGGCCGCCGTCACGCCGGGTATCACCTCGAAGGCGATGCCCGCCTCGGCCAGGGTCTCGAGCTCTTCACCGCCACGCCCGAAAATGAACGGGTCACCGCCCTTGAGGCGTACCACCCGCTTGCCCTGCCGCGCCCAGTCGACCAGGGCCTGGTTGATCCCCTCCTGGGGCACACTGTGGTGGGAGCGTGCCTTGCCGACATAGAAGCGGCTTGCTGCAGGATTGACCATTGCCAGAATCTCGTTACTGACCAGGCGATCATGGAGAACCACCTCGGCGGCCTGCAAGCGCTTCAGCGCCTTGAGCGTCAGCAGTTCAGGATCGCCGGGGCCAGCACCAACCAGGCTGACGATTCCCGCAGTACCTGGCCCAGTGGCCGATATCGCTATGGTCACGCTCTCTCTCCCGATCATGAAAGGCGGACACTTTATAACAAAAGAATATTTAAAAAAAATCCTTTATGCGCTAAAGAAATAACCATCACTACCCATTTCGTTGACCCAGCAGCGCATCGACGCTGGCGACCTTGTCCTGCATGCGCTGCTCACTGTCGGTGCGCGTTCCCAGCGTCATGGTGGTGGAAATGCGCGGCGCTCCCATGCGGTGTACCTCCTCATGGCAGTGTTTGACCACGGTCATCACCGCGTCCCAGGGTCCCTCGATATTGGTGCCGTTGGCGTGCATCTGGTATTCGAGCCCCGAGGCCTGGATCACCCGCTGGCAGGCTGCCACATAGCGCGACAGCGAGGTTTCCACCCCGATAGGAATGACACACAGATTGATGATTACATGCATGGCGCTCTCCTCGTTACGTACGTGTCTTGCGCTGGACTCACGTTTTTGCCTATCCCAGGCGCCCTGCTCGAAGCGTAGTCGAGCACCGCCTTGCCGTCTCAGCGTGTCCGGCACATCTCGGCGGGATGACGCAATTGAGCGAGAAGATAGCCCTTCAGGGCGACATCGACCTGCATCTCATCGAGTGCGGTTGCCATGCACAGCAGCCAGGCATCGCGCTCCTCGGGGCCAATCGGCAGATGGCGGTGGGCGCTGGGGATGGCGATCGGCCCGAAGCGTTCGCGGTAGCGGCTCGGCCCGCCCATCCAGCCAACGAGAAAGGTGGCCAGCTTGTCTCGCGACGCACACATATCCTCAGAGTGCAGGGCACGAATGCCCTGCGCCTGGGGCAAGCGCTCCATCGCGCCATAAAAGCGTGCCACCAGCTCGCGCACCGCCCCTTCGCCGCCCAAGGCCTGCAGCGTGCTGTCGCCAATGCCGTAAATGCCGGCCTGGCTCATAGCGCCGGCTCGGTGACATGAATTCCGAACAGACTGGCCTCGCCCTGGCCACGCCCGATGGTTTCCGGTTCGATTGCTCGACCATCGCGTACCACCACATGGCCGCCCTGCCCCTGGGCGCCTCCGATCACGCTACCCACCAGGTAGGTGGGGAAGATCGAGGTGTCATTCTCGTAGTTGGGATTGTGAATCAGCCCGATCATTTGGAAGCGCCCGCGAGTATTGCGCAGCGATTCTAGCGAGTCTTGGATCAGACGGCGATGGGAAAGCTTCGAGAAGAGCCCGTCGAGCAGGATCACGCTTTCGCGCGAGGTGCGAGCCCGCCGGCGGTGGCTGCCCGGTAGTTCGCGCAACTCGCGCTCGATAGCGAATTCCGAGAGTTTGACCAGCCACATCAGCGATACCGCCTCACGCTGCCCTTCCGACATGTCCTCGTTGAGCGAGAAGAGCCGGCCGTGCGGGCGAATCGCATCGTGCCTGAGGCGGATGGCAACGTCGCGAAACAGCCCCCGGTAGATGCGTCGGCGTATCTGACGGAGAAGATCGTCATCGCGGCGCCGTGCGTCAGTGCTGGCGTTGCCCCCCTCCTGCTGCTGGCGCCGCCGCTGGGCGACCATATGCTCGTCGATATCGGCAAGCAGAAGCTGGATCAGATCGCGCACGTCGCTATCGCTGATCAACGAGGCCTTGACCTCGAAGAAGGCACCGCCTTCGCCACTGCGGCGAGCGACTCGCTTGAGGATATCCAGGTTGCCGGCGGCATCGGTGATAATCGAGCCCAGGCGTTCGACCAGGGTGCCCTCGATATGCTCACGCGATGAGTGAAGCTTGGTTACCCGCTCGCGATGATCGTCGAGCTGACCGCCGAGCTGGGCATGCAGGGCACGCAGATCGGCGAGTGCCGCGGGGCTCAAGCCATCGAGCCCCGATAGCCGCGCCCGCTCGGTGGCGTTGAACAGGAGGCTATCGCCGGCTTCCAGCAGTGCGTTGGCCAGCTGCTGCTCGCGCGTTTCGACATCGCGAGCCTGGCGTTCCCGGTTACGCGAGCGCTCTCCCAGGTTAAGCCGTCCCAGCCCTTCGAGCAGTATCTGCTGGCAGACCTCGAGCGAAGTGAGCTCCAACTCATCGTGGGCTTCACCTGCCACTCGTCGCCAGGTCAGCAATGCCTCATCCAGCGTCGCTGCTCGGGCTCGATCGCCGTCGAACGTTTCGGCGGGCCAGCGGCTGGCCGAGACCAGCTCATCGACATGACCGAGCCGCTCGCGCCAGCCGCCGGAAAGTTCGCGCAGCACCTCCAGCCATTCGATGCCCAGTTGATCGACCCATTGCATGGCCTGCTGGTTCGTTTCGAGCCGGGCATCGACCGCTTCGAGCTCCCGGCTCTTGGCCTTGGTCATCTCGCGTGTTTCGACCAACTCTCGCTTGAGCTTGGCAAGCTCGCGTTCGAGTTTTTGGCTGCCTCCGCTCTCGTCACGCACGTCGAGATAGGCACGGATACGACCGTAGTCGAAATCGGCTCGCCGTGCGGTATTGATCACGCCACGTTCGAGTTCACTTTTTGTCGCCTCAGCGTTGGCCATGAACGCGATGCCGCCCTCGGCCTCGAAGGTGGACAGTGTCTTTAAGCGATCGCGTTCGCCATCGGCAAAAAGCGTCTTGAGCTGTCCATCAAGGGTGTCACGCTGATGCTTGAGTGTCTCGGCACGCTCACCGGCCTGCTCGAGACGCGCCTCGACGAGCGCCTCTTGCTCGTGCAATTCCTCCAGACGCGATTCCAGCATTGCCAACCGCTCGACCCCACCCGCCTCGGCGAACTTCTCTGCGGCCAGCCAGGTCGCGCCGTGCTCCTCCAGATCACGCTCCACGCGAGCAACCTGCGGGGTCAGCCCGGCGAGTTGCCGTTCGGCGTCGTCCAGTGCCTCGGCAGCCTCCTCCAGGGCACGATCCCCGCCCTCCAGCAGATAGCGCTGGAAATCGTCGATACAAGCCAATGCGGCCTCGGTCATTCGGGGGGTCAAAAGATCGCGGCGCTCCGCCAGGTCGCCAAGCTTGAGAGTGATCGCTTCAAGCTTGGCGTCAACCTTCTCTTCGACGGCCTCCTGGGCGCGCCGCGCCAGGCCAAAACGCTCGCCGTGCGGATCGAGTCGAGTGAGCTCTTCATTCAATGCCCCACGACGCGTGCGGTCGATCGCCAGGCGATTCTGGGTCTCTTCGCGCAGCGCGTGCAGAAACTGCGGATCGAGCGCCGCCTTCACTGCCAGGGTCTCGACGCCCAGCACCGCCCCCAGAGGCGAGTGCCCATCCGCCAGGCTCTGCGCCAGTCTTCCCGCTTCGATGACCGGTACGCCCAACCCACGTTCGATCAGCCGTTCGGCGGCGTCTCGGGCATTGGCTTGCCCCTCGACGACCGGTGCAAACAGCTGACCGGCCGCTTGGGACAACCATTCACGACGCTTCTCCTCGGCACCGTCGGCACCACTCAGCGCGACATGCAGGGGCACAAACTCGATGGCAACGGCCTCGAGCACGGCGTGTGCCTCGGCTTCGGCAACCTGACGCGCCAGCGGATCGCCGGCGAGACTTTCCAGGTAACGTTTCCGGGCATCGATGTGCTCGTCCAGGCCTTCCGCTTCTCTCAGAAGCCGCGGGTAACGCCCCTTGGCATCCTTGAGCCAGCTATCAGGCGCCTGCTCCGTGATGTCCTGAAAGTTGAGGAGCGCCCGATGCAGCTCGCGCAGGCGACGCTCCTCCTGCACCAGCCGATGCTCCTCATCATCGAGTTCACGCTTCTGGGTATGCAGCCGGTCACGAAGGTGCACCGGATCGTCATTGCCATGCAATCGAAAAAAGTCACGTGCTGCCTCGGCCAGTGGCGACAGGCGAGTGCGTAGAGTGACGGCCTCGTCATGACGTTGTCGCTCACGCTGCACCTGTTGCCTGAGCGATGCGAGTTCGGCCTGCTTGCAAGACCACAGTCCGTGGATGGCTTCGTCAGGCCAGGCCGCCACGAAGGCGTGCCATGCTTCTTGTCCCTGCTTGAGCGGTCCCTGCTCTCCCTCGAGGCGCTGCCGCTCACCACGTAGTCTCTCACGGGCATCCCGGGCGCTCTCTCGCTGGGTCAGGGCCTCGTCGTGCTGGGTTGCTATCGTCTCGCGCTCTAGGTTGAACATCTCGTGCTGCTCGAGCTTCATCGCCAGCACATTCTCAGGCGAGCTGTCGGGATGCGCGCGAGTGAATTCGTTGTGCCAACGCGCTACCTGCTTGAGCTCGCCGACACGCCCGATATGCTCGGCCAGTTCGGCCCGGGCGCGTTCGGCGGCGTCCCGGGTGGCATCGGCAGTGGTGTCAGGCGTTTCGAGCTCGGCCTCGCTGAACAGCCCCTCGGCCAGCGCCTGGGTATAGAAACTCTGGTTGTCGACGAACTCGCGCTGGCGCGATTCGAGTTGTTCGCGCTGATGGTCAAGCTGCTCCCAAGCGCCATCGAGTCGCTGGATGTCGCTCTTGAGTTCCTTGTGGAACTCGCGGTCGGCGATCACCTCCTCGCGGAACCGATTACCATCGAGTGCTTCGAAGTCATCCGCTGCCTCGTCCAGTCGCGAAAGCGCCCGGTAACGCGCCGAATCGTCATTGAAGGCGTGACTATCCGCCAGCCATTCGCGCGCGGCGCTGAAACTGACATGGCCGACCTCCTTGGCCATTGGCCAGCGCGCCTCGGCCAGATGGATGAGCCGACGATGAGCATCGACACGCGCCCCGCGCCCGGAGAGCGCCTGGCGCACGCTACGTTCGCTCTGGCCAGACAACTTGGCCAGCAGCCAGGTCGAGACCCGGGGACGGGCGGTATCTCCCACGCCCCAGGCGAAGCCGGCGATGTGCTCCTCCTCGCTGGCCTCGCCCAGGGTCGCCGGCGGCCTGGGCAATCCCGGCAGGCCACTGATCGCCTGGCCGCCAAGCAAGCGTTCGCTGGCGGTGAGCCCGGCATCGAGTTTGCCGAGCTTAAGGCGTGCCTCGAGCAGCCCTTCACCCTGGCGGTTGAGTTCATCGAGCAACTCGACCTTGCGTTGGGCACGCTGCTGGTCGGTTTCCGCCTCGTGCAGGCGGTGACGCAATTCGGTGACCTTGGTGCCAGAGTTGAGGATCACCTCCTCGATCAGCTCCTCGCCCTCGTCGGTCTCGCCGCGCGTCGCGCCGGAGAGGATCTGCGGGGCCAGCACCTCGAAGAAGAACGCCTGGTCGGCCTTCTCGCCGGCGCGCGGCTTGATGGCGTTGAAAATCTGGCTCTTGTCGGCCCCGCCCTCTTTCTGAAACGCCGCCAACTGGGCCAGTTCACGGCGTGAGATATGCACCCCCACCGCATCGAGCCACTCCTCGCGATTGGCGCTGCGGGTCGCCCCATGTGCCCGCAGCGCCGACTGCACCTCGGCGTTGGCGTAGAGGGCGAGCTTGCCGTCGAGGGTGACGTGATGCACCGGTACGCTCTCGAGGCGCCCGGCGTAGTGATAGAACGCAAGGGCGCTGCCGTCGCTGTAGCCGTACATGCCGAAGACGAAGGTTTCGCCGGCGACCTCCTCACCCGCTGCGGCCAGCATGTCCGACTGACAGCTCTCACCACCGCTGCGAAACTCCACTCGCAGATGCGACCAGCTGCGCCCCTGACCCGCAACAGTCGAGGGCGAGCACTTGCGACGGGTACGCGACAGCAGCGAACGGTCCCGCGACAGCAGTCCGATCAGCGCCTCGGCCAGGGTGGTCTTGCCAAAGCCGTTCTCCATGCTGATGGCACTGGACTGGCCGCGCAGATCGAGCAGCAGGTGACGCATCTTGGCGTCCCAGGGCGAGGCGATATCGCCATGCTTGTTGAGCAGGTTGGCCACTTCGATGCGGTTGATGACGCTCATGGGCGCTCTCCAGTCGGGTCTTCCTGCGCCTCGGCGCCGAACAGATCGGCCTCGGCAAGCGCCTCTGATTCAGCCACGTATTCCTCACCGAAGCGCGGGGCAGCGTCCACGTCAGGCATTGCCTGCGAATCGCGCTCCCGCGACTCCGCCTCGCCATTCGCCATCAACTCGACCAGATACGATAGGTGATGCACGCCGACCTGCTCGGCCTCAAGTGCGCCGAGCAGCGTCTGTTGCCACACGTCGCCGACCTCGTCGCTGATCTCGCGCACCGGCTCGAGCTGACCGGCACGCACTTGCAGGTCGATGAACGCCTTGACCCGGCGGCTGACATCCTCGCCACGCTCGTCAAGCAGCACGCGGCTGATCTCCGGGGCGGCGTCGCCCAGCGCACGCAGGCTCTCGAGCTGCTCGCGCAGCAGGTCGCTGAGCTCGCTGGTGGCGAAGGTCGCCTCCTGGTAGCGGCTGACGTCCGACAGCGCCCGGTTGAGACGCGTGTAGAGCAGGGTGTGCAGCAGTAGCCAGAGTTGCAGGTACCACTGCGCCAGCTCGGCACGGCTCTCCTGTCGCAGCCGCAGCGCGTCGAACACCGGATCGCGGGTGTAGAGCGGCGGCTGCTCCAGCTCGGGGTCGGGCACCAAGGCGTAGAGACGTGAACCGGGCGCGATGCCCGGATAGTCGCCAGGCTCGAAGACGCGCAGGCGCAGGCCCTGCCCACCGAGGAAATCACGCAGCGCCTCGCGCTCGGTATCCAGCGCATCGTCGATCAGCGCGCACACGTCGCGCTCGGAGAGCTGGCCCTCGCGGGCCGCGCGACGCTTGCGACCACCACTGGGCTGGCGTTCGGCGGTGCGGTAGCGCAGCAGGTAGGCGACCACCTCGCCCATCTCGGTCATGTTCATGAGTCACTGTCCTGCGTGACCATGGGTTCGGTCACGGCTGAAGGGGGAACGGGATGAGAGAAAAAGCCCAGCATGGGGGTCGTGGCACCTTCGATACGGCGGCCGTCATCTAGGGTGATCACAAAGGGTTCGGCCTCGATACCCACCGACAGGCCCGTATCGAGCAGCTGGGTATCGACGAAGGTATTGAGCAGCTGCGCCAGGCAATCGCCCTCCTCGAAACGATGCCAGCCTTCGGCCAGCGCTTCGGGCAGCGATAGCGGCGCAGCCTCGAGACGTTTGCGCAGCGCCGGGCCGCGCGCCTCGAGAAACCGTGCCAGCAGCGGATCCTGCGGCCTGGCGTCCAACTGCTCGTCGAAGACCAGCGCCGTGGCGCTTCGCTCGGCACGGCGCGTCTCGATGAACGGAATCAACTGCTCGACCCGCGGCATGGCGGTAGCCAGGGCGAAGGGCATCATGCGGCTCACCAGTGCATCGCGCAGCGCCGCCTTAAGAGGCGTACCGAGCAGGCGACGTGCGAGGTCGGCAAAATCGATCACCCCCATCGACTGGATGCGCCCCTCGGCAATATCGGAGAGCAGCTCGGAGAGGCGCCGCGAGAGATTCTCGATGGCATTGAGCACCCGGCCGATGGCTCCCGAGAGCATGCGCAGATCCCACTCCTCCTGCTGTTGCTCGCTCCACTCGGTGAAGCGCTGCATGAGATCCGGCGTGGCCAGTTGCGAGCGTGCGCTGAGCAGTGTGCTCTGGATCGTCGATAGCGCGTTGTGATAGTGGCGCTCGTTGTCGAGAAAGGCGCTGAGCTTGCCCTCGCGGGTGGGGTTCTCGCGGATGCGACGCAGCTCCTGGGTCAAGGCACGAATCGCCATGAGAATCTGGTTGGTGATGTCGGGGATGCGGGCGAAGTCACCTCGTGCCAATGCGGCAAGCACCTTTGCCGCATCATATTCGGAGTAGAGCAGGTCCTCGACCTGGCTTGCCAGAGTCACCGCCTGACGTCCACTCGGTGTGAGACGCACCTGACCGGTCTGGCCCTGCTTCTCGATCAGCGCGGTACGCTTGGTGCTCAGACGGCCCCGCTCATCGTCGCCAGTCTCGCGATAGTGGATTTCGCTGGGGGTGGCGAGCAGGTTGACGACAAAGCTCAGGTCGTCGGCCGGCAGCGCCGGATAGCTCTCGCGCAGGTGGGCCAGGCAGCGCGACTGCGAGACGAAGGCGCTGTTGGTGGCGAAATCCACCTCCAGCAGGTAGTCGAGCAACAGGCAGCCAAGGTCCAGCCAGTAGCCGTCACGCAGGCCACGGCGCTGCTCCTGGCTGACCTGCACGAACGGCGAGCCCGGCTCATGGGCGCTGTCATGTAGATCGATCAGCCGCGTGGTGGCGACGAGTAGCTTGCTCCAGGCGGTCATCGGAGATCCCCGGTGGGAAAAGGGCGCCATTATGCCAAGGCTTACGCCGAGGGTCATGAGCGATTGCAGCGAGCGTGACGGACAGGCACGATTCGAGGCGATATGCTGGTTGCCTCACGTCCTGCCAGGTAGCGCCGAATGATCCAGCAAACCCTACAACAAGTCTTCGGCTTCGACGACTTTCGCCCGGGCCAGCGGGCGGTGGTCGAGGCGGTGGTCACCGGGCGCAGCGCCGCGGCCATCTTTCCCACCGGTTCAGGCAAGTCGTTATGCTATCAATTGCCGGCATTGCTGCTGCCCCACCTGACACTGGTGGTCTCCCCGCTGCTGGCACTGATGCAGGACCAGCTGGCGTTTCTCGAGCGACATGGCATCGCCGCGGCGAGCATCGACTCCAGCCA
Organism: Halomonas sp. TA22; assembly: GCF_013009075.1. Taxonomy (NCBI): domain Bacteria; kingdom Pseudomonadati; phylum Pseudomonadota; class Gammaproteobacteria; order Oceanospirillales; family Halomonadaceae; genus Halomonas; species Halomonas sp. TA22. The sequence goes on along the minus strand of NZ_CP053108.1, from coordinate 1,214,713 downwards.
GAGCCGAGACGAGGCAAGCCAGGTCATGGAGGCCGCTCGACGCGGCGAGCTGCGTATCCTGATGATCTCCGTGGAGCGATTGAAGAACGAACGCTTTCGCGCCTTCATCAGGCAGATTCCGATCTCGTTGCTGGTGATCGACGAAGCCCACTGCATCTCGGAGTGGGGCCACAACTTTCGCCCCGACTACCTGAAACTGCCCGACTACCAGCGCGAGTTCGCCATTCCCCAAGCGCTGCTGCTGACCGCCACGGCCACGCCACGGGTGATCGACGATATGGCCAAGCGCTTCGCCATCGCGCCGGGCGATGTCTCCTCAACCGGCTTCTATCGCCCCAACCTCAATCTGCTGGTACGGCCGGTAGCGGCCGGGCACAAGCTGCGCGCGCTGGTCGAGTGGTTGAAGCCACGGCTGTTGCCGGCGTCGACGCAACGCCCGCCCCAGGCAAGCATCGTCTACGTCACCCTTCAACAGAGTGCCGAGCGCACCGCGGCCTATCTCTCCCAGGCCGGCCTTGCGGCGACGGCTTACCATGCCGGGCTCGATGCCGAGACGCGCGAGCGCATCCAGCGCGACTTCATGACGGGCCGTATACCCTGCATCGTCGCCACCATCGCCTTCGGCATGGGCATCGACAAGGCCGACATACGCAACGTGGTGCATCTCGACCTGCCCAAGTCGATCGAGAACTACAGCCAGGAGATCGGTCGCGCCGGCCGCGATGGTGCTGCCGCCGACTGCCTGATGCTGGCTGGGCGCGACAATCTCACGGTGCTGGAGAACTTCGTCTATGGCGACACCCCGGAGCGAACCGGCATCGCGCAGGTCATCGAGGAGCTGCGCGACGCCGAGGGTGGTCAGTGGGAGTTGATGCTCAATACCCTCTCCCTGCACGCCAACATTCGCCCCCTGCCACTCAAGACGCTACTCGTCCAACTGGAGTTGCGGGGCCTCATCGCATCGCGTTACGCCTATTTCGCCGAGTATCGCTTCAAGTACCTGGAGGAGCCTGACACGCTGGTAGCGCGTTTTGCGGGCGAACGCCGCGATTTCGTCCAGGCGATCGTCGATAGCGCCCCGCGCGCCAGAAGCTGGTGCACGCTGGACATGGAAGCGCTCCAGCGGCTCGGCCAGGAGCGCGGTCTGAATACCGAGCGCGCCCGTGTGATCACAGCGCTTGAATACGTCCACGACAAAGGATTGATCCAGCTCGAGAGCAAACAGATGACCGAGGTCTATGCCGTGTTGAGACGCGACCTCGATCCAGGACAACTGGCCGACGAGCTGCATGTGCACTTCCAGAAGAAGGAGGCCAGCGAGATTGCCCGCATCCACGCCATGCTCGAGCTTTTTGAAAGCGACACCTGCCTGAGTCAGCGCTTGGCGAGCTATTTCGGGGACGACAAGGCGCCACAACGTTGCGGGCATTGCTCGGTATGCGCCGGTCATGTAGCCAGCCTGCCCGCTCCCGCCCCGCTTGCGCCGCTTGCCGAGCAACCCGTCGACACGCTGTGTAGTGAACTGCTGCACCGCCTTGGCGAGCAGCATGCCCGCGCCTTGGCGAGTGCCGATCTGCTGACGCGCTTTCTATGCGGTATCGCAACCCCGCTCTTTACTCGCCTCAAGGCGCGGCAGCTGCCTGGCTTCGCCGCCCTGGAGGCCTATCCTTATGCTCAGGTACGGGCAGAAGTGTGCAGGGCGATCAAGCCGTCTTCAGCACTGCCTTTGAAGGATAAGCCGGGCTGAACAACCCTTGTAATTGGCCCTGATCGACCAGCAGCCGGAGCGACCGATGAGCGAGCTTTCCCGACAGCCATGCGAGGCCTGCAGCCGTGATGCCCCGCGGGCTACCGATGCCGAAATCAAGCGGCTCGGGGCACAGATTCCCGAGTGGCGGATCGTTGAGCACGATGGCATCATGAGGCTGGAGCGTGAGTTTTCGTTCCGCAACTTCAGGCAGGCCCTGGCATTCACCAACCGGGTGGGGGACATTGCCGAGCAGGCTGGCCACCATCCGGCACTGCTCACCGAATGGGGCAAGGTCACCGTCACCTGGTGGAGCCATGCCCTCGAGGGCTTGCACAAGAACGACTTCATTCTGGCAGCCAGAACCGACGAGGTAGCAGCATAAATGTTCGAGCATATTCAGCGGGTGCCCGGGGATGCCATCCTCGGGCTGATCGAGGCCTTCAACAAGGACACCAATCCGCAGAAGGTCGATCTCGGTGTCGGCGTCTACCGTGACGAACACGGCATCACACCGGTGATGCGAGCGGTCAAGGAAGCCGAGGCACTGCTGCTGAAGAACGAGACCACCAAGAGCTATATCGGCTCACATGGTGATCCGCGCTACGGCAAGGCGGTACTCTCCTTGGTACTGGGTGCCAACTCGGCAACGCTCGCCGAAGGTCGTGCCAGCCTGACCCAATCCCCCGGCGGTACCGGCGCACTGCGCCTGGCGGCGGACTTCATCAGTACCCAGCTACCCGGCAAGGGTATCTGGGTAAGCGATCCGACCTGGCCGAATCACCTCGGCATCTTCGAGGCAGCGGGCCTCAAGCTCGGTAAATACCCCTATGTCGATGCCGACAACCGTCTCGATTTCCCCGGCATGCTGGCGGCCATCAAGCAGATCCCGCAGGGAGACGTGGTTCTGCTGCACGCTTGCTGCCACAATCCTTCTGGTTTCGATCTCTCAAGCGATCAATGGCGCGAGGTGCTCAGCGTCATCCAGGAGCGCGAACTGTTGCCGCTGGTCGACTTCGCCTATCAGGGGTTCGGTGAAGGGCTCGACGAGGATGCCTTTGGCGCGCGCCTGCTCGCGGACAACCTCGACGAGATGCTGATTACCAGCTCCTGCTCGAAGAACTTCGGGCTCTATCGCGAGCGTACCGGCGCCCTGATTGCCATCGCCAAGACCCACGAGCAGATGGAAAACGTCCGTTCGCAGATGGCGATCGTTGCCCGCGAAAACTACTCCAACCCGCCCTCGCATGGCAGCGCGATCGTTGCCGAGATTTTCGAATCCGCCGAGCTCGCCGCAATCTGGCGCGAGGAGTTGACCGAGATGCGCGATCGTATCAATGGTTTGCGTCGCGATTTCGTCGAGGCGCTCACGCCTTATGGGCTGGGCGACAAGTTCGCCTGCGTGGCCGAGCAGCGCGGCATGTTCTCCTATACCGGCCTGACCGGCAAGCAGGTCGATCGCCTGCGCGATGAGTTCGGCATCTATATGGTCCGCTCGGGTCGCGCCAACGTGGCGGGGTTCTCCAAGGACAACCTGGCCTACCTGGCCAAGGCGATTGCCGCAGTCAATTGATTGCCGCTCTCCTACTAGCACAAGACGCCCAGGCCATGGACTGGGCGTCTTGCGTTCTAGCATGTGATTTGCGCCTTGCCTCCATCAACGCGAAGCGGCCACTTCTTGGGGCAGCGGCTTGCCTGTATGATGCGCCGCTTGCGCCATGCTCCTCCCACTACTTGACCATTTAGTCAAATTGCAGCGAGACTACTGGCGCCTTGTATACAAAGCCCACAACATGAAGAGGCTCCCCATGTCGGCACCCGCTGTGCACTATCCGTGGTACAAGAAGGAGGATACCGATGCCTTCTTCGCGCTGTTCCAGAACAATATCGCCAACTTCGTCATCATCGCGATTACCATGCTGGGTCTGGGATTTCCGCCGGAGATCGTTTTTGGCCAGGTACTTCCCGGTGCCGCCGTGGCGGTCATGGTCGGCAACTTCTACTACGCCTGGAGTGCCGCGCGGCTGGCGCGCAAGGAGAATCGCGCCGATGTCACCGCGCTCTCCTACGGCATCAGTACCCCGGTCATGTTCGTCTTCCTGTTCGGCGTTCTGCTGCCCGCCAAGCAGCTCACTGGCGATGCCGAACTCGCCTGGAAGGTGGCCGTGGCCGCCTGCTTCATCAGTGGCGCCATCGAAGCCGCCATCAGCCTGGTGGGCCGTTGGGTGCAGTACCATTTGCCGCGCGCCGCCATGCTCGGCGCCGTGGCGGGTGTAGCCCTAACCTTCATCGCCGGGGAGATGCTGTTCAAGACGCTGGAGATTCCCGCTATCGGCCTGCTGGTGATGGCCATCATCATCGTCGGCCTGGTGGGCCGCGTGGCGATGCCCTTCAGGATTCCCACGTCGCTGTTCGCCATCATCATCGGTACGACTCTGGCCTACCTGATCGGCGCCACCGAGGAGGGGCAATTCAGCGATGCCTTCACCCACCTTGGCTTCTATCCGCTGCTGCCGAACCTGGCCTGGTTCGAGGGGCTGGGACTGCTGATCACCAGCATGCTGGCGGTACTCACCGTGGTCCTGCCGATCACGCTCTACAACGCCATCGAGACCATGAACAACGTCGAGGCGATGGAGGCGGCGGGTGATCGATACGATGTGCGTGAGTGCCAGGCGGTGGACGGTGCGGGCACCATGATCGGCGCACTGTTTGGCGGCGTGTTTCCCACCACCGTCTATATCGCCACGGTCGGCGCCAAGTGGATGGGAGCGGGACGCGGCTACAGCATCCTCAATGGGGCGGTCTATGCCATCGCCACCATGTTCGGCCTGATCGCGGCGCTGGCGGCGATCATTCCGGTCTCGGTGGTCGCACCGATCCTGGTGTTCGTCGGCATGTCGATGATCGCCACCGCCTTCCAGAGCAACGAAACGCGCTACTACCCCGCCGTGGCCCTGGCCATGCTGCCCTACTTCGCCAACTATGTGATGACGCGTTTCAATCGTGGCGCGCAGGAGGTGGTCAACGATATCTCGACGGCAATCGTCGCGCTTGGCCAGGGCGCCATGTTCACCGCCATTCTGCTGGGAGCGATGACAGTGTCGGTCATTGACCACCAATTCCGCAAGGCTGCCATCTTCGCCCTGGTGGCGGCAGCCTTCTCCTTCGTCGGCTTGATGCATGCCCCCAGGCTTGCCCTCAATGCCGCGCCGGATTTCATGTTCGGTTACCTGGTGATGGGGCTGTTCTTTGGCTGGTTCGCCATCAAGGACATCGACAGTAAGCCACTCACTGAGCGGTGAGCGAAATTGATCGGCCCTTCTTACGCGGGAGGGCCATGGCATGGCAAACGTCGTGAACCAGCGGCTCAAGCCGCGTAGCGGGAGACATCCAAACCGCGAGGATCGATTTCGGGGCGGTGTCCGCCCATCAGGTCGGCCAGCAGATGACCGCTGCCGCAGCTCATCGTCCAGCCCAGGGTACCGTGGCCGGTATTGAGCCAGAGATTGTCGTACTTGGTGGCGCCGATGATCGGCGTGGAGTCCGGCGTCATCGGGCGCAGGCCAGTCCAGAACTACCTGGCGCGCCAGAAATTGTTGTCGAGCGCTGTCCGGTTGTCGAGCGCATTGACATAGCATAGGGCGTCGCGGGTAGGAAATTATGCTTTGTTTTTCCTCCCTGTGCTGATTAGATTTTTATTTATAGCCAAAACTCATAGTTTAGCCACAAAAAAGTTGAGCTATTTGGTTAAATCCGCTCTCCTTGTTTGCCTTTCCGACATGTAGCGATATAGCCGCCAGGCGAGCAGCCCCGCCAGGACATTGCCCAACGCGGCGCCTGCTGCCAGCCCTGGCAGTCCCGCAAGCGTCATGCCGAGCCCCAAGCAAGGGAGATAGCAGACGAACAGTCGTGCCGCCGACATCAGCATGGCACGCAGTGGCCAACCAAGGGCATTTCCAGCGGAGACCACCAACATGCATAACCCAAGCAGCGCATAGCTTGGCAGCAGATAGCGGATCAGTGTTGCCAGATCACCACGTATCTCCGGATTGCCCGACAGCGCCTGGGCAACCCATGGAGATGCCAACGCCATGAAAGCCCCCAGCGAGAGTTGCCAGATCACCACGGCCTTGGCGGCTAGGCACATCAGCCGCTCGATCTGCTGCCAATCTCCGGCACCATAGCAGCGTCCAAGCCAGGGGGGGAGTGACATGGTCAATGCCAGCACCATCATCAGCGACAGCGTTTCCAGGCGACTGGCCAAGCCCCATGCGGCCACGCTGGTTTCGCCAAGGGACGCTACCACGGCGATGGCTAGCATGGATGCCAACGGTGGCATCAGCTGACTGACCATCGCCGGCCCGGCAATGCTGGCAAAGGGTCTAAGCGAGCGGCGCGCCTCGCCGGCAAGCCCCGCTACCGCTAACCAGTTGGCGTGGCGCAACCTGCCACCCAGCAGTAACAGGCCCAGCGCAAACGCCACCGCTGTCGCCCAGGCGGCCCCTGGCAGCCCCAACCCTGCCCAGGGCCCAACCCCGAAGATCAGCAGCGGATCGAGCGCCAGGTTGATCAGGCTGGTGTAGACCATGAGCTTACCGGGCAGACGCGTATCGCCATGGGCGCGAAACAGGCTGTAGCCAAAATAGAGCAACGCTCCCAGCCATGCCGAAAGCAGCTGCGGGGCCCAGTAGCGGCGGATTAGCGGCAAACTATCGGCATCGGCTCCAAGTAGGGTGAAGATCGGCGTTTGAAAGGCCCACAGCAGCAGCGCCAGCAATGCAATGATCACCCCACCCGCGACCAGCACCAGCGTGCCCAGGCGTCGCGCACGCGCCTGCTCGTCGGCACCCAAGGCACGCGAGATCAGTGCGGCGATGGCGATCCCCATGCCGACCTGAATGCCGATGATCAGAAATGAGAGCGGAAAGGTGAAGGTCTGCGCGGCCAAGGGGGTGGTGCCAAGACGGGCGACAAAGGCACTATCGACCAGTTGGAAGCCCAGCAGAGCCAGCACACCGATGGCCATGGGCCAGGTCTGGCGCCAAAGCTGCACCGCAAGAGAGGAAGATGGGGAAGGCGATGACGACACGAGGACTCCTGCTGATCGCGGGGGGCTCATTCTACGTCATCGGTACACTCATTGGCCCTCCAAAGCGGCCAGAATTCTCGTCATGTCATCGGCACTCATGGGTCTGAAGAAGTGGTAGCCCTGCACCAGATCGCAGCCGATCTCGCGCAGCACTTCAAGCTGCTCTTCGTTTTCCACGCCTTCGGCGACCACCTCAAGGCCAAGGCTGTGGCCAATGAAGACCGTTGCAGCCATGATCGCTCGATCGCCTGGATCGGTAGGTGCATCCATCACGAAGGTACGATCGATCTTGAGCGACGTGACGGGAAAGCGCTTGAGATAACTCAGTGAGGAGTAACCCGTACCGAAATCGTCGATCGCGATCTTCATGCCGCGATGATAAAGCTGCCGCAACAGCTCGAGTATCCGCTCATCGGACTCTATCAGCACGTTCTCGGTCAGCTCGATACCGATGTCGCGCGGGCCGAGACCATGCTCGCGCATGCACGTCTCCAGGCGATCGAAGGTTTCCGGCACGGAGAGCTGCTTGCCGGAGAGGTTGATATCGATACGTTGATCGCCCAGACCCTTCTCACGCCATTCGGCCTTCTGTCGACACGCCTCCCGGATCGCCCAGTCCCCCAGCTGATGAATCAGCTCGGAGCGCTCCGCCAATGGAATGAACTCACTGGCAGTGATGGTCTTTCCTTCGCGGGGAAACCAGCGCAGCAACGCTTCCATATTCTCGATGCGGCCACTAGCCACCGCCACCTGGGGTTGATAGTAGAGAGCGAGTTCGCCATTGCCGATGGCGCTGCGTAACTGTTCCGCCAGGCGATGCTGATAAAGTAATTCATCATGTATCTGCTGGTCGAAGAACCAGCAGCGCTTGGGCATGGACTGCTTGGCGCGATTCTTCGCGGCATCGGCATTGTGGATCAGCTCCCGTGCGGTACTGCCGTTATCGGGAAATAATGCTACGCCAAGGCTTGCCGTGACGTGCAGCTCCTCGTCTTCAAGCATGAAAGGCTGGTTGAAATGGTCAAGCACCTCCTCGACCCGTTGCATCACACCGTCGTTGTCCTTCACATGCGGCAGAGCAAGGACGAATTCGTCGCTACCGAAACGCGATAAAAGGTCGGCACACTGAAGGCAGCCGCGAAGCCGCTTCGCCACCAAGGCCAGCAGTACATCACTCGCCTCGTACCCCCTGGCATCATTGATTTCGGCGAAACGGTCGAGGTCGATATAGATCACCACCAGACAATCGTTACGCCGCCTCGCCTCGTCGAGCCGACCCTCAAGCTCACGCTCGAACGTCTGACGATTGGGCAATTGTGTCAGGGCATCGTAGCGAGTCGCAAACTCGAGCTCCCGTCGCGCCTGGTTCTGCTGGGAAAGATCCACATCGACACAGAACATCACGGGGTTGGCGGTATGTTCGCCCAACATCACGTGGTGAGAATAAACCGCGACCGGCGCCCCCGACTTGCCTTGCAGCTCAAGCTCGGATGATGGAATCTCGATGCCTTTCTCGATCCAGGAGTGATGGGCACTGATCACTTCTGCCCGCATCGACTCGGGAATGATCAACTCCTCGAGCAATCGGCCCTGTACCTCCTTGGGGTGATAGCCATACAGCTGCGTGCTTGCCGCGTTCCAGTATATGACTCGCCGGTCGCGATCATAGCCTTGCACGGCAACCTTGGGCAGGCTCTCAAGCAGAGTGCGAAAGCGCGACTCACTCTCTGCATGACGTTGCTGAACGAGCGCCAGATCGCCGGGCTCCTCAAGGCACTCATCAGTGCGCTCTCTGAAAGACCATGCTGCGGCCATGAGCACCCCGCCCAGGCCGGAAAGAGACAACAACGTGCTGAGCCAGACAGGAACGGGCATCAGCAGCGCCAGTGCCAGGCATACCGTAAGAAGCGACAGGGCGTTGAGCAGCCCCTTCTCGCCTGTCCGTTGACGCTTAAACAATTCCCTCACTCCGCTATCGCTTTCGTCGATCCTTTACTGCGGCATCGGCACTGGTTCGCCGAAGCAACCACACCCCCTTCTTCCGTATACCTGTCTTGCGATGGGCCGCTTACAATTCAAAGTCATTAACTGCTTAGCAGTTACATACACTAACGTGCAACTTCTAGCGCCACAAGTCATTAATTAGACGCATTTAAAGCAACTATAATTACTCAAATTGATACAAAAAACATTATTTTGCTGACAATAAATATCACTTGATTTCAATCTGTTTCCTACAGTGCTCATGGCTCACCTGAGCACAATCAACTGATGGAGAACAGATATGAAAGAGGAAAGCCTTAAACACGGTTACGACGTCTCATCCTCGAACCGCTCCGAAACACGATACTGGCATCCGCAGGTAGCGCAGGATCTGGCTCAGCAGCACTGGAGCGTCACCAGAGTCGATGGGCGAATCGATCTTCCCGCCTGGCAGCGCTATCTCGATGATCTGCCCCGCGATCCCTATGTCAGCCGACGCTGGAAGCGCATGTCATGGCTGATGCTCAACGACGACGAAGAGATCGAAGTGATGGGTGAGTGTCCCATGGCCCAGGGCGGAATGTTCAATGATGCCGAAAGCATGGCTGACAAGCTGCGCTACTATCCGGCGCTCGAGACCTCCTTTCTCGAGCGAGCCGATGTCAGGAATTTCGTCAAAAGTTGGGCAAAGCTATGGGGTATCGGAGCACGTGAACCGATATTGATGCAGATCACCGGTGTGCGTGGCAAGCAGGATACCGACCCTCTTCAGGGTCAAGGCATACATGCCGATGGCTGCAAGCACCTGAGCATTCTCGTGCTCAAGCGTGAGAATCTGGTGGGTGCCAATAGTCAGCTCTATGCCGACAAGGCAGGCACCCGGCTATTGACCGAGCAAGTGCTGACACCTGGCGAGGTATTGCATCTTCATGACGATAAACTGTTCCACAGCGTTACCGGCATTTCACGCGAGAAGGCGGACGTGCCCTATGAGCGCTTCATCGTCATCATCAATAGCAGCTTCGTCGATGGCTTCCAGAACAGGATGTTGCGGCGTCACTTCCCGCATGCCGTACTGAACGGCGTCGACTGATCCTGGCATGCAAGCCACGCCTGTCTTACAGGCATAAAAAAGCCGGACGCCATGCGTCCGGCTTACTTATCAGCAGTGACGAGGCAATCCAGACCCTACTGGATTACTGACGAATTCCTTCGAAGGTGACATACAGCTCGAGCTCATGCATCACCTCCGGGAAGTTGCTCATGTCGATACCGTAATCTTCCAGTACCAGCGTGGTGCTGCCTTCGAAGCCAGCGCGGTAGTTACCCCACGGATCCTCCCCTTCGCCCATCAGCTTCACCGGCATCTCGATTTCACGCGTCTCGCCATGCAGGGTGAGCTCGCCGGTCAGTATACCCTCGTCGTCGCCCTCAGGTTCGAACCCGGTCGAAGTAAACGTGGCAGTGGGATACTGATCGGCACTCAGGAAGTCATCGCTCAGGAAGTGTCGATCGCGCTCGGCATGGTTGCTGTCGAGGCTGGTCACGTCGACTTCGATATTGACGCTCGATGCTTCGAGATCTTCCGGGTCGTAGCTGAACTCTCCGCTGAATTCGCGGAAGTTGCCGATGATATAGGAGAAACCAAGATGGTTGATCTTGAACTGGATGAAGGCGTGCTGACCTTCGGTATCGATGACATAGTCGTCGGCCTGGGCCTGGCTCAGCGGTACCAGGACGGCAGCGCCTAGGGCGGCGGCTAGTGCGGTCTTTTTCAACATGATCATCTCCTTTGATTCTTGCTTGAGATTGGTACAGTCAGCGGCGACTGTGTCGCGGTGAAATCATTCTGATCAGCGTATCGTGCCGGTCGATGAAGTGGTGCTTGAGGGCAGCCAGGACATGGCCTGCGGCGAGTATCATCAATGTCAGTGCTGCATACCAGTGTACCGTGCCAGCCACGCTTGCCTGATTGCGCAGGCCGTGGATCAGAGCGGGCGCCTCGAACCAGCCAAAGACACTGATGCCTCGACCACTGGCGGTGGAGATCAGGTAGCCGCTGAACAGCACCACCAGCAGTGACACGTATAGGGCAACATGCCCGGCATGGGCTGCCACTCGCTCGATCTTGCCACCGTGGGCGCGCGGCGTTGGCTGAATGACTCGCCAGAACAGACGAAACAGCGTGGCGATGAGAAGCAGCACACCCAACGAACGGTGCCACCAAGGGCCCAGGTTATACCAGCTATCGAAATAGCCAAGCCCGGTCATCCACCACCCCAGGACAAAGAGGCCGACGATCAGCAGCGCGCTGACCCAGTGAATCAGGATGGTGATCAGGCCCCAGCCTTGGCGTGTATTGCGCAGCATCGTCTTGTCCCTGCTTCTCTGCGGTATCGCCGCTTTAGCGCCAGCATAATGTTTCCCGACGAATGCAGCACCCGCTCTCAAGTGAATGCTTCATTCACTCACAAGAAACAATAGTGCTTCATGTCACCTCAGCTTATCGAGCCCACGGGCAAGATCACCCTTGAGATCATCCAGATCTTCAAGCCCCACCGCCAGACGGATCAAGCCATCGCTGATTCCGGCGGCGTACTTCTGCTCCTCGCTGAGACGTCCATGGGTGGTTGTACCAGGATGCGTAATAGTGGTTTTCACATCGCCCAGATTGCCGGTGATCGACACGATACGGGTCGCGTCGATCACTGACCACGCCGCATCGCGACCGCCATCGACCTCGAAACCGAGCACCGCGCCAAAGCCCTTCTGCTGGCGACTGGCAAGAGCATGCTGTGAATGGTTGGCAAGTCCGCTGTAATGAACGCGGGCCACACCGGGATGGGCGTCAAGCCACTCGGCCATTGCCTGGGCATTCTCGCAGTGTGCCTTCATGCGCAGGTTGAGCGTCTCGAGCCCCTTGAGGAATATCCAGGCATTGAAGGGGCTCATGCAGGGGCCACAGGTGCGTACCACGCCGAACAGCGCTTCGAGCTCCTTGTCGCGGCCCACCACCGCGCCACCGATCGCCCTGCCCTGGCCATCCAGGTACTTGGTCGCCGAGTGGATGATCAGATCGGCGCCAAGCTCGATCGGCCGCTGCAGCGCCGGGGTCAGGAAGCAGTTATCGATGGCCAGCAACGCGTCGTGACGATGGGCGATCTCGGCAAGGGCAGCGATATCGACCACTTCGGAGAGCGGATTGGAGGGGGTCTCGGCGAACAACAGCCGGGTACGCGGCGTCATCGCCGCCTCCCAAGCCTCGAGATTGGAGAGTTCCACATATCGCGTGACGATGCCGAACTTGCCAAGGTACTTGTCGAACAGGCTAACGGTGGAACCGAACAGCGAGCGCGACGCGACGATCTCGTCGCCCGCTTCCAGCAGCGCAAGCGCAGTGGAGAGAATCGCCGCCATGCCGGAGCTGGTCGCCACACAGCGCTCCCCCCCCTCCATCACCGCCAGGCGTTGCTCGAAGTTGCGCACCGTGGGATTGGTGAAGCGAGAGTAGATATTGCCCGGCTCCTCGCCGCCGAACTTGCGCGCGGCTTCCGCCGCGCTGCCGTAGACGAAGCTCGAGGTGGGAAAGATCGGTTCGCCATGCTCCTGCTCGTGGGTACGCACATGGCCGGCGCGAATGGACTGGGTCGCCAGGGCCCAATCATGAATGTCGCTATCGTGTGTGTCGTCGCTCATTGTCGCCCCGCTCAATCCAGATCATCGTCCTGATTATGCATGCCTACCAGTGCCGGGTCGCCGGCTTCACGCAGCTTGGCTGCATCGTTGCGCGACGCCTCCAGGTCGGAGAGGTAGGCCTCATCGATATCGCCGGTAATGTAGAAGCCGTCGAACACGGAACAGTCGAACTGCTCCATTGCCGGATTGACCTCGCGACAGGCGGCCTTGAGATCCTCGAGATCCTGGTAGAATATCCGATCGGCGCCAATCAGCTCACCCACTTCGGCCTCGCTGCGACCATGGGCGATCAGCTCAACGGCGGCCGGCATGTCGATGCCATAGACGTTGGGATAACGCACCGGTGGCGCCGCCGAGGCGAAGTAGACCTTGCGCGCCCCCGCTTCGCGGGCCATCTGGATGATCTGCTTGCAGGTGGTCCCTCGCACGATGGAGTCGTCGACCAGTAGCACATTCTTGCCCGCAAACTCAATGTCGATGGCATTGAGCTTCTGGCGCACCGACTTCTTGCGCTGAGTCTGGCCAGGCATGATGAAGGTACGGCCGATATAGCGGTTCTTCATGAAGCCTTCACGGAACTTGACGCCTAGATGCTGCGCCAACTCCAGCGCCGAGGTCCGCGAGGTGTCGGGAATCGGAATCACCACATCGATATCGTGGTCCGGCCATTCGGAGAGAATCCGATCGCCGAGCTTGCGACCCATCTGCATGCGCGTGCCGTAGACATAGGCGCCATCGAGGATCGAGTCGGGACGCGCCAGATAGACGTGCTCGAAGATACAGGGCGACAGCAACGGCTTGTCGGCACACTGCTGGGTAGTGATGTTGCCCTTAAGATCGACGAATATCGCCTCGCCCGGCCCCAGGTCACGATGTAGCTCAAAGCCGCCCACATCGAGTGCCACAGATTCCGAGGCGATCATCACGTCCTGCTGATCGCCATCCTGTCGAGTGCCGAAGACCACCGGACGGATGCCATTGGGGTCGCGGAACGCCACCATGCCGAAGCCGTTGATGATGGCGATCGCCACGTACCCCCCGCGGCAGCGACGATGCACGCGACGAACCGCATCGAAGATGTCCTCCGGCGTGAGATTATGGCCCTGCTTGCCGAGTTCGTGGGCGAAGACGTTGAGCAGCACTTCGGAGTCGGAACTGGTATTGATGTGGCGAAGATCAGTGGAGAACAGCTCCTGCTTCAACTGGTCGGAGTTGGTCAGATTGCCGTTGTGCGCAAGCGCAATCCCATAGGGAGAGTTGACGTAGAACGGCTGCGACTCCGCCTCGCTGGAGGAGCCCGCCGTTGGATAACGCACGTGACCGATGCCCATGTTGCCCTTGAGGCGTGCCATGTGGCGAGTATGAAAGACGTCGCGCACCAAACCATTGCTCTTGCGCAGTAGAAAACGTCCCTCATGCCAGGTCATCATACCGGCGGCGTCCTGTCCGCGGTGCTGGAGGACTGTCATGGCGTCGTACAACGCCTGGTTGACCGCCTGATTGGCCATGAGGCCCACGATACCGCACATTGCGCCTTACCTCGCTTGCAGTGAATTCTGTTACCGAACTAGCCGATACCGGTATAGCCGTCAGGGCTCCAAAGGCGGAGCGGATGCCGGCTCGTCTCGGTCGAGGCCGGGCAATGAAATAGTGCGCCACTGGCCGGCGCGCTGTGGATCGCGCCGTTCCCAGGCCTCGACCTGGCTAACCACCCAGCCACGCAGCTCCTCGAAAGCCGGACGCAGTTCGGCATTGCGCCAGGCCTCCAGTTGGGAGAGCGGCGTCAACGAGATAAGCACCGTGGCCAGCACCAGGATCGCCGCGCCGCGCAGGGCGCCGAACAGCGCACCCGCCATGCGATTGAACAGCCCCATCCCGACCCACTCGACAGCGGCATGGACCATGCGAATGACGATGCCGCACAGCATGATCACCACGAAGATGACCAGGACGAACGCCAGTACCAATCGGCCATCGGCATTATCGATGAGTCCGCTCAGCATGTCTGCAATCGGCTCGGCAAAGATTCGCGCCGCGAACAGCGCGATGATCCACGCCGCCAGGCCTAGGCCTTCACGCACCAGCCCGCGCGTGAAACCGGCCAGCATCGACATGGAGAGTACCGCCAGGAATATCCAGTCGAGCCAGGTAAGACTCATCCTCCCTCCCTTGTACGCACCAGCAGCCCTTGAATATTGGCCCGCGCCTTGAGCTCCGTCCTGGCCTGCTCCCCCGCCTCGGAGCTGTCGTAGGGCCCGACATAGACCGTGGTCAGGTTATTGTCGCGGGCTCTTTTATAGGCACGAAATCCCTGCTCGGTAAGCTGCGACTCGAGACGCTCGGCGTTGGCGGGCTCACCGAAGCTGCCGACCTGAACTTCCCACCCCCCGCCTGGGGTCGCCGCGGTCGGGCCGGCCCCCTGGGCAGGCGCCGGCTCGGGCTGAGCCGCCGAGCCGGTCTGGGCAGGTACTGGCTGTGCCGACTGGGCAAGCTCGGCAATCGGATCCTGGCCCTGGCTCGACTGCTCGGCGGCATCGCGGGTGTCGGGCTCGCTCACCTCCGCCAGCGGCTCGCGCAGGGGCTGGGTCTCCGCCACCACCTGGCGTGGATCCACCTCGGGTGGCGGATCCATGCTCGGGCCGGCCGGCGTCGAGAGGCTCGCCGGAGGCTGAGGCTCCGCGACTGGGGTACGGTTGACCTGGATGGGCTGGTCAATGGTCAGTACCGGCTGCGGGCGCTCCTCGCGCGGCGTCGGCTCATCGAACAGCATCGGTACGAAGATTACCCCCAGCGCAACGATGATCACCGCACCACTGATTCGTTCACGCATTCCGTATTTCATGTTGATCTCCCCTCTCCCTGAAGGCCTTGCTCCTGTCCACTGGCCTCTCCCTCCCCGCGTCTTTGGGCAGGCACTGCCGCTGGCGGCTTATCCATCTTGGTCTGACACCAGGTCAGCACCTCGGCTACGGTGAAAAAGGATCCACACACCAGCACCTCATCATCCTCACCAAGCTGATCCGCGAGCCAGGCCGCACCTTCCCGAGGGGAAGCCGCCTGGGGCAGGACCGTTTGATTGCGCACCTTCAACAGGGGCACGAGCTCGGTCGCGGCACGCGCTCTTTCCCCCGTCAGGCTCACCGGCAGCCAGGCATCGACCACCGGTGCTAACGCATCGATCACCCCTTCGGCATCCTTGTCGCCAAGCATTCCCAGCAGCGCGATGCGCCGCGTCGGACGCGGCCGCTCTGCCAGCCGCTGAGCAAGATACGCTGCGGCATGCGGATTGTGCGCCACATCCAGACACCAGCGCCCTAGCCACTGCATGCGCCCCGGCAGGCTGACGCGGTCAAACGCCTGCCGACAACGCGCGCGCTCCAGCTTGACACCGACAAGTGCCAACGCCTGCAGCGCCGTGGCGGCATTGTCGAGGGGCAAGCCAGGATCGCCGAATGCCTCCAGCTGCAATGGCCGACCTGTATCGTCCAGCCCCTGCCAGCTCCACTCAGCCGCATTACCCGAGCGCGCGAAGTGCTCGCCGAGCCGGTGCGTCCTGGCCCCCAGTGACGTTGCGAACGCTGCCACGCTGGGCGGCAACGCCTGGCTGCCCAGCACGGCGGGACGACCCGCGCGCATGATACCGGCCTTTTCCAGACCGATGCCATTCAGATCGGTGCCGAGAAAGGCGGCATGGTCCTGCGCCACGGTGGTCACCACTGCCACGTCGCTATCGATGACATTGACTGCATCGAGCCGTCCGCCCAACCCCACCTCCAGAATCGCTACGTCCGGGTAGCGCTCGGCCATGCTCCAGAACGCTGCCAGCGTACCGACCTCGAAATAGGTCAAGCTGACCGGTGCACCCTGCAGGCGAACCGCTTCCACCCGCTCGAAACCGGCGATCAATGCCTCGTCACTGGCTTCGACGCCATCGAAGCGTAGACGTTCGTTATAGCGCAGTAGATGCGGTGACGTGTAGCCGGCCGTGGAACGCCCATGGGCCAATGCCAGCGCCTCGAGCAGGGCAACGGTCGAGCCCTTGCCATTGGTGCCGGCCACGGTAATCACACGACGCGCCAGGCCACGCCCCGTCAGTAGCCCTAACCGCTTGGCCACTTCGGCCACGCGCTCGAGCCCCAGGTCGATGCTGACTGGATGCTGACGCTCTATCAGGGAGAGCCAGTCGGTCAGACTCTCGGGGCTCGAGTTAGGCGCCCCCTGCGGGGCGCTCGAATCATGCGAGGAGGAGTGAGGGGTGCTCAATTGGGAATCAACGCTCTTCTGACGAATCCAGTGTGAGATCTTCCTCGATGACTTGATCCTGCTCGATCTCGTCGATCAGGTCAGGCTCGGCCACGTCGGGCATGCCACTTGTCGGCAGGTGAGTCAGCTTGCGCAGTACGCTACCGAGACGTTCGCGCATCTCGCTGCGATGAACGATCATGTCGACCGCGCCATGCTCGAGCAGGAACTCACTGCGCTGGAAGCCCTCGGGGAGCTTTTCTCGCACGGTCTGCTCGATGACCCGCGGGCCGGCAAAGCCGATCAGAGCATTGGGCTCGGCCACATTGAGGTCACCCAGCATGGCAAGCGAAGCGGAAACGCCGCCATAGACGGGATCGGTAAGCACCGAGATATAGGGAATACCGGCCTGCTTGAGACGCTCGAGGGCCGCGGAGGTCTTGGCCATCTGCATCAGTGAGAAGAGCGCCTCCTGCATGCGCGCCCCTCCGGAAGCCGAGAAGCACACCAGCGGTATGCCCTCTTCCCTTGCAAGCGAGGCGGCGCGCACGAATTTCTCGCCGACCACGGCTCCCATCGAACCGCCCATGAAATTGAACTCGAAGGCCACTGCCATCACCGGCATGCCTTCCAAGGTGCCGCGCATGGCGATCAGGGCATCCTTCTCCTCGGTGCTCTTCTGGGCCGCGGAGAGGCGATCCTTGTACTTCTTGGAGTCACGGAACTTGAGGCGATCCGTCGGCTCCAGATCGGCGGCGATCTCCTCCCGGCCATCGGCATCGAGGAACCAGTCGAGCCGCTTGCGCGCCGTCAAGCGCAGGTGGTGGTCGCACTTGGGACAAACGTTGTGGTGCTTGTCGAGTTCGGGAAGATAGAGCACCGCCTCGCACTTCGGGCACTTGCGCCATAGGCCGTCGGGTACACTGGAGCGACGATCCTTGCGCTGGATACGGCCCATGGAGGGCACGATCTTGTCTAGCCAGCTCATGTCAGAAGAGTTCCGTTATGCTGTTCTGGCCCGGGTAAGCCCAGGCACTGGAGTCATTGAAAGAGTCATCGAAATCGTTGGCCAAGCATCGTCGGACGCTCAGGCATCCATTGCTTGGCGCATCTCGCCCAGCACATCCTTCAGCTGGGAGGTAATGGCATCGGGATCCTCGGCTCCCTCAGCGATGCGGCTGACCAGGGCACTGCCGACGATCACCCCATCGGCGACCTTGGCCACTGCCGCCGCCGAGGCCCCATCGCGGATTCCGAAGCCGACGCACAGCGGCAGATCGGTCATGCGGCGCAAGGGGGCAAGCTGGCGATCGACCGCATCGACGTCAAGCGTTGCCGCACCGGTCACGCCCTTGAGGGAGACATAGTACAGATAGCCTTCGCCATGTTCACATATTGTCGCGGCGCGCTGCTCGGAGGTAGTGGGCGCGACCAGGAAGATCGAGGCGATCCCCTTCGCCTTGAGCACGGGGCCGAACTCATCGGTCTCCTCCGGCGGCATGTCCACAGTGAGTACGCCATCGATGCCGACCTCGGCGGCCTGAGCGGCAAAACGCTCGTAGCCCAGACGCTCGATGGGGTTGAGGTAGCCCATCAGTACCACCGGGGTGTCGCGATCACTCTCGCGGAACTCGCGCACCATCTCGAACAGATGCGTCAGCCGCGTCCCGTGCTTAAGCGCCCGTTCGCAGGCTTTCTGGATCACCGGGCCGTCGGCCATGGGATCGGAGAATGGCACGCCCAGCTCGATGATGTCGGCACCGGCCTCGACCAAGGCGTGCATGAAGCCCACGGTATAGCCAGGCGCTGGATCGCCAGCGGTGATGAAGGGGATCAGTGCCTTGCGGCCCTGCTCCTTGAGGATGGCGAAGCGTTGGTCGATACGGTTCATGGCAGCCCTTAAAATTCGATGCCGTCGATCTTGGCGACGGTCAGAATGTCCTTGTCGCCACGCCCGGAGAGGTTGACGATGATGTGCTGGTCGCTGCGCATGGTCGGCGCCAGCAGCTTGGCATGGGCCAGTGCATGGGAAGATTCCAATGCCGGCATGATGCCCTCGACATGGGTCAGCTCACGAAACGCCTCGAGCACTTCGCGATCATTGGCGGCGACATACTTCACCCGTCCGACATCCTTCCATAGCGCGTGCTCGGGGCCCACGCCGGGGTAGTCGAGCCCAGCCGAGATCGAGTGCGTATCGAGCACCTGGCCACCTTCGTCGGACATCAGGTAGGTGCGATTGCCATGCAGTACGCCCATCGGGGCGTTGGCACTGAGCGGTGCCGCGTGACGCCCGGTCTCGATACCGTCGCCGCCCGCCTCGACGCCATACATCTCGACCTCGTCATCCTCGACGAAGGGGTAGAACAGCCCCAGCGCGTTGGACCCACCGCCGACGCAGGCGACCAGCGCATCCGGCAGGCGCCCGATCTGCTTGAGCGACTGCTCGCGCGCCTCGCGCCCCACCACCGCGTTGAAATCGCGCACCAGTAGCGGATAGGGGTGAGGGCCGGCCACCGTGCCGATAATGTAGAAGGTGTCATCGACATTGGTCACCCAGTCGCGCAGCGCTTCGTTCATCGCATCCTTGAGCGTGCGCGAACCGGACTGCACCGGGATCACATTGGCTCCAAGCAGATGCATGCGATAGACGTTGAGCTTCTGACGCTCGACATCCTCGGCACCCATGTAGATGTCGCACTTGAGGCCCAGGCGCGCGGCGACGGTGGCAGTGGCCACCCCGTGCTGGCCGGCGCCGGTCTCGGCGATGACGCGGGGCTTACCGCTCTTCTTGGCCAGCAGCGCCTGACCGATGGTGTTGTTGACCTTGTGAGCGCCAGTGTGATTGAGGTCTTCGCGCTTGAGCCATATCTGCGCACCGCCAAGCTTGGCCGACCAACGCTCGGCGTGATAGAGCGGTGAGGGCCGCCCGACGTAGTGCGCCAGGTCACGGTCGAATTCGGCCTGGAATTCAGGATCGTCGCGAAGGCCATAATAGATCTTCTCGAGTTCCTCCAGGGCGAAGCTCAACGTCTCCGAGACGAACCGGCCGCCGTAGGGACCGAAGTGGCCTCGGGCGTCTGGCATTCGGGTCAGGTCGCTGAACCTAGTCATGAGAAACACCTCGCAGTCACGAAAGATACCTCGCAGGGTCGCTTGAAGTAAGGATCAGGTGTTGAGAACCTGAGCCAGAAAGTCGTCTATCTGCGCGGGATCCTTGATACCGGGCGAACGCTCGACGCCACCGGAAACATCCACCGCGAAGGGCCGCACGGCGTGGATTGCCGAGGCGACATTGGCCGCGCTCAGGCCTCCCGCGAGAATAACAGGTTTTCCCAGTGTTGCGGGGATTCGCGACCAGTCGAAGGTTTCGCCGGTGCCTCCCGGCACGCCAGGCTTGTAGGCATCGAGCAGCAGTCCGCTGGCATGGCGATAGTCCCTGGCCGCCGCCTCGAGATCGATCCCCTCGCGCATGCGCAGCGCCTTGATCCAGGGGCGACCGAAGGAGGCGCAGTACTCGGGCGACTCATCGCCATGAAACTGCAACAGGTCGAGCTGTCCGGCACAGCGGGAGACGAACTCGGCCGGCTGATCGACGAACAGTCCCACCCGGGTGACGAAGGCCGGTACCTGCGTGAGCAGCTCGGCCAGACGGGCCGGCTCCATGGCGCGCTTGCTGCCGGACCACAACACGAAACCAAGGGCATCGGCTCCCGCCGTCACGGCGGCGGCGACATCCTGCTCACGGGTCAGGCCGCAGATCTTGACGCGGGTGCGTCGTAATGGCTGAGTCATGCTCTCACTCCTTGGGGCTGGAGGCGGCCAGGGCCGCCGCTACCGCGCCGGCGGGCAACGAGGCGTGGCCTTCATCGGCAGCGATGGGCCGGCCACGTCGGAAGCGCACCAACGGCGAATCGGGTAGCTCGCGCTCGCCGGTCCACTCACCGAGGAAGGCAAGCAGGTTGGGGCCCAGCGGCTCGCGGGGAAGCACGAAACGCGAGTCGTAGATCGAGTCGACGAAGTGCAACCCGCATCCCGGGGCCGTGACGCTGGCCTGGGTACGATCCTTGAGCGCCAGAAGCTCGGCGATATAGGCCTCACCCTTCTCACCACGCCCAACAGCGACCAGCGCACCGGCAATGTTGCGAATCATGTGGTGCAGGAAGGCGTTGGCCTGAACATCGATGACGACCAGCGGGCCATGCCGATGTACCTCGATGAAGTGCAGGTTGCGCCAGGCCGATTTCGACTGACAGCCTGCGGCACGGAAGCTCGAGAAGTCGTGCTCGCCCACCAGCGCCTGGGCGGCACGATGCATGACATCGGCATCCAGCGGATCGCGACACCAGGTGGCATTGGCACGCTCGAGTACCGGGCGGCTCGGTTGGTTGAGAATCACATAGCGGTAACGGCGCGCCAACGCCAGGAAGCGCGCATGGAACTCATCCGCCACCGGGACCAGCCACCGGATGGCGATATCACGCGGCAGGTTGGCGTTGGCCCCGAACACCCAGGCCTTCTGAGAGCGTGGCACGGGGGCATCGAAGTGCACGATTTGGCGAGTGGCATGCACACCGCTGTCGGTGCGACCGCTACAGTGCACCGTGACGGGGAGACCGGCAACTCGTGCCAGCGCCCTCTCCAGCTCGCCCTGCACCGAAGGGGCGTGCTTGAGACGCTGCCAGCCACAGTAGGCGCTACCATCATACTCGATGGCGGCCGCTAGACGGCCGGTCAGCCGCTGATTGTCGTCGAGTCGTTCGAACAGGGGCATGGGCTCTTCAGAGGTTGTACGAAAGGGGCGCGTGCGCTCGATACCGCACCGACTCCCCGTTTCGACCTGGCTGCCCGCCGACTGGCTGACACGCCTAACGCTTGAAGGCTACCTCCGGGGAAGCGGCGGCAGGGGGCTTATTATCCAGATGCGAGGGCTCGAAGGCTACCTCCTCGATTTCCCACTGCTCGGCCGTGTCCCGGGGCAGGACATCGAACTCGACAGTGGGTTGCATGGGGGTCTCCCCCGACGCTGCCACTCCGTCTCGCTCCGGCACCAGTGTCGGTGGGCGATAATCGATGATCTTGGCTATCGGATCTTGGCGATACGCCGCCAGTGCGAGAGACCCAGGCCCGGGTTCAGGCGCTTCGTCGCCCTGCTCTGGCAATGACGGCTCACGCTCGTCAAGCGGCGTTTGCTCTGCTTCTGGCGCGCCTGGCTCTGGTTCATCTTGCAGAGAAGCCAGCAGTCGTTCGGCTTCGGCACTCAACTGCGGGTCGCTGGAATGCCTCAACCGCTCAGCCTCGGCCCGGGCCGCGCGTGCATCGCCCTGCTCGACCAGCACCGTGAGCAGCTTCATGCGCAGGTCATGCCGTTGGGGATCGACCGCCAGAGTGGTCTCGAGCAGTTCCCTTGCCTGATCGAAACGGCCATAGGCGATGAAGATGTCTACCTCACTGATGACTTCCGCCTGCGGCGCCACATCGTGCAGCGGCGTCAGCTGCCTTTCAGCCGTCTTGTCATCGGCCTGCTCGCGCGATACCTGTCGCCTCTCCACCCTGGGCCTCGAGACGATCCGGGGCGAATCACTCACATGATGTGGCGCGCTCTCGCGTGACTGACGACGACGCACCACTGCCCAGAGCGCCAGCAGGATGACCAGAACTCCACCCCCAAGAAGCATGGCGCGTTCACTGACCTTCCGAACCAGCGTCTCCCACCAGGGCGTATTTGCGAGCTGGCGAGCGGCGTTGGCGTCACTTTCCGCCTGGGCGGCGTCGCTGCGGGCGATCAATAACGTGAGCTGGTCACGCAACGTCGCCAGCTCCTCATTGAGGGACTCAACCCGCTGCTGTAGCGCTTCGCGCTCCTCGCCCACTCGTTGCACCTGCTGCTGGCTTGCCAGCAGTTCGTTCTCGAGCCTCAACAGTCGCGTCTCCTGCGCATTAGCGTTCGCCAGGAGCGAGCCGGCCAGTAGCGCCTCATCAGCTAGCGCGTCCGCTCGACTCTGCTCGACTCGACTCTCTTCGTCTGACAGCGTCGTCTGCCGAGAGCCATTGGCGGCTTGCAGCCCCCCTGGGTCCGACAGCGTGCCCAACTCCGCATCACTGAGCAGCGTTAGCCGGGAGCGCTGCGCCTCGACACCATTGCCGCCAGGCGGGATTGTCGCCTCGGCCCCGCTTCTGCGTTCGATTCTCTCGCGTGGCGGTACGTTCAGCGTGACGCCGGCTCGCATCTCGTTGACATTGCCGGTGGGAAACACCTCGGGATTGGCCTCGACCAGCGCCAGCATCATCTGATTGATGCTGATAGACGTATCCGGACGCAGGCGGCTGGCGAGCTCACCGAGGGTATCGCCGCTGCGCACCTCAACCCGATTAGGCGGTTCTCGATACGTCAGCGGTGACCTGGGAGCCGCCGAGGGGGCTGTCGCCACGGGATCTACCACCATGGCCTGGGAGGTACGCGGCGACCCGGCGGCGACCAGCACGGGGCGCTGCTCATAACCGGGCGGATCGAACAATAGTGTCACCTGGCGTAGCTGGCGACCCGTCTGCCAATCGATATCCAGCAGCAGATCGAGATAGGGCTCGCGGATTGGCCTCTCCGAGCGCATCACAACGGCGAGCCCGCCGTGCTGGGCTTCGACGCTGAAGGTGATGCCGCTAGCGATCAGGCTGCGGATCATGCCGGCCTGCTCGTAGGCGCGCGTTTCGGCAAGCGATACGTGCACTTCGCGAGGGTCGACTCCCTGCGTGTCGCTCAACGGCAGCACTGCTCGCAGCGGCGCGTTGAGAGTGGAGGCGACCACCGCCTCGCCAATGCCTAGTGCCATGGTCGTTGCGGGAGTCCATAGCGCCATCATGATGGCCAGCGTCAGCTTGCGTTTCATAGCGGTTTCCTGCGTCTCGGTCGCTCGCGACCTGGGGCGATGAAACACGCCCGGTCGTCTCGGTCTGGTCATGTAAAGGGCGGCCAGTTCGGTGTGAGCGCACGTCTATCGCCACAAAACAGAACGCCTCCCGTGAGGGAGGCGTTCAGGCGTCGCTGTGGCGTGAGGCTACTGTTCGCGCAGGATCTTCAACATGCGCTTGAGTGGCTCTGCCGCACCCCACAACAACTGATCTCCCACCGAGAAGGCGGTGAGATATTCGCCCCCCATGGCCATCTTGCGCAGACGCCCGACCGGGATGCGCAGCGTGCCGGTAACGGCGGCTGGCGTCAGGCCGGCAAGGGTCGCCTCCTTCTCGTTTGGGATGACCTTCACCCAGTCATTGTGCGTGGCGATACGCTCCTCTATCTCGTCTATCGGCACATCGCGCTTGAGCTTGATAGTGAATGCCTGACTATGTGAGCGCATGGCACCGATGCGCACGCAGAGCCCATCGATGGGAATCGGGTTATCGCCAAGGCCGAGTATCTTGTTGGTCTCGACGCTGCCCTTCCACTCTTCACGGGTCTGGCCATTCTCCATCGGCTTGTCGATCCACGGCAGCAGCCCCCCGGCCAGTGGCGCACCAAAGTTGTCGATGGGGAAGTCACCGCCGCGCATGGAGGCGGCAACCCGCCGGTCGATATCGAGGATGGCGCTGACCGGGTCGCTCAGCTCGCTGTTCACGCTGTCGCGCAGCGCTCCCATCTGGTTGAGCAGTTCGCGCATGTGCTTGGCGCCTGAGCCGGAGGCGGCCTGATAGGTCATGGAGGTCATCCACTCGATCAGATCGGCTTCGAACAGCCCGCCGAGTCCCATCAGCATCAGGCTGACGGTACAGTTACCGCCGACGAAGGTCTTGGCGCCCCTGGCCAGCTGAGCATCGATGACATGGCGGTTGACCGGGTCGAGGATGATGGTGGCGTCATCGGTCATGCGCAGCGTGCTGGCGGCATCGATCCAGTAGCCCTTCCAGCCACTCTGGCGCAACTTCTGGTAGACCTCGCCGGTATAGTCGCCACCCTGGCAGGTAATGATGACATCCAGCGCCTTGAGGGCATCGATGTCGAAGGCGTCCTTGAGCGGGGGCACGTCCACGCCGACGTCGGGACCAGGCTGACCAACCTGGGAGGTGGTGAAGAATACCGGCTCGATACCGGTGAATTCATTGTCTTCACTCATGCGCTGCATGAGCACCGAACCCACCATGCCGCGCCAACCGACAAAACCGACTTTCAACATGTGCACTCTCCTCCTAAATTCTATTGGTGCGCCCGCCTCTTCTGCGAGCGCATGCATTCGCGGGTGCCACGAACGCCATGAAACCGAGCGGGACGCGCTTACGCCGTTGCGTCAGCCGCGACCCTGCAGAGCCGCCAGTACGGCGTCGCCCATCTCGGCGGTGCTGACCTGGCGCGTCCCCGGATAAGCGATATCTGCGGTACGCAGGCCATCGTCTAGCACCTGCCCCACCGCCTCCTCGATGCGCAGGGCGAGCGCCGGCTCATCGAGGGAGTAGCGTAGCATCATCGCTACCGACAGGATCGTCGCCAGCGGATTGGCAACACCCTGGCCGGCGATATCCGGTGCACTGCCATGACAGGGCTCGTACATGCCCTGTCCACTCTCGTTGAGCGATGCCGAAGGCAACATGCCGATGGAACCGGTGAGCATCGCCGCGGCATCGGAGAGTATATCGCCGAACATGTTGCCGGTGACGATAACGTCGAACTGCTTGGGTGCTCGCACCAGCTGCATGGCGGCATTATCGACATACATGTGCGAAAGCTCGACGTCGGGATACTCCGGTGCCAGGCGCTCCATGACCTCGCGCCACAGGATGGTGACCTCGAGCACGTTGGCCTTGTCGACGCTGCAAAGCTTCTTGCCACGCTTCTGCGCCATCTCGAACGCGACACGACCGATGCGCTCGATCTCGCTCTCGGAGTATATATAGGTATTGAAGCCGACCCGCTCGCCGTCGCGCTCCTCGATACCCCTGGGCTGGCCGAAATAGATACCGCCGGTCAGCTCGCGCACGATCATGATGTCGAGCCCGGAGACCGCTTCGGGCTTGAGGCTCGAGGCCTCGGCGAGCTGTGGATAGAGAATCGCCGGGCGCAGGTTACCGAACAGCCCGAGATTCTTGCGCAGCCCCAGCAGCCCCTTCTCGGGGCGCTTGGCCAGATCCTCGAGCTTGTCCCACTTGGGCCCGCCCACGGCACCGAGCAGGATGGCATCGGCGCTCTTGGCCTTCTCAAGCGTGGCGGCGGGCAGCGGCTCGCCAGTGGCATCGTAACCGGCGCCACCCACCAGCGCTTCGTCGATATGCACGTCGAGCCCCTGGCGTTGGCACTCCTTCAATATCTTGAGCGCCTCTTGGGTGATTTCGGGGCCGATGCCATCTCCCGGCAGTACCAGAACGCGGCGGCTCATGACACACCTCCCTGTGCTCGGGCAGCGTCGCGGAACAGCCATGGGCGTGCCTGTCGGTGGCGCTGCTCAAAGTCACGGATGGCGTCTTCGTCCTGCAGGGTGATGCCGATATCGTCGAGCCCATTGAGCAAGCAGTGCTTGCGAAAACCATCGACTTCGAAGGTGAACGTCTCACCCTCGGGCGTGATCACCTGCTGACTGTCGAGATCGACATCGAGGCGGTAGTCTTCGCTTGCCGCCACCTGCTGGAAAAGCCGATCGACCACCTCTTCGGACAGGGTGATCAGCAGGATGCCGTTCTTGAAGGCGTTGTTGTAGAAGATGTCGGCGAAGCTCGGTGCGATCACCACCCGGAAGCCGAAATCCTCGAGAGCCCAGGGGGCGTGCTCGCGGGAACTGCCACAACCGAAGTTACGCCGTGTCAGGAGCACGCTGGCCCCTTGATAGCGCGGCTGATTGAGTACGAAATCGGGGTTGAGCGGACGAGTCGAACAGTCCTGCCCTGGCTGCCCTTCATCCAAGTAGCGCAGTTCGTCGAACAGGTTGACGCCGAAGCCGGTGCGCTTGATCGACTTCAGGAACTGCTTGGGGATGATCAGGTCGGTATCGACGTTGGCCCGGTCGAGAGGCGCGACGAGTCCCTGCTGGCGTACGAATTTTTCCATCTCAGGCCTCCTGAACGGCTTGGGTGTCGCCAGAGAACAGGCGAACGTCGACGAAGTGGCCGGCAATGGCGGCAGCGGCAGCCATTGCCGGGCTGACCAGGTGGGTACGCCCGCCGTAGCCTTGGCGGCCTTCGAAGTTACGATTCGAGGTCGAGGCGCAGTGCTCGCCGGCGCCGAGCTTGTCGGCGTTCATTGCCAGACACATGGAGCAGCCCGGCTCGCGCCACTCGAAACCCGCCTCGATGAATACCTTGTCGAGCCCCTCCGCCTCGGCCTGGCGTTTCACCAGGCCGGAGCCAGGCACCACCATGGCAAGCTTGATGCTATTGGCCACCCGCTTGCCGCGTGCGACCTTGGCCGCCTCGCGCAGGTCCTCGATGCGCGAGTTGGTGCAGGAGCCGATGAACACCTTGTCGAGACGGATATCGGTGATCTTCTGTCGTGGAGCAAGTCCCATGTATTCAAGTGCTCGGGTGTAGCCCCGCTGCACCGTTTCATCCGGTGCCTCGGTGGGGTCTGGCACCTCACCGGAGATGCCGGTGACCATCTCGGGGCTGGTTCCCCAGCTCACCTGGGGCTCGATTGCGGCGGCGTCGAGCTCCACCACCTTGTCGAAGACGGCCTCCTCATCGGAGACCAGCTGGCGCCACTCGGCCACGGCAGCGTCCCAATGCTCGGCGGTGGGCGCATAGGGGCGATCGCGGAGGTAGTCGATGGTGATGTCATCGACGGCAATCAAGCCGACACGGGCACCGGCCTCGATCGCCATGTTGCACACCGTCATACGCCCTTCCATGGAGAGATCACGAATCGCGCTGCCGGCAAATTCGATGGCGTAGCCGGTACCGCCAGCGGTGCCGATCCTGCCGATGATCGCCAGCACGATGTCCTTGGCGGTGACACCGGCACCGAGCTTGCCCTCGACGCGTACCTGCATGTTCTTCATCTT
Organism: Halomonas sp. TA22; assembly: GCF_013009075.1. NCBI lineage: Bacteria > Pseudomonadati > Pseudomonadota > Gammaproteobacteria > Oceanospirillales > Halomonadaceae > Halomonas > Halomonas sp. TA22. The sequence continues at coordinate 1,186,977 of NZ_CP053108.1, read as the reverse complement.
CTGTGCCAGCAGGCACTGGGTCGCCAGGACGTGCTCGACCTCAGAGGTGCCGATACCGTGGGCAAGCGCCCCAAAGGCACCGTGAGTGGCAGTGTGCGAGTCGCCGCAGACCACGGTCATCCCCGGCAATGTGGCGCCCTGCTCCGGCCCGACCACGTGCACGATACCCTGGCGAGCGTCATTGATGCGAAACTCTTCGATCCCGAAGGCCTCGCAGTTGTCGTCGAGCGTCTGGACCTGGATCAGCGATACGGGATCCTTGATTCCGGCATTGCCCTCGGCACGCTCGAGAATCGTAGTCGGCACGTTATGGTCGGGGGTCGCCAGGTTGGCATCCAGACGCCACGGCTTGCGCGAGGCCAGGCGCAGCCCTTCGAAGGCCTGCGGCGAGGTGACCTCATGCAGCAATTGTCTGTCGATATAGATCAGCGCAGTGCCGTCATCGCGCTCCTTTACCAGGTGCTGCGACCACAACTTGTCATAAAGCGTCTGGCCTGCCATCTCTCGTCTCCCACGGTATTGCCCGACGCTCTGCCGTCGTCGAGGCCGCTCTGTTTATCGTGACTTGAGGTTACGGCGCACAACTCATAAAATCAATTCATGTTATTTATTCAATTAATTCCCAAATGGAATTCAGGAACTGCAGTGAGTGACTAATGGATACTCAAAGTCTAGAGGCCTTTCTCGCCGTGGCCGATCGTGGCTCCTTTTCTCTGGCCGGCGAGCAGTTGCACCTGACGCAACCGGCGGTAAGCAAGCGCATCGCGAATCTTGAGGATCAACTCGGCCGTCGCCTTTTCGACCGCATCGGACGACGCGTCACCCTGACCGAAGCCGGGCGCCTGCTGCTGCCTCGCGCCCGCGAGATTCTGCTAATGGTCAATGATAGCCGGCGGGCGCTCTCCAACCTGGCCGGCGACGTGGGCGGCAGTCTGACCATGGCCACAAGCCATCATGTCGGTTTGCATCGCCTGCCGCCGATTCTCAAGGCCTATACCCAAGCGCACCCCGAGGTACGCATGGACATGCGCTTTCTCGACTCCGAGCAGGCGTATCAGGATGTCCTCGATGGTGAGCTGGAGATCGCAGTGGTCACGCTAGCCCCGGCCCCCGATCCGCAACTCACCGTGGTTCCGGTATGGATCGACCGGCTACGTTTCGTGTGCGGCCGGGAGCACCCCCTGGCAGGACGCGAGCAGCTCGAACTCTCGGCGCTTTCGGCTTACGACGCCGTACTGCCGGGCCACTTGACCTTCACCCGTGGGATCGTCGTCGACACGTTCGCACGGGACGGTCTCAAGGTGAATGTCGCGCTCTCCACCAACTACCTGGAAACTTTGAAAATGATGGTCGCGATCGGGCTTGGCTGGAGTGTGCTGCCCGAGACGCTGATCGATGATGAGGTGCATGTCCTGCCCATTGCCCACCGTCCTATCGAGCGGCCGCTGGGCTACTTGGTTCACAAGAGCCGCACGCTATCGAATGCCGCGCGCTCGATGCTGGAGATGCTGGAGTGCGCTCGCAGCGACGAAGCGAAGGGCTGACAGCGACGTCGCTTGCCGTGGGCCAGAATCCATAGGATGCTAACTTACTTACTCTCTGCCAAGGAGACCTGAATGCCCCGCCAGGACGCGCTACCGACCCAGGGCCCCATCGAAGCGTCCAGCTCTCGCCAGGCCTGCGCGGGCTTCATCATCTTGGGGGGATTGTTGTGGCAGATTCTGCTCTTTACCGGCGCGCCACTCAGCCCGCTGCCGGTCGGCTATGCGCTATGGCTGGCGGTCCTCCTGCTGTGGCGCGACATCCCCACCCGTACACGTCGCCAGGCGGGTATCCTGGCAGGACTAGGACTGGGCATGCTGCTGGTGGCGAGCCTGTACTATCACGCCGAGATTGCGTGGCCTCGTATGCTGCATGGCAATACTTATGTGGTGGCCATGCTGGTCGGGGTGAGTTTCATTAGCCTGATCGGACCTGCTCGGCCACAACGGCGCACTATCAATGGCCGGCGCGGCACCGCCAGCACCTGGCTGAGCGTGCATCTACTCGGTGCGATCCTCAACCTCTCCACGGTATTCATGGTCGGTGACCGCCTCAAGGCGCTGAGTCAGGCCGGCCAACGTGACCAGGCCCAACCATCGCTGAGTGAACCGCAATTGCTCGCGCTCAACCGAGGCCTCTCGAGTGCCGCGTTCTGGTCGCCGTTCTTCGCTTCGATGGGCGTGGTCATGAGCCTGGCACCACAGATGGACTTTGCCTGGATCCTGGCATTCGGTCTGCCGCTTGGCGCCCTGTCGGGAGTGTTGACCAGCTTCGAGCTGGGGCGGCGCTTCGACCTGAGCATGACACCGGGCTTCGCCATGTCGCCAGGCAACCTGCTGATGCCGATAGTCATGGCCGCGCTGGTGATGCTGTTTCACTATGGTCTGACGCCGGAGCTGACCATTGTCAGCATCATCACCTTCCTGCTACCTGCCGCGGCACTGATCACCAACCTGCCTCGCGGCGTGGCCTGGACACGGCGCAGACTGCTCAACCATACCCGCCAACGGCTACCCGGCATGCGCGGCGAACTCACGCTGTTCCTGGCCGCTGGTCTGTTCACGCTGGGGCTTTCGGGGCTGATCGATTCCGCCACCGGTGGTGAATGGGTGTTATTTGCCCATTTCGGGGCGACCGAGGCGACGCTTAGCTATGTGGCGATCGTGCTTAGCGCGCTTGCAGGATTACATCCTATCATCGGCGTCTCGATACTGGCCTCGATGCTCGACCTGGAGGGCAGCCGTTATACGCTTCTGGCCTTCGTGTCCCTGGCCTCCTGGGCGGTAGGCACCTCGGTGGGACCGTTATCGGGCATCAATCTCTCGCTGCAGGGGCGCTATGGCATCAGTGGCTATCGCACCATGCGCCTCAACGCCCCTTATGCCCTCGTCATGTCACTGGCGGTAGTCGCCGCGATCGCCCTGCTCGATCAGCTGTTGTGAGATTCGATCAGGACACAACTGTCAGTTGTAGCAACCATGACGGGAGATCAAGCCGTCGAGGCACGGGCAAAGTAGCGGTGGCCGCACTGATGACAAGGTTCGATCAATTGCACCCCGTCAAGTGTCGCCTGGGCGCCGCAATGCACGCACTCCATACGCCCCGGTGCGGCAATCTCCCCCTCGCAGTAGTCGGCCTGAGCCGCTTCCAGATCCTCGTCCAGTCGCTCGCGCTCGATCTGGCTACGGTCGGCAATCGACAGCAGTGCCTCGCTGACCCGGCGCGACAGTACCGATAGATCGATGCCCAGCCAGCTCGCCACGCTATTGCCACCCGCCGAGAGATAGCGACGCAAATCCTTGAGATCGCGCTCGACCCAGGCCCGCAGCAGTGCCAGTTCGTCCTTGGTGAACTCCTCGAGTTCGGACTCGAACTCCACCGCCTCGTCGAGATCCCTTTGCAGATTTTCCCATGAGAGTTCCTCGGCCCCCTCCTGCATACGCGCGAGCATACGCTCGTAACCCTCACGCAAACGGTGCTCCTGCCTATTTTCGTTGCGTTCGTTCATAACGGGCTCCTAGCTCTACTGTCGAGAAAGACCTCATCTTTACATATTCCGCGATCCCCAGACCATGCTTTGGCACTGCCACCGCCTGAATCGATCAGCGCGGCTTTTCATAGGCTCGCAATGCCACCCAGCAGGCAATGCAAAGTCCGAGATACCCGCTCAGCCCACGCGCATCCCGGAGCATCGATTGCGTCATGCCGAATGCAAAGAAGGCAATGGGAACCATCATGCCGGCCACGGCGAGCAGCTGAAACCCCGCACATGCCTCGGTCCGCCGTAGCCGTGACCAGAAGAGCCAAAGCGGGACACCATATAAGACAAGCAGTGTCGCGAGTCCGATTAATCCCCGCCGCGCGGCGGTATCGATAATGTCGTTATGCAACTGGTCATGTATGACCACCCGGTCATAGATCCTGCCCTGTGCGATAAGCACGTCACGCTGCGCCTCGACCCCACCCTCTCCCCACCCTAGTAGCGGCCGCTCGATCAGCAACAGGCCGCCTGCGCGCCAAAGCTCCACACGTATTCCCAGGGAGTTACCGGGGCGATCCTGCTGCCAGTAGCGCTGTGCTTCACTTGCTACCAGCGTCACCCGCTCAACCACGCCGCTTTGCGGAAGCAGTGAGAAGAGCAACACTGTGAACATCACTCCACACGACAATAGATTGAGTCGCCGAGCAGGCATGATGCCAAGGGCTGCTCGATAGACGAGCAGGAGCAGAAGAGGCAGCGCAATCCATCCCCCCCGCGTACCGGAGAGCAGGGAGCCACTCAGGCCCAAAAGCGCAGCCAACGACGCCGCGGCGACCAGCCACCAACGCTGGGGTCGACCACGGCGCAAGCACCAGAGCGTGGCCAGCAACGACAGCGTGCCCAATAACAGCGCCAGGTTGCCAAAAGGAATGGCATTCATTCCATTGCTGGCCCGTGATTGGCCCAATACCATTCGCTCGAAGATGGCAATGCCACCGGCTCCAAGGGCTCCGCAGCATACCCCCCACCACAACAGCCGTACACTTGGCGCAAAACTACGCAGCCACAGCAGCAGCAGTGCTGCCCACCATGGCCACAAAGCAAGCAACACCCCCTCCCCCCTCGCCCCCATGGGCCACTGCCCGCTCCGCCAGACATCCATTAGCCAAACCAAGCCAAAGACAAGAAAGCTCATGACCAGCCAAGCATCATCCCGATCGAGCATTCCGCATGACGTTCGTCGCCACGCCACTCCCGCCGCCATCACTCCCAGAGCGATGAGAGGAATCCAGGCATAAGCCCATTGAAAGACGATCAACAGTGCAAGAAACGCGAATAGAAGTATGCCGTTAATGCTTCGCCAAAGATGATGCCTCATACGTTTACTACTCCATCGTCATTCGGGAATCCATTCCTGTCGATAGCTTACCAACTTATTAATGACGCACTTTATTATCAGCAATGTAACTAAAATTAACCTTAATTGACATTTATACACAATTGAGCAATCCTAGAAAATGCCGCCGTCGAGCGGCCTCATAAAGGATACAACGGAGAGTTTCTCAATGAGTCTCGAGCGTGCAACACAACAAGGCAAGAGTGCGTGGGTCACACCGGAGTTGACCAACATGAGCGTTGAAGAGACGCTATATGGGCAGAAGTGGCACTATTACTGGCATTGGAAAAAGAAGTGGTGGAGCGGACACGACAAAGAAAAAGATATCATTGGTCAGTCGTGACATTCATCTCCCGGGGCCTTGCGCCCCGGGAACCTAAGATTAACCACTACCTCACATGATGAAGCTAGCCATATCAGGCATCGACTTCCCGATAATAATGCGCCTGCTGGCTGAATAGCTCACTGTACATCCCCTGTTCGCGGATCAGATCATCATGGGTTCCCGCTTCGCGAATGACACCGTTATCCATCACATAGATATAATCCGCCATCCTTACCGTGGAGAGTCGGTGACTGATGACCAACGCCCCTCGATGATCGATACGCTCTCGAAAATTTTCGAAGAGCTCGAACTCGGCCCCAGGATCCAGGGCACTGGTCGGCTCATCGAGAATGATGACATGTGAACGATGCATAAAGGCCCGTGCCAGCGCGACCTTCTGCCACTGCCCGATGCTCAGCTCCTGCCCATCGTCGAACATGCGTGTCAATGGCGTATCGTACTGCTTCTTGAGATTCTGTATGAATGGATCCGCCCCCGCCTTCAAGGCAGCCTCCCTGACGGCCGGCGTGTCGGCAGGCTGTCTGATATCACCGAAGCGGATATTGTCTCGTACCGTCGTGGCGTAGTGGGAGTAATCCTGGAATATCACGCTGAAGATCCGACGATAATCCTCAAGGCCATACTCTTTGACATCGATTCCATCTAGGGTAATGCGGCCACTCGTCGGTTCATAAAGACGACAAAGCAACTTGATAAGCGAGGTCTTTCCCGAGCCATTGGCCCCGACCAAGGCGACGATCTGACCAGGGCGAATCGAGAGGTCGATCCCCTTTAGGACTTGATTGTTGGTCCCGGGATAGCTGAACGCTACGTTCTCGAAACGAACCCCCTCCTTCAGCGTATCGGGGATCGTGCGAGGCGCTTCCGGTTCGGCAATGACGGGCTTGATATCGAGAAACTCGAATAGCAATCCCATATAGAGGTGGTCCTCGTAGAGTTTCGAAAGCTGCTGAACCAGCTCCTGCCCCATCGTTTGAGCACGTTGGAAAATCAGCAAGAACAACACCAGGTCGCCTACCGTGTTGCGTCCTTCCGCCGTTTGCCAGGCGAGATACGCCAACGAACCGAAAAAAGCCATAGAGGCAATGCTCGCAACGGCAAGCTCAACCTTGGTCCGCCGCTGGGTAATGCGCATGCGCTCGCTTCTGATCACGCCGCGCAACTCGGCATACTGACGTTTCAGATAGTCGCCCAACTGGTTGAGCCGCAGCTCCTTGGCATTGACATCCGAGGTCATCAACCAGTCAAGATAACCTGCCCGTCGCTCGAGCTGTGTGCGACGTCGCTGCCATTCGTAGAGATAGCGGGTGAAGTAGATACGTACCAGCAAGGCGGGCAGAATCGCGATCAGCAGTACGGGAAGGAGTAGCCAATTGATGGTGACGATGAGAACGACGACGGCGGCCAACATGAGGGAGTTCTTGCACAGCATCATCAAGTTGCTGACGACCTGCGCTGGCCGCTGATTGCCCGATTGGCGTGCTCTTTCCAGCGTATCGTGGTAGAGCGGACTTTCGTAGAAGGCAAGATCGGCATTCACGGCACGGGTATGCATTTCGTGGTCGACATAATCGGCAACGATCATCCCCTGCGCTTCACGCGCAAGACTGGAGACGCCCCGACTGGCAATAAAGGCTAGCGTCGCGCCCCCCGTCAAGGCCACATACCACAGCACCTGCTCCAACCCGACGCCACTCCCACCACCGTCTCCGCCCAGCATGTGAGTGACTACATCCACCAACTGCTTGAGCAAATAGAGCGTGGCCAAGCCGAAGGTGACCTCCAGCGCCATCATCATTGTGCTGAGTAGTGTCCACTTGGGACTGCTCTGCCAGAGCATAGGCAAGATACGTCGCAGAGAGAGCAGCGGCGCCATGACTTTTTCGGTTTTTATCATGCGATAAGACCCTGATTAAGTGGAGGCTTTTTCGACAACCAAGTGTTTATAGGCCTTTCGGAATGGTCCCGTACCCCGATAGATCCATTGCCACCTAGGTGCCAGCGGCCAGGCAAGATAGTCGTCATAGCTGACCCAGAAAAAGCGCGTCCACCCCAGGTATTGCCAGCGCAGGCGGTAGGCCATATTGGCCTGCCAGGTAAAGGAGTAGTCCGGCATCACTTTGGTCTTGCGCAGCTCAAGCTCCGCTTCATACCCCCCTTGAAGGGCGACAAGGCATGCGCCGACCATCTCCTTGCCATGCTCTGAGAGCATCTTCTCATCCCAAGGCATTGGTGTGGCCATCGCGCGATACAGCTCAAGTGATGCATTTACCGTAGTGACGAGATCAAGCCTCTCTGCATGACGATAGACCTCATCAAGGTCAAAATCGGCATGACGCTGAATGGCATCCATATCTGCCAACCAGTGCAAGTGTGACCAATAGTGCTTGGTATGGTGCAAACAGATATAGACAAACAGCTCGGAGGTCGGCATGACTTGGATGGCGGTATCATTGAACCGATAATGCTCTCCATTCGCGATCAGCTTGCTGGAGTCATAGATCGAGCCCGTATTGTCGATCTTCTGATGAAGCTCGATCAACACACCATGGGGAGAGACAAGGCTAATGACCTTGCGCACCTTTGACACGAACTCCAGACTCGTGCGGTCACGCTTCAAATCACTGGGGTCGTGGGCTATATAACCCTGTGCCAACGCATGATCGATAAGCTCGGCCATGCGCTCACGAGCGATCAATACATCGATATCTCGGCAAAACCGCATGGCAGGATCATCATAGTAGCGCGCTGCCAGCGTAGGCCCCTTGAAAAAGAGATGCGGTATCTTCAACGGCTCGAGCAGATCTCGCACCAGGGACTGCTGGGCCGCTGCGACACGAAGCCCATGCTGCACCACAAACATGCATTTCAACTTCATGGCATTCAGCTGCTCGGGAGGCATACTGTCAGGTGACAGACGGCGCAAATGGCGATAGACGAGAGGCAACAAGAAGCATGCTTGAGCACGGCGTATGACCTCACCCCAATCGTCTACCTGCTGGCACAGCTGCAATACGCTTTCTTTCTGCGCTTCAGACAGTTCCAATCGTGCCAGCAGCAGCAGCAGCCTTAGCGCAGTGTCCGGCGGGGAAAGAGTCGATGGCACAGTCATGAAATCATCCCTGACATGGTCTTGAATCATGGCCCATGATGCCTCATAGGTCATGACACAGGCTTACGTTATAGAAACATTATGTTACCATAAGGTTTGTGTTCTCGCCAGGCACGAAAAGGTGCACTCCAGTATCTGCATGCTGACGCCTCAAACGGATAACAAGCCACTATCAGCCAGAGAGGCAACACTGCTCTGAATGGAAGGCACCACATGGATAGCTGCATTCTTATTATCGATGGCCAAGGATATCGCCATGAGTAAATTTCGCCGCTTTCGTCAACTCTCTGCCAACCGCAAGCTGATGCTATTGGAAGCAGCTGCCCTGTTACCTGTCGCCTGGTTCATGGTGCGAGCCTTGCCCTTCCGCTGGTGGTCCCATCGCCTTGGTTCAAGCACGCCGGGGGAATCCGACCCTAGACAGCATGCCTCGGTCGGTGCAAGTGCAAGTGCAAGTGAAATCAGTCGATCGGTCCAGATCATCAACCGCCTTGCCTTTGGCCGCTTCACATGCCTCATGTTGGCCATGGCAGCACAGTGGATGCTGAATCGGCGCAAGATTTCCAGCAGTCTGGTATTGGGCACCCTGACCGAGCGCAGTGATGACGACCGCTTAGTAATGAAGGCTCACGCCTGGTTGCGCGTAAACGCTCAAACCGTGCTCGGACACCATAATGGCCGATATACACCAATTACAAGCTACCTAAGAAATTACCAAGAAGAATAGTTATAAATAGCCATCAAAAATAATGTCTGATCGACATAAAAGTTTCATGTAATTAATATAATGAGGGGGTGTCATGAAGATTCAAGATAGGGTATCAAAAAATGATGGGCAATTGAGCTCCCCGGTTGACGACGATCTAGTCATCTTTAGCCCTAACAATGGCATGTACTACGGTACCCAAGCGGTGGGACAAAGGATCTGGTCCTTGATCGAGGAAAACACTTACGTTGAAGATATCTGCCGCCAGATCGAAGTGGAGTATGAAGTCAGTAAGGAGACCTGCCAGAAGGAGGTGCTCAATTTCCTCCTGCAGCTTGAGACGGAGAGGTTAATTCGTATTGAGACAAGCTCGAGTTGTATTAGCGATCACGGATAACACGCTGAGAGAACGGCTTTCTTAATGAGGATTGCCCTACATAAATCACAAAAACCCAAGGCTCCCGGCATTATAAAAACCATCACCGCAAATGACAAAAAGCGTATTGGAGTCAACTCTCAAAATGCTATGCTAAGATGGTAACAAAAGGTAACACTCATTTCATCGCAACCGCTAAGGTGAGAATATGGATATCAAGAGATCACACAGCAAGATGGCTTTTGAGCAACCGCGTATCGAGCGTGTCGGTACTGTTGGGGAAATCACTCTGCAAGGCGGGGCTATTCAAGTGACTGACGTTCCTCAAGGTACGCCCGTCGATGGTAACCTCGATAACGTATTGGGCTCTTAATAAGCCAAACACGCCTAGGCATTAACTCTAAAGTTATTGTTCATGGCGTTTTCAGTACCATTTAGAATCAATATTTTGCTGTGCTGAAGAGACTATAAACTCATCAGCACAGCTTTTATGCATTGGAAATGCCAAAAGCTTAGCTACCACGCCATTGTAGTGTTAAATTCATTGAACATGTTCCATTTCTTCTTGTCCACAGCTCCCAACCTGCTATGCTAATAGAGCAACGCCGTATTATCTACCTATCAACATGGGAACGCATATCATGGACAAGCAACAAGCCATTAAACAAGCTTTCGAATTGCCGACAATTGAGCGGGTGGGTACCGTAGGGGAAATGACTCTGCAAAACAGTGCTATGCAAATCACTGACGTGCCGATCGGCTCTCCAGTAGGAACCTCGGCATATGATTCTTGATTTGTTGCTAGCGTAAGAACACAAGCGCTGGGCAGCGACATCCCCAGATAGCAATCTGGATGAGGCCGCTTCTCAGCGCTTTCTTCAAGAGCCATCGATTCGTTATTTTATTGCTTATTGTTTCCCATATAAGTACCTAAACACAAATTTTCCGCTATGCTTATAGCTCTGCCCCGTTGAACCAGGACGATGAGCATGAAATTCCGCTTTGTGCCGCCCCTATCCGACGTTGACCGTCAGGCATTGATGAAACCTACACCTATGGAAAGAAACCGGCCATGCGTCGGCGGGCTCATGCCATCGTGCTGAGCCACCAGGGCCATACCATCAACCAGATCTGTCAGATTCTCTCCGTCACCCGCGAGACGGTCTCGCTCTGGTTCGACGCCTGGGAGGCACAGGGTCTCGAAGGGCTTCGGGACAAACCGCGCACGGGTCGCCCTGCCATCTACAGTGGTTCGGAGCGGGAACGGTTACTTGAACTCGCCCAGGAGCAACCTCATCAGTTGAAGGCCGTCCAGGCACGACTCCAGCAGGAAACCGGGAAACGCTCCTGCACCATGACGCTCAAGCGAGCATTAAAAAAATCTGGGGTATAGCTTCAAGCGCACCCGGCGATCCCTGAAAGGCCGGCGTGACGAGACGGACTTCCGTCATACACAAGGCCTGCTGGCTGAGCTTCAGCGTTGGGAGGATCGGGGCGAGACGGAACTGTATTACTTCGACGAGTCAGGCTTTGCTCAGTCCTCCGCCTTGCCTTACGCCTGGAGTCCTGTCGGCCACCCCCGGGAAATACCCGCCTACTCGCACAGTCAGCGCCTGAACGTGCTGGGCTTCTTGAGTCGTCAGGGCAAACTGATCTACTACTCGACGATGGCGACAATCACGACCGTGGTCATCGAGGCCTTCGACCGCCTGGTTGCCCAGAAGTCGCCGGACGCCTTTGCCATCGTGGTGCTGGACAATGCCAGTGTTCATCGCTCGGCTCGCTTCCAGCGCAAGCGACTGGACTGGCTGAACCAGCGGGTTCATGTCGTCTATCTCTCGACGTATTCGCCAGAATTGAACCTGATCGAGATTCTCTGGCGCAAAGTCAAGTATGAGTGGCTGCCGTTGACGGCTTACGAAAGCTTCTCGTCCTTGAAAGACCATGTGCACAAGGTGCTGTCAGGCTATGGCAACGAATACCGGATCAATTTTGTATAGGTACTTAACGATAGCAATCTACCCTATTAATAGCGTTCTGTTTGTTGAACTCCCGACAGAGCTATTGAATGTTTCTCTAAGACTCAACCAGCGTCTCAAGCACCAGATAGACCAGAGATCTGCCTGTGAAGCATATATATTATCGTCATGAGGATTATAATTTTTTATCATACTATCCACCCCTTTGGCAGAAAAGAATTGCCAAATTTCTTCATCAGGCCGCTGAACCGCTTCCTTGAGATCAGCAAAGCATTGCCCAACGATAATGCCTTCAACACTGGGTGCAAGGTTAGATTTTTCACGTCTCTTACCGATGCTCGCAGGATAAATATCCTTCATTGCAGCACGAAGTATTAACCTGGTCCATCCGTTATCCAACTTGTTGTCGGCCGGTAGCGCCAGGCAAAATTCGATCAAGCGCTGGTCCATGAACGGAAAGCGTGTCTCAATATTGTTCAGCTCCGAAATCGAATGAGTGTATTCGAAATATTGCTCATTAACACCACTGGTAAGAAAAGAGTGTTGCGCCTGATTTTCTGATATATAGCGTTGTCTAGAGGATAGATAATCCTGAAGATACTCTTTATATCCGGTTTCGTTGATGAAACTTTCATCCAGCTGATCTGCTGAATATCGTCCCAATCTGTCTTTGACTATGACATTACCAGGCTTAGCGCCCTTATTTACACCCAGCTTTCTCATCCATGGTTTCACCATGTTCTGTTTAACTAAGTGGCGTGCATTGATCCGCATTCGATACGCAAGTAGAAATACTGCGCATATGACTTCTATCGAAACTTTTTTATTTGACTTTTCTTGCAGGATGGCTTTTCCAAAAGTAGTAAATATGCCTTCATCAGGATTTTTATAAAAAGCCCCATAGATATCAGAAATACTTTTCGCCTGATCTATAAACGAATTCCACTTTCCAGCTACAGCAAGCTCAGTCAATCTATACAAGCCATGAGATGCAACATTATCACCATCGACTCCATTTAATATTACATTGCACCCGTCATGCTTGGCGAGCTCTTGAATCCGCATGACAATCCTAATATTTGCAGCATGATGACAATCTCCATGCGCAAGAATACTCTTATCATAATAATCAACAACGCTCAGCGCTTCAGCATTTATTGACTGATTTAATATTCCTGACTCTTCATTGACCTTGTTAATATAAAAAGATTCATCACACTCAGGGTTGCTAGGAAAGAGTGCTGAATAAGATCTGAGCCGCCCTCTGTCCAATAGGGCAGCAGAGGAGCAGATAGCGGACGAATCGTGCCCGCCACTTAGCTCGATGCCAACATTGCCAGGACAATCCATTCTCGTTCGAATACTGTCCATGAAAAGTTCGCGAAAGCGAAGCGAATTTTGTTCTAATGTCCCTTCAATTTCTGGCATATCATTGTTCAAATGCCAGTATTCTTCGATGCAAGGACCTTTGTCAGGAGTAGCGACTAATGTATGCCCTGCTTGGAGTCGAAATATACCCTCGAAGAAGGTCAGAGATGTTTCTCTCTCAATCCCCTGCAACCATAGAATAGCTCTTTTCTTGTTTACTTCTGGCAAAAAACCAATGGAAGATATCAACACTCTCAGATTATTTGAAAACCATAGCCCATATTTATTCTTGTGGTAATAAAACGGTCGAACGCCTAAGCGGTCTCGAGCACAAAAAAGCTCCCTTTTACTCTCGTCCCACAAAGCAAAAGAAAAATCACCAGTAATATTTTCTATGCACTTCTTCTGCCATTTACCATAGGCACTTCCAATCAGCCGAGCGTGATCAGTAGTGCTCTTATCATGATTGGCAAGGATCAGGCCGCTTTTCAATTCATTGACATTATCTAGGCGGGCACTGGATAGCAGTATCACCCCATTATTCCTAATGGAGACACCCTCACCATTAAGTACGGGTGGAGCGGTTACATCCTGTGACTGAGTCATGATGACGTTACTTGAGGACCATGACAGCAGCTCTTTCTTGGGGAAAGAAGCAAAAGCGCTTTTAAGTCTAGTCTCTATCTCCTCATGCTGACTTTTAGGTGCCTCGCCTATCCAACCAGAAAAAATTGTCATCATGCCTTCCGTATGGTTATCAGGTCGTACTCACTCAAAGAGACCAACAACCCCTTCACCGAAGCAATACAAGTTTCCATATCAACATCATAAGCAGAAATCACATGATCTACGATTTCTCCTACACTTTTCGGAGTCTCAATGTAGTGCCAAATATAGCGCCCGACAGAGTTAAGGGAATAATAGACGCCCGCCTTTGTATGAAGCACAGCTTCCTCTTCATCAACAGACGCAGAAATTTGTGACTCTATCTTTACTATGATATCGCCCATTGAGATATCCTTATTCATGTTCTTCTCCATTGATACGTTGTAACAGCGGCCTAATGCTTTGATTCATGTCCTTCAAGGACCATGGGCGGCGAAATCGGTAGACCTCGATTTGACCAGCGAGCCGACTAATATTTTGCAATAGCGATTCAGAGCTATTGAATTCACGTCCTACTTCAGGTCGATACAAAGTGGCCATCACAATTTTAAATGCTTCAATACCCTTCATCTTTGTCAGTGTGGCTTCCTCACCATCTTCTCCTCTTTCCAGCATGACAAGTGCTTTCAGCGGCTGAGGTTGACGTTGAAAACCTTTACTGAGCGTTAAATGGTATTTATCTGTACGCGTCAAATCTCGGGTTAGCCCCTGTTTGTCTATGCCTAACGCAGCCAAGGCATCTTTCCATAACTTAACTCGCGGAGGACCAGGATAAAGATAGGGGAGCTCTTCATGAGGTTTGATAACGGCGACGTCATCCGTGACAAGAGGCCACTCCTGGCTGTAATGCAACCAAGCTCCTAGAGTGGATTTACCTGCCCCGGAATGCCCTGTAAAAGCCCACACCCCGTCAGGAGTACTCAAGGCACTTACATGTAATGGTAGCCAGTTGCGCTGATGGAGCAAAATTCCCAGAGCGCTACCAAGAAGATAGAGTCGAATGTCACCGGGAACTACTTCCTTTTCAGGATCTCGCGGGATGCGCCGATCCAGCAGTATTCGTTGGCCTTTCTCAATACGGTAACGGGAAATACCTTCCAATTTCAGTTGGCAGCTTTCATCACTGATCTGTAACCAAGAACCGCTGAACGTCGCGCCCTCTAGTTCTTCATCGACCTTTTGAGTCAGTATCTCGATTTCAGGATCAGTACATTGCTCGATAGCGGGAAGCTCGGGCAGTTCAATTTGAGAAGAAACTGTTAAACCGTAAGTATTATAATAAAATCGTTTATCAACGGGCGGATTGATATTACGTCGATCGTCTTCAGTTAAGTCAGCCCCATTTTCTTGCATCTCGTTTCCCTGAACGTCGCTCAAGATATACACCCTCAGCTTGGTACTAGCATTTTAACCAATCGAAGGACTGGCACGAAACGCTAGATAAATATTTTTAGTATGAGTGAATTGGAGTTACGCGTGTAAGTGAGATAACAGGTAGCTTTGATGAAATCGCAAATGCTAAGTCAACCAGCACTTACTGTTGGGCTAATCTCCCGGTCATTTTCACTTTTGGGCTGATAGCCTTGAGGATTTTGGCTCTGCCAACGCCATGTATCGGCGACCATCGCATCCAATTCACGGCGCGCCTGCCAGCTCAACTCTTTTTCAGCCTTGGAAGCATCTGCCCAGAATGCGGCGATATCACCCTCCCGTCTCGGAGCAAAATAATAGGGTATCTTCTTCCCAGTCACCCGCTGGAATGCCTCTATCACCTGCAAAACACTGTAACCATGTCCAGCGCCTAAGTTGTATTTATGTATACCTACATGCGACAACCTACCTAATGCCATCACGTGCCCCTCCGAAAGGTCCATGACATGTAAATAGTCACGGATGCAGGTGCCGTCTGGAGTCGCGTAGTCATCGCCATATACGGCAAGCTCACTTCTCCGTCCAATAGCGACTTGCGCGATGAAAGGCAACAGGTTATTTGGTATGCCTTGGGGGTCTTCACCCATTAGACCAGAGGGATGGGCGCCAATCGGATTGAAATAGCGCAGTAATACAACCGACCAGCTACTGTCCGCCACACAAAGATCTTCGAGCACCTGCTCTACCATCCCTTTCGATCGACCATAAGGGTTGGCGATCGCGCCTCTTGGTAGAGTCTCCTTATACGGTACAGGTGCATCCATTCCATAAACCGTAGCGGAAGAGCTGAATATCAAACGCTTGACACCGGCCGTCTGCATTGCTTCACAAAGCGCCAATGTACCCAGTACATTATTACGGTAGTATGCCAGAGGTTCTCGTACACTCTCCCCAACGGCTTTAAGGCCTGCAAAATGAATCACAGCCGAGATATTGTAAGTATCGAATACAATTTTCAGACATTCGTCATCAAGCACATCGCCATGAATAAAGTTGACGCTTTTTCCGGTCAGTGACTCGACACGATAAAGCGACTCCCGGCAAGCATTGGATAGGTTATCCAATACGACTACCGTATAGCCTGCTTCGAGCAGTAACAGGGTCGTATGAGAGCCGATATATCCCGCGCCACCGGTAACAAGAATGATCTCGGAAGTTGTACATCCCTGCATGTCAGTACCCAATCTCCATATGGACAGGTGTAAGCGGTTTTTTACCTATAAGAAGCGCTTCTGCATTATCGATAAAGACCCCTAAGGCTCTTTGCAAATAAAATGGCGTGGTGCCAGACACATGCGGTGTTATTAGAACATCAGATCGCTTCCACAGAGGAGAATCAAGCGGTAGCGGTTGATGCTCAAACACATCCAACGCCGCCCCCTTCAAGATGCCAGTGTCCAATGCATTGATAACGGCCTCTCCCTTCACTACACCGCCACGCGAGATGTCCACCAGTACGGCTCCCGGCTTTAGCCGGGAAAAGAAGGCGTCATCAACGATTCCTCGTGTTTCGTCTGTTAGCGGCAAGCAGATAACCAAAAAATCCGTCGTGGCAAGTTCACTATAAATTCCGCTAAGCGGTACCACCTTGTCCACTCCTGTGACCGGCCTGATCCGCTTGAGTGTGCCGGAAACATGCATATCAAATGCCTTTGCTCTTCGGGCCAAGGTCTGGCCAATATGGCCTAGCCCGACGATAGTCAATTGCCGTCCGGTGAGCTCATTCAACCAAGTTCGTTTCCACTCTCCACGTATCGATTGATCGTGAAAACGTGCGAATTGCTTAGTAAAATAAAGCATTGCGCCTATTGCGAATTCACTCATGGGCGCACCATGTACGCCACTGCTTTTGGTCAATAGTGTACGGCTCTTATTGAAATTCATGTCCCAGATCTTTTCTACACCAGCCGAAAGGAAATGGATCCAGTGATACTCGCTCAGCTTGGCAAGGGCCTGCGGTAGCCAGGGCAACGTTGGCGTTATCACTGCATCGAAACGTTGCCCTTCCGGCACTTCTTCCGGCGAGCCGGCAAAGTGGATATCGACCTCTTTCCAGACAGCTTTCAACTGCGCTGCGATAGTGCCACGTTGCTCCTCGAGGACTTGGCTCTTCTGTAATACAAGGATACGATCTAGTGACGTTAGATTCACTCAACTCTCCTTGTCCGCCCCAAGCGGAAAGCAGACGCAGCAAGACGCTTCTGGTTTTGCAAGAGGGCTTCATCACTACGCGTGCGCCACTCAGCTTCTGACGTCTGAAGCGCAGCAATTTCATTGGGAAAATCCAAATTTTCCAAAAGCGCTTCTGTGGTTATCGCGCCTTGGTGAAAAGCGCGAGACAAGATCACCCATTGCGAGCCCAGGCGAACATGCTCACCCAGCACGATCTCTGCGGGAAGCTCGCCTTGACCAATGCGAGCCACTCCGCCAACCCCCCATCTAATGCCCATCTCGTTCAACAAAAGCGCCCCAATATCGAAGAGCCGCCCCGCCATTGCCTCGAACAAAAAGTCGAGCCCCATCCCAAGCGCCATATCGTTCAAGCCGAAGTGAACTTCATCCTGCTTTGCATTCAGCAAGGGCAACCAGTCAGAAAGGCGCACCAGGGCTTGCGGCGTTTCAGCAAGAAACGTAACCGGCACGCGTTGCTGAACATGATCCAAAAAACAGTCGACTTCTTCTCGCGAGGTGAACATCGGTAACATTAGACGCTGGGCACCATGGTCCAGCGCCGCCTCGATTTCCTGAGCACTCTCTTCATGTAAGGGATTAACCCTGACCATCAATTCCGCTTGCTTGAGCACCCGTGCAACTGCTGCTATCTCTTCTAAGGTGTGCTGAGCCTTATGGGTATCGAGATGTCCCTGTCGCTCGGCCTTACCCATCACTTCCTGATCCATAAAGATACGCGCGATACCATGCTGTTCGATATAGCATGCCACGTCTGGACTGCTGGTGATCATCATGCGCTGGATTGTCACTTGACGGCCTCCTCAACATCGCGATCTTTGGCCGGCCTTCCTTTTAAGCTATCCCGATAGGCGCGCCAATTCAGGCCTTCGCCTCCGTAAACACCACTGCCTGTCATCACAACTTTGACCGTCAGCAGGATGATGCCTATGTCATAAAAAAAACCGCATCGCTTCACATACTCTGCATCGAAGGCAAGCTGCTGGAGCCAGCCGAGGCTACGCCTACCACGAACCTGGGCGAGCCCCGTGAGTCCAGGGCGGACTGAGAAACGTACTTGGTAGCCCGGAGGAATAACTTCCTTTTGCTCCATCAGGACTGGGCGCGGACCAACCACACTCATGTCACCTCTGAGTATATTAAATAACTGAGGCAACTCATCGAGACTGGTAGAGCGAATAAACCGTCCTGCACGTGTAATGCGCGGATCCATTTCATCGCTAACCACCTGTTCCTTATGCTGATCGATAGCCTCAGAAGAGCGTTCAACCATAGTACGAAACTTATATATACGAAATGGCCTACCATCAAGCCCCGCACGCTGCTGCAAAAAGAGCACAGGCCCCTTGCTGTCCAACTTGACCCAAAGCGCAATTAAAATCATCAGCGGTGAGATAAGGAGTAACGCAACGAAGCTAGAACAAATATCGAACAGACGCTTGCTAAAACGACTCATGTCAACTCCATGGCTTCCATGATCATACGGTTGACCTTGCGAACATCATAAAACTCTTCAACCAGTTGCACGCTGGCATCTCCCATCTGTGAGGCCAAATCCGGCTGATCCAAGAAGCGTTGCATGGCCTCTGCCACCGCCCGGCTATCGCGAGGCGGCACTAGAATGCCATTCTCGCCTCTAATAATCGTTTCACGGCACCCTGGAGAATCGGTGGTGATGATAGGACGCCCCATGCTCATCGCTTCTAGCACACAACGGGGGGTCCCCTCGCGATAATAGGAGGGAAAGACGAAGACCGTACACTGCTTTAACCAAGGTCGAACGTCTGGGACTCCGCCCACGAACTCCACCGCATCTTCAGCTTTCCATCTTTCCAGATCCCTATTGCTACAAGCATGCGGCAGGTTCGGGTCATGAGGACCGACAGCCATGAAACGTGCCTGTGGGTATTGCGCTTTAACCCGTGCCGCAGCTTCGCAAAACTCCACGATCCCCTTTTCCATCAACAGGCGCCCGATATACATGAACGTGACATGCTCAGAAGGCAATCGTGCAGGTGAGAACTGCTTGATGTTGACACCAGATCCATAGACTCGCACTGCCTTGGAAGAGTCACGCAGAATGCCCCATTTTAGAAACTCTTGCATATCGTCTGGATTTTGAAAAAAAACTTTTCGATTGCAAGAAAGAGCGATACGGTATAGTAACGAAGCTATACGACGCACATGACTTTTGCGTTTCTGTTCGGTGAAAGCATGCCCAAGACCTGTAATCATCGAGTAGATGCGCGACACACCCGTAGCTCTAGCCGCAAGGCTTCCATAGATTACTGGCTTGATATTATAACTAAATACAGCCTTAGGTCTGTGCTGCTTAATCAGCTTGCGGAGCGACAAGAGCGTGCTCAAGTCATGTATAGGATTCATACCGGTACGCCCCATATCGAAGCGATAAACTGGGATATTTAATTGCGCCACATCAGGCAGATAATCTGCAGACGGAACGGCGGCTGCCACAGACAACCCTCGAGCTTTAATATCTCGGATAAGGTCTCCCCTGTTGGCGATCAATGAGCGTGAATTTCCCGCTATAATCAGTAGGTCCAGCAACTAGGCTCTCCTTAGCTTTATCGAGATGGTACGAAAAGTAGAAGCTGCAAGTATCACAAAAAGAGCCAGAAGTTTCGTCTTGTGGCGAATAGCAGTACCAATGTTGGTTACACCAATGGCAAATATGAATGTCAAAGCGCCAAACATGAATAGCATGGCGATACATTCTTCACGATGCTTTAGTGTATCCCAGCCTTTATAAACACGCCATGCTAAAAACATATAAAGCAGAGAGGAAATGACGCCTAGCAATTGACGAGCGCTGCGAATGTCCCAAGGGAAGGGTGAAAACAGGAAGTAGACTATTCTTCCTGGGATGAGCCAAGGCTGGGTATAGGGATTACCTGTAGCTATAAAGCTTGGGTAAGCCGATCCGCCAGTTGCCTCTCTCATGAAGCGAGACTCAATAGCATCCCCCACGCCACTTTCTCCTTCTCCACCAATTTCAATACCTTTACCTAGATAAACATTACCACCGGAAGCCACCATGCCTATCGATAATAATAGCATGGCGGAAGCCAACACGACTTTGAAAGCATCATGGCGACTAGCAGTTGTAGTATCGGACTTTATTACTGTTCGAAACAGGAAAGCAATCAGATAGGCAGCCATTCCAATAAAAGCCCCAATCCAACCAGGATGAAACATGACAGCGATACCGAAGAATGTGCAAGCCCATAGCAAGCCAAGCAAGGACTTACCGCCGACCCAACGAAGAAAGTAATAAAGGCCCAAGACGAAGAACATAATAGCGACTTCTTCGCGCATCGCAAGAATAGAGTTAAAAGCAGCAAATGGATAAAGGGCCATAATAAAAGCAGCAAAAATTCCCGCCCGCTTTCCCCACAATTGATAAGCAATGAGGCCCGTCATAGCTACAACCACATGCCCAAACACGAAACTGAATGCAGGCAAGATATGTACGGATTGACCTACAAGCTTCTGTACAACAGCTCCCAACCAAGAGTAAAAAAGCGATTCAAAAAGATTCAAACCCTCAAATAGCTCTTGCCAACTCCATTGAGACCAATGATGGGCCGTAACAGTAAAACGTACTGCATCAGTATCCGCACCTGGTGGGCGAAATATACGGAAAGTATCTAGAAAAAAAAGAAAAGTTCGAAAAACATAAGCCAACACAAGCGGCCATAACAACCAGCGATGTTTAATAGAAAAAGACAAGCAAATTACTGCAGTAATAGAAAAAAGAATTAATAAAAAAATCGATACGCCCATCTCATGTACTCGCTACGTTTTTGTTCATTACAGAGACCCTTCTACATGATCAGAAAATTTCTTTACCACAGATTTTGGACTATCTGAATGCATTACGGGTATTGATATGACATGAGAATTTTTAGAAACGATATTTAACATGTCGCTGATTCCTCCCCTGAAACGCTCCAACCTTTCAGCTTCCTTAAAATTAGAACCATTCATTTTGGTTCTTGCGGCAGAAAGCTCAGGGGCAACATCTAAAAAACAAACAACATCAGGTATAGAAAATTTTCCATAGCCTTTGATTACCAAATTTAAAAAATGCTTGCGGGCCTTCCCCTCAAGCGAAACAGCAAGAAAACAACAATACTGTAAAAAACCTTGGTCAACAATATTTCTACGTTTATCTTTTTTAAAGCAGTAAGAAAAAAAAGCCCATACTGCAATTCTAATATAGACTTTAAAGTTAAAATCATGATCTACAGTTCGCATATTTTTTTCTAACTGCATCGTGGTAATCAAGAAACGCGGGAAGCAATAAGCATATCGAGCCCTATAAATCCATATGGACATACCAGCCCCCATACTTGGCCGCCCAGGATAAAAATTATTATGCATTTTCATAAAACTTTCAGTAACGGTGGACTTACCCGATCCAGAAAGCCCTACAAATTCAATTAACATTTGCAAATTTCACTTCAGTAATAATTTTTGAATAAGCATCGTACAGAGATGAATTATAATCACAAGCATCTTCCCATGTTATTTTAGCTCGATGCCTGATTTCATTTAAAAGCATTTCTGACTCTACAAGATACAAGATCTTATCGACAGAGGAAGAAGTGTCGGCTGGATCAATATAAATTGAATTTCCCCCATCGATGCAATAACTGGGAATCTCACCTACAGGACTAACGACTGGTATCAACCCGGCTTGCATTGCTTCAATAACCGAAATAGCCATTCCTTCATGATGAGAAGAATTTATAAAAAAAGTCGATGTGGCCGCTTCCCGAGGAATCGATTCAGGCTTTTTTGGCCCCATTAGCAGAATAGATTCTTCTGCATTGCATGCTTTAATTTTTCTTTTAATTGCATCTAATGCACCACTGTCGATACCATAAATATGAAATTTAGCGTCAGGATGACGCGATTTGTACTTTAGGAAAATATCAATTGAAGCCTCAATATTTTTCTGAGGTGCCAAACGCCCCCAGTATATGAAATCATTGCTTGTTCTTTTGCAATTCCACCTCTCATTAGAACTGCCCTCACTATTCTTTATAAAAAAAGATATAACACTAACCTTACACTGATTGTTTTTATCAGCGACAAAATCATATGAAGCCCTTGAATCACACCATATATAATCGGCAAAACAAAAAGCTATGCGAGTAATTAACTTGTCGACAAAGTGCTTATATGAAGTATTATGAACAAATACAACGAAATTGGTTTTTTTTCGAAATAAAAATTTAAAAATCAACCCAACTAGAGATGATCTCCATAAAGAACATATTAATACTTTTGGTTTGCTTTTCATCAGAAAAGCAAGTGCCTTAAAATATATCGAGAATGAATTAACTGTTTTTTTCGGAGAAAGACAGCGAACATATTTTTTACTAGAAAACGATTCCCCGCTCATAAAGCACACTTTTAATTCTTTATGCATAGCAGGATCAAGTGATCGAGCAGCTTGCTCAACTCCTCCAAGACTATCTACAGGTATCAAATGTATGACTGTCATTACCCTTGATCCTTAACTTATCACTAGCTGGTGATATTTATTAAACATTTCTTCTTTGCTAAATCTATCAATCACGATAGAGCGCGACATCTTAGCCACTAGATAAAATTTATCCCTATCATTAACTAGATCAGCAATTGTTTTAGCAAACTCAACAGGATCGTTTATACTTAACAGTGAAGGCTCATGATAATAAGCAAGAAGATTACTAACTCCATCTACATTGCTAGCTACCAACGGTAAACCGCACGACATGGCTTGTAGCATAGAAGTGCTTAACGTTTCCCCCTCTGACGCGTGCGCATATAAATCTAGCTGATGTAACCAATCAATTAACTGGCTCTCTTCAAGATAACCTTCAAACTTAATATCATTCTTATACGGGCTATTAGTAGCTATTTTCTTAATATTTTCAAGCTCTGCTCCAGCTCCTGCGAGCGAAATCTTCCAATGTATGGTCGAATAATTTTTGTTCAAATATTCCAATGCTAGAACAAGAATATCCTGTCGCTTAAGTTTAGTAAACCGTGCAGCCATTCCTATGACTAGGACGTTGTCTTTTCTAAAGCTTCTATTGTCACTATTCCTAGGTGCATATATATCAATATCAATACCATTACTTATTACAGATATTTTTCTGTCTTTGACAAGCCAAGAAAATTTATCTTCAAGTTCTTCTTTGTACTTTTTAGTCAATAGTACTACTTTTTTAGAAAAAATAAGTTTTGCTATTGTATAAACCCACTCAGCACGGCTTTTAAGAAGATTAGGCTGATGCTCTACACTAATTAACGTACATTTATTTAAAAAACAATATAAGATACAGGGAAGAGCGGCCCGGCTACTATGAGCAATAATAGCGTCTGGTTTTTCACTCTTCAGCCACTTGTACAGATCGAACCAGCTTTTATGAGGTTTTTTTGGTATAGATCGGATGTGCTTGTATTGAATCAAGTTTTTATTGCAAAAATTTTTATAGTAATCGACAACTGGTTCGACACCCAAAAAACCCAAAACATGTTGCCACTTATTTTCTTTATCTGCTTCAAGTAAAGATAAAGCAACGCTTCCATGCCCACCAAGCCCTGAATATAATATCTGAATAACTTTCATTAAGCATCTTCGTCCATAAATAATTAACGATATCTACTTTTTAAATGAGACAGCATAAGACGTGGGAGTATCTTTTTAAAACTAAACGGGGTATTGGACAAGGTTGAATCAACAAAATAACCAAGCTCCAGTCTATCAGGCTTATAATGATAACAGTGGTTTTTTAAGATGATCTTTTCTTCCTTGTTAAGTGAATATTTTTCGCTTACATAGCTCCATGCCCGCTTTGCTTGGAAAAAATTCTTTTGACTAATTCTCTCATGATCATGGCTAGTATCAAAACAATAGTTAGCCTTATGAAGGCATCGAATATGGCCACCTGATTTGAGCATGTTTAGCCAACAATCTAAATCTTGCCACATGGATAGCCTTTCGTCGAATAAAGACTGTATGAATCGCTCTTTAGTAGTAAAAACCTGATTACCAATATGGTTGTATTGAAGTAAATCCTTAAAAGCGACAAAGTCTTTTCGCTGCTTATACCTTTCTCCCTTTCGGCTTATTGAGATCGTGTCTGTAAAAAGGGCAATATCATCATTTTTCCAAGCTGCAACAAAAGATGAGACTCTGTCTTTTTTAAAAAAATCATCATCATCCAGGCCTGTAATAAAATAGCCATTTGAATTTAATATAGCCTGATTTCTACTCGCAGGGGCTCCTCTCTGTCCTTTCTTGTTTAAATATTTAAGTCTACTATCTTTGGATTTTATCTGTTCCAAAAAATCACGGGTGCCATCCGAGGATCCATCATCCACTACTATCAATTCAATATTACGATAATCTTGTTCTAGTACGCTAGCAACTGCCCTTTCTAAAAGAGCCCTTCGGTTATACGTAGGTATGTATACTGTAACGAGGGGTTCTTCTCTCATGATCACGCACCACTTGGTTCACGGGAAATATAAACAACCTTAGTCAGTCATTTCCTATCGACCAAGAGCTCTTTATACAAATCAAGAAGCTTAGCATTTTGCATATTTATATTGTAATCTTTATCTATTTTAGTTCTTCCTGCTTTACCCATTCTTTTCCAGTCGTGGGAATTCCTGCTAAGATAGATAATCCTTTCCGCTAGTGCTTCCGAGTTCCGCTCAGGAACAAGATAGCCAGACACCCCTTCTTCAATCAATTCTGGAATACCACTATGTATGGTTGATAGTACCGGCATGCCTGAAGCCATGGCCTCCATAAGAGATACAGGTATACCTTCTTGATCACCATTTTCGGCAGTCACACTCGGCAACATGAAAATGTCTGCCTGACCCAGTAATGCTTGTACCTTTTGATGAGGCAACGCTCCATGAAGTTTGATGCAATCCAAAAGGCCCAAGCTAGTAACAAGAGATTTTATTTCCTTCCACAGCGGGCCATTACCAATTAAATCATAATGAATTTTTAATGCCGGATTATTTTCCCTTACCAGTGCGATTGCTTCAACGGCGTATTTTATTCCTTTTTTTTCAGTAAAACGAGCAGTCGTCGCTATTTTTAATGGCTTTGTTTTTCCATATCGCTCGCAAAAATTAAAATGATCGACATCTATGCCGACTCTATGGACTTGTATGCGATCTTCAGGAGCTCCTAACTCAAGGAGTTTTTGCTTCCATCGCTCGCTGACGGGTAGTAACAGGTCTGCCTCCTCGAATAAAGACTGATAGGGATGTTTCGAGCCGCTTGTCTTTAATACAGAAGAGACATCATAGCCGTGAAAAGTCACCACCAGCTTTTTTACAAGTCCTAGTTTTTTTAAGTAAGAACCAAAGGTACCATTACGTCCAAAATGGCAATGTAGTATATCAACAGGACCGATGTCGAGTGCTGTATTATAAAGATAAGGGAAAACAAGACTATGTGATTTTTCGTTAAATCTAAATAGATTCCAGCTTTTGAGATGGCTATACCTTCCATTAGCCATATTTTTTAATGTAAGCCGCAGAGCACCCTGTAACCGTGCTTTTTTAGAAACAGGTAATTGGTAATGAAATATTCGTGAGTGAAGCTTTTGCTCGTAATTACCCAGGCTTTCCCACGCAGCCTCTTCTTCTCTATTCGCTAGCACATGTACGTCTACATTCCTATCTAACAGACCTGTTACATGTCGCATTACAAACGTTTCTGAGCGAGACGGAAATGTACTAGGCATTACGCATACACGCATATATACTCACTTTGTTTATACAAATAATAATTAAATAGACATACCAGTAATTTCATTAAAATAACTAATGGCTATTTTTTACACTTACACCGTCCGAATCCATTTGAACTGTGTATTTTATGGTAAAACTACCTCTTTCATTATTTCCTCATGTTCTATGAGCAAATATAACGCATGTTGAGAAATATTACACAAATTTAAACAACTGCGCTTCATTAAGTATATCTTCAGCTATTTTTCATTACATAACCATAAAATGTCATTTCTCTTTCGTTATTATTTAAAAAACACGAATGTTCTTTTTTCCAACTTAATTTATGCAAATATGTCTCCTGCTGAATTTCAGTAAACAAATTTTCGTCATACTTTTGATCTAGCATCTTCTGCAAGGTAAGTGATTCAGGATTGTTATAAGGCACGTTATCTATCATTTCGCGTATTCTGGGAATGCTTTCATATGCAATCAAAATAGTGTAATCAAACAAAAAATAATCTATCTGTCTATTTTCTTTTTCCCAATGCAAAAAATAGCAATCTCTTAAAAAAGAAAATAAAATATTTCCTTTTGCTCCAGCAAGGAAATAAGTGCTCCATTTTGCATAATCAAACTTTCCTTTATCCCCTAAATACCTTTTTTTTGAATAGAAATTATGATTGAACACTTCATCATCTATCTTTCTTGATACAAATATAGTTGCATCGAGCCATACTCCCCCATGCTCCGCAAGGAGCATGACTCGGAGAATATTGGCAAATTGGTTTTTTGTTATTATGCCTGAGTTAACCTTATCTAATATAAAGCATGGAACTTTTACATAATCCTTGAAATTATACCTATCCAACATTATTACTTCTCTATTTCCACTATTCCTTTTTATGCTTAGAACACATCTATTAACTATCGGCGGAGCACTCTCCTTTCCTTGCCACCAAAATATCCATATGTTTCCATTTACATTAGATTCGCTACCCTTATCGTCAATATTATTGTATTTCATAATAATATTTTGATATTTATCAAAAAGATATTTTTTTACTTCATCGCGCCTTTTGGACATTACATAATATGAAAAATCGCTTTTACTGCGCTCATAGTTAAATAACTTACAGAGGGAAGTATAAAAAACAAACCTCAATGAGTAATTAACTGTATAACGAGGGAGTTGCCTTATAGCTTCCATGATCATTTTTGCTTTAGAAAGCATTAAAAACACCTCTAAATAGTAATATCCAATATTGTGATCACCGCCAGGCTGGCCCGGGGGTTCTTGCCGAAAATCTCTGTCAGGTCAGTTGCCAGCGCTCATCCGGCCGTGAGGCGACGAAGGTTATATTTTGTGCGTTTCTGGATAGGATCACTTCTTTGCTTTAAACATACGTTAAATACTTGTTATATGCTTTCGACATCAAATCTAAAAAATAGCTTTTCTTATAATAAAAGACAGACCTTGCTTTCTCGCTATGCTCGTTTCAACCTGTTCCACCAATTTTTAGAAATAAGAGACTTGGCAAGAACGGTCAGTACTGTAGGAGAAGTTGGCGAAATCATGAATGCCTGTGCCGCTAATTTTCGTGCCTCTCGCACATCGTGCCAAGACGATGACAAATGACGCCGAGCACTTTGTGCCAGAAACAGGTGAGCGACCCCTTCTTCGCGCATTTGTTTACCATGTTTTCGATAGAACTGTTTTCTCGCTTCCAAGTTAGCCTTAATATTCAAGGAGCGTCTAGCTGAATCACCCTCAGGTAAATCACGAAGATCATGGTAACGCACCAGTGGATCTCTTATGCTTTCTATATTGTAATAACGACCTATACGTAACCAATAATCATAATCTTCTATTGCCGGAAGTGTTTCATCGAAGAAACCAATCCTCGTAATTACGTTGCGGCGTATCATTGCACTAGATCCACCGTGTAACAAGTTTTTCACCAAGAGCTCTCTATATAGATTACCTCGCGCTGAAGGTAATTCTAATACTGGCTCATCTATTCCCGTAACGGTTTCTACTCCCGTATAGATTAACCCAACTTCAGGAGACGACCGATTGAATAAATCGACTTGACGCGACAATTTCTCGGGGAACCATTCATCATCATCATCGAGGAAAGCGACCAACGGTGCTTTAGCCTCCCGTAAGCCTCGATTACGCGCCGCAGCAACACCTTGGTTTATCTCTTGTCGTAAATATCGAAGACGTGATTCATTATAGCTCGATATTATAGATCGTGGGTCATCTTGTGAGCAATCATCTACAATAAGCACCTCATAATCTTCAAAAGTTTGATTTAATACACTATCGATTGCTCTAGAGAGAAGCTTAGCTCTATTGTAAACAGTTATAATGACACTTACTGAAGGACGTCTTAATGTCGCATTCTCAATAGTCTGAACGGACGGCAAGCGTGAGTGGTTTTTTTTCAACCAGTCAGTTCCGTAAAGGACCTCTTCACCATTAGGTTTAGGCAAATCATCTGATGGTATTGATCCCGAGCGTTTTCCAGTCAATCGTACTATACGCCGCTTACCTAGCGATATGATGCGATGCACAAGTGGCAATTCATACTTTCGCTTTGCAGCCCGAGCTATCAAATTAATTCCGGCAAACCGACCTTCTGCATCGTTTGCAATCGCAGCATATCCTCTACTCAACGGTTCGCGATATAACGCAATCTTCTTCTGCTCTTCTAATATTCTTGTTATTTTTTCTATAACTGAAAACCTGCCATTCAGACCCTCATACGTAAATTTTTTACCACTTAATGATGTTTCTCCGGCAGGGCTTTTACGATAGTATGCTGTTCCTTTGCTAGCCTCAATCAATGGTATCCCATGAGCTAATGCACGCATCATTAAGTCACCATCTTGGTTGAGTGTCGCCTCTTCATCCCAACCACCCAATGTGGCAAAGACTTGCGTTGGCCATAGCACTGCACACGGTGGGTAATACCAGCCATTGAGCCAGGCACTGAGCGCATCCTGACCCGGCTTACGATGCGCACACGATGCCGGTTGACTCAACCAGCGCTCATTGTCAAGTATAAGCCGTCTCCAAGGACATACCGCGACCGCATCGCCTCTTTGTGACAATGCGTGCGACAAGCCGTCAAGCGTCTCAGGCGCTAGTACATCATCCGCATCAAGGAACATCAGAGCATCCGAATTCGATAGAGATGCTCCAATATTTCGTGTCTTTGGCGCATTCGCAGAGCGCTCCATATAAACACGCACTAATCCGTTACTTAACGCTTCAAAGCTGCGTGCAATTGCAAGACTATTGTCAGTGGAGCCGTCATCCACGATGATGATTTCATCAGGTTTTTTTGTCTGCTCCAGTAGTGAACCCACTGTTTGAGCTAAGTATCGCTCTGAATTGTAGCAAGGTATGACAACAGCTATCTTCATCTCTGCGCTTGCCATGCTATCCTTATCATCCATTTGAAAAACCTGCCATTAGCCTAGGCAAATATCTTTAGTATTTCAGTGTCACTATTCATATCTTTTTCTAACGGATGTGATTCGCCAACAGTCAGCTGAAACAATCCAATACTTATGTCTAAGCGCTGTAGCAATAACATAGGAATTCGGTTAGGAAAATTGAGATCAGCTATTTCTGCAATATGTGTTCCTGGTTGACAAGCATCATGCTTGTCAAGCTTGCACCATATGGCGCTATTAACACAGCAGTTTATTTCATTAGTTAAACTTGCTCTTCGAAACTCAGCTTTTCCATGACAGCGCGCTGGAAATCATACGGTTCCAAAACGCTCCATAACTGTTTATTGATCAATCTTCTTCTTGATGCCTTTGTGAGGCTTATGAAGGCTTTTTTCTTGATACCTTACTATTATTAATCCCGTATGCTTTGGCATTAATCTTAAAAGCTATGGCCTGAACCGATCCATACTCGAGATGGTAAGGTTTGGCAAAAGGGGTGCTCAGTATCAAAGGTTAAGAATTGCTCTGATTGCATCATATACGCAGCGTATCCATCTCTTTGCTGGGGTCCCTTCGGAGGAAGCAGCACCTGCCCAAGTAGGCCTTTATCACGGGCTTAGGTATGGTGGGCCGTCAATCAGTGAGAATGATTATGGTAAACACATTCGGCTATCCCGGTTGCACTATCCCATACCAGCGGCTTTGGAGAATTACGAAGCGTTTCTGCATGCAATATCGGAACGTATCTCCCTCATTGTCAACGCCCGACGCTCAGCATTGATTGTAGCGGGATAATAACCATCCGTTTGGTTAACGACTAAAAAATATTTTTGAAGTGTTTCACTTTTGATACGGCGATAGACAAATCAAGCAGGGAAGTAGTTTTTTCGACGCCAACCTCTGCGATGTTACCTAATAGATCCAGAACATCCTTGATGTCTCGATTTTCCCAGCCCTATTGGTGTGTTTATCATAGCGGTTCCTTTAGCTATAACCTGTTAACAAAAGCGGTTGTAGAATTAATTCCTCATGATGCCCATGAGTTATTTATCTATATTGCACTAGTGATAAAAATATATTCATCATGCATGTTCTGCCATTTTTTTGAAGATGGAATTCCGTTCAGCTAATTCAGTATAAGTGCCTTGATCCACCACACGGCCAGCTGCCATTAAATAAATACAATCGCACTGTTTAACTGTTGCGAGACGGTGGGCAATCATAATTATCGTTTTCTTTCCCGAGAAATCATGGATAGCATCCATTATTAGCTTTTCAGTAATGCCATCTAATGCACTAGTTGCTTCATCTAAGACCAAAACGTCGGCATCATGATAAAGAGCGCGTGCAATACCGATGCGCTGACGTTGTCCGCCTGAAAGCTGGACACCACGTTCGCCAACTTTAGTCTCCAAGCCATTCGGTAGTTCTGCTAACAGCTCATCAAGATGCGCCAAACTTGCCGCTCGCTTCACTTTCTTGATATCAATTTCTGAGTCTGGTAGGCCAAAAGCGATATTTTCGCGTATTGAGCTATCAGCCAAGAAAATGGCCTGCGGCACGAAGCCGAGGCTATTTTGCCAGGCTCGGCGATTCTCATCCGTCAGAAGACTTCCATCAATTCGAAGCTCACCACGTTGTGGATCTATCAATCCCAATAGTAAATCGATAGCTGTCGATTTCCCCGAACCTGAGGCTCCCACTAGGCCGATGACACGATTCCTAGGAATATTGATATTCAATCCTTTCAGCGCAGGCTCTTCCTTACCAGGATAAGTAAACTCCACGTCAACCATTTGAATCGAGTATTGTGGAGTGAGTGACGTATTTAGCTCTGAAATAGGTTTATCATGTCCTGAATCCATTGTTTTAGTCTCATGGCTTGCATAGAGATCATCGCGGAGAGACTCGAACGCTGCAAGGTTGCCACGTATTGTCGAAATACTGGTATATACCTGCTGAAATGCGGGTAGTAGTTTGAAACCTGCCAAGGCATACACGGAGAGTATCGGCAGAATCGCGCCCAAGTCCCCTTGATGCGTTGACAGTAGATAGAGCACTAGGAAGATGACCGCGCCGAAGGCAACCAGCTCCATCGCGTAGCGCGGAACTTGACTCATCGCCTGGGTTGTACCTTGTGCTTTAGCTGACTTATGGCTTGCAATATGAAAGCGATCGATGAAATTCTTTTGTCGCCCAAGCAACAAAGCATCCTTGATCCCACCAAATCCCTCAGACAACAATTGGAACCGCTCTCGCTGCATGATTGACACTGTCTTTCCATTAGCAATCAGTCTATGCCGCACCGTACGATAGAGCACAAAATAAGAAGCAACGAAAATCACGATACCTGCCAATGCGACCACAGGATTATAAATGAATATCGCTAACGCCATGAGCGTTGCCAATACTAACTTGGCATTCATTTGCATTAGTGGCTTTATTATATTATTCGTTACTCGTGAGCACTCCCCATTGATCTGTTTAGTCAATTGACTACTACTACCGCTTGCATGAAAAAGCCAAGGCTGATGCATGTAATGCTTGTATAGACGACAGCTAAGCTCTGCCCCAACGAAAGCACCGTACATTGATAGTCGCCAAACAGTATACATGGAAATCAGGGTTGATGTTAACAGCACTACCAAGACACCTATCCCCATCCAGAAAAGAAACTGTTCATGGCTTCCTATGCCACTCATCTGGTATAGCTGGGCTAGCCGACCATCACCTTCGAGTTGCTGCATATTACCGACAATGGCCATAAAAGGGCCAATCGATAGCACACCGATGATTTCGGCAAAGGCCATCAGCACAGTAAACATCTGCAAATGAAGCAGCTTACGTCGCTGCTCTCTTGTCAGTAGCTGATAGAGCTCTTTGATATTATGAAGCATAGAGGGAGTCATCTGTGAGTAGATTTCGCGGCTTAATAACCAAGAACTTCCGTTCTTTAAAAGGTTGGGCTACTTATTTTCAACGTCCTACCGAGTAATATACGAACCCTTTTTTCTCCATTCGCTGTGGATCATACAAATTGCGACCATCAAAGATAGTAGGCTCGGCAAGACAGCTTTTGATTAGTTCGAAATCTGGCGCACGAAAGTTTTGCCATTCCGTTACGATGACGAGAGCATCAGCGCTTTTCAAGGCAGCTTCCTTGGTCCCACATAGTGAAAGCTCTTCTCGATTGTTGTAGATGCGCTGTGCTTCTTCCATTGCTTCTGGATCATAGGCTTGCACTTTGGCACCAGCTTGCCAGAGAGCTTCCATGAGCACTCGGCTAGGTGCTTCGCGCATGTCATCGGTATTAGGCTTGAACGCAAGCCCCCAAACGGCGAAAACTTTACCTTGAAGGTCGCCTTTGAAGTGATGCTCAATTTTCTTAAATAGTGTGGTCTTTTGCTCCATATTGCGTGCTTCAACAGCTTTTAGCACCTTGGCATCGAAGTCAATGGCATCTGATGCCCTTATCAATGCTTGAACATCTTTAGGAAAACAGGAACCGCCATAACCCACCCCGGGATAAATGAATTGGTATCCTATTCTTGGGTCGGAGC
Organism: Halomonas sp. TA22; assembly: GCF_013009075.1. Lineage (NCBI taxonomy): Bacteria > Pseudomonadati > Pseudomonadota > Gammaproteobacteria > Oceanospirillales > Halomonadaceae > Halomonas > Halomonas sp. TA22. Next base: position 1,154,081 of record NZ_CP053108.1, on the reverse strand, counting down.
CAATTCCTTGCCGTACGGCTTCTATATTTGCTCCCAAGCGTTCCGCCAAGTTAGCGATTTCGTTCATGAAGCTAATTTTAGTGGCCAGCATGCAATTAGCAGCATACTTTGTCAGCTCAGCACTTCTCACATCCATGACGATGATCTTGTCATGGTTACGATTGAACGGGGCGTATAGTTCACGCATGGTATCGACTGTCTCGACGTTATCCGTGCCAATAATGATACGATCCGGCTTTTGACAATCCGCAACAGCGCTGCCCTCCTTGAGAAATTCAGGGTTGGAGACGACATCAAAGCCGATATCAGTACGCCCACGACTTTCCAGCACTTCGATGACCCTGGCTCGCACCTTGTCTGCAGTTCCCACCGGAACGGTCGACTTGTCGATGATGATCTGTTCATGTTCCATGTGCTCGGCAATCGTCGCAGCAACGGAGAGAACATATTTAAGGTCAGCACTACCATCTTCATCCGGCGGGGTTCCCACCGCGATGAACTGGACTTGTCCATGCTTGACACCAACCGCGGCATCGGTAGTGAACTCGAGTCGCCCGGCATCATAATTCTCTTTGACCAGAGGCTCGAGACCGGGCTCATAGATGGGAATAATGCCCTGCTTAAGACGATCAACCTTATCGGCGTCCACATCTACACATACGACATGATGGCCGACATCTGCCAAAATAGCGCCTTGTACTAGACCTACATATCCCGTTCCAAAAACTGTCACTTTCATTTTATGCCTCCAACTTCCAATGTTAGCTTTGCAAATAATAGCTCGAGTTATATACGATAGAATTCGCGATACCAGGCCACGAAACTTGCCACCCCTTGCTTAACGGGAGTGGTTGGTCTGTATCCCACTGCCTTTTCGAGTGCGCTGCTATCCGCATAGGTATCGGGTACATCGCCTGGCTGCAAGGGCAGGAACTCCTTGATCGCCCGCATATCAAGTGCATCTTCAATGGCTTCGATATAATCAATGAGCTGGACAGGATCATTATTGCCGATATTAAACATCCTATAGGGAGCATAGCTGGAGGCTGGGTCCGGTTCGTTACCATCCCAATACTGGTTTGGAGCGGCAATCTGATCGCTGGCTCTGACCACGCCCTCTACGATATCGTCGATATAGGTAAAATCCCGGCTATGCTGTCCATGGTTGAATACTGGAATCGGAAGACCCTTAAGGATATTGCCGGTAAACTTGAACAACGCCATATCTGGTCGGCCCCAAGGACCGTATACAGTAAAGAATCGCAATCCCGTCGTAGGCAGAGCAAAGAGATGACTATAGCTGTGCGCCATCAGCTCATTGGCTCTCTTGGTTGCTGCGTAAAACTGCAGCGGGTGATTCGCCCCTTCATGCTCTGAAAAAGGCATTTTGCTGTTGGCACCATAGACACTACTGGTACTGGCATAGGTGAAATGAGGCGTTGCTGCGTAGCGACACGCCTCGAGCAGATTGGTGAACGCAACAAGATTGCTTTCGACGTAGCTATGGGGATTTTCTAGCGAATAGCGCACTCCTGCCTGAGCTGCCAGATGTATGACTCGATCAAAGCTATGCTGTGAGAAGCATGCTTTCACGGCTTGTTGATCAGCCAGATTTTCCCGAATGAATAGATATGTGCTGCCGGTTCTCTCCGCGATTTGGTCGAGCATCGCGAGGCGAGACTCCTTGAGCCGAGGATCGTAGTAGTCATTGACATTATCGAATCCGACTACGCTATCGCCTCGTTCGAGTAAATATTTAGCGGTATGAAAGCCAATAAAGCCCGCATTACCTGTCACTAGTATCTTCATATTAACCACTTATTAACAAAAACTAGAGATAGGCTTAGCGATAGCTGTAGAAATAATAGCCATAATGCCCGCTGGCAGTAGAGGCTTTTCTTTCCATGGCATTGAGAATGGCTCCCTGAACTTGCAGGCCATTACCTTCCAGGCGACGCTTGGCTGCCATTATTTCGCGGATAGGGTTGGTTTCGAAGCGAGTGACCAGCAGAGTCGTGTCGCATTGCTTGCCGACTACGCTCGCATCCGTTACCGCCAAGACAGGTGGCGTATCGACAATGACCATGTCAAACCGCTGACTAAGAAGTTCCATGGCTTCGGCAAAACGTGGTTGCATCAATAGCTCAGAGGGATTTGGCGGCGCGGTTCCCCGGGTAACCAACCAATAGTTATCGATGCCCGTCGGCTGGATGATATCGTCCAGCGGGATCTGACCAGCCAGGTAATCGGCCAAACCGTTCTTGCTCTGTTTGCCGAATGCATGATGAATATGGCCCTTGCGCAGATCGGCATCAATCAAGAGAACCCGTTTGCCGGCCTGAGCGGAAACCGCTCCCAAATTGATACTGATGAAACTCTTGCCGACGCCAGGACTGGGGCCGGTAATCATCAGCCGATTGTTGCGTCCTTCCATCATCGTGAAATGGAGACTAGTACGCAGTCCTCGGAGCGCCTCGAGCGCAAGATCAGCAGGCTCTCGATCAGCCAGCACCCCGACGACGATATCCTCCCTAGCCTGCCTTCGCTTCTTCTTGATCCGGCGTGCCAGCTTGTTTTGCGCAGGTGAAAGGGGAATGGTCGCGTAGACGGGCAGCCCTGCCGCTTCGATCTGTTCAGGCGAATCAACCCCGCGGCGCAGTAGCTCACGCAACAATACTCCCCCGACAGCCAGTATGGCACCCAAAAGCGTTGCCAAAATGGCGATCCTAGCCCGGTTTGGTGCCACCAGTCCGCCAACAGCAGCACGGTCTATGATACGTACATTACCTATGGTACCGGCACGGGCTACCTGCAGCTCTTGTATCTTGTTTAGTACGTTGACGTAGATTGCCTGGGTCACTTCCACATCACGCGTACGACGTACCACTTCCTGCTGTGCTGCGGGCAGTTCATTGACTCTAGCATTCAGCTCCTGACGATCCTGCTCAATCTGCCGCTTCTGACGCAGTAACGCCTGATAGGTGGGATGGCTGGAGGTATAGCGACGTGCCAACTCAGCCTCCTGAAACTCCAGTTCATTTAGGCTGCTTTCGAGTTCAATATAACGCTGAATGGCAGCCTGTGCTTCGCTGGAAAGATCGACACTATCAAGCCCGGCGCGGTACTCATTCAGGCTCTGCTCCGCATGGACAAGCTGATCGCGTAGTTCGGGAGCCTGTTCTTCGAGAAACGTCAGGCTCTGTTCGGCCTGAGCCGCTTGCCGCTCGACATTCTGTGTCAGAAAGGTATCGGCTACCGCATCCAGGGTGCGCACGATCTCTTGGGTATCGGGCCCCACCATTGACAGACGCAGCATGCCCGTCGACGTGCCACGCCCAGCGGCTTCACTGATTTGCAGACGGCCGCCAATCGAACCGATAGCTGACGTACGGGCTTGCTTCATCAGCTGGTAACGAGCACCAACCCCTGCATCGAACGTGTCAATGAGTAGCTGAAGGTCGCCATCCAAAAATGTCTCGTTGGCACCAAGCTCGCCCACACCAATGGACTCGCCATTTATCAACACTCGATAGCGATTATTGATATCGCGCTCTACCAATATCTGCTGGCCACGGCGTGAGTCGGCCAGTTCGAATCGGGTCACCTCGATCTGCTCATCTCCCCATACATGGGGATATCCCTCCATGAAGCCGGGGCGAGGAATATTGCGACGAATCACGAAGTCACCGACCACCGGCAGCGTGACGGGCCGAATGATGATGTCGCGCCCCAAACGGTCCACCACCTGACCGAGCACTAGCCGAGACTGAAGAATCTGTATTTCTGCAGGCGTATTGAGTTGCTCGAGACCGATGATGTTACCAACATCACCTAGTGGGCTTACATTGGAGCGCCGCTCTACCTGCACCAGAGCATCAGCTTGATAGATGGGCGTGGCCAGCATGCCATAGGCGATGCCCAGCATAGCGAAGAGAGCGGTCACGATGGCGATCAACCATTTGTGATCGAACAATACGCCAAATAGACGGCCGAGGTTGATCACCTCCTCGGCAGGGGCTTGAGTCGTGGTTTTATCAGACATGGGCTCTACGTCAGGCTAAGGTGAAAGAAACGGGCATGTGCACTGTCAAGGGCAAATGATGGAGATTGAAGATGACTCAAAGCCGCGCCGCCCACGCTTCGGTAGCCCTCAACAGAAGGCGGTGCACATGTTCGAAGACTTCGGGACTTTTGCGGTAGGGGTCGGGAATGTCACGTCCCCTCTCTCCTTCAAGCCAATGACCAAGGAGCATGGTCTTGCCCAAGGCCGAAGGCCAGCGCTTGCCAATTTCGCTGCGCTGACCGGCACTCATGACCAGGACCAGATCCGCCTCCACAAGAAGGGTCTCATCCAACTGGCGAGCCTCATGCTGGCTCACATCCAGCCCTGCGGCTTCTGCGAGCTTGCGTGCGTTGGGGTCGACTCCTCGCCCTGTCAGCGCTCCTAGCCCAGCAGAGCTGAACCGGGGGGCAGAGAGGTGTGAGAATCTTTGCTGGAGCATGGCCGCAGCCACCGGACTGCGGCAGATATTACCCGTGCATACCACCAAGACTTGATGAAACATACTTAGAGATCGGAGGTAGCAGAGGTAATGTTACGCGGCAATCCGATGGACGGCAGCAGTAAGCTGATTACACGATTCCAGCGGGCCAGCGGTGCCGTGGTCACATAAATAACGTCGCTGGGTTCGAGTCGAAACTGGCTTGCCAGCATGAAGGCAGTCGCGTCACTGACATCGAGTTGATATACGGTCGCGATCTTTTCACTACCTTCAGGCAACTGGCGCATGACGAATATGCCAGACGGATCAGCCGTGGTTTCATTGATACCTCCCGCTCTAGCCAGCGCATCGGTGAGGGAGAGGCGGTCCCCACCCATCGCCATGGTACCTGGTGAACGCACCTGGCCCATTACTGCTAGCGCCGTATTCTCGGAGGAGGAAAGGTGCAGCGCATCGCCATCCTGCAGCAAACGATTCTGGGTCTGGTCCCCCTCGCTTAGTAGTGCATAAAGAGAGAGACGCTCCTGTTGCCCATCGCGCGTCAAGATGAGCTCATGCTGAAAAGCGTTGCCTGTCGGCCCCCCCAGCTGGCTGACAGCGTCGGCAATGGTAAGGGGGGTCGTCGTGATTGGCAGAACGCCAGGAGAGCTGATCGCACCACTGAAAAATACTTTCTGTGAATTGAAGGAGGCAATCAGTACATCTATCTGCGGATCAGTAAGATAATCGGAGAGACCGCGCGTCAGTTGGGCTCTAATCTCATTGGTGGTCTTGCCAGCCACATGTTGACGACCGATGTAAGGGTAGAAAATGAAGCCATCATTGTTTACGCGGTTACCGGCTTCGGCTGCGCTTCGCTCCGCCCCAGCAGGAATCGTCAGCTCGGGATGGTCATAAACTATTATGCTGAGCACATCACCAGGGCCGACACGATACTCATACTCCTCTATCGCCTGACGAAGCGCTGGAGGAATCGCTGCGGTTCTTGACATCGTTTGTCGTTGTGCTGCCAAGAGGGCTGGCGTGATCGGTTCAATATCCACCAGATGGCTCAGATCCGGACCATCTCCGCTATAGTCCATGTGCGCACCCGGAGCGATGGCACAACCGGCAAGCATTACAGTGATTAAGCTGACTGCAATGTAGCGTAGTGCAACGGTGGTTCGCATGGCATTTCCCCTTGAACAATCGAGTTATTGATCTCAGCATTGATTTGATTGTGTCGGCTTCCGCTGCCGCTTGGCTCAAGACACGCTACCGCCCCAGGGTATACGGCGCATCCCTGAAGCCTGTTATAAAATCAACAATTCAATTTCATTGCATATTGCTTGAATCACGCCCTAGGCGAGTCGCCTGGCCTTACCTAAACCTATCGAGCGCCTAGTTACAAACCGTATCATTGCTTAACAAAATTTGCCAACGAAAGGTGGAAGATTCGATCGATCATTTTCGAACCGAACAAAACCCATCCGTATAGGTGCTTTGCAGGGAGTCACATTCGCGAAGGAGTAAATGCCACGGACAGAGCGGCTGGCTGCTGTTCAACCACTTTTTCATCTTCTGCATTGCTGACAGCCTTGGCTTGATGCTCCATGACCATCCATTGATGATCGACTATATCGCTTTCGGGACGATAGCCGATCGCCGCTTTCAGGAATATCTCGCGGACTTCCGGATAGTTGCGCTCTTCACATGCCCGATCCAAGGCATCCAGGATAGGCTTTAGCTCATCCCAGGAGAGCGCCTCCTCACTGGCAGTCATGATACGCGGATGCCGGGTTTCCCCCACGTCCTGACCGATCAATAGCTCTTCGTAAAGTTTTTCGCCTGGCCTCAGGCCAGTAAAGACGATTTCGATATCCCCCTTGCGTGACGGAGGCTCCCACGACTCATCGTCGCTGGCTGGCTTGGTCTTAACAGCTTTGGCCTCTTGACGTACCGAGCCTGGAAAGCTCGGCTCAAGCCCCGTCAGCCGGATCATTCTGGCTGCCAGTTCGGCGATCTTGACCGGCTTACCCATATCGAGCACAAAGACATCGCCACCACGAGCCATGGCACCAGCCTGGATGACGAGCTGCGCAGCCTCGGGAATGGTCATGAAATAGCGCGTAATCTCGGGATGCGTCACCGTCAACGGTCCCCCCATCTCGATCTGACGCCTAAAGAGAGGCACAACTGAGCCTGACGAGCCGAGCACATTGCCAAAGCGCACCATGGAAAAACGTGTCGTACTCTGCTGGCTCGCCTTGGCTTGACAGACCAGCTCTGCCATACGCTTGCTTGCCCCCATGATATTGGTCGGGCGCACCGCCTTATCGGTCGATACCAGCACGAAGTCACTTACCTGACAGGCAATGGCCGCTTCGGCGACAGCCTGAGTGCCGAAGATATTGTTGCGCAGGCCCTCTGCCATGTTGAGTTCGACCATAGGCACATGCTTATAAGCGGCAGCGTGGAAAAGCGTCTGCACCTTGAAAGTGCTCAAGATGATTCTCATTCTGTCTCGGTTTTGCACTGAACACAGAATGGGCTTGACCGGCACCCCAAGGGACTCCGCTTTGGCAATACGCTGAAGGTCCTGCTCGATTCGATAGAGTCCGAATTCGGAGATATCGAGCAGCAGCAATTGGCGAGGATGTTGCCGCAGGATCTGACGGCACAGCTCACTGCCGATCGATCCCCCCGCCCCCGTCACCATCACGATCTTGCCGCTGATGTTGGCACCCATCAGCTCAGGATTGGGAGGAATGGGGTCGCGCCCGAGAAGATCCTCAACGGCGACGTCACGCAATTCGTTGACACGCGCTTTGCCGGAAATAACATCTGCCATGTCCGGAATGGTCTGCACCGGAATCGTTAACGGCTCGATCGCTTCGAGAATTTCCATTCGACGGGCGCGTGTGGCATCGGGGATAGCCAGAAGCAGTTTTTCGACCCCATAACTCTCGATCAGCCGCTCGGTATCGTCCGGAGAGTAGACCTTGAGCCCCTGAACGACCGTGCCCTGTAATTTGGGGGCAAAGTCGACGAAGGCGATCGGCTCGTAGTCTCGTCCATGGCGTACCGACATCACCAGTTGACGTCCAGCCGCTCCGGCACCGTAAATCAGTACGCGGGTCTTGAGGCGCTGCTGCCCATGCTGATAGAGCAAGCGCAGGGCAAGGCGCGCGCCGCCAATGGTAATGAGCGCCAGCATGGCATAGATGAAGGGCACTGAGCGGGGAATCGGCAGATCGAACAGAAAACTGATCAGCGCGAGCGTCAGTGCCGACCCAAGAACTCCTCCCAGTACCGCCTGGACGGCCTTGAGTCCCATGTAGCGGATGATGGCACGGTAAAAACCCAGGCGAATGAAGATGTACAGACTGACGGGAACCATTACCGGCAATACCGTCCACACACCGGGATCTGACAGGAAGGAGACGCTATCCAAGCGCAACAGCATCGCCATGAACAAGCTTAGGACGATGAGCAGGGAGTCAGCCAGCAACTGAATGATCTGCTTGCGTTGACGAGGCAGGCTGAACAGTGTTTTTAGCAATGACTTCATTCCTTGTCCTTTATCCCATGGCGCTCACGGCATCCATGTCGCCATAGTTCCATAGTCGTACTGGGGCTTTCAGCCAGTCTAGCCAAATCATTGTTACAGACAATAACATTATTAAGTTAGGTGTACTAAATTCATACTTTGTAACCAAAAGAATTAATATTTTCTAATGCTGAATAGACGAGATTTTTCATCACCCAGAAGAAGGCTCGCCGAGCATGGCCGGGCGCACCTTGCTGGGGTATGCTGGGCATATTGGAGTAATCTTACGTTACCAACCTGATTGAGAGTGCTGTTAGCCTCCTCTCCTCGCTACGCCACAGTCAACGCAAGGTACCTATTAAGACCGATGGACGCACTGTACAAGCCCCACGAGACCGAACGAGACGCCCAGCAGTTCTGGGAAAAAAATGAATGCTTCAAGGCAGTGGAAGATGCCAGCCGCGAGAAGTTCTACTGTCTCTCGATGTTTCCCTATCCCAGCGGCAAGCTACATATGGGGCATGTGCGTAACTACACCATCGGCGATGTGATCTCTCGTTTTCACCGCATGCAGGGCAAGAACGTCATGCAGCCCATGGGTTGGGACGCCTTTGGCATGCCAGCAGAGAACGCGGCGATCAAGAATCAGGTACCACCGGCCAAGTGGACCTACGAGAACATCGACTACATGCGCCAGCAATTGAAGGCGCTGGGCTTCGCCTACGACTGGAGCCGCGAATTCGCCACTTGCGATAGCGACTACTACCGCTGGGAGCAGTGGTTTTTCACCAAGCTGCTCGAGAAAGGGCTCGTCTACAAGAAGATGTCCACCGTCAACTGGGATCCAGTCGACCAGACGGTACTCGCCAATGAGCAGGTGATTGACGGCTGCGGCTGGCGCTCCGGTGCTCCGGTCGAGCGCAAGGAAATCCCGCTGTGGTTTCTCAAGATCACTGACTATGCCGACGAGCTTCTGGCCGATCTCGACAAGGTGGAATGGCCTGAGCAGGTCAAGACCATGCAGCGTAACTGGATCGGTAAATCCAAGGGAGTCGAGCTTACCTTCGAAGTGAGGAGTGACGCCGGAAACGATACCGACCCGCTCAGCGTCTATACCACCCGCCCCGACACGCTGATGGGCGTGACCTATGTGGCAGTGGCCGCCGGGCATCCCTTGGCCAAAGACGCAGCCCAGGAGAATGTCCAGCTCGCGGCTTTCCTTGAAGAGTGTGCCCAGGGCGGCACCTCGGAAGCAGCACTCGCCACCATGGAAAAGAAAGGCATGCCTACCGGGCATGTTGCCTTGCATCCGTTGACCGGCCGCGCAGTGCCGGTCTATGTCGCCAATTTCGTACTCATGGAGTATGGAACCGGCGCGGTGATGGCGGTTCCTGGCCACGACCAGCGCGACTGGGAATTCGCCACCAAGTATGGTCTGCCCATCGAAGCGGTGATTGCCGACGAGCACGGCCGCGAGCCGGATCTCAGCCAGGCCGCCTTCACAGAATACGGCACCCTGATCAACTCGGGAGAGTACGACGGACTGACCTTTCAGGCGGCCTTCGACGCTATCGCCGCCAAGCTCGTTGCTCTCGGACGAGGCGAGGTCAAGACCAATTTTCGCCTGCGCGACTGGGGCGTGGCGCGTCAGCGCTACTGGGGCGCACCGATCCCGGTAAAGTACGGTCCCGAAGGTCAGACCGTTGCCTTGACCGACGATGAGCTGCCCGTCGCCCTGCCCTTGGAAGTGACCGTCGATGCCTCGGGTTCACCGCTGAAAAAAATGCCGGCGTTCTCCGAACTCGGCGATGGCTGGCTGCGTGAAACCGACACCTTCGACACCTTCATGGAGTCCTCCTGGTACTATGCGCGCTTCTGCTGCGCTGATAACCGCGAAGCGATGCTCGATGAACGCGCCAACTACTGGTTGCCGGTCGACCTTTATATAGGAGGCATCGAGCATGCCATCCTTCACCTGCTCTATGCGCGCTTCTTCCATAAGTTGATGCGTGACTTCGGCCTGGTAGAGTCGGATGAACCCTTCCAGCAGTTGCTGACCCAAGGCATGGTGATCGCCGAAACCTTCTATCGCACCGAGGAGAACGGCGGCAAGTGCTGGTTCAATCCCGCTGATGTCGAGGTCAAGCGCGACGACAAGGGTCGCCCGCTCAGTGCGATACTGATCAGTGACGGCGCTCCAGTCGAGATGGGGGGCATCGAAAAGATGTCCAAGTCGAAGAACAATGGGGTCGATCCACAATCGATGATCGACCGCTTCGGCGCTGACACGGTACGCCTGTTCATGATGTTCGCCGCCCCGCCGGAGCAGTCGCTCGAGTGGTCGGACTCAGGAGTCGAAGGTGCCAACCGCTTCATGAAGCGTCTATGGCGTCTGGTCAACGAACATCTCGCTGTCGGCGAACCCGGCAAGCTGGATGTCACAGCCTTGAACGACGCCCAGCGCGACCTGCGTCGCAAGACCCATGAAACCATCCGCAAGGCGAGCGACGATATCGGCCGCAGAACCACCTTCAATACCGCTATCGCCGCGGTGATGGAACTGACCAACGCGCTGGGCCGTTTCGATGACACGAGCCCCCTGGGACTGGCCGTGGCCCGCGAGGCCGCAGAGGCGAGCGTGCTGCTGCTCGCGCCGATCACACCCCATGCCTGCCATGCGCTGTGGCAAGCTTTTGGCCATGGGGACGCGGTCATCGATGCCGCCTGGCCCAGCGTCGATGAGTCGGCACTGGCACGTGACAGCATCGAGCTCGTGGTACAGGTCAACGGCAAGCTGCGGGCGCGTCTCGAGGTAGCCGCGGGTGCCGACAAGGCCAGCATCGAGGCCCAGGCGCTCGCCGCTGAGAACGTACAGCGACATATCGAAGGCAAGACGATCCGCAAGACGATCGTGGTGCCCGGCAAGCTGGTCAATATCGTGGTTGGCTAGAGGATGAGCACCATGAAGCGCCGCACCTTCCTGACAAGAACCTCAAACCTGCTCATGGCAGGCTCGACGATGCTGCTGCTGTCGGGCTGCGGTTTTCGCCTGAGAGGCTACGACACCCCGCTGCTGGGAGTGGAATCGCTGTTCCTTGCCGGCGCCGATAGCGATCTGCTCCCTGTAGTTCGCGCCATGCTGGAAAACGCCGGCACCCGCATCACCAGTCAAGCCGACCTGGTGCTCAATCTGGGGCAGGAGACGTTCCAGGAGATTCCGCGGACCTTCGGTGATGCCGGCAGCCAGGAGATAGAGGTCCGCCTCATTGCCCCTTTTTCGGTGCAGCGGCGGGCAGATGGCGCCTATCTGCTCGATCAGCAACAACTCAATGTCGAGACCCGTATCATCGTAAACGACGCTAACCTTCTCGCCCAGGAAGAGCTGCGTGGCGAAGCCCATGAGCGCCTGCGCCAAGCCGCCGCCAGCCAGCTTCTCGATCGCCTGCGCACGCTTAGCGGAAGGTAGTGCATGAAGGTATTTCCCGACAAACTCCCCGAGGAGTTGGCCAAGCGCTTGCCATCGGTGGTGATAGTCGCCGGCGACGAGCCATTGATTCACATGGAGGCCTGTGATGCCGTACGTAGTGCGGCGCGCGAGCATGGCATCGAGGAGCGCGATGTCCTGCATGTCGAGGCCAACTTCCAGTGGGGGCGCCTTACCGAATCCGCCGCGAGTCTATCGCTGTTCGCCCAGTCCAAGCTGATCGAGCTGAGACTGGGCAACCAGTCTCCGGGGCAAGAGGGTGGCAAGGCGCTGGAAGCCTATGCTGAGCAAGCCAAGGGCAGCGACAACATGCTCTTGATCTCGGCGAGCAAGCTCGATCGCAAACAGCAACAGAGCCGCTGGTTCAAGGCACTCGACAAGATCGGGCTTTTCGCACCGGTATGGCCTGTGGATCACCAGCGTCTGGGCTTCTGGATGCGAGACCGCGCGGGCCGGCATGGTCTCAGCATGGACATGGAGGCTGCACGCCTGCTTGGCGAGCGTACCGAAGGCAATCTTCTGGCGGCCGACCAGGAACTGCAAAAACTAGCACTGCTGCTGCCTCCCGGCGCTCGGGTCGATAGCGCGACCATTGCCGGAGGTGTCCAGGATAGCGCTCGTTATGATGTCTTTACGTTAACGGATGCCTGCTTGCGAGGTGAACGCGAGCGCGCATCACGTATCATGCAGGGCCTGAAAGGCGAAGGGGCCGAGGCGACGCTCATCCTCTGGGCACTGACCCGTGAGCTTCGCACCCTACTCTCTCTCTATCAGCACATGGACCAGGGGCAGAGCTTCGAGCACGCCTGTAAATCGCAAAAGCCGATGATCTTCGACAAGCGTCGCCCTACCTATCAGCAGGCGCTCAACCGCCTCCCAATCAAGCGTTTGCACAAGTTGCTGCTGTTTGCTCAACGTCTCGACCTTGCCATCAAAGGGGCCAATCCCCTGCCTCTCTGGGAGGGGCTCCATGACCTCGCTCTAACACTCGCGGGTGGGCGTGGCCTGCTTGCCGAAACACCGCACTCCTACAAGGTGGGGTAGCAGTCTCTCCTCTTGCCACCTCATCACTGCACTACAGCGCTAAACTTGCCCCTCATCACTGCGAGAAGCCTGGCTTTGTGATACAGCTAGGCATGATCGAATCCAATGCGGAGGTGAAGGATGGCGGAACGGAAACCCGACGATTCGCGTACTGGCTGGCACGCGCTTGCACTTGAAGAGGGCTTGGAGCGGCTGGGTAGCTCGGACAAGGGACTGACCGATAGCGAAGCCGAGCAGCGCCTCGACAAGCATGGCCCCAACGAGCTGCAGCAGGAGCAGGGACGCCCTTGGTGGAAGCGGCTTCTCGAGCAATTCAACAACATTCTCATGTACATCCTGCTGGTGGCCGCTCTAGCAAGCCTTGGGCTCGGCCACATTCTCGATGCGGCAGCGATCGTCGGTGTGGTGGTCATCGTGGCGATGATCGGCTTCATTCAGGAGGGCAAGGCGGAGCAGGCCCTGGAGAGTATACGCGGCATGCTCTCACCGCATGCCCAGGTGATTCGTGAGGGAAAGCGCCGCGAGGTCGATGCCAAGGAACTGGTACCCGGCGACATCGTGATGCTGGAGAGCGGCGACCGGGTACCCGCCGACCTGCGCCTGATCGAAGCGCGTCGTTTTCGTACCGAGGAGGCTGCGCTGACGGGCGAATCGACGCCGGTGGACAAGAGTATCGAACCGGTGGAGGAAGGCGCTGACCTGGGCGATCGGACCAGCATGGCCTATGCCAGTACCATCGTAGTCCAAGGCAGCGCCCAGGGGCTGGTCGTGGAAACCGCGACCAATACCGAGATTGGGCGGATCTCCGAGATGCTGCGTAAGGTGGAGCAGCTCAAGACACCTCTGCTGCGCCAGATCGATCGCGCGGGGCATATGCTGGCCTTCTTCATTCTCGGCGCAGCGCTGCTGACTGGCTTGTTCGGCATCCTTGTTCACGACCAGCCACTGGTTGAAATGTTCATGGCAGCGGTAGGTCTGGCCGTAGCAGCGATTCCCGAAGGGTTACCCGCCATCGTCACCATCAGTCTGGCATTGGGTGTGCAGACCATGGCGAAACGCAACGCCATCATACGACGCCTGCCTGCCGTGGAGACATTGGGCTCGATCTCGACCATCTTTTCCGACAAGACCGGCACCTTGACGCGCAATGAGATGACGGCACAGGCAATCTATCTTGCCGAAGGCCAGGTACACATCGAGGGGGTCGGTTTCGCTCCAGAAGGTGAATTTCGGGTAGCTGACGAGAGCGGCTCGAGTGACGAGACGAGCGAAGCGATCGCCATTCGAGAACATGCCAACCTCGAGCATTTTCTCATCGTTGGTGCCCTGTGCAATGACGCCGAACTGGCCCAGGAGGAGGAGCGCTGGCGCATACATGGCGACCCCACCGAAGGCTCTCTAGTGGTCGCCGCCGCCAAGGCTGAGCTGTCGGTAAGCGAGCTGCGTGACGATCATCCGCGCCTGGATTCCATCCCCTTTGAATCCGAGCGCAAGTACATGGCCACCCTGAACGAGATCGACGGCAAGCAGCGGCTGCTCGTCAAGGGCGCGCCGGACCGCTTGTTGGAGATGTGTGACCGGGTACGTACCGCTGAAGGCGACACCGATCTCGATGCGCAGCATTGGGAGGAGCGCATCCATGAGCTTTCCGCCCAGGGACTTCGTGTACTGGCGCTCGCCGAGAAGGATGCCAGCGACATTCAGGAGCTCGACGATAAGGACGCCGATCAGGGCTTGGTTCTGCTTGGCCTGGTAGGCCTGCTGGATCCACCCCGCTCGGAGGTGATCGAGGCAGTCAAGGATTGCCTAACTGCGGGCATTCGCCCGGTCATGATCACCGGTGATCATGCCGTCACGGCACTCGCCATTGCCAGGCAGCTCGGGTTTGCCCATACCGAGCGTGCCATGACCGGCAAGGAAGTCGAGGCCATGTCGGATGAAGAGCTGGAAAGGATCATCGAGGAGGTGGACGTCTTTGCCCGCGCCGCGCCGGAGCACAAGCTACGCCTGGTCAAGGCAATGCAGGCCAAGGGCGGCGTATGTGCGATGACCGGCGACGGCGTCAACGACGGACCGGCGCTCAAGCGTGCCGATGTAGGTGTCGCCATGGGCATCCAAGGCACCGAGGCGGCCAAGGAGGCGGCCGAAATGGTGCTAGCCGACGACAATTTCGCAACGATCGTCAGCGCCATCAAAGAGGGGCGCAAGGTCTACGATAACATTCGCAAGACCATCACCTTCATCCTGCCCACCAATGGTGGCCAGGGGCTGGCGATCATGCTGGCGGTGCTGGCAGGCATGCTGCTGCCGGTCACGCCACTGCAGGCACTCTGGGTCAACATGGTGGTCGCGGTATCCTTGGGCCTAGCCCTGGCGTTCGAGAATGCCGAGACGGACATCATGCAGCGCTCCCCTCGCGACCCCGCTGCCCCGCTGCTCGACCTGTTTTTATTGTGGCGGGTAGTCTTCGTCTCGGTACTACTGCTGATAGGCGTTTTCGGCATGTTCGGCTGGATACTCTATGGACAGGGTGGCAGTGAAGCACTGGCACGCAGCGGTGCCGTCAACATGCTGGTGATGGGCAGTGCGGCCTATCTCATCAATAGTCGCTTCCTGATCAACAGCACGCTTTCCAAGGAGGGATTCTTCGGCAGCCGGCCGGTGTGGCTCGCCATTGGTATCGTCATACTGCTGCAACTTGCCTGGACGTATCTACCTTTCATGCAAGCGATCTTCGAGAGCGATGCGCTAAGCGCCATGCACTGGCTGGCAATCCTCATCGGCAGCCTGGCGATCTATCTGATCGTCGAATTGGAAAAGGCCATCTTGCGGCGCAAGGGCAAGACGATTCATCACACCCAGCGTGGCGTGACGACCCAATGACTCTGGCAAGTCAGCCCGCCCGTTACGGCGGGCTGGCAATCTCATTGCAGCTGATGCCCTGGCACGACTGGACGTGACGTGAAAAAGGCATGAAAATCATAACGGTCTAGCTCTATACTGGAATGGCACCAGAAAGATGCAAGACAAAAAGCCAGGATCATCAAGAGCCCGGAAGCCAATCATAGAAAAGAAAAGGAACCTAACACGATGAAATCGCTCTCTAAAATCCTCAGCCCACTGCTGATCGCTTTTCTGGTGCTCGGCAGCCTGCAGGCCGTCGCCGCACCGCAGCCTGCTCCCACGACGGCTCTGGTTTCCACCCAGGACGCTCTGCAAGCCAACCAGGTCAGCGCTGATCGCGAGCGCATCAGCGAAGTGCTGGCTCGCCAGGAAGTGCAGGAGCAACTTCTCGCGCAAGGGGTGGATCCCGCCGATATCGAAGCGCGTGTAGCCGCCCTCTCCGATGAGGAAGTGCGCCAGATGGCTGATCATCTCGACCAACTTCCGGCCGGTGCCAGTGTCGTAGGTGCAGTCGTGTTCATCTTCGTGCTGCTGCTGATCACCGACATTCTTGGCCTCACCAATGTCTTTCCCTTCACTCGCTGAGCCGAGTCCCATGTCTCGACGCATCACGATCAAGACATCCAACGCCCGCTTCGCGGGCGTTGTGCTGTTGGCAATCACGTTTCTGCTACTGACGGGCTGTGCGACGGGCCCTCGCCTGTCGAGCCCTGCCGACATGGGCATTGCCGAGCGAACCTACCTGCCGGGTGTCCCCTTCCACGCCCAGCGCGAGTATCAGTGCGGACCCGCATCACTGGCCATGGCACTCAACGCCAGTGGCATCGACGTCAGTGTCGACACGCTGATTCCCCAGGTGTTCCTGCCGGGACGCGAGGGCAGCGTACAGCCGGAGATGCAGGCCACCGTGCGCCGTTACGATCGTATCGGCTTTCTACTCGATGGCAATTTCCAGTCACTGCTTGGTGAGCTCGATGCAGGTCACCCGGTCATCGTGATGCAGAATCTGTCGCTGCCCGCCTGGCCCATGTGGCATTACGCGGTGGCCATAGGCTATGACCTGGACGAGAAGCTACTGACCCTGCACAGCGGAGAAGAGGCAGACCGGCGTGAATCATTCCGCCGCTTCGACGCCACCTGGGCGCGCAGCGACCGTTGGGCGATGGTCGTACTGCCACCGGGCGAGCTACCGGCCACGGTACGTCCACACCGTGCGATGGAGGCCACGGCCGCCTTCGAACAGGCCAGCGGCGCGAGCGATGCCCTGCCCGCCTGGCACGCCATGGTGAAACGTTGGCCTGCGTTCGCCCTGGGCTGGTTCGCCCTTGGCAATGCCGAATATGCTTCAGACAATGGCGAGGGAGCGGCGAATGCTTTCCGCCAGGCGATTGAGCAAGACCCCACACTGGCGGTCGCTTGGCTGAATCTGGGACTCCTGCTGGAGGAGAGCGGTGAACACACCGAAGCGCGCCAGGCGCTACGCCAAGCCGCCACTCTCCCCAGTCAGTGGCAGGGGGAAGCGGAACAGGCCATGGCACGGCTGAGCGAGTGACGACAGAACACGCGCTTGATCAACGGCACAGCATCAATAAGGAAAGCTAATGCGCATCGCGATTTACGGTACCGGAGGCGTAGGCGGGTATTTCGGTGGGCGTCTCGCCGAGGCAGGAGAGGATGTCACCTTCATCGCACGCGGCGAGCACCTGGCCGCCATTCAACGGGAGGGCCTCAAGGTCCGCAGTATTGCCGGCGACTTTCGGATCGCCCCGACCAAAGCCACCGACGACCCCTTCTCGATTGGCGAAGTCGAGTGCGTGATCCTCGCCGTCAAGGCGTGGCAGGTACCCGAAGCCGCAGAGGCGATACGACCGCTAATGGGACCCGAAAGCTTCGTCGTCCCCCTGGAAAATGGCGTGGACGCAGCCGAGCAGGTCGCCGCTGTGTTGGGCAAGGCCCATGTGGTGGGTGGGCTGTGCGGCATTCTGGCCTGGCGAGAAGCACCAGGCACGATACGCCACGCGGGTATCGACCCCTTCATTCGTGTCGGTGAACTCGACAATCGGCCGAGCGAGCGCATTCAGCGCATGAAGGCGGTTTTCGACAAGGCCACAGGCGCTCAAGTAGAAATCGCGGAGGATATCCAGGTCGCGATCTGGAGCAAGTTCCTGTTCATCTGCGCTTTGAGCGGCATCGGCTCTCTCACTCGCGCCCCTATCGGGGTGAGCCGCACCCTGCCCGAAACTCGTCAATTGATCGAGCAGATGCTTGTCGAGATCTACCGAGTGGGGCTCGCAAAGGGAGTCGCCTTACCCGAAAACGCAGTGGAAAAGGCGCTGGGGTTTATCGATGCGCTGCCAGACAAGAGTACCGCCTCGATGCAGCGCGATATCATCGCCGGTCTGCCCTCGGAGCTTGAGGCGCAGAATGGGGCCGTGGTCAGGCTGGGCAAGGAGTACGGCGTGGCGACACCCGTCAACGCCATGATCCACGCCGCACTACTCCCCCAGGAGCGCAAGGCCCGGGGGCTGGATGAGAGCTAGCTAAGCAGGTTCTCATCAGCCGCGCCGATAGGTTCCCACCAGGCGGTTCACGCCAATCAGATGCGGCTCCGCCTTCTCGAGAAACTCCCCGATCGTCAGACCTGCCAGCAGATCGAGTTCACTATCCAGCGCCAGCACAAGGAAATAGTAGTGATGCTGGCCATGACCTTCCGGCGGCATGGGGCCGGTATACCCGGTCCCGCCATGATCGTTCATTCCCGAGGTACCTCCACCGCTTCCCTCTTCAAGCCGTGCCGTCGAGGCCGGCAAATTGTAGAGTACCCAGTGCACGAAACCGTAGATGCCATTCTGCACCAGCGGGGCATCGGGATCATGGCAGAGTATCGCGTAGCTCTTGGTTCCCTCGGGTGGATCGGACCAAGCCAAGGCGGGAGATAGGTTCTCACCCTCTCCGCTATGCCGAGTAGGGATCTTGCCGTGCGCTTCGAAATTATCGCTCGTCAACTGCATGGTCGAGAGTGCGAAAGCCATTGCATCATCCTCCTTTCTACTGCTGCTCCATGAAACGTATCTATCACTGCCTGAGCCTAGCGTGCCTGGTGCCCATGCCACAACCAGTCCATCATGCGCTCGCTACGTTTTAGGTAGCGTCTAAGAAAGCGGCGGGTATCCTGCTGCTCGGGGGAGACATCGTCGGCCCACTGCTTGAGAGTGGCAAGGAAAAGCGCTGTAAGTCCTATCTCCTCCAGCTGCGCGCGACGGGTTCCGTAAGGCGCCTCGAGTCTGGCAGCTTCGCGCAGCCATTGGATGGTACGCGATAGATCGAAGACCATTGGCACCCAGGTATGCATATGGGGAGGATGCGACTTGGCCTTGATCATCTGGACAGTCACCCGACGATGATCGGCAAAGGCATCGAACCACGCCATCAGACAATGCTCGATGCGCTCTCGAGCTGACCAGAGGGCAAATCCCTCGGGCTTATCATCCAGCATGTGTTGCCAGCCACGTAGAAACCAGGCATTCGCCACGGCATCCAGATCGTGGAAGTTATCGAGCACTTGAGCCACGGGCATGTCGAGCCTTCTGGCCACTTCGGTCAACTCGACCGCCTCCCAGCCACACGCCTCGGCCATCTCTACTGCCGTCTGAACAATGCGCTCGGCAAGTTCGCTATCCTGCTCGCCATGCTCGCGCTTCTTGGCCTGACACTTGCCGCCCTGCTTCTCCTCCTCACTGCGATGCACCGGGATCATCGCCATGGTTTGCCTCTCCTTATGTGGAATCGCTGCTATTACCTTAGATGCTGGGGAAGCGTTACACGAATCTTCCCTGCTATTGCCTACACCGCAGCCCACTCACGCCATGCTAGCCTGAGCAAGCATTGCCGCTACAGGAGGACTACCCTAGGCTGGAGGGTCGCGAGGCCTATCCAGGCGAATATCATCAAGCAGGGAGAGAGCCATCATGGGCTACGAGATCCGCATGAAGCGTATCTATAGCGACGTCGAGGCACAGGATGGCGCCAGGGTACTGGTGGATCGGTTATGGCCACGAGGCAAGCCGCGCGAGAGTCTGGCTCTGGCCGACTGGTACCGCGACGCGGCGCCCTCACCGGCGCTGCGTCGCGACTGGCATGAGAAGAAGATCAACCGTACTGTCTTTGCCCACCGCTACCGCTGGGAGATGCAGGACGATCCCGATGCGCTCAAGCCGTTGATGCGACTCGCGCGGGGTGGCACCCTGACGCTGCTGAGCGCCTCCCGAGACCTGGAGCAGTCGCATCTGCCGCTGTTGCGAGACGCCCTCCAAGAAGCGCTGGAGAGAGAGGATCGCGAAGCGGTGGGAGGGGTTGATGCTGGATGAAGAACGGCCCCCTGAATACATCAGGAGGCCGTAGTACTGACTCGCTGTCTTGAAACTTAAGCGCGACTACTTGAGGCGCTCGAACACTGTCGCCACACCCTGTCCCATGCCGATGCACATGGTCGCCAGGCCCAGCGTGGTGTCCTGCTGGCGCATCACGTTGAGCAGCGTGGTGCAGATACGTGCACCTGAGCAGCCTAGCGGATGACCGAGAGCGATCGCACCACCATTGAGGTTGACGGCCTCGTCCATGCGATCGAGCAGGCCGAGATCCTTGAGCACGGGAAGCGCCTGGGCGGCGAAGGCCTCGTTGAGCTCGGCCGTCTGGATATCATCAATCGAGAGGCCTGCCGCCTTGAGGGCCTTCTTGCTGGCAGGTACGGGACCGTAACCCATGATCGAAGCATCGCAACCGGCCACACCCGTGGAGAGCACTCGAGCGATCGGCGACAGCCCCAGTGCCTGGGCGCGCTCGTAGCTCATCACCGCCATCGCCGAAGCGCCGACGGAGAGGGCTGATGACGTCCCTGCCGAGACCGTACCGCCTTTGGGGTCGAAGATCGGCTTGAGCTTGGCCATCTCCTCGAGGCTCGCATCGATACGCACCACTTCGTCATGGGTCACCAGCTGGCGTAGACCATCGGGCGTGTGACCTTCGACACCGATGATCTCGTTATCGAAATAGCCCTGTTCATTGGCGGCCAGCGCACGGTGATGCGAGCGTACCCCGAACTTGTCCTGATCCTCGCGGGTGATGCCGTGCATCTTGCCCAGCAGCTCCGCGGTCAGGCCCATCATCATGGCCGCCTTGGCTGCATACTTGCTGGCGGCGGGGTTGACGTCCACACCGTGAGCCATGGGCACATGCTCCATGTGCTCAACGCCGCCGATGATATAGAAGTCGCCCATCCCGGCCTTGATGTTGGCACTGGCGATATGCAGCGCGGTCATCGACGAGCCGCACAGGCGATTGACGGTCTGCGCCGGTACGCTGCGCGGAATACCGGTCATGATCGCCGCGTTGCGGGCGATATTCATCGACTGCTCCAGGGTCTGATTGACACAGCCCCAGATCACATCGTCGACCTCACTCGGATCGAGATTGGCATTGCGAGTGAAGAGTGCCTGCATCACCGCGGCAGACAGGTTCTCGGCACGCACGTGGCGGAAGGCGCCATTCTTGGCCTTGGCCATGGCGGTACGCACACCGTCGACCACCACGACATCTCTCGGATTCAAACTCATCTGTCACTACTCCTGTTCGTGGTGAGTTCAGGCGCTCTTGCCATAGAAGGTTTCGCCGGACTTGGCCATTGCACGCAGCTTCTCGGTGGGCGCGTAAAGTGCACCGAGTTCATCCGCCAGCCGCTCGGCCAGCACAACGAAGGCATCGACCCCCATCGCATCGACATAGCGCAACGCACCGCCGCGGAACGGCGGGAAACCGATACCGTAGATGAGCGCCATGTCGGCTTCGGCAGGCGTATCGACGATACCATCCTCGAGACAGCGAACGGTCTCCATGCACAGCGGCACCATCATGCGTGCGATGATCTCCTCGTCGGAGAACTCCTTCTGCTCCTTCATCACCTGCTTGACCAAGGCATAGGCTTCCTCATCCGAGACCTTCTTCGGCTTGCCCTTTCTATCCTCTTCGTACTTGTAGAAGCCCTTGTCGTTCTTCTGCCCCAGGCGCTGGTTATCGTACATCACCTGGATGGCACTCTTGCCATCGCGCGCCATACGGTCCGGGAAGCCTTCCGCCATCACCTCGTTGGCGTGTACGGCGGTATCCATACCTACCACGTCAAGCAGATAGGCGGGGCCCATCGGCCAGCCGAATTTTTCCATCACCTTGTCGACGCGCTGGAAATCGGCGCCCTGCTCGACGAGAAAGCTGAAACCACCGAAGTAGGGGAACAGCACGCGATTGACAAGAAAGCCCGGGCAGTCGTTGACAACGATGGGAGTCTTGCCCATGGCACGCGCGTAGGCAACCGTGGCCGCTATCGCCGCGTCGCTGCTCTTTTCACCGCGAATGACCTCGACGAGCGGCATGCGGTGCACCGGATTGAAGAAGTGCATGCCGCAGAAGTTCTCGGGACGCTTGAGATTCTCAGCCAGGCGGTTGATCGAGATCGTCGAGGTGTTGGATGTGAGGATGGTGTTCTCCCCGACCAGCCCTTCCAGCTCGGTGAGCACCGCATCCTTGACCTTGGGGTTCTCGACCACCGCCTCGACCACCAGGTCGACGTGACCGAAGTCGCCGTAGGAGAGCGTCGGGCGAATATTGCTAAGCTGCTCGGCCATCTTCTCGGTGGTCAGCTTGCCGCGCTCGGCCTGCTTGGCGAACAGCTTGCGCGCCTCCTTGAGACCCAGTTCGAGCGCATCATCCTTGATATCCTTCATCAGGATTGGGGTGCCCTTGGAGGCGCTCTGGTAAGCGATGCCGCCTCCCATGATGCCGGCCCCGAGCACGGCGGTCTGCTTGACCGGCTGCGCCTGCTTCTCGTACTTGCCGGCCTTCTTCTTGACCACCTGATCGTTGAGAAACAACCCCACCAGGTTGTAGCAGACATCGGTCATGGCAAGCTTGGCAAAGGCCTTGGCCTCGATGGCCTGGGCGCGCGCGCGTTCCTCCCCGGCCCCCTTCTGAATCACCTTGATCGCCTCGACCGGCGCAGGGTAGTTGGGTCCGGCCTTCCCGGCCACGTACCCCTTGGCGGTTTCGAAGACCATCATCTGCTCGATGGGGTTGAGCTTGAGCGGTTGCGTCTTCTCTTCGCGGCGCGCCTGGTAGTCAAGCTCGCCCGTGTTGGCACGCGCCAGGATGTCCAGTGCTGCGGCGTCGAGTCGATCCCCAGGCACCACGCCATCCACAGCCCCTACCTTGAGCGCATCGAAGGCACGATTTTCGGTGCCACCGGCGATCCACTCGATGGCGTTATCGGCTCCGATCATGCGCGGCAGGCGTACACAGCCACCCCAGCCCGGCAGGATACCCAGCTTGGTCTCCGGCAGGCCGATCTTGGCGGTTTCGCTCATGACCCGGAAATCGGTGGTCAAGGTGATCTCGCAACCGCCGCCCAGTGCCAGACCATTGATGGCGGTGACGGTGGGAAACGGGAGATCCTCCAGAGCATTGAAGATTGCATGGACCTTCTGGTTCATCTCGACCAGAAACGCCTCACCCTTTTCAAACAGACCATGAAACTCGGTGATGTCGGCACCGACGATGAACGCATCCTTGGCACTGGCAATCACCAGGCCCTTGACGTCGCCTGCGCTCTGCAGCGCCTGGATGGCTTCGTCGAGCTCCATGATTACCGCGCTGGACAGCTTGTTGATGGATTCGCCCTTCAGATCGAAGGTGAGCGTGGCAATGTTGTCGCCATTGGTAGTCACCGAAATGGCATTACCTTGATAGTTCATCCACGTTTCTCCCCACGGGGTTGGATTGGATGTGAAGATCGGTTTCATACGGCCGTTTGATTGCCAGACAGCTTGGTCCAGCCTGGCCATCACGTCAAGCCTTGGGCAGGTAGCTAAACGTCCAATATCCTTCATCGCCCTAATTGTGTTGTTGCCGTTTCGCGACTCCCGGCACAGGGTTGCAGTTGTTACGATGTCATCATCTATTCACCACGAATGACTCTATGGCAGCAACATGACCGATTCGGCACCGTCCGGGCCTGAAACCAGCGCTTCCATTGCGACGACCCTGTCGCGCATGCAGCGCTGGCAAGGATATCTTCAGACGCTGCTGATGCGAGCCAGGCCCTATCTATGGCTCTGGCCTCCACTGGCTTTCGCCGCTGGGGTGGCCAGTTTTTTTCTGGTCGACCGTCAGCAATGGCTGGGAGGCGCCCTGGCACTAGGGCTGCTGTTAGCCTGGCTGTTACTACTCTCTGAAAGCGTAGTCGGTCGCCTGCTGGCTCGTCGCGGTTACCCGACGCTGCCCAAGGGGGCGACCACCTTTATTGCCCAGTTGATTCACCAGGAAACACTCTTCTTCAGTCTGCCCTTTTTGCTGGCCACCACGGTATGGGCCAGCGGGCAGGCACTGTTCACGCTGTTCTTCATCGGCCTGTGCCTTCTCTCGATTCTCGACCCCCTCTACTTCAAGCTTGCCGAGCGCTACCGCTGGATCTATTTCGCCTTTCATGCCCAGTGCGTCTTCGTTGTCATGCTGGTGACACTGCCGATCATGCTGCAGCTGACCACCAGTCAAAGTCTCGTCTGTGCCCTTATCTTCATGGTCATCTTTAGTCTGCCAAGCCTGATCCATCTACTGCAGCCCAAGCATGTCAAAAGCTGGGCGGCGATGTTCGGCCTGACACTGCTACTTGCGCTCATGGCCTGGGCTGGTCGTGCCTGGGTACCGCCGGCCAATCTGTGGTTAACCGGCAGCGCCCTGTCGGCCGCCATCGACCTGGCCGAGCGGACTCCTCAGGGGAGCGTACCTCTGCATGACGATGAGCTGCAGCGCAGCGGACTCTATGCCTATACCGCCATACGCGCCCCACGAGGATTGCAGGAGCGCATCTACCACGAGTGGCGTCATGAGGGAGAGCTGATCGACCGTATCGCGCTGACCATCGCCGGTGGGCGCCAGCAAGGGTATCGTTCATGGTCCCATAAGCAGAACTTCCCCGACGCCTCGGCAGGCAACTGGAGAATCGATGTGACGACTGAGTCCGGCCAACGTATTGGCGTGCTGCGCTTCACGGTCAGTGAGTCCCCTGAACAGGCCTCGCTGGCGAATGGCCAGATCCAGTCACCTGCCGGTGTGCCCGGGCTGGATCTACGACGTCTGGTGCCCGGTATGAGCGGCTGATACGATTGCGTTGACGAAGAAGGCTTGCAATGGGCGGGCCGTGTTTGGACAATCTCAATATTAGCCTGCTAATGGGGATTGCCATGAATCAGAATATCGGTTTTAGACTATCGCGCCTTCCACGGCTATGGCGCGCGATCATCGACAAGCGACTGGCACCGCTTGAGCTGACCCAGACGCGCTGGATCACGCTCTACCATCTCGGGCGTCTCGATGGTCAACCCCAGTGCGACCTGGCGCGCGCAATCGGCGTGGAAGCGCCCTCTCTGGTCAGGACACTTGACCAGCTCGCCGAGCAGGGTCTGATCGAACGCTGCCCCTGTGAGCAGGACCGTCGTACCAAGCGCGTCTTCCTAACGCCCCAGGCGACGCCCCTACTCCAGCGGATCGATAAGGTCGTTACCGCCGCCCGCGAGGAGATGCTCGCTGGTTTGAGTGATCAGGAGGTCGACCAACTGGACGATCTGCTGACACGTATCGAAAATAACGGACTGGCGATTCAGGCACGTGAAAGCGGGGCACCACCGGCAAACATCGACTAATGCCTGGCATATGAGTTCGGTGTATCTGGCCGTCCCGTCAGCCCCTGGCGCAGCCGTTCGAAATCGTCGAGATAGCTGGCGAAGCGATCAGCACTCTGCGACTCGTACCACCATAGGGTCAGGGCATCCTGATCGGACTCGATGACAAGGGCATCATGGGGTAAACGTGACAATAGCGTCTCCAACCTCCTCTCCACCTCGTCAGGCAAGCGGCGTAACGGTTCGATCCGCCACCGCCAACCGGGGCGGTACTCCTTCAGTGCCTCACTTGCCTCGGCACTCCTGACCAGGACGAAGCGGGGCCCTGGCTGTGCTGACGGATATCGCCAGCGGTAACTGGTCATCTGTCCCAGCGGCTTGTATAGCGGCGGCTTCTCCTGTCTGACCTTGATACCTGCACGTATTGCCGCCTCGCGCAGCCGGGCCACGCGCTTCTGTCGGGGGCTTGGCTTGAGCCACATGACCGGCGATATGACCAGCATTAGCAGAAAAACAATGATCAGCCAGTTCATGCCTATCTCTCGTTGAGTTGAAATCGATCGAAACGTTGACCCGAGTCGTTGTTCTAACGTTCGGGCCGGCCTAGAGTAGAGGCTGCTGATCGAATGATCGCCCGACCTCGTCTCGCTGGAGCTATGTCATGAGCAATGAATATCGTCACGTACTGGTCGCCGTCGACTTGACCAAGGACTCCCACAAAGTTCTCGAACGCGCCATTCCCATTGCCGAACGAAACAACGCCAAGCTCTCGATCATGCATACCCTGGAGCCCCTCGGCTTCGCCTATGGCGGTGACATCCCCATGGATCTCACCAGCATCCAGGATCAGCTCGATGAGCATGCCAGGCAGCGCCTGGCCGAGATCGCCGATCCGCACAACGTGTCCCAAGAGAACCAGCATGTTCTGGTCGGCATGCCCGATACCGAGATCCATCGCTTCGCCGAGGAGAATGGCGTCGATTTGATCGTGGTCGGTTCGCATGGTCGTCACGGCTTCGCGCTGCTACTGGGCTCTACCTCGACGGGAGTACTGCATGGCGCTCAGTGCGATGTCCTGGCGGTGCGCGTAGGCAAGAACGGAGTCTCCTCCGAGTAGGTATTCAGCGTACTGGCGCCTGACCGACCGAAGGCACCCGCGGGCACCTTCGGTACGATGGTAACGCGTATCAATCCTCGGCGGCCGTCATAGCCTCCAGCTCCATCCAGCGCTCCATGGCGGCATCTAACTCGCTCTGCTTGGTGCTCATCAACTCGAGCGTCTCGGCCACCCTATCGCCCTCCTGCTGATAAAAGTCGGGATCGCCCACCTTGGCCTCGAGCGCGGCCACTTCGGCCTCAAGCAACTCGATGATACCCGGCAGGCTGTCGAGCTCACGCTGGAGCTTGTAAGAAAGCTTGACGCTCCTCTTCGTCTTCGCCGGCTCGCTCGGCGCTGTATCGATCGCCGCCGGCTGCGTCTGTTTGGCTTGTCCCGACACCCGGGCGGCATCGAAATCCCAGGGAGCCGGTGGCAGCTTGCCACCCTGACGCACCCAATCGGTATAGCCTCCCACGTATTCACGCACCACACCGTCACCCTCGAAAGCCAGCACGCCAGTCACCACGTTGTCCATGAAGACCCGGTCATGCGACACCAGCAGCAGCGTACCTTCGTAATCGAGCAGCAGCTCCTCGAGCAGCTCCAGCGTCTCGACATCGAGATCGTTGGTCGGCTCGTCCATCACCAGCACATTGGCCGGCTGGGTGAATAGCTTGGCCAGCAGCAGGCGGTTGGACTCGCCACCGGAGAGCACCTTGACCGGCTGCCGGGCGCGATCGGGGGTGAACAGGAAGTCCTGCAAGTAGCTGATGACATGCTTGTCCTTGCCCCCTACCGTGACCCGGTCGCTGCCCTGGGCGACGTTGTCGTAGACACTCTTCTCGGGTTCGAGTCCGGCACGCAGCTGATCGAAGTAGGCCACCTTCATGCCGGTGCCAAGCTTGACCGTGCCCTCGGAGGGCTCGAGCTCGCCGAGCAGGATCTTGAGCAGCGTGGTCTTGCCGGCACCGTTGCGACCGATCAGGCCGATACGGTCGCCTCGCTGGATCTCCAGATCGAGTCCGTGAATCACGCACTCCTCGCCGAACCACTGAGTGACCCCGGAAAGCTCTACCACACGCTTGCCGCTGCGCTCGCCACTATCGACGCTCAGCGTTGCCCTGCCCTGGCGCTCACGGCGCTGGCTGCGCTCGGCACGCAGCTGCTGCAGAGCACGGACCCGTCCCTCGTTACGGGTCCGTCGCGCCTTGATTCCCTGGCGGATCCAGGTCTCCTCCTGGGCCAGCTTCTTGTCGAACAGCGCATTCTCCCGCGCTTCGATCTCGAGCTCATGGTTCTTCTGTGCCTGATAGGCGGCATAGTCGCCTGGGTAGCGTCCCAGGCGGCCGCGATCGAGCTCGAGAATTGCCGTGGCCAGCTTCGACAGAAAAGCACGGTCGTGAGTGATGAACAGCACCGAGCCATTGAAGGCGGACAGTTGCTCCTCGAGCCAAGCGATGGTATCCAGATCGAGATGGTTGGTCGGCTCATCCAGCAGCAGCAAGTCGGGTTCGGCAACCAGAGCCCGGGCCAGCGCCACCCGCCGGCGCCACCCGCCCGACAACGACTGCATCGGCGCTTCGGCAGGCAGCCCCAGGCGGGTCAGCACGGTATCGATACGCTGATGGAACGACCAACCATCAATGGCTTCGAGCTGAGTCTGCAGTTGCTCCATACGCCGCATGCTGGGATCGGCTGCCTGGATCAGGTGGTGGTACTCGGCGAGTAGCGCCCCGGCTTCAGGCAAGCCTTGGGCCACTACTTCGAAGATCGTCTCACCTGAGGCATCGGGCAGCTCCTGCTCGAGTACGCCGATCTTCAACCCCGGCGCACGCCAGATCGAGCCGCCATCAGCCTGAATCTCGCCCGAGACCAGCTTCAGCAAAGTCGACTTGCCAGTGCCGTTGCGCCCCACCAGCGCTAGGCGTTCGCCCTTTTCCAGCACCAGATCGGCCCCATCGAGCAGCACATGCGTGCCGTAGGCCAGTTGCAGCTGTTCAAGACGTAACAGGGTCACGCGTTACCACCTCGTTGCTAGACTCAAAGACACTAGTGTAACGCGCAAGGCCAGGTAAAGTCGGCGTCTATCGCGCTTTTGTTGCTTGCCAGATCATGGCCGCGCATCTCATGCGCCGGTTACAATACCGACCAGACCCGACAGGAGCAGACCCCTTGGCTGAAGCGACCGCCACCTTCGATGATGCACTCCCCGCAGAGCTGCAGTTTCGCTCGCCAGCCCCGCTGGTAGACATCGGTGCCAATCTTACTCACGAGAGCTTCGCGCGTGATCTTGACGCAGTGCTCGGCCGCGCGCTGGCCGCCGATGTCACGACGATGATCGTGACCGGCACCGACCGCGAGCATGCCGAGCAGGCCGTGACGCTCGCCCGACGTCATCCTGGACTTCATGCCACCGCCGGCATTCATCCCCACGATGCCAGCCGCTGGAGTGCCGAACTGAAAAATGCCATGCGCGAGCTGCATCGTCAGCCTGAGGTGGTCGCGGTCGGCGAGTGCGGACTGGACTTCAACCGCAATTTCTCCAGCCCTGACGAACAGGAGCGGGCGTTCGAGGCGCAGCTAGGGCTTGCCGTCGAGAGCGGTCTGCCGCTGTTCATTCACGAGCGCGATGCCGGCAAGCGCATGCTGGAGATACTGCGCAGTTGGCGAGACGATATCGACCAGGCGGTGGTGCACTGCTTCACGGGCGAACGCGATACGCTATATGGCTATCTCGACCTCGATCTGCACATTGGCCTGACCGGCTGGATCTGCGATGAACGCCGAGGACATCATCTGCGCGATCTAGTGGGCGAGATACCGCTATCGCGCTTGATGCTGGAAACCGATTGTCCCTACCTGCTGCCGCGCAACTTGCCTGCCAAGCTCAAGGGCCGGCGTCACGAACCGTCGCTACTGCCCTGGATCACCCGTGAAATCGCGCATTGGCGAGGGATCGCCGAGGGCGATCTGGCAACGGCCACAACCGCCACGGCACGCCGATTCTTCCACCTCAACGATACGCCAAAGGAAACCTGACATGTCCGATCTACCTGGCTTTATCGCCATCGAAACCGGCGAGGATGGTGGACTTCCCCTGGCCATCGCCTGGGCTCTGCCCGATGGCCAGATCAAGCACACCTTGATCCAGCCCGACGACTCCTGGCTGAACGAGGAGTTGATCTCGCTGGGCGACTACAGCCTGGAAGAGCTCGATAGCCTGGGCGTGAGTCCGCTGGACGTGATCCGCGAGCTTGAGGGCGACCACTTCAGCGGCACGCTCTATACCGCCGGGGTCAGCGATGACGAGGCGGCCCTGTCGCGACTGTTCGATGTCTTCGGGCTTGATCCCTTCGTCGAGCTGGCACCGGCCGAGACGCTCTATCCCGACCTGATGCCGGGCGACTGGGCGCGTGCACGTGGCGAGATGTTCTCGGAACTGGGCATGGAACCGATGCGCCCCGAACAGGAAGTGGAGGTCATGCTCAGGCTACATCAGCGCCTCATCCAGGCGTCGTGATCACATCCGCCGCAAGCCTGGATTCGAGCAGCCTGCGCCCAGCCTCGATGGCTTGCGTTCGCGATTTTCCTTGACGATAGAACGTCGCTAACGTCTCGCGAAACGCCGCCGCCCTGGGCGGCAGGCCTTGCGCCTCATACTCGGCCGCCTGCAGCTCAACCCGGGCACTGAACGCCTCTCGATCCACCTCGATGTCGCCCAGGTTGTCCACGCTCACCGCAAAACGACGCGCGCAGGCACGGGCGAATAGCATCTCGATGGCCTGTGGCATTACCTCCACCGACTCGAACCGGCGCTGCTGGTCGGCATCGCGTCCATCCGGCAGATACCAGTAGCCATAATCCTCGAGTTCGCGACGCCGCGCCCCGGCAATGCACCAGTGGCTCATTTCATGCAGCGCACTGGCAAAATAGCCATGCGCAAAGATCACGCGATGATGGGGACAGTCACTATCGGCGGGCAGGTAGAGCGGTTCGCTCTCGCCTCTTACCAGACAAGTATTGAACGTATCCAGAAAGAGGCCATCGAACAGCGCCATGACATCTTCAAGAGCGTAATCCACGCAATCTCCTCTGTGCAGTAGGGCCAAGCAGCACCGCATTATAAAGCCTTGCGCCGACGAGCGATAACGTCCGGCAATTGCTAAACTAGCGCGCTTGACCACAAGGTCAGCAATTGCCTGTATCTGTCGCTTCAGGAGAGTCGTTTTGGTCCAGTTCAGTACCTCAAGGCTCGCTCGCAGCCGCAAGGAGACCCGGCTGCTGATGCGCCTGGCCCTGCCGATCTGCGGCGCGCAGCTGGCGCAGTCCGGCATGAGCGTGGCCGATGTGATCATGACCGGCCGCCTGAGCGCCACAGACCTGGCGGCCGTCTCGGTGGGCTCGAGTCTGTGGATGCCGTTGATGCTGTTCATGACCGGCACCTTGATGGGGCTGACACCGATCGTGGCCCAGCTGCTGGGCGGCGGCAATATCCATCGCATCAGACCCAGCGTGCACCAGGCGCTATGGGTGGCTCTGGTGCTCGGAGTCGTCTCGGCCCTGCTACTGTGGTTTGCCGTCGCACCGATCTTCCGTGTAATGGGTGTGCCGCCACAGGTCGCCGAACGCTCGACGGCTTATCTCTCAGCGATCGCCTTCGGCATGCCCGGTATTGCGATCTTTCAGGCACTGCGCGCCTTCTCCGACGGCATGAATCACACTCGCCCGACGCTTTGGATCAGCCTGATCGGACTCTCGATCAATATTCCATGCAACTTCATCCTGATTCATGGTGGTGCAGGGCTGAGCAACCTGCTCGGTGTGGAGCTGCCGGCACCCTTTGCCGAGCTACCAGCATTGGGAGCGTTCGGCTGCGGCATCGCCACGGCCATCTCGATGTGGGTCATGACCCTTGCCATGTTGCTCTATACCCAGCGCTCGCGCGCTTATTCCCCGGTCTCGCTATGGCACTCACCCACCCCGCCAAGTCGCAAGTTGATCGGTGAGCTGCTCTACGTAGGCGTCCCGATCGGTGTGGCGATCTTCGTCGAAGTCACGCTCTTCACCCTCATCGCCCTGTTCATAGCAAGCCTTGGAGAAGTCGTTGTCGCTGCCCACCAGGTTGCGCTGAACTTCACCTCCATCCTGTTCATGCTGCCGCTCTCCTTGGGCATGGCACTGACCGTCAGGGTCGGTAACGTGCTCGGTAGCGGACAGCCGGCTCAGGCGCGTTTCGTCGCCTGGAACGGTATTGCCGTCTGCCTGCTGATTGCGCTGCTGAACAATGCGATCCTGTGGTTCGCCTCGGAGTCGGTGATATCGCTCTACACTCGCAATAGCGAGGTGCAGCAGCTGGCCCTTTCGCTGATCGTACTGGCGATGATCTATCAGATCTCCGACTCGCTTCAGATCAACATGGCGGGCGCCTTGCGCGGCTACAAGGATACCCGGATCATCATGGTGATCACCTTGCTCGCCTACTGGCTTGTAGGGCTGCTGGGCGGCCACTGGCTGGGGACTTGGGGGCTTGGCGACTGGCTCGCCCCGCTGGGTGTGCATGGTTACTGGATCGGACTTGTCGCGGGCCTGACTGTCGCGGCCCTGCTGCTGGGCTGGAGACTCCACAGAATCAGCAAGGCGGTGAGCAATGGACAAGGAGTGGTGCTTCGCCGCTAGCCCTGCGACTTGGCGGACCTCATTGAACCTGCCCCCAAGCCTGGCGATGGGTCTGGCCACGATGCTGCTCATCACGGGGTGTGAGCGCCGCGGGGAGGCGGATGCGCTGCTGGTCGATTATCAGCAACAGCTGGCGGAGGCTCTTCAGCTCCCCGCCCCCGAACCGCAATCGCCTGAAAACATTGCCGCATTTCCCGATCGGCGCAGGCTCACCTTCGACATTCCCGAGACACGCGAGAGTCTGCAGAACGTCTATGGGCTACGCCAATGCAATATCACCTCACTAGTGGCCGAGCGTAACACTCAGCTCGGTCGAGTGGCAGTGCCAAGTCAGCACTGGTTATACGAGCTGGAACTCTGGCGGCGGCTCTCCGGCTGTCTCGACTCCGACATCGGCGCCTCTCTTGCACCCACTCACCGTGAGCGTCTCGAGCGGCTGAGCGAGATGAAGACTCGACAGCTGCCGTTCGTGAGTTGGAATGCGCTGTTCGGCTCAAGCGAATGGAGAGCCAGCTTCTCACGTGCGAGCCGTCCGCTCTCGCCAGGCAATCTACCCGATATCGAACCCTTCCTGGCCGCTCTCGACTACCTGCGCGAAGGTGCCCTTCGCCAGTTCGATCGCGATTGGCGTCCCGACTCGGCAACGCTCTCCGATCACCTCCAGGCACTAAGACGAGAACCACTGACGGCCCGGGTCCTGCGTACGCTGCAACTGGCAAGCCTGCGCCTGACTGAAGCCAATCGACTTCTCGAAACGGAGCGCCTAGGGCCGCTCGTATGTCCTGAAACTGAGTTGTTTCAGGCAATGCCAGTCGATTATCTGGATGCTATCGAAGCATACGCCGAGCGCTGGTTGACTTCGGTTGACACCCTGCTCGAGGCACACCCGATATCGCTTCCCGCGATGGATCGCTACCGTCAGGAGTGGCTATCGCTTGAGCGCGCACAGGCACCCTGGCAGCGCTTTGTACATGCTCGACAGGAGCATCAGCGCTTGTTAGCGCAGCGGCGCGCTGAATGCACGTTGACAACACAGCCCGCCAGCGCAAGCAACGAGACTTAACTTTTTCGCCAAGACTGTGCTAATAGTGAAGCTAGGCCGTTCCACTGCCGTTACAACGCGCTCTAGGAGGGTAATCATGGGAATCCCACTGTCCCCCCGCACCGCACAGGTCATCGACCTGGAGGTCATGCGACAACGGCAACTCGCCAGGCGTCGACTGGTACGACTTGCCCCTGAACTGGATGGCCTGGAGATGCTTTACCATCTCGCCTCCGACCAGGAAACGCTGTATGGCATGCCGCTGCTTGCCTGGGGTTTGCGAGAAGATGGCGAGGTCGTCGGTCTAGTTCCATGGATGGAAGCCCTGACGCCCTGTCAGGAGCTGGACGATCCCGAGTATGGCCACTTCGTAGGCTATCGCGACCCCGAAACCGAGGAGGTCTTCACCTCCCCGCCGGAGCACAAGCAGCATGAGCTCGAGCATGCCGCCGCTTACTTCGATTACGAAGACACCGAAAGCTCGAGCCTGATCCAGCAGCTCCCCGACACACTGGGCACGCATGCCTTGTGCATGGACGAGGAGGATCTGCCCTGGCAGCTCAAGCAGGTTTTCGGCTGGCAGCTGTACAATAGCGGCAAGATCGAAGCCCTGCTGGTTGATGAGGAGTCGATCGAATCGACCCCCGTACTCGCCGGCGATGCCTGCCTCTATCCTGGGCACAGCCGCCATCGCGTCGTCTATTTCTTTCAGCGCACCATTGCCAACCGCATCAAGCAGGAGGATCCGACGACACTGGAAGCCTTGGCACTGATGATCGCGCCCTAGCCCACCACCCAGTGTGGCGTCGTTAGCCCAGGCGCAGATAGTAGTGGTAAGTGCCATCGCGCTCAGCCTGGTAAAGCAGCTCATGTCCCAGAAAGCTGCAGAACTTGGGGATGTCGCGGGTGGTGGCCGGATCGCTGGCCACTACCTTGAGCACATCTCCCATGCTCATGTCGCGCACCCGGTTATGCATCAGCATGATGGGCTCGGGGCAGTAGAGCCCCCGGGTATCGAGTTCGACATCGTGGCTGGGCAAGTCGACGAGTTGGTCGGCCATTGGCTCATGAACCTCATGCATGAAAGCGTTAGCGAACGGAAATAGGGTAGAGGATAGGTAGTACAATGATAAAAATCCTGATTGAGCGACGCATCATGCCAGGGCTCGAAGCGGAGTACGAACTTGCCGCCAAGGAGGCGATGCGCGCCTCGATCAATGCCCGAGGCTTTATTGCTGGCGAAAGTCTCTGCGAACGCTACCATCCCGAGCGGCGCCTCCTGATCACCCAATGGCGTGACCTGACCGCCTGGAAGAGTTGGCTGCATAGCCCCGAACGCGAGCGAGTCATGCAGCGGGTGCTACCGCTGCTCTCCGACGAAGAGCATATCCGCCTCTACGAGCACTGCTGATCAGTCCAGCAACCTCACATGAACGGTCACCTCTTCTCGATCATGGTATAAATGCCGGCAGCCGATCTCGGCCGATACATTGGCCCGTTCCAGGCTGGAGGCCAAGTAGGCCAGGCAGCGCGAGACTTCGCTCCAGCGCTGCTTCATCGGCAACTTGAGGTTGAAGACCGCCTCGCGACACCAGCGCTTCACCAGCCAGCGCTCGATCATCTCGGTCACCCGCATCGGCTTGTCGACGATGTCGCAGACCAGCCAGTCCAAGCGCCCCGGCGGTTCCCAGGAAAAACCATCCTCTCGCAAGTGTTCCACCTGGCCGGTGGCCATCAATGTCTTATTCATGGGACCGTTGTCGATGGCGTAGACATACATGCCCTTTCTCACCAGCTGATAGGTCCAGCCTCCCGGCGCCGCGCCGAGGTCCGCCCCGGTCATGGCATTATCGATGCGCTGCGGCCACTCCTCCTTCGGTACAAACGCATGCCATGCCTCCTCGAGCTTCAGTGTCGATCGGCTGGGTGCCTCTCGAGGGAATCGTAGCCGGGGAATGCCGCCGGGAAACTCGCTGCGATTGCCAGGAAAGCTCATCCCGAGCTGTACTCTGTCTCCGGCACTCCACAGCAGATGGAGCCGTCGCGCTCCCGCCTTGCGACGCAGCGCTCCGCACTTCTTCAGAGCCGACTCCAAAGGCCGGTCAAGTGCCTTGATCAGGCCGCTGAGCGCCTTGGCCTCGTTGGTATCCGGCGTCTCCTGCCATATCGATTCGAAGCTCCACCCACTGGCCATTACCTGCTCAATGATAGGTGTCAGTCGATCTTCACGTGACAACCCGACGAGCGGAGGCAAGGCGACGAGACTTTGACGAGCAAACACCATCGATGCAAGTGGAATATCGCGGTGCAAGCCATTGGCTGGAGTGGCGCCCTCCAACACATAACTCAGATGTCCGGCATTGTGTTCGGCCACGGCATATCCCTGCCACCCCGCTTCACTGGCCTTGGTGGATATTTCCGCACTCAGATCTTTCTCGAAGCCTGGGCGGCAATAGAGCAGCAGGTATTGGGGGATCATGATGTCTCCTATGAAGGCTGGCTAGTCTAGTCGCCGCCTCACTGCTGAGACAAGTGCCCTGCCGCACTGCAACCCTGCCCCTGGCGCCTAAAAACCCTGCCCTATCCCCCCCCCGCCATAAAAAAGCCCCGTGCGGTGAGCACGGGGCGTTGCGATGGATGCCTGGCGATGCGGACTATGGCCTGGTGGGGGATCTGTTCGAGATCCTGCCGGAGCTCGAGAGCAAGCTGTAAGCCTTGCTGCTCCGCTGGGCGCCGTCCAAGCCCTCAGTAAAAAAATGCCAGTCAGCGACGCTGACTGGCATTTTTTGCCCATTATATTCAAGCTGTTGCAAAAGCCCCGAATCATCGGGGCTCGGTTTCCTGATATCGCTCAGAAATCGTAGCTGGCAGAAATCCAGAGGCTGCGGCCATCGAGATAAATGCCGTCAGTGGAGCGCCCCGTCTGGGTAAAACGGTAGGCTTGGTAGGTGTCGCCTTGCCACTCGTAGGCGTCGGCGCGACCGAAATCCTTGTCGAGCAGGTTATAGATGGTGCCGGTCAGGCGCACGTTGTCGGCGATCTGATAGCTGGTGCGCAGGTTGAAGAGTTCATAGCTGTCGAGCTTGTTGCCGACCTGCTCATAGAGCGCCAGATTCTGGCCCGAGGTCGGCAGGCCATCGGAGAAGCGTTCGCGTGAAGAGTAGTACTCCCCCTCGAGCGTGGTGCTCAAACGATTGGTCACGTCCCAGGTCAGGCTCGCGGTCAGCTTATGGTCAGGCGTATTGCTCAACACCATCCCCTCATAGTCGCCTGAGGTGATTTCGGTGTCGGTATAGGTGTAGCCGCCACGGACTTCCCAGTTGGGTGCCAGGCGATAGCGAGCCGTAAGCTCGATCCCACGGGTTTCTGCCTTGTCGATATTGATCAGCTGGCTGAAACCCTCCTGTGCCGTGAAGTTGCCCACACTGATGCAGTTAGGCAGGCTGGCGTTGGGTGTGTTGCCCGTGTTATCGATATATTGGCAATTGGGAATATCTTCCGCATTGGCAATACGGTCGCTGAAGCGGTTATAGAACGCGGTGGCGCCGGCGGAAAAGCCCTCCAGGTTGTCATAGATCGCACCAATCTCGTAGTTGGTGCTCTCCTCAGGCTGCAGATCCGGTGAGCCGATGGTTATGCTCTGACCTTGGGCGGTGAAGCCAGTCACACCATCGTGCAGCTGATTGAGGGTCGGTGTCTTGTAACCCTGGCTTATCCCACCTTTCAGGGTCCAGTTGTCGGTGGTGTTCCACACCAGATAGCCGCGTGGGCTGAAGTGTCTGCCGAAAGCATCATGATCCTCATAGCGGCCACCCAGCGTCAGCGCCAAGTCGTCGCGCAGCCACCACTCGTCCTCGAGGAACAGGGCCCAACTCTGCTGTTCGAAGGCCTGGCTACCTGCGGCACCATCCTCCAGTCTGGCATCGATGTACTGGGCACCTACGCTCACCATGTGCGCTTCGATGGGGGCCACGAACTTGGTGTCGAACACGATGTCGCGATTCTCGAGCAGGCGAGGCTCGCCGCCGGCCGCTTCATAACCGTAGTTGGGTGCACTCCCTGCGGGCAGGGTGCGACCCAGTGTCTCGGTGGTGTTGTGAGTGATACTGCTCTCGAGAGTTCCAGCGGCGTAACGTCCGGTATGACCGAGAGCCACCTGGTCGCGGTTGAAGCGCAGTTCATCCTCATAGCCGAAGATGCGCGCGGGCGTGTCCAGGTTGCCCAGGCGGCCATCTTCATTGTCATAGGTCTGACGCGAACGCTCGGCATCCAGCCATAGGATATTGGCCTCATCGGCATTGAGCGTCAGCCGACCGCCGATGGTATATATGCGGGCTTCCGTGGGGCGCGGGTCGCGACCGGTGCCATCCTCGATCAGGCGCTCGGAGCTGTCTCGGTCGAACAGCCGGCCACGCAGTTGCAGACCGAGTACGTCCTCTACCAGCGGGCCGGAGGTATAGAGGTTGATATTCTGGGAATTGCCCGCGTCTCTATCCTGATGGAACGTCGTGTCGACCGCCACGTTGCCTGTCCAGGTATTGCTGACCGGGCGGGTGATGATATTGATGACACCGCCCATGGCATCGGAGCCATAGAGCGTCGACATCGGACCGCGGATCACCTCGATGCGCTCGATGGCCGACAGTGGCGGCATGAAGCTGGTCGCGGTTTCGCCAAAGCCATTGGGCGTCACGTCTCCCGAGGCGTTCTGGCGGCGCCCATCGATCAGGATCAAGGTGTAATTGCTCGGCATGCCGCGAATTCCAATATTGAGCCCCCCTGTCTTGCCGGTGCCGGAGCGCACATCGACGCCCGGTACGTCGGCAAGTGCCTCGGCGATATTGGTGAAGCGCCGCTGTTGCAGCTCTTCCCGGGTAATGACCGAAATGCTGGCCGGTGCATCGTTGAGCGCCTGCTCGAAGCCAGCGGCGGTGACGACGATGCTATCGAGACGCTGCTCGGCCTGGGCCGGAAATGCCATGGCAGCGCCAATAGCCAACGCCAGGCCTGAGTGCTGGAAGGGGAAGCGGAGAGTTATGCGCATTGGGGTTCCTTGAATCCTTGCTTTGTAGTAACTGATAACTGTTATCGTTGATCTGAAATGGTAATCTATCGCATATGCCCTTTTTTTGTAAACGATAACTGTTATCAATAATTGGCTATCGATGGTCGGCAAGACATCGCCGTAACTGCCGGAACCGTTTGCCAAGAGTCGATCGCTGGAGATGCAACGTGAGTACTACCCCAATTCAATCCAGGCATTGGTGTTGCCTACTGCTGTGCGCCTCGCTGGCGTCGCCGGCCTTTGCCGAGGTGACGCTTCGCCACGAAGCGCGGGAGGCCCAGCAGCGTCAGGCTGAGCTGCAGGCAAGGATCGATGCCGCTGATGACGCAACCCGGGAAGCCCTGCAGGAGCTGCGTCGTCTGGAGCGAGAGACGAGTCGACTGACCGGCTACAATGCCGAGCTCGAACCTCGTCTGACGCGTCAAGCCGATACCCTGGAGCGTCGAGAGGCGGCGCTGGATACCCTTGAGTCCACCCGGGATGCGCTGCCATCGCTCAAGCGTGGGCTGATCGAGCGCCTTGCCTCATGGGTCGAGCGGGATATGCCTTTTCTGATCGAAGAGCGTCAGGCGCGCGTTGCCAGTGTGGAGAGTGGCCTGGCCAATCCCGAGCTTGCCGATGCAGACCAACTGGAGCGCATTCTGGCGGCCTGGCGCGCCGAGCTCGACTACGGCCGGGAAATGGATGCCTGGCGTGGTTATTTGAGCGAGAGCGACGAGGGTGAAGCGCGCCGTGAAGTCGACTACCTGCGTATCGGTCGGGTTGGCTTCTACTATCTCTCATCGGATGGCCGTGAGGGTGGAGTCTGGCAGGCCGACGCCCGACGCTGGCAAGCGCTCGACGAGGCCGAGCGACGTGAAGTGCGTAACGCGCTGCGTATCGCCCGCGATCAGCGGGCTCCTGCACTGTTGAGACTGCCGGTCTCGCAGCCATTGGAAGAGGTGCCTGCACCGGCGGAGGGGCACTCATGAAGTTGTCACGGGTCATTCAGAGCCTGGTGCTGATCTCGCTGTTGTTGGCTCCCTCGGTACAGGCGCAGCAGGAGCCGCTGCAGACACTGCGCGCCGAGCGTGAAGCCGCGGAGGCTCGCGATCAGGCACGCTTGAG
Organism: Halomonas sp. TA22; assembly: GCF_013009075.1. Lineage (NCBI taxonomy): Bacteria > Pseudomonadati > Pseudomonadota > Gammaproteobacteria > Oceanospirillales > Halomonadaceae > Halomonas > Halomonas sp. TA22. The sequence goes on along the minus strand of NZ_CP053108.1, from coordinate 1,114,904 downwards.
CGAATTGCTTGAAGATCAGGCGGGGCTGGAAGCGGCGCTCGAGGAAGCCCGCTCGGCGCATGCCGCCGCGCAACAGCAGCGCGAGGCGCTGGAAGCGCGGCAACAGGCGCAGCGGGAGCACCGGGCAGAGCTTGACGCCCGCCAGCAGGAGCAGGGCGATGATCTGGCGGCGGTGCTTGCGACCCTGGCGCGCCATAGCGGCGAGGTTCGCGATGCGCTGGGGCAGAGTTGGGCGGCGGTAGGTGATGCCGCCTTGCCGCCTCGGCTCGACGACGTCGAGGTGCTCCAGCGTGAGCATCTCGAAACCCTGGCCGACAGCGTCATGGCGCTGACGGCTGAGACCGGGCGTGTGCTGCGCTTCGAGGCGCCGGTCGCGGGTACGGACGGCGATGTCTCCGTGCGCGAGGTGGTGCGGCTTGGCGACTTTGCCGCCTTTACCGAAGAGGCGTTATTGCGCAGGGGGGCCGACGACTCCACGCTTGCGGTCATCGAGCGCACGCCGCCCGAGGTGGCGAACACGCTGGCGGCATTCCATGCCGGCGATGCACGTACTCTGGCCCTCGATCCGACTCGTGGCCAGGTGCTCTCGGCGCTGGCACAGCAACCCTCGCTGATGGAGCGTTTCCATCAGGGGGGGGCGGTCGGTTATGTGGTTGTCGCGCTTGGTGCATTCGGGCTACTGGTCGCACTGCTGCAGTATGGCTACCTGTTGCAGGTCTCGCTCGCGGTGCGCCGCCAGCTGCGCGACCTGAGCCAGCTGCATGACCACAACCCCCTTGGCCGGGTACTGCGGCGCTTTCGTGCCATCCATGGTGAACAAGTGCCCGAAGCGCTAGAGGCGAGGCTTGACGAGGCGGTACTTGCCGAAATGCCGAGGCTCGAACGTGGCCAGCCGCTGGTCAAGCTGCTGGCCGCCGTGGCGCCGTTGCTGGGGTTGCTTGGAACAGTGACCGGGATGATCGTGACCTTCCAGGCGATCACGGTGTTCGGTACCGGCGATCCACAGTTGATGGCGGGTGGTATCAGTCAGGCGCTGGTGACCACCGTGCTTGGACTGATCACTGCCGTGCCGCTGCTCTTTGCTCACACGGCGCTGGCAAGCCGCAGCCGGCATCTGGCGGGTGTGGTGGAGGGCCAGGCCAGCGCTGCCCTGGCCGAGCATCTGGAACAGCGCTCAGCGACTTCTCGGTCCTTCTCAGGGAGTGACGTACGTGATTCCGCTATGGCTTGAGCCTCTGGAGCGCCTGATCGAGGCGGGCGGGGCGGTTCTGGTGGTGATTGCGCTGGTGGCCATGTTGCTGTTCAGCCTGGCTCTGGAGCGTGTCTGGTTCTTTCGCATCACCTATCGTCGGACCCGCAATGCCTTGATCGGCCGCTGGGCAAGGCGTTCCGATCATCTCAGCTGGAGTGCACTGACGCTGCGTGATGTCTGGTCCCGCGAGCTCATCGGGCGGCTGCGCCGTCCGTTGCCCTGGCTGAAACTGCTGGTGGCGCTCTGCCCTTTGCTGGGACTGCTCGGCACCGTGACCGGCATGATCGCCGTCTTCGATAGTCTGGCATTGACCGAAACCAGCCAGGCCCGGGCGATGGCGGATGGCGTGGCTCGCGCGACCCTGCCAACCCTGGCCGGCATGGCCGTGGCAGTCGTGGGGCTGCTATTCACCAGTCGCCTTGAGCACATCATTCGACGCGAGGACCAGCGGTTGCATGACCGCTTGGCCCGCGCCGTGGAGGAAACCGATGCGTAGACGCCGCCTTGGCGCCGACAACGGCGAAGCCAGCGAGGTCAATTTGACGCCGATGCTGGATGTGGTCTTCATCATGCTGATCTTCTTCATCGTGACCACCAGCTTCATCAAGGAGAGCGGGGTGGAAATTCAGCGCCCCGAATCGAGCGCGGCAAGCCCGCGACCCGACGCCCAGGTGATGGTCGCCATCACGCCGGAGGGAGCGGTGTGGGTGGATGGCAAGCCGGTCGATATTCACCGTGTGGGAGGAGAGGTGGCGGCACTCGTGAGCAGCGATGGCTCGGTGGTGATCCAGGCCGATCGCGACTCCACCACGGGGCTGCTGATCGAGGTGATGGATCGCATACGCGAGGCCGGTGTGGAGCAGGTGGCGGTCGCCGCAAGCCGGAGCGCCCCATGATGCGGGCATCCTTCTCGATAGCGGGGGGGATCACCCTGGCACTGCTGCTGTTCTGGCTGCTGGCACTGCTGGTGGCGCCGCCACAGGAGGAGTACGACGAGCTCGAGGTGCAGATGAGCCTGAGCATGGTCGATATGCCCGACGTGCCCGAGGTCGAGGTCGCCGAAGCCGCCGCGGAACTCCCGCCGCCGCCGCCGCCGCTGCCGGCAGCGGAGCCGCCGCCAATGCCGGAGCCGGTACTCATGATGGAGAGTCCCATCGCGCTACCCGAGCCTGAACTGCCAACCGAGGAGGTGGTTCCGCTGGAGCTCGACGAGGCACTGCCGGAGCTCACCGAGATCGAGATACCGGAACCTCAGCCCGAGCCACAGCCTGAGCCCGAGTCACAGCCACGGCCGGAACCGACGTCTCAGCCGGCCCCCGCACCATCGCCCGAGCCGGCCCCCGTTGCATCAGCGGCGCAACCGGCCCAGGCACAGGCCGAGCCTGCGCCGCAGACGCCGATGGATGTCGGACAGATCACGCCAACGCGCCGCGTGCCGCCGGAGTATCCCACGCGAGCTCAGCGGCGGGGGCTCGAGGGCTACGTGGAGCTGCAGTTCATGATCCGTCCCGATGGTAGTGTCGATCGCTCCTCCATCCAGGTTGTCGATGCCAGCCCGCGCAGCGTCTTCGATAGTGCGGCTCAGCAGGCCGTGGCCAACTGGCAGTTCGAGCCTGCCGACCGGTTACGCCGAGCCCGTCAACGTCTGGAATTCCAATTGAGGTGATGCCATGTCCCCACTCCGCTTCACTTGGTGGCTACTGCTTGGCTCGCTGATCCTGTCAGCGCCAGTGGGGGCCGCACCGGCGCTACCCGGCGATGTCATTGCCGATCTGAATGCCCTGCAGCAACAGCTGCAGGAGGGGGACCGCGAGGCAGTCAGCCAACGAGCCCGCCGTCAAGCCGAACGACTTGCCGGCGGCAACAGCGCCGACCGCTGGGCGCGTGTGCTCTATCTGCAGCTTGCCGCCGGTGCCGAGGCGCGGCAGGAGCGTGCCGACGTCGCGGCCGATCTATTGTATCAGGCGCGCGAGACGCAGGGGATCGAGCCGCAGCAGCGTGATCGCTGGCTACGCGAGGAGGCCGGCTTACGGCTCGCGTCGGGTCAGACCGAGCAGGGTGTCGTGCTTCTTGAGGAGTGGTTTGCCAGTAACGCTGGGCAGGCTCGTGACCGTTGGAGGATGGCGCGCGCGCTGGCAAGGCTCGAACGCTGGCAGGAGTCCGCTGACTGGGTGACGCGGGCGCTGGAGGAGACACCGGCGCCAGATGTCGATCAGCAGTCGCTGGCAGCTACGGTCTATCAGCGTTCGGGACGCGCCGGTGAGGCGCTGGCTCAGCTGGAGGCTCAGCTTGACGAAACCTCCAGCGAGCAGGATTGGCGTCGTGTCGCCGCCCTGGCGCAACGAGTGGGGGAGCCGGGGCAGGCGGCAGCAATCTGGGAAGCGGGCTGGCGGCTGGGAGTGCTGACAGGGGAGGAGGCGCTGATCACGCTGGTGCGTCTGCACTTGGCCGGGGGTACGCCGGCCCGCGGCGCGGAGCGAATTGAGCGGGCGATCGAGGAGGGCATCGTGACCGAAAGCGATGAGCATGTCCGGCTGCTTGCACAAGCCTGGCAGGCGGCTCGGGATCGCCAGCGAGCGCTTGGCGTCTGGCGGCGGGTGGCAGAGCGCAGCGATGCCGCCCAGGACTGGCTGCAACTGGGTCATCTTGCTCTTGACTGGGGGGAGACTGAACTCGCCGAGCAGGCGCTGCGCAGGGCCAGCGAGCGCGGCTCCGAGGAAGCACAGCGCTGGCTGACGGAGTCGGGAGCTTCCCGTGGCGCGCTCCAGGGCGAGTCCTAGCGCTAGCCCTGGCAAGCGCGTCTTCAAGAGAGGCGTCGAGATATCCTACAACGAGAGCTCGGTCCATACCGGCGCATGATCGGATGGCCTCTCCATGGCGCGTAGCTCATAGTCGATGCCAGCGTCGACGACGCTGTCGATCAGAGGGGCTGATACCAGGATGTGGTCGATGCGCAACCCCCGCTTAGGATCGCGTTCGAAGGCGCGCGAGCGGTAGTCGAACCAGCTGAAGCGGTCGTCGACCTCGGGATAGCGCAGGCGATAGCTGTCCTTGAGTCCCCAGGACTTGATGCCGACGAGCCACTCGCGCTCGATGGGCTGGAAGCTCGTCTTGCCCTCGCGCAGCCAGCGTTTGCGGTTCGCTTCACCGATCCCGATGTCGATATCCTCAGGCGAGATATTGAAGTCGCCCATCACCACTACACGCTCGCTGGGTTGATGATCCTCGCTGAGTAGTCGCGCGAGCTGAGCATAAAAGCGCTGCTTGTCGGGAAACTTGGTGGGGTGAGCGAGATTCTCGCCCTGAGGAAAATAACCGTTCCACACCGTCAGCGGTTCGCCATCGACCAGCCGCAGGCGGGCACCAATCATGCGCCGCTGAGAGGCCTCGCCGTCGTCGGGCATGCCGTGGAATACCGCCTCGGGGCCTTGTGGAAAGCGCGCTTCATCGCACAGCAGGGCAACACCGTAGTGCCCCTTCTGGCCATGATAGTGGACGTGATAACCCAGCGCCTTCACTGCATCGAACGGAAACTCGCTATCCTGCACCTTGGTCTCCTGCAGGCCGATCAGCGCCGGGCGGTGGCTCTCCACAAGTGCTTGTAGCTGATGCAGGCGAGCGCGGATTCCATTGATATTGAACGATACCAGTCGCATTATTCGCTCTTGCCATCGGTGGACGAGTCGTCCTTGGGGTTGATGTCAAGGGTGGTCCCCTGCTGCTGACGAGCCAGCTTGCGTATTGCCTGCAACTTGCGCTGTTGCACCTTCTTCTGGGTGAAGCGGCGCGATGGGGCAACCTGGTCGGGATTGTCGTGGCGCCACTTCTTGTAATCCTTGCGCTTGCCGGTGCGGATCGTCACCTTGTCGGCAAGCGAGCGGGTCTTTTTCCTGCGCGTCATGTCGGCATGACTCCTTTGACTTCGACGTTTGGCCCATTCTATCAGGACGCCACCACGACGGCATGGCTCTTCATGAGTGCGGAGAGCAGTCGCTTCCGCGATACGCGCCCTGATCGTCAATGACTGGTACAATAGCCACCTTTGAAAGCGTCTGACTTTGCTGAGCCGCGCATCACATCCACAGATAATGGACAGAATCACAGCCTATGAGCGAGACGGAAAAGGCCCCTGCACCGGCCCAGAATCGCAAGCCCAAGCGTCGCCGCCGCAAGCCGCGCAAGTCGCAGCCCAGCTGGGATCCCCGGCAGTTTCAGGTAGCGCCCGTCGCGGGCAAGTGGCGTTTCCATGACTTCGATCTTCCCACTCCCCTGATGCGTGCCATCCACGCACTGGGTTTCGAATACTGCACGCCGATCCAGGCCGAAGCGCTGCGCCATACGCTGTTGGGTGGTGACATCGTGGGCAAGGCCCAGACCGGCACCGGCAAAACCGCTGCCTTTCTGATGTCGATCCTTGCCTACTTCCTCGAGGAGGAGGCCCCCAACGGGCAGAAGCCCGGCGCCCCGCGCGCGCTGATCATCGCGCCGACCCGCGAGCTGGCGCTGCAGATCGAGAAGGATGCCAAGGCGTTGGCGCGGTTCACGTCGCTTAACGTGGCAAGCGTCGTGGGCGGCATGGATTACCAGAAGCAGCGCGATAATCTTGGCAAGCCGCTGGATATTCTGGTGGCCACGCCTGGCCGTCTGCTGGACTTCCACGAGAAGCGAGACGTGGACCTGACCGAGGTCGAAGTGCTGGTGCTCGACGAGGCCGATCGCATGCTGTCGATGGGCTTCATCCCCGACGTCAAGCGCATCATCCGGCATACGCCCAAGAAGGAGGAGCGTCAGACGTTTCTGTTTTCGGCAACTTTCACCGACGACATTCTGGCGCTTGCCAGCCAGTGGACACACGAGCCGGCCCACGTCGAGATCGCGGTCACGGTCGAGAATGCCGCGGATATCGACCAGCGCGTCTACATGGTCAGTGACGATGACAAGCAGCGCCTGCTGGTCAATCTGCTCAAACAGGAGAGTTTCGACCGGGTCATGGTGTTCGGTAACCGTCGCGACCTGGTGCGCAAGCTGGACGATCTGCTCAAGAAGGCGGATATCAACGTGGCGATGCTCTCCGGCGATGTGCCACAGGCGCAGCGCATCAAGACCCTGGAGCGCTTCCGCGAAGGCGAGGTCCAGGTGCTGGTCGCAACCGACGTGGCGGGCCGTGGCATTCATATCGACGATGTCAGCCATGTGATCAACTACACCCTGCCGGAAGATCCCGAGGACTACGTGCACCGCATCGGACGTACCGGTCGTGCCGGCGCCAAGGGCGTGTCGATCAGCTTCGTCGGGGAGGAGGATGCCTTCTCGTTGCCCGAGATCGAGCGCTACATCAACGACAAGCTGCCCTGCGAACATCCGCCCGAAGGCTTGCTGTAAGCGGCCAGGCCGCAAGGAACAGGCGCGATGCTCGACGAAGCGCTCAAGGGTGAGATCCAGGAGGCCTATCGGCGCGTTCTCGATGGCCTGGCGTTGACTCCACGTTACGGCCAGCGCCTGATGATCGCCGAAATTGCCCGCACCCTGGCGGGGATCAAGGCCGACGACAGCGGCCGGCGTACCTCGGATGAGCATGTCTGCGTGCTCGAAGCGGGTACTGGTACCGGCAAGACGCTGGCCTACCTGCTCGCGGCCCTGCCGGTGGCCAAGGCCAAGGGCAAGCGGCTGGTGATCGCCACTGCCACGGTGGCGTTGCAGGAGCAGGTGCTGCATCAGGATCTGCCCGCGCTGCATAAGCACAGCGGTATTGCGTTCAGTTACGCCCTGGCCAAGGGGCGTGGCCGTTACCTGTGCGTGGCCAAGCTCGATCAACTGCTCGATGGCGTTGAGGAGAACCCGACGCTTTCGCTATTCGAGCAGGCGCTTGCTTCGCGTGATGGCGACGACTTCCACGCCTTGGTCAAGGAGCTCGCTGATGCCTATGGCAACGGGCGCTGGGAGGGGGACCGCGACAGCTGGCCACTGACCATTGAGGATACGCAGTGGCGGCGCCTGACCACCGATCATCGCCAATGCACCAACCGACGCTGCGGCCATTTCGGTGCCTGTGCATTTTTTCGGGCCCGACGAGATCTCGACACGGCCGATATCGTCGTTGCCAATCACGACCTGGTGCTGGCCGATCTGTCGCTTGGGGGCGGTGTGGTGTTGCCGAAACCCTCGGAGTGCATCTATGTCTTCGATGAGGGGCACCACCTGCCCGACAAGGCGATCGAGCACTTCACTCACCGTTTCGCCGTCAATGGCGCGCTGCGCTGGTTGCGCAACCTCAAGAAGTCGCTGACCGAGCTCAACGCGGCCCTTGCCGTGCAGCCGACCGTGGCGCGGCTGCTGGCCGCATTTCCCGAGGCGATCGCAGCGCTCGAGCCGCGTCTGGGCGAGGTCTTCTCGCTGGGTCACCAGTTGGCCGGGCTACCCAATGGCGCAGGGGAGGAGAGCGTCCATCACCGCTTCGAGATGGGGCGCGCGCCCTTGGCACTGCGCGAGCACGCCAGCGCATTGGTGGTGATCTTCGCAGAGCTGTCGCGCAACTTGGAGACCATTGCCGATATCCTGCGCGAGAGCCTCGATCCAGACAAGCATACTGGGCTTCCCCGCGAGCAGGCCGAGCCCTGGCTGCCGCTGATTTCGCTGCTCCATGGTAGGGCGCTGGAAGCGCACGCCCTGTGGCTTGCCATGAGCCAGCAGGACGATCCCGCCGAACCGCCCCAGGCGCGTTGGCTGACCTTCGAAACGGTGGCGGGGGAGCCGGAACTCTCCTTCTCGGCGAGTCCCGTTTCGGCGGCTCACACCCTGGCCAAGACGCTATGGGGTAGCTGCTACGGGGCCGTGGTGACGTCGGCGACCCTCACTGCGCTGGGGCGTTTCGAGCGTCTGCAGGAGCGAGCCGGGCTTGCCAATCGTTACCGCTATCAGCGCCTGCCAAGCCCCTTCGACTACTCCCGCGCGATATTGAATGTGCCACGTGAGGCGGTCGATCCCGGCGACCGCGAGGCGCATGAGCAGGCCATCGTCTCGTTCGTCGAGGGGCTTGGAGCGCGCGAGGCGGTGTTGATGTTGTTCTCGTCCCGCGCTCAGCTGCGTGCGGTGGAGAAGGCGCTCTCCCAGGCGTGCCGTGAGCGGGTGCTGGCCCAGGATAGGCTGCCCAAGCGTGAACTGATCGAGCGCCATCGGGCGCGAGTCGATGCGGGGCAGGGCAGCATCATCTTCGGTCTTGCGAGTTTCGCCGAGGGGATCGACCTGCCAGGTGATTATCTCACCCATGTGGTGATCACGCGGCTGCCCTTTGCGGTGCCGGACGATCCGGTCGGGGCCACGCTCGCCGAGTGGATCGAGAGTCGTGGAGGCAACCCCTTCATGCGCATCGCGGTACCGGACGCCTCGATCAAGCTGGTTCAGGCCTGTGGCCGGCTGATTCGCAAGGAGCAGGACAGCGGGCGCATCACGCTGCTCGACCGTCGCGTGCTGACGCGTCGCTATGGGCAGGCGCTGCTCGATTCGCTACCCCCGTTTCGGCGCGAGATCGACGGTCAAGCCGTGGTGAGCTGAAGCGCAATACATTGAAACGATTGCGCCCGCCGAATGGCGGGCGCCTGGTCTAGCGAGCACGATGTTCAGGCAGCCTGGAGGCGCGCCTTCAATACCGGACGCAGTTTCTGATCCATTTGCTGGAATACCTCGACCGTCGTCTCCCAATCGATACAGGCATCGGTGATCGACACGCCATATTGCAGCTGGCTGCGATCCTCGGGGATTTTTTGACTGCCCCAGCCGATATGCGACTCCACCATCAGGCCGATGATCGAACGATTGCCCTCAAGGATCTGGTTGGTGACGTTCTGCATGACCAGCGGCTGCAAGGCCGGGTCCTTGTTGGAGTTGGCGTGCGAGCAGTCGACCATGATGTTGGGCTTGATGCCGGCCTTCTCGAGCTCCTGCTCGGCCAGCGCCACGCTGACGCTGTCGTAGTTGGGCTTGCCGTTGCCGCCGCGCAGCACCACATGACCGTAGGCATTGCCACGCGTGCGGATGATTGCCACCTGGCCGGCCTGGTCGATACCCAGGAAGTTGTGCGGATGCGAGACCGACTGCAAGGCATTGACGGCGACGTCGAGGCTGCCATCGGTGCCGTTCTTGAATCCCACCGGGCAGGAGAGGCCCGAGGCCATCTCGCGGTGTGTCTGGGATTCGGTGGTGCGGGCGCCGATGGCCGACCAGCTGATGCAGTCCTGTAGATACTGGGGCGATATCGGGTCGAGCGCCTCGGTGGCCAGCGGCAATCCCATCTCGGCAAGCTCCACCAAGAGCTTGCGGGCGATATGCAGCCCCTCCTCGATCTCGAAGGAGTCGTTGATGTGGGGATCGTTGATCAGGCCTTTCCAGCCCACAGTGGTACGCGGCTTTTCGAAATAGACGCGCATCACGATATACAGGCTCTCCTTGACCTCGTCGGCGAGCTTACGCAGTCGCCGGGCGTAGTCCAATGCCGCGTCGACATCGTGGATGGAGCAGGGGCCGACCACGACCAGCAGACGTGGATCGCTGCCGTCGAGAATCCGCTGTACCGTGTTGCGCCCTTCGACGACCGTGCGTTCGGCCAGCTCGGTCAGGGGAATCTCCTGCTTGAGAGCCTCGGGAGTAATGAGAACGTCCTGAGCGAGAACGTTGAGGTTATTGACCTGTTGTTGGGGCATGCCGCTACCTGTTACGTGAACCGCGCGAGAAAAAGAGAAGCCTACTATCGCCCGCGGCACTACCCAAAATCAACGCCGAGGTGGAACTTGCCAGGATCGAACAAGTCACAGCGAGGCATTGACGGTCGACAGACCCTGCTTGATGGAATGCCAAGAAACAGGAACACTTATGCATGACCATCACCGACTACCCGACAGGGCCCAGGTTGACGATATGAATGCCTTCTTACATTACACGCTGATCGCAACGATGCTCCCCGCCGAGTCGAATGCCTCGACTTCCCGACTGGGGAGGGGATGAATGGCAGTCAGGGAGACCGATCAACAACTCGTCGAGCGGGCGCAGAAGGGCGACAATCGCGCTTTCGATCTGCTGGTCAGGAAGTATCAACACAAGATCATCGGCCTGATCGGGCGTTACATCCACGATCACGCCGAGGTGCATGACGTTGCACAGGAAGCCTTTATCAAGGCCTACCGGGCGCTTGGCAAGTTTCGCTCAGAAAGCGCGTTCTATACTTGGATGTACCGGATCGCCATCAACACGGCCAAGAACCATCTGGTGTCACGTGGGCGTCGCCCCCCGGGCAGCGACATGGATATCGTCGATGCCGAGATCCTTGACCAGAGCGGTCGGCTTGCCGATATCGAAACCCCGGAAGCGTCGATTGCCCGCGATCAGCTCGAAGCGGCCGTATTCGAGGCCATCGAAAGCCTGCCGGAGGATCTGCGCACCGCCATCACCCTGCGCGAGCTGGACGGGCTCTCCTACGAGGACATCGCAAGCGTGATGAATTGCCCGGTGGGAACGGTGCGTTCGCGTATCTTTCGTGCCCGCGAGGCGGTGGACAAACATATTCAGCCACTGATCTCCACCGCGCGGACCCAGGACATGATCGTTGAATGAGTTTTTTGCACTGCGCTGAACTGTTGGCGAATGTCGGCGTCAGATGTGGGGATTGCGATGAAGATGGGTGCGCACATGGCAATTGAGCGATTCGCGGTAGGAATGGCGAATCGTGCGCAAGGATGAGCGGGAATTCCGGCGAGTCGAGACTCGCCATTTATCCACTGACATGGGGGCGTCAGGCCCTGTCGAGTGTGAGGATCTAGGAATGAGTCACAATGAACGGGAATCGTTATCCGCCTTGATGGATAACGAAGCGAATGAGCTGGAGCTGCGTCGAGTGCTCAAGATACTCGAGGCCTCTCCCGATGCTGCCGATACCTGGCGTCGCTACCATCTGGCTCGCAGCCTGATGCAGCGGGACCGCGAGGTCGATGTCAGCATGGATCTCTCGGCCGGGATCATGGCCCGAATCGAGAGCGAGCCGTTGCCCCTGGTCGAGGAGGCGTCGGGCAAACGCCGCAGCTTCTCCTTCGCCAGCAGTGCCGCGATCGCCGCTGCCGTCTCATTGATGGTGATCACCGGGGTGCAGGTCTACAACGTCGCGGGGACGCCGGGTGCCGATGGGCCGGCGATGGCAGGCAGCGGCTCGGCTGCGTCAACGGGAGGCGATGTGGCTTCCGCCTCTTCGAGCCCCGTGTCGCGCCCCTCTCTCGTCGATCTTCCCATGTTCCAGCAGTCGCCTGGCGGCAATACCGGCATGATGCCGGTAGGGGCGGTGGGCGCCACCTCGGACATGCCGATGTTCATGGCGCCAAACACCCGCCAGTCGCAACGTGGCGATCTCGAGCAGGCGCGCCTGCTGCAGTCCTACCTAGATCGTCATGCGGAAGGCTCGGCCTACCGCAGCGGTGATGGCTGGATGCCGTTGCTACGCGCTTCGGGGCACGAGACACTGGGCCAGCGTTGAGGGAGAGCGGGTAATGTCAGCTAGCGGGAAGTGCCGATCTCTGGCGGGCTGGACGCTCTCGGCTCTGTTGTTCGGGCTATTGGCTCCCCTGACGCAGGCCGCTGATCAGCAAGTTCCCTTGGCATCGGCCTGGAACGACGAGGAGGGCTTCGACTGCCGTGTGCTCAAGGATCGCGAGGCGCCACAGGGCGCCTCGCAATGGTTCGAGCGCAGCATGTGGGCCAATCACTGCTTCATTTTCCAGGCCCGCGCCGTACGTATCAGTAACGATGGCGTCAGAACGTTGGCGCTCTCCCACGATGTTCAAGACGGCATCGAGCGCGAGGTCGCACGTTTTCTCGATGGCCCCGCCTTGATTCTGGAGCGTCGGGGCCGGATAGGCCGCGGCGGTTGGGCCAACGTACAGAGCGACACTCCCGCCTCGCCAACCGCCATCATGAGCCATCTGGAGGAGTTCTACCGCCTGCGCATCGATGGTGAGGAGCGTGTCGCCGGGCGCAATGCCGTGCGCCTGGATATCGAGCCCCTTGATGCTATGCGCTATGGCCATCGATTGTGGCTGGATCATGCCACGGCGCTGCCGTTGAAACAGGTGCTGCTCGATAGCAGCGGTCGCGAGCTCGAAACCTTCCAGGTCACCGAACTGCAGCGGCCACGTCTCTACGATGGCCAAGTGCAGCTCGACGAACTTCGTGAACCGCCCCCGGACCCCTGGAGGGCGGGGTGGTTGCCGCCGGGGTATGTTCCCCAGCCGGTGGCGACACGCAGCTCCGTCCATGACGACGCCGTGGGACACCGGCTGTTCAGTGATGGGTTGTCGACCCTGAGCGTCTTTGTCGAGCCACTGGATGGTGATGGGCCGGCGCTGGCGCCGGGCATGCATCGTCTGGGTATTTCCTATGCCGCGGTACGTCACCTCGAACTTGGTGGCCAACCGATGCAACTGGTGGCGATGGGTGAATTGCCGCCCCAGGTATTGCTGCGTATCGTCGAGCAGATCGTATGGTTACCCCAAGAGGGCCCGAACGAGGCCGCCCAGGGCGCCTCAGGCTGATGACCGGAAGTGCATGCACCGTGTTGCAAGCGGGGTTGTTGACGGCCAAGGCAATGGTGATCGATCCCTTTGAGGGGGGAGCCTGGGTGTCAGTCGACCCCATGCAGCGTTGTCATGGCTGCAGTGCCAGCCAGGGGTGCGGCAATGCCTTGTTGGCCCGCCGGAGCGGCAAGCGCGCTCGGAGGATGGCCATCGACAGTACCCACCGGCTGCAGGCAGGGGAGCGCATCATCATCGGCCTGCCATCGCCGACGCTGCTCAAGGGAGCGCTTGGCGTCTACGGGATTCCCTTGGGCGGCTCGTTGCTTGCCGGTCTCCTGGCCGAGCGGCTGCTGTCGGTCGGGCATGGCCTGGTGCCGCTGGCCTTCATTGCAGGGCTGGCTGCAGGGGTGGGCGTTGCGCGCTTGGTTCGCCACCGACACGATGCGCGTTATCGCCCCATCTGGGTCGAGACGCTTGCGACGCCCGCAGCCTAGCGCGGAATCAATTGCGCTTCGATACTGTCATAAGGCGGCTACGGCAAGCGGCGTGGCGGGCCATACCTGAGTTAAATGAAGTGGTAAACATGAGTAATACAAGCACTATTGCAACGCATCGCAGGAGCCTTTCATGGAACGCATGACTCGACATCTTTCCCTTTGGCTGTTGATGCTGATCACGGCCTTCGCCTGGCAATCCGTGCATGCCAGGGGCCTTCCCGATTTCACCACGCTCGTCGAAGAGGCCGCCCCAGGGGTAGTCAACATCTCCACGACGCGAATCGTGCAGCCGCGCAGTCAGCAGTTTCCCGGTTCGCAGGATATTCCCGACATTTTCCGTCACTTCTTCGGCGAGCAGTTCCCCCCTGGGGGAGGCGGTGGCCGAGGCCAGAGCCAGCCGCGCCAGTCGCTCGGCTCGGGATTCATCATCAGTGACGATGGCTACATCATGACCAATGCGCACGTGGTCGAGGGGGCCGATGAGATCCTGGTGCGCCTCAATGATCGCCGCGAGCTCACGGCAGAGCTTGTCGGCGCCGATACCCAGACCGATGTGGCACTGCTCAAGGTGGATGCGCAGGACCTGCCGACGCTCAATATCGGCGACTCCGACCAGCTGCGCGTCGGTGAGTGGGTCGCGGCGATCGGCTCACCGTTCGGTTTCGATCACTCCGTCACGGCCGGTATCGTCAGTGCCATCAACCGCACCTTGCCGCGCGACGCCTATGTCCCCTTCATCCAGACCGACGTGGCGATCAATCCAGGCAATTCCGGTGGTCCGCTGTTCAATCTCGACGGTGAAGTGGTCGGCATCAATTCGCAGATATTCACCCGCAGCGGTGGCTTCATGGGGGTCTCCTTCGCCATCCCGATCAGTGTCGCAATGGATATCGCCGAGCAGCTGCGCAGCGATGGTCGCGTCGACCGCGGCTGGTTGGGCGTGATGATTCAGCCGGTATCGCGCGACCTGGCGGAGTCCTTCGGCATGGAGAGCCCGACCGGGGCCTTGATCGCCGATCTCGATCCCCAGGGCCCGGCGGCAGAGGGTGGCCTGCGTGCCGGTGACGTGATCCTCGAGGTCGATGGTCAGGAGGTGGAAAGCTCCACCACGCTTCCGCGGCTGATCGGTCGCGTCGCGCCGGGCAGCGATGTCGAGCTGACCGTGATGCGTGAAGGTGAGCGCCGTTCCCAGGATGTGACTGTGGGTAGTTGGCCGGATGCCGAGGGTGGGCGCAGCGCGATAGCCGAGCAGAGCGATCGCCAGTCGCGCCTGGGACTGGCGGTAAGTGCCCTCGACGCCGCCGAGCGTGAGCGCTTGAACATCGAGAGTGGCGTGCGCGTCAGTGAGCTCGATCCCGAAGGAGCTGCCGCGGAAGCGGGGATCCGCCCGGGAGACGTGATTGTCTCGCTTGACCAGCACTCCATCGGCTCTCCCGAGCGGTTGGCGGAAGTGATCGATTCCATCGACAGCGATCGTGCCGTTCCGGTGCGTCTCTATCGCGATGGCCGCTCGCTGTTCGTGGCGCTTCGCTTAAGCGAATAAGCTCAGTTGATTGCGCCCCGGCGAGAGCTCTGCTCCCGTCGGGGCGCTTGCTTTGCCCCTCATGCTCCCTTCGCTGTTCCTGTCAGGCGCTTGCCGGTACAATGGCGGCAATTTTTCACCAGCGCCATTTCATACTTCCGCGCTGATACTGAAGGCAGAACCGACTCGATGGCCAACGACGAATCACGCGACGACCTCCAGCATATCCGCAACTTCTCGATCATCGCCCATATCGACCATGGCAAGTCCACCTTGTCGGACCGGATCATCCAGTTATGCGGTGGCTTGAGCGACCGCGAGCTCAAGGAGCAGGTGCTCGATTCGATGGATATCGAACGCGAGCGGGGCATCACCATCAAGGCTCAATCGGTGACCCTCGATTACCAGGCCGAGGATGGCAAGACCTACCAGCTGAACTTCATCGACACTCCGGGGCATGTCGATTTCTCGTATGAGGTGTCGCGCTCGCTCTATGCCTGCGAGGGGGCACTGCTGGTCGTGGATGCTGCCCAGGGCGTCGAGGCCCAGTCGGTCGCGAACTGCTACACCGCCGTCGAGCAGGGGCTCGAAGTACTACCGGTGCTCAACAAGATGGATCTGCCCCAGGCCGATCCCGACAAGGTGGCCAAGGAGATCGAGGAGATCATCGGCCTGGATGCCACCGATGCCTGCCAGGTCTCGGCCAAGAGCGGCATGGGCATGGAGGCGCTGCTCGAGCGCCTGGTACGGGACATCCCGCCCCCCAAGGGCAACCCCAATGCGTCGCTGCAGGCCCTGATCGTCGACTCCTGGTTCGACAACTACTTGGGCGTGGTATCGCTGGTGCGTCTGTTCGACGGCACCCTGCGCAAGGGCGACAAGATGCGCATCAAGTCCACCGGTCGCGACTGGCAGGTCAACGAAATCGGTATCTTCACGCCCTTGCGCCGTGAGACCGGCATCCTGCGTGCAGGTGAGGTGGGCTTCGTCGTGGCCGGGATCAAGGAGATTCAGGGCGCGCCGGTGGGGGATACCATCACCCACGCCAAGACGCCCGACGTGCCGCGCCTGCCCGGCTTCCAGAAGGTCAAGCCGCAGGTCTATGCAGGGATGTTCCCGGTCAGCGCCGACGACTATGAAGACTTCCGCGATGCGCTGGAGAAGCTCGCCCTCAACGATGCTTCGCTGGCCTATGAGCCGGAAAACTCCGATGCATTGGGCTTCGGTTTCCGGGTAGGCTTCCTTGGCACGCTGCACATGGAGATCATCCAGGAGCGTCTCGAGCGCGAATACGATATCGACCTGCTGACCACGGCACCGACGGTGGTCTACGAGCTGGCCATGGATGGAGGCGAGATCGTGTATGTCTCCAACCCCTCCAAGCTGCCTGACATGGCCAATGTCGATGAGATGCGCGAGCCTATCGTGCGGGCCAGTATCCTGGTACCCCAGGAGTACGTGGGCAACGTGATCACCGAGTGCGAGAAGCGCCGCGGTACCCAGCGTGACATGCAGTTCCTGGGCAGCCAGATCCAGCTCGTCTACGAACTGCCGATGTCCGAGGTGGTGATGGACTTCTTCGACCGCCTCAAGTCGATCTCCAAGGGCTACGCCTCACTCGATTACAGTTTCGAGCGTTTCGAAGCGGCCAAGCTGGTGCGCCTCGATGTGCTGATCAACGGCGATCGCGTCGATGCGCTGGCGGCGATCATCCATCGCGACCATGCTCACGGCCGAGGTCGACTGCTGGTCGAGAAGATGAAGGAGCTGATTCCACGTCAGATGTTCGACGTGGCCATCCAGGCCGCCATCGGCGGACAGGTGGTGGCGCGCTCCACCGTAAAGGCGCTGCGCAAGAACGTGACCGCAAAGTGCTACGGCGGTGATGTGTCACGCAAGAAGAAGCTGTTGGAAAAACAGAAGGCGGGCAAAAAGCGCATGAAGCAGGTCGGCAAGGTGGAAATTCCACAGGATGCCTTCCTCGCTGTGCTCAAGGTTAACGACTAGGGTCGAGGGAACGCATGGATTTTTCGCTTTTGCTGGTGGTGGCCGTGGCGGTCACAGGGCTTGTCTGGCTGCTCGATAGCCTGATTTGGGCTCGTGGACGACGCGCCAGAGTGGCAGCGGTGGAGGCCGAAACCGGCGAGCAGCTGGATGAGAGTGCGCGCAAACGCGTCGCCAGAGAGCCATGGGTGGTCGACTACGCCCGCTCTTTCTTCCCGGTACTGCTGGTCGTGCTGCTGCTGCGAAGTTTCCTGGTGGAGCCGTTCCAGATTCCCTCCGGCTCGATGCGCCCCACGCTCGAAGTCGGCGATTTCATCCTGGTCAACAAGTACACCTATGGTTTGCGGCTGCCGGTGCTCAACACCAGATTCGTCGAGATGAACGATCCTGAGCGTGGCGATGTGATGGTGTTCCGCTTCCCTCAGGAACCCTCCATCAACTTCATCAAGCGCGTGGTCGGGCTGCCGGGTGACCAGATTCGCTACGAGGGCAAGCAACTCTACGTCAATGGCGAAGCCGTGCCCAACAGTGTGACCGACGAATCGCCCAGTGGGGCGAGCGCTCTGCAATTGCTCGAAGAGCAGCTGGGTGAACGTCTGCACTATATTTACCATAATCCCCAAGACCCCGGCCCACAGATGCGCGAGCTGGTCGTGCCGGATGGGCACTATTTCACGGTCGGGGACAATCGCGACAACTCCAACGATAGCCGCTACTGGGGCTTCGTTCCCGAGGAGAATATCGTGGGACAGGCGTTCGCGGTCTGGATGCACTGGGATGGAGGCCTGCCGAGCTTCACCTCGGTGCGCCGTATCCAATAGAGGCGATGATCGCATCGATGACATTACACCCTGAAAAACAAGCAGGAGCTTCGTGAGCAACCCCTTGAAAGACTTCAGCCGTCGTATCGGCCATGAGTTCGCTGATATAGGCCTGCTGGAGCTGGCCATGACCCACCGCAGCGTCGGCGGCCAGAATAACGAGCGTCTCGAATTTCTCGGTGACTCGATCGTCAATTTCGTCATCGCCGAGGCGCTCTTTCGGCGCTTCCCGCAGGCGCGGGAAGGCCAGCTTTCGCGTCTGCGTGCCCAGTTGGTCAAGGGCCAGACCCTGGCCGAGGTGGCCCGCGAATTCGCGCTGGGCGAATGTCTGAGCCTGGGCTCCGGCGAGATGAAGAGCGGCGGGCATCGGCGCGATTCGATACTGGCCGACGCTGTCGAGGCGGTGATCGGAGCAATCTATCTGGACGCCGGCATGGAAGTGGCCAAGTCGCGGGTGCTCTCCTGGTACGGCACGCGTCTCGAGGCGATCGATCTGCAGGATACCCAGAAGGACCCCAAGACTCGCCTGCAGGAGTTCCTGCAGTCGCGCCAGTGTCCCTTGCCGCGTTACGACGTACTGTCGGTTGAGGGGGAGGCGCATGCCCAGACCTTCACCATCGAGTGCCATGTCGATATGCTCGACAAACATACCATCGGCGTCGGCCCCAGCCGCCGTCATGCCGAGCAGCAGGCCGCCGAACAGGCGCTCAAGCTGCTCGAGCCGCGAGGAAGTCGCTCATGAACCAGCGCTGTGGTTTCGTTGCCATCGTCGGACGTCCCAACGTCGGCAAATCGACCCTGATGAATCGTATTCTGGGCCAGAAGATCTCGATCACGTCGCGGCGGCCGCAGACGACACGCCACCAGGTACTGGGGATCAAGACCGAAGGCGACGACCAGACCATCTATGTCGATACGCCAGGCATGCACATCATGTCCAAGGATCGCAACAAGGCGATCAATCGGTTCATGAACCAGGCCGCCACGCAGGCGCTGCGCGACGTCGACTGCGTGGTGTTCATCATCGACCGCACGCGCTGGACCGCCGAGGATCAGGCGGTGCTCGAGAAGCTCACCCATGTCCAGGCACCGGTCATCCTGGCCATCAACAAGGTCGACTGGCTGGAGGACAAGAACTCGCTGCTGCCGTGGCTCGAAGAGGTCGGTGCCAAGCGCGACTTCGCCGCGATCCTGCCGCTCTCGGCCAAGCACGGCAACAACGTGCCGGAGCTCGAGGCCGAAGTCGCCAAGCACCTCCCCGAAAGCATTCATTTCTACCCGGACGATCAGGTCACCAATCGCAGCCAGCGTTTTCTGGCCGCCGAGCTGGTACGTGAGAAGGTCATGCGTCAATTAGGCGATGAGCTGCCCTACCAGATGACCGTTGAGATCGAGGAGTTTCGCGATGAGGGCCGGGTGGTGCATATCAGTGCCTTGATGCTGGTCGAGCGGCCGGGGCAGAAGAAGATCCTGATCGGCGAGAATGGCGAGCGTATCAAGAGTATCGGTCGCGAGGCGCGCCTGGAGATGGAGAAGCAATTCGACGCCAAGGTCATGCTGAATCTGTGGGTCAAGGTCAAGCGTGGCTGGTCGGATGACGAACGTGCCCTGAAGAGCCTCGGCTACGATCACGATTGATCCATGCAGCCCCAGCCTGCCTATCTTCTGCATAAGCGTCCCTACCGGGAGACCAGTGCCCTGGTCGATCTGCTGACCCTCGAGCATGGCCGCGTGCGCGCCGTGGCTCAGGGCATACAACGCCCCGGCAGTCGTTCACGCTCGCGCATGCAGCCCTTTGTCCCCCTGCTGGTGACCTGGGTGGGTGAAGGCGAGCTCAAGCGCCTGCGGCTGATGGAGACTTCTGGAAGTGCAGCTCTACTGGCCGGGGAGGGACTGCTGTGCGGACTGTATGCCAACGAGCTGGTGGCGCGAATCTTGCCACTACTGCTGCCAAGCCGCGAGATATTCGCCTTCTACGGTGCCTCCCTGGCCGCGTTGCCACGCCCGGAGGAGAGGGCGCCAGCGCTTCGGCGTCTCGAGCTTGCCCTGCTCGAAGCTCTCGATGCCGAGCCGGTGTTCCATGACCTGGAAGGTGCGGAGCTCGATCCCCAGCGGCGTTATGTCTACTGCGTGCAAGCGAGGCGCTTCGAGGCACTTCCTGCAGGCGTCGACCAGGGCATCGAGGGTCGCGCGCTGCGCTTGCTGGCCAGTGGCCAGTGGGAGGCGCCCGGCCTTGCCGGTGCGGCCAAGGCGCTCACCCGTGCCGCCCTGGCGCCGCTGTTGGGCAGTCGTCCGCTACGCTCGCGCGAGCTGATGCTGCAGCTTGCCAAGCGCCGCCACGCCATTCCATCCTGATCCATTGCGGAGATATCCTATGCACGCCCCTCGAATTCAGCTCGGTGTCAACATCGACCATGTCGCCACCCTGCGTCAGGCTCGGGGAACTCGCTACCCGGACCCGGTGCAGGCCGCGTTGCTGGCCGAGGAGGCTGGTGCCGATGGCATTACCGTGCACTTGCGCGAGGATCGTCGGCATATCCAGCAGCGCGATGTGCGCTTGCTCTGCGAAATGCTCAATACGCGCATGAACCTGGAGATGGCGGTGACCGAGGAGATGATCCTCTTCGCTGAGCAGATCCGTCCTGCCCACGTCTGTTTAGTACCGGAAAAGCGCGAGGAGCTGACCACCGAGGGCGGTCTGGACGTGGTTGGCAACCTTGACGTGATCACCGATGCCTGTACTAGGCTGGCGGCTCAAGGGTGTGAAGTCTCGCTGTTCATCGATCCCGATCCCGAGCAGATCCAGGCGGCCCAACAGACGGGCGCGCCGGTCGTCGAGCTGCATACCGGGGCCTATGCCGAAGCCGTCGGGCAGGAGATGAGTCGTGAGTACGAACGACTCGTCTCGGCAGCGGCCTTGGCCGGCGAGCGTGGATTGACCGTCAATGCCGGGCACGGCCTGCACTATCACAATATCGAGGCGATCGCGGCGATTCCCGGGATTCATGAGCTCAATATCGGCCATGCGATCATCGCCCGGGCGCTGTTCGTGGGGCTCAAGGAGGCGGTTGCCGAGATGAAGCGCCTCGCCATCGCCGGACAGGAAGCGGGGCTGCTGGCGGCCCTCGACGAGCACGATCATGAACATCACGATCATGATCACATCGAGGGGGGCAGCTGCTGTCGATGAGATCGAGACGCTCAATGATGCCAGTGGCCTTCCATCGCTGCATCTGACCAGCAGGGCCAAACGCCTGGCGCAGGCCGAGGTATCGGCTCAGTCTATCGGATGAGCAGAAGCTTGCGCAGGCCTGGAGGTGATGAGCTGCGTGTAACGTGCTCTTATTTGTAAAAGGGTGCGTTGTGCTGCTGCCACTGGCGTAACCGTGCCATGGCGTCGTGCAGCTCATCGAGGAGTGGTGCGACATCGATGAGGCCACGGGTGCGTATGCGTGTCTCGAGGGTTTCCGCAAGCAGGGCGAGCTGCGGTACGCCACAGTAACGACAGGCACCGTTCAAGGCATGAATGGCATCGAGGAATGCCTCTTCGTCGCGTGCCTCCCAGGCGCGGCGCAGGGCCTCTTCGCTGTCGTCGAGGCTCGCCAGCAGCAGGGACAGCGTATCCTTGGCCAGCGCCTCCCGCCCTGCGGCAAGGCGCGTTCCCAAGCGCATGTCCACCACCGCCAGCTCATCTTGCGCCGCAACCGTGGGCGTGTTGTCCTCTCCACCGCTCGGCGCGGGCAGTGCGGCCAACGGAAGATTCAGATGCTTGCCAAGCAGGTTTGCCAGCTCGACATGATCGACCGGTTTGATCAGGACATTGAGAAAACCCTGCTGATGCAGCTGACGATGCTCATCGGCCATGGCGTGGGCGGTGACGGCAATGATCGGACAATGTTGCCAGTGCGCATTCACTTGTCGCAGCGCCTGGGTCGTGGCGATGCCATCCATGCCGGGCAGACGAATGTCCATGAGCACCAGATCGAAGTTCTCACCCTGAGCAAGTGCCAGTGCCTCTTCGCCGCTCATGCAGGAGTGCGATTCGAGTCCCAGGTCGTTCAGTAGCTGCTCGAGCAGCAACCGGTTCGACGGCATGTCGTCGACGATCAGGACGCGAGGTACGCCGGGCGAGGAGACGCGTTTCGGCGGTGCGGCCAGCGCTTCGCTGTCGGTGGGTTCGAGCAGACGGGTGAGCGTACGCACGAAGGTCTGACGCGACATCGGCCGGGTAAGGATCTCGCCGCCGTGGGGCAGGTGGAGGTCGGGCAGCTCGAGCGGGCTGGTATTGACCTGCAGAATGCAGGGGCAGGGTAGTGTGTTGAGGTACTGTTGCACATAGGCCAGCCTTGCTAGCCCGAGATCCTCATACTGCAGTCCCGCGATGAGCAGATCGGTATCGTTGGGGGGCGCAGCCAGCTCATGATCGATGATCCTGATCTCGGCACCACATGAGGAGAGCAGGTGCTCCAGCGCATGGCGAGTCGTGGCATGAGGCTCGTACAGGGCAATGCAGAGACCCTCCAGGGCCATGTCAGGCGGGCGTATCCCCTCTGCCTTGCCAGCGAGGGGCAGGGTGAAGGCAAAGGTCGATCCATGCCTGAGGCGGCTCTCGACGCCGATTTCGCCCCCCATCTGTTCGACCAGTTGCCTACAGATCATCAGCCCCAGGCCGGTGCCGCCATAGTGACGAGAGTCGCTGGCGCTGGCCTGGCTGAACGCCTTGAATAGACGGCTGGTGTCGCTGGGCGATAGACCGATGCCGGTATCGCTGACGGTCACCCGCAGTGTCATCTGGCAGCTGTCGGCATCCTCGACCATCACCCGGACGATGACCTCGCCCTGGTGGGTGAACTTGATGGCGTTGTGCACCAGGTTGGTGAGTACCTGCTTGATGCGCATCGGATCGCCCCATAACGCATCCGGTACATCGTCGTAGACCAGTCCCATCAGATAGAGCGATTTCTGATGAGCCTGAGGTGCTTGCAGGCAGAGCACCTCGTCGACAAGGGCGACCATGTCCAGTGGTAGGTTCTCCAGCTGCATCTTGCCCGCTTCGAGCTTGGAGAAATCGAGAATGTCGTTGATCAGCGAGAGCAGGCTGTCGGAGGCCTTGCTGACATGGTTGAGCCATTCGCGCTGGCGTGCCTCGAGAGGCGAGCGCGCCAGCAGCTGGCAGAAGCCGATGATGCCATTGAGCGGGGTGCGAATCTCGTGGCTCATGTTGGCCAGGAACTCCGACTTGATCCGGTTGGCCTCAAGCGCGCGGCGGTGGGCCATGTCGAGCTCGATGTTCTTGATCTCGATGGTGTCCATGGACTCCTGCAGATCATGGGTGGTCTGCTCGATATGGCGCTGCATGTCGTCGTTGATGTGTTCGAGGCGGTCGGCCAGCGAATTGATGCCGTGGGAGAGCCCGGCCAGCTCGGAGGAGGAGTGGGTGTCGAGCCGGTGGCCGTAATTACCGCTGTTCAGCTGTCTGACCAACTGGCGAATGTCGTCCAGCGGGCGGGTCACGCGTCGTATGATCAGATAGGCCGCCAGGAACAGGGCCAGCCCGGTAATCAGCCACGCAAGCCCGGCCTTGGTCAGATTGTGATAGTGGCTCAGCGCCAGTGAGGACGTATCGACGGCCAGCTCGAGACGCGCCGGCAGCTCATCACCCAGTTCACCACTACCCAGCGGTAGCCTCAGCTGCCATTGATGGTTCGCCCCTTGGCGGGGGGTAGGCAGGGGCTGGCCCAGGCGAAGAATCGTCTCCCCCTCGCTATCAAACAGACTGGCCGCGCGAATCTCCTCGATGTTCAAGAGCCGCCTGACCAACTCCTGCAGACGCGTCTCCTGGCCATCGATGATGGCCTGCTGCAGCGATGGTGCCAACAGGATGGCACTGGCGGTGATGCGCTCTTCCAGGGCTTCGCGGCGCTCATGATTCCCATGCTGCAGGAAGAAAAAGGAAAACAGCAGCACCAACCCCATGGGAATGAAGATCAGTAGTAACAGCAAGCGGGTTCTGATCAACATGGTCAGACCTTCGACTCGATATGGCGTGATATGACTCGCTAGCGAGCGCGGAGTGCATTGAAGCGCCATTATGCCATAGCCCGCCAGAGGCCACCCATTTCTGCCTCACCAGAGGGAGGCAAAAGGAAGTCGGACACGGGATAACTGTCACCCCCGGTCGGGCACGGATATAATCGGGTAAAGATTCCAGAAGGATGGCGAGATGCATTACCCAACGCTTGAGGATGTGGTCGGCAATACGCCACTTGTGCGCTTGAAGCGTATTGCGACCGGCCGCAACAACACGCTGCTGGCCAAGCTCGAGGGCAATAATCCGGCGGGGTCGGTCAAGGATCGTCCAGCACTCTCGATGCTCTCCGAGGCCGAGGCGCGCGGTGAGATCCGCCCCGGCGATACCCTGATCGAAGCCACCTCGGGCAATACCGGTATCGCGCTTGCCATGGCGGCGGCGATCAAGGGCTACCGGATGCGGCTGATCATGCCTGACAACGCCTCCAGTGAGCGCAAGCAGGCAATGGCCGCCTTCGGTGCCGAGCTGATCACGGTGACCAAGGAGCAGGGTATGGAAGGGGCTCGCGATCTCGCCGACAGCATGATCGCCAAGGGTGAAGGCAAGCCCCTCGATCAATTCGCCAATCCCGACAACCCGCTGGCGCACTATCGCACCACCGGCCCCGAGCTGTGGGAACAGACCGGGGGAAACATCACCCATTTCATCAGCTCCATGGGCACCACCGGCACCATCATGGGGGTGTCGCGCTATCTCAAGGAGCGCAATCCGGCGGTCCAGATCATCGGCCTGCAGCCGGAGGATGGGGCGAGCATCGCGGGTATCCGCCGCTGGCCCAAGGCGTATCTGCCGGGCATCTTCGATGAGTCGCGCGTCGACCGTGTCCTGGATATCGGGCAACACGAGGCGGAGGTGCATATGCGTCGCCTGGCACGCGAAGAGGGCATCCTGGCGGGCGTCTCCTCCGGTGGCGCCCTGGCGGGCGCGCTGCGCATCGCCGAGACAGTCGAGAACTCGACTATCGTCTTTATCGTCTGCGACCGGGGCGATCGCTATCTCTCTACCGGCCTGTTCGCCCCGGAGGCCTGACATGGCCATGCTGGGCAAGCGACGTACCGCCAGGCCAGGGTCGGGCAAGTCGGGGCTAGCCGGAAAAGCGGCGTCTGTCTCGACGGCCCGCCAGGCCCCGACTCCGAGCCCCGATAGCCAGGGCGATGCGGGACTGGAGATACTGCGCCTGGCCCACGATGGGCGAGGCGTCTCCCGCGACGCGGCAGGCAAGACCGTTTTCATCGATCGTGCACTGCCTGGCGAGCGGGTCGAGGTGGCGATCCATCGCACTCGCAAGCGCTACGACGAGGCGCACGTTCGCCAGCTGCTTGTGGCGGCACCTGAGCGGGTCGCGCCGCGCTGCGTGCATTTCGGTCACTGTGGCGGTTGTGATCTACAGCATCTCGAGCTCGAGGCGCAGCGACGCCATAAGCAGGCGGTGCTGGTAGAGCAACTTGAGCAGCATGGGGTTGCGCGCGATTCGCTGCCGACGATTCTGGGCGGTGACGGTTACGGCTATCGCCGGCGTGCCAGGCTTGGTGTGAAGGTCGATGCCGGCGGACACGTGCATCTGGGGTTTCGCGCCAAAGGCAGCCATCATTTGATGGATGTCCAGCAGTGTCCCATTCTGGTGCCCGCCTTGGCCGAGTTGTTGCCGGTATTGCGCGAGCATCTGCAGACGCTGGAGGCGCCGCGCTGGGTGGGGCATGTCGAGCTGCTGGAGAGCGAGGCGGGCGCCAGTCTGATCGTGCGTCAGCTGCGTGAACACGTGGGCGACCGGGAGCGCTGGCTGACCTTCGCCGAGGCACTGAACGCCGAGTCGTCGGAGCGACGCCATGCGGTAACGCTTGCCTGGCTGCTGGGCCGCGAGCAGCCTGAACTCGAGTGGCTTGGCGGGACGCCGGATCTCTACTACCGGCTCGTTGCTGGCCGCCGTGAGCTGTCGCTGAGCATCGCCCCGGGCGACTTCCTGCAGGTCAATGCCGTCGTCAATCAATGCTTGATCGACACGGCACTTGAGTGGCTTGCGCTTCGCGACGAGGAGCGGGTGCTCGATCTTTTCGCTGGGGTGGGCAACCTGAGCCTGGCGCTGGCCAGTGCGGCCGGTGAGGTGGTCGGCGTGGAGGGCAGCCCCGCCATGGTGTCGCGCCTGGAGGATAATGCCCGTCGCAACGGCTTCGCCTCGGTCAGTGCGCGGCAGGCGGATCTCACTCGTCCCGAGGCAGTACGAGCGTTGCTCGACGAACGCGACTGGTCGCTGGTAGTGCTCGATCCCCCTCGCGAGGGAGCCGAAGCGGTATGCCGGGTTTTGGCGCGGCGCCAGGTACCGCGCATTCTCTATATTTCCTGCGATAGTGCGACGCTTGCCCGCGATACGGCATACCTTATGCAAGGAGGCTATCGCCTTGCGCATGCGGCTATGGCGGATATGTTTTCGCAGACGGCTCACATGGAGTCCATGCTATTGCTTGAGCGCATGGCGTGAGCCATACAACACGAGGATCGCAGCCCCATGGTAAAGGTGCGTGAAGACCAGCCACTGACCCAAGATGGTGCGGTGGATATTGAACAATGGCTGGCACGCCTGCAGGAGGATGTGACACTACGCGATCCCGACGAGCTGCGCCGGGCGTGCATGCTTGCCGATCGCCTGGCGCGCGAGTCGGACCGGCCACACAAGGCGTGGCTGGAGGATGGATCGAGCTTTCGCATGGGCCTTGAAATGGCCGATATCTTGAGCGAGCTGAGGCCTGACCAGGCGACGCTCGAGGCGTCGGTGCTCTATCGCGCGGTGCGCGAGGAACTGATCGATTGCGATGTCATCGCCAAGCAGTTCGGCGGCGAGGTGGCCGGGCTCATCAAGGGCGTGCTGCAGATGGCCGCGATCAGTCATCAGACGCCCAGCCACGGGCTTTCCCAGCACAATCAGCAGGACAACCTGCGCAAGATGCTGGTGACCATGATCGATGATGTCCGCGTGGCGCTGATCAAGATCGCCGAGCGCACCTGTGCGCTGCGTCAGGTCAAGGATGCCACCCGCGACAAACGGCTGCGGGTGGCCCGGGAAGTGTTCGACATCTACGCGCCGTTGGCCCACCGGTTGGGGGTCGGCCATCTCAAGTGGGAGCTCGAGGATCTCTCGTTTCGCTACCTGCACGAAGATGAGTACAAGGCCATCGCCAAGCAGCTCGCCGAGAAGCGTCTCGATCGCGACCGCTATATCCAAGAGGTGGTGGATACCTTGAAGCGGCTGATCGAGGCCCAGGGCATTGCGCGCTGCGATGTCGATGGACGTGCCAAGCATATCTACTCGATCTGGCGCAAGATGAAGCGCAAGCGCATCGATTTCTCGCAGGTCTACGACGTACGGGCGGTACGCATCCTGGTGCCGGAAGTCGCCGACTGCTACACCGCGCTGGGCCTCGTCCACTCGCGTTGGCACCACGTCCCCAATGAATTCGACGACTATATCGCCAACCCCAAGAAGAACGGCTATCAGTCGCTGCACACCGCTGTGCTGGGGCCCGAGAACAAGGTGCTGGAGATTCAGATCCGCACCTTCGCCATGCACGAGGAGGCCGAACTCGGCGTCTGTGCCCACTGGCGCTACAAGGGACATGACACCAACGCCAAGAGCCGCAGCTACGAAGAGAAGATCGCCTGGCTTCGCCAGGTGCTCGAGTGGCAGGACGAGGTAGGCGACTTCGGCGATTTGCGCGAGGGGCTCTCGAGCGATGTGGCGCCGGATCGGATCTACGTCTTCACCCCCGATGGCCATGTCATCGACCTGCCGAGGGTCGCCACCCCCATCGACTTCGCCTACCGCGTGCATACCGAGATCGGTCACCGCTGTCGGGGGGCCAAGGTCAATGGCCGTATCGTGCCGCTGACCTATCGCCTCAAGACCGGTCAGCAGGTCGAGATACTCGCCGCCACCAAGGGTGGCCCGAGTCGCGACTGGCTCAATCCTTCGCTGGGCTACGTGCGTACGTCTCGCGCGCGTACCAAGATCCAGGCGTGGTTCAAGCAGCAGGCGCGGGACCAGAACCTCGAGGAGGGGCGCGCGCTGTTCGAGAAGGAGATGAAGCGCCTGGATGTCGAGGGGATGGAGCTGACCACCCTGGCGCAGAAAGTCAATTACGCTACGCCTGATGACATGTACGCGGCGATCGGCGCCGGCGATCTACGGATCGGCCAGGTGCTTCACCAGGCCCAGCAGCTGTTTGGCGAGACCGACGACCAGGAGCAGCTCGACCGGCTACTGGCCAAGCCCAAGCGCGCGCCGAGCAAGGATCCGAGCGACGGTATTACCGTGCTCGGTGTCGGCAACCTCAAGACTAGCATGGCCAACTGCTGCCACCCGGTCCCCGGCGATGCGATCGTCGGTTTCATTACCCAGGGGCGCGGGGTCACCATCCATCGCCAGGACTGCTCCAACATCCTGCAGCTGCGTGTCGATGAGCCCAAGCGGGTCATCGAGGTGGAGTGGGGCGAGCGTGCCCATACCCAGTACCCCGTCGATATCGAGATCGAGGCGTGGGACCGCTCGGGCCTGCTGCGCGATGTCACCGGTGTACTGGGCCATGACAAGGTCAACGTATTGGCGATCAACACCCATACCGATACCAGCGACGGTATTGCCCGGATGGGCATCACCGTCGAGGTCGATGGGCTGGAGACGCTGGGGCGGCTCTTCTCGCGCATTCAGCAACTGCCCAACGTGATCGACATCAAACGCTTGCGCGGCGGCGCCGGTACGCCCAAGCGCAAGAAGAGGCCCCAGGCATGAGCGACCGTCATGGCGGCAAGCCTCGGTACACGCTGAGCGACCTGCTCGAGCTGATGGCCGTGCTGCGCGATCCGCAGCAGGGGTGCCCATGGGATATCAAGCAGGATTGGCACTCGATCGTGCCGCATACCCTTGAGGAGGCCTACGAGGTGGCGGACGCCATCGAGCGTCATGCCTTTGACGAGCTGCCCGGCGAGCTTGGCGACCTGCTCTTCCAGGTCGTCTACTACAGTCAGTTCGGCACCGAGGAGCAGCGCTTCGACTTTCACGACGTGGTGCATGTACTGACCGCCAAGATGCTGCGCCGCCATCCGCACGTGTTCCCTGCGGGCCATCTGGCGTCGCGGCGTGAAGGCGTCTCGGCACATGAGGTCGAGACCAGTCAAGTCAATAGCCGCTGGGAGTCGCTCAAGGCGGCGGAGCGCGAGGCCCGTCCAACGCCGCTTGAACGCGAGCCTTCGGTGCTCGACGATATTCCCCATGCGCTACCGGCGCTGTCGCGTGCCGCCAAGCTCTCCAAGCGTGCCGCCCGGGTGGGGTTCGACTGGCCGGACAGCCGGGGCGTGATCGACAAGATCCGTGAAGAGCTCGCCGAAGTCGAGGAGGCGCTGGCGCGTGGCGACCAGATGCATGCGTGCGATGAGGTGGGCGATCTGCTGTTTGCCGTGGCCAATCTGGCGCGCAGCCTCAAGGCCGATCCTGAACAGTGCCTGCGCCGCACCAACGCCAAGTTCGAACGTCGCTTCCGTTACGTAGAGGATGCCTTGGCGAAGCAGGGACGTACGCCTGCAAAGGCCAGCCTGGACGAGATGGAAGCGCATTGGCAGAGCGCCAAGAGCCACGATAATTAACCGCATAGAGAAAGGATGCTACGCATGAGTGATGATCTTCACGAATCGCTACGCGATAATGTCCGCATTCTGGGCGACAGCCTGGGCCGTACCATTGCCGACGACCAGGGGCAGGCCTTCGTCGACAAGATCGAGACCATTCGTGGCTTCGCCAAGCGTGGCCGCCAAGGCGACCAGCCGAGCAGGCGGGAGCTGATCGAATATCTGCGCCAGCTGCCGGATCGCGATCTGCTCCCGGTTACCCGCGCCTTCAATCAGTTTCTCAACCTGGCCAATATCGCCGAGCAGCACTACCGGGCGCGCTTTCGCCGCGTCGAGGACTACAAGCCCGGCTCGCAACCGGTGCTCGGCGAGCTGCTGACACGGGTACGAGAGGCCGGCAACCCACCGCGCAAGCTGGTCGAGACGCTGGCCGGCATGCGCGTCGAGCTGGTGCTGACCGCGCATCCCACCGAGGTGATCCGGCGCACGCTGATCCAGAAGTATGACGCCATCGATGACTGCCTCTCCGCCATCGAATCCTCCCTCGACTACCCCGAGAAGGCCAACCGCGTGCATGGCAGGCTCGAGGAGCTGATCAGCCAGGCCTGGCATACCGACGAGATCCGACATGAGCGGCCCACGCCGGTCGACGAGGCCAAGTGGGGCTTTGCGGTGATCGAGAACTCGTTGTGGCAGGCGGTGCCCGATTTCCATCGCGATCTCGATACGCTGCTGCTGGAACTGGCGGGCGAACGCTTGCCGCTGGACGCCGCACCGCTGCGTTTCGCCTCCTGGATGGGGGGCGATCGCGACGGCAATCCCAACGTGACTGCCCGGGTCACCCGCGAGGTATTGCTGCTGGGGCGCTGGATGGCCGCCGACCTCTATCTTCGTGACCTCGAACAGCTCAAGGCCGAGCTGTCGATGTGGAAGGCCAATAGCGCGCTCAAGGCCGAAGTCGGCGACGAGGCCGAGCCCTACCGCATCCTGCTCAAGCGCCTGACCAGCCGCGTCGAGGCGACTCGCGACTGGGCCAAGGCGTGTCTCGATGGCCGCTCCCATGAAAGCGGGCCGATCATCGAGACCCGCGATCAACTCTATGCGCCGCTGTTGACCTGCTACCGCTCGCTGTGCGACGTGGGGCTCGACACCATCGCCAATGGCGCGTTGCTCGACACCCTGCGTCGTGTGGCGGTATTCGGCGTGACCCTGACCAAACTCGACATCCGCCAGGAGTCGAGCCGCCACAACCAGGTCTTCGAGGAGCTGACCGACTTCCTGGGGCTTGGCCACTACAGCGAGTGGGACGAAGCTCAGCGTCAGGCGTTCCTGCTCGACGAGCTGAAGTCGCAGCGCCCGCTGATTCCCAGGCGCTGGGAGTGCTCCACCGAAACCCGCGAGGCGATCGAGACGTTCCGGGTCATCGCCCGCGAGCAGCGCGAGGCGCTGGGGACCTACATCATTTCCATGGCCGGGCAGCCCTCCGATGTGCTGGCGGTGGCATTGCTGATGAAGGAAGTTGGCGGCGACGTGCGTCTGCCCATAGCGCCGTTGTTCGAGACGCTGGACGACCTGAACCGTGCCGGCGACGTGGTCGACCGGTTGCTGGCGCTGCCGGGCTACCGGCGCCTGGCTGGAGACAGCCAGGAGGTGATGATCGGCTACTCCGATTCGGCCAAGGATGCCGGTCAGCTGGCCGCAGCCTGGGCGCAGTACCGCGCCCAGGAGTCCCTGGTCGAGGTGTGCAAGGCACATGGCGTCGATCTGACGCTCTTTCACGGGCGTGGCGGTACGGTGGGGCGTGGTGGCGGCCCAGCCCATGCGGCGATTCTCTCACAACCGCCGGGCTCGGTGAATGGTAGCTTGCGAGTTACCGAGCAGGGCGAGATGATCCGCTTCAAGTTCGGGCAGCCCGATATCGCACTGCGCTCGATGGAGATCTACACCTGCGCGGTACTCGAAGCCACGCTGCTGCCACCGCCGCAGCCGCAGCCGCACTGGCGCGAGGAGATGGATCGCCTGGCGGAGATCGCCCATCGTGGGTATGTCAGCGTGGTACGCGAGAATCCTGACTTCGTGCCTTATTTCCGGGCGGTGACGCCGGAGGGGTCGCTTGGAAGGTTGCCTCTCGGCTCGCGCCCCACCAAGCGTCGTCAGGATGGCGGGGTGGAGACGTTACGGGCGATTCCGTGGATATTCGCCTGGACTCAGACGCGGCTGATGCTGCCCGCCTGGCTTGGCAGCGGCGACGCCTTCGTCACCCGGCTCGAGGAGCCGGGCGGGCTTGAGCGGCTGCGCGAGATGCGCGAGCAATGGCCGTTCTTCGGTACCTATCTGGACATGCTCGAGATGCTGCTGGCCAAGGGGGACGTGGAGATTGCCGCCTACTATGAGCACCGCCTGGTCGACGAACCCTCTCTTCAGGCACTGGGACGTGACTTGCGCCGGCGTTTCACCCGGCTGCAGGGCGTGCTGGTGGAGATTCTCGGTCAGCAGGAGCTGCTCGAGAATACGCCGTTGATCCGCCAGGCCATCGATGTGCGCAATCCCTATATCGACCCGCTGCATGGGCTGCAGGCGGAGCTGCTGCAGCGCAACCGCGACGCCGACGGCGCGATCAGTCCGGAGCTGTCGCGCGCCTTGATGGTGACCATGGCGGGCATCGCCGCGGGACTGCGCAACACCGGTTGAGCGCAGCGACGGCCTGCGAAGCGATTCGCGGACCGTTTCGCCGTGGCGATCGTCAAGCCTCAACCACGATGTACATCATCTTCACAGCTCATGACCAAGCACGACCTGGCAGATATCGGCGAAACTGCGCGCTTCCGGCGCGAGAGTGAGCTCTACACCCAGCGCACGGCCGATATCGGAGGCGGATACCAGCCCGCGCAGACGTGGCGCACCGTCATCGCCCTGCGAGGTGATCAGCAGGTGCTGGTCGCCATAGCTTCTGAGCGCTTCCATCAGCTCACCGATGGTGAGTCGGGCCAGCTGGGCATAGGGCATCGCATGCAGCGCTTCGCCTGGGGTCTGGACCATCTTCACCGTCACCTCCTCGCGGGAGAGGCCGTGGTGCTGCATGGCCAGCGTGATGCGGCGCCCGCCGATCACCTCGCGGGCATTGAGTATGCCGCTGAGATGGCCGCTCTCGTCGGTGACCAGCAGCAATCTCACTCCCTCCTGCAGCATGCTGCGATGCGCCTGACCGATGGGTGTCGACTCACAGATGGTGCGGGGCGGTGTCTGGGTAAAGTCGGTCAACACCGCGATGGCGGAGGTATCTGGGGTCGGAGCAGTCGGCCGCGGGGGGTGTTCGATGGCGAGGCGGGTATTGATGGGTTGAAGTGCCTGTGTCAAGCCGAGAGATAGTGGCATGGGGTTCTCCTTATATTGTCAGGGGAGACCGATGCGGCGAAGCAGCCGGCCTTGAACACCACCCTGGCACGCTTGGCTTAACGAAGGCTTAAGGGTGGGAAGAAACGGTGAAGGGAGAAGTCGATGCGTGTGCTGTTGGTGGAGGATGACTCCCTGCTGGGCGATGGCATCAGGACCGCACTGCTACGCGAGGGCTATGTGGTCGACTGGGTGTCCGGGGGCCGCGATGCTCTGGCGGCCTTCCAGGCCGAGGCGTTCTCGGTGATGGTGCTCGACCTTGGACTTCCCGACATGGATGGTCTCGAGGTGCTGAAGGAGGTTCGCCGCCATGCACGCCTGCCGGTGCTGATCCTTACCGCCCGGGATGCCGTGGATGCACGAGTGAAGGGGCTTGACGCTGGTGCCGACGACTACGTGCTCAAGCCATTCGATCTGCAGGAGCTGCTCGCTCGGCTGCGGGTGGTGACCCGCCGTGCCGAGGGGCGAGCCTCGCCGACCTTGAGCCTGGGCGACCTGCTCATCGACGAATCCCAGCACCGTGTGGCGTGGCGTGGTCAGGAGGTGGCGCTTGGGCGCCGGCAGTTTGCCCTATTGCTGGAACTTGCGCGTCATTCGGGCAAGGTGTTGCCGCGCACGCGCCTGGAAAGCCTGCTCTATGGCTGGGGGGAGGAGGTGGAGTCCAATGCCCTCGAAGTCCATGTGCACCATCTGCGACGCAAGCTCGATAAGCAGCTGATCGCCACCGTACGCGGCATCGGTTATCGCCTGGACGCTCCTGGCGCATGACCTCGATTCGCCGCTATCTGATCGTCTCCCTGGCACTGGTACTGGCCCTGGCCACTCTCTCGATCGTCGTCTCGGCCTATTTCATCACTCATCACAAGATGGAGCGCATACTCGACGCCCAGCTGAGCATGCAGGGGCGTATCGTCTCCTCGCTGGTCGGCCCGGGCACCTCCAGCGAGGAGTATGAACGGCTCGCTCGCCACCTGGACCAGCCGGGCCACCCGGCGTACTGGTACGGTACTTCCGATGCTCAAGCCGCCTCGCCCGGCCGGCGCTACCATCCAGAGGAGCGCATGCTGACGCTCGGCTTCTGGCAGGCGGATGGCATCCCCTGGCTGATGGGGGCGGAGTGGGGCGATGCCGGGGCCTTTCCCCCTCCCCAGCGAGAGGGCTACCGCTGGCAGGAGTATGACGGTCAACGTTGGCGGGTCTTCAGCCTGCAACTCGACGACCACGCGCGCTGGCTCAGCATCGGCTTGCGCGAACGCTTCCATGATGAGCTCTCCGGCGAGGTGGCGCTGGGCAACTTTCTGCCCATGCTGGTGGCGTTGCCGCTGCTGTTGGCGATCGTCTGGCTGCTGGTGAATCGCGGGCTGCGCCCGCTTTCGAGCCTGTCGCAGCAGGTGATGGGGCGCGGCTCACAGGATCTCAGCCATATCGACCTGGCGGTGCCGCGCGAGCTTAAGGTGTTACGCGATGCCCTGAACGATTTCATCACCCGGCTCGGCGTGACGCTGGAGCGCGAGCGACGCTTCAGTGCCGACGCGGCCCATGAGCTGCGCACGCCACTGGCGGCGCTGAAGATTCATCTCGACAACGCACTGGCCGGTGAGCGCGAGTCGCTGCGCAAGGCCTATGGCGGTATCGAGCGATTGCAGCGGGTCGTGGAGCAGCTGTTGCTGCTGGCACGCCTGGATGGCCCCGACGCGCCGCCACGCGAGACTCTCGATCTGCTGGACATGGTGCAGCGACTTGCCGCCGAGCTGTGGCCGCTGGCCGAGGCGCGCGGGCAGGTGTTGGAAGTGGATGCCACGGTGCGTCCGCAGATCGAGGGTAACGCGACCGAAGTGGAGATCCTGATCCGCAACCTGCTGGATAACGCGCTGCGTTATACGCCGGCCGGCGGCCGTATCGAGGTCGTGCTGGGAATGGGGAACGTCGAAGAGGGGGAGCATGCATGGTTGGCGATTCGTGACACTGGCCCGGGGATTGCCGAGGAGTTGCTCGCGCAGGTCACCGAGCGCTTCCGGCGTGTCGCAGGCCAGGAGATCAGCGGCAGCGGGCTGGGGCTCTCCATCGCGCTGGTGCTGGCGTACCGCCAGCACGCTCGGTTGGCGTTGAGCAACCGAGCGGACGGTGGCCTGGAGGCGCGACTCGAGTGGCAGTGACACCGGACGGGTCGCCAGTGTCCTGTCAACCCTCGCCCGACGGTAGGGTCATTGCGGCTGCTTGACGGTGCGCAGGTAGGGCTTGAGCGTGGTGTAGCCCTGTGGGTACTTCTTCTGCGCCTCCTCGTCGCTGACGGAGGGCGGGATGATGACATCGTCACCCGGGCGCCAGTTCACCGGAGTGGCCACGGTGTGCTTCAGCGTCAACTGGACGGAGTCGAGCAGGCGCAGTACCTCGTCGAAGTCGCGGCCCGAGGTCATCGGATAGATCAGCATCGCCTTGATCTTCTTGTCCGGGCCGATGATGAAGACCGCGCGCACGGTGGCGTTGTCGGCCGGCGTGCGCCCCTCGGCGGTGGCGTCGAGATCTGCCGGCAGCATGTCGTAGCGCTTGGCCACCTCAAGATTGGTATCGCCAATCATTGGATAGTTGGGCGCCGTGCCCTGGGTCTCCTCGATATCCTTCGACCAAGTGGCGTGATTTTCGACCGCATCGACGGAGAGACCGATGATCTTGGTGTTGCGCTTGTCGAACTCGGGCTTGAGCTTGGCCATGTAGCCAAGTTCAGTGGTGCAAACCGGGGTGAAATCCTTAGGATGCGAGAACAGCACGCACCAGCTGTCGCCGATCCATTCATGGAAGTTCAGGGTGCCTTGCGTGGTGTCTGCGGTGAAGTTTGGGGCGATGTCGCCAATTCTGAGGCCCATATGGCTACTCCCTGTTGACGTGCTGTTGGCATGACGGAGGGTGCCGCATGGCATATCGCGTGGCATTGAGTCAGGCCGATGCGGCAGCTTGACTATAGAGCATACGCCCAAGTGCCGCTATTGGGTCAAGATATAAGCGATCTGTTTTTAATAACGTTTAGTGTTGTTTTCATGCGCTACCGATCACTCTGGTGCAGGTCCCGGAGAAGATCGATGAAGGCTCTCAAGAGCGGGACACGCCAGGGTGTGGCGAGTGGCGGCTGCAAGCAGCGGGCCCAGGATCGCCTCGCGCTCGGTAGGGCGCCCGGCGAGTACGTCCTGAAGCATCGAGGCGCGGTTGTTGGCGGTGCCCTCCACCACCTGCCAGACCCGCCCGCTCCACCCCTCGGGCGGGGTAGGAATATCCTCTAACGACATGATTCTTGCCACCTCGGCCACGACCCTCTCGACCATCGGCCGAAATGGTCTGTCGCGAAGCTGACCATTGCGAATGCGAAAGCGCGCGACCAGGGGGTTGATGGCAGCGTTCACCGCCAGCTTGTGCCAGAGCCGCACGCGAATGTCATCCACCGCCTGGCACGGTAGCCCCGCTCTGCTCAAGGTCTCGGCAAGCGCCGAGGCGAGCTCGCCATGCTCGCCGCCAAGATCGCCAAGCACACTCTGGCCATGGCCGGCATGTACCACCTCGTCCACGCCAGTGACATAGGCGCCCTCGGTGGTGCTGGCGCACAGCACCGGTCCGGACCATTGGCGAGTCAGCGTTTCCTGAATGCCATAGCCGTTCTGCCACAGCACCACGGGCGTATCCGGCGTCAGGTTTGGTGCAATCGCCTCGAACGCCGCCTGTGCGGCGTAGGCCTTGGTGGTGAGGTGCACCAGGCGCCCGGATTCGGTCGCGAGCGTCTCGGCGGTCAGCCCGGGAAGGTCCCCCATCAGGCGCTCGCCTTCGGGCGTGACCAGCTGCAGGTGGCGCGGTGGCGGGCGACGCCCGAGCAGGGCGACCTTAGGGGCTCGATCAGACAGGGCCAGGCGAATGGCCAGCAGCCGACCCAGAGCCCCGGGGCCGACGACCAGATGACGCTCGAACGCCACGTGCGGGGCAGGCATCACGACGACTCGGCCTTCTTGCGGCGGCGTGCCGGATTCATGCCCCTGCGCTTGCCACTCCCCGTGCCACCTCTGGTGGTCGTGGATTTGCCGTGTGTGCCGGCTACGCCGCGACGCTGCCGCGGGGCGGCCTGGCTTGGGGCCTCGATCCCTTGGGCGGAAGTGAGTGCCGCACGCATGCGTCCGGCATCGGCAGTTCCGAGCAGCCCGCGAAGATCGCTCACGAGCAGGTCGAGAAAGTCGCTCGTCGAGGCGTTCTCCTCGGCAATCAGCGAAAGGCGTTGTTCCCAAAGCGCGGTGCGCTCAGGGCGCGAGGCCGCCGTCGGCAGCGACTCGATCAGCGCATGACCGGTTCGCGTGGCACGCACTGCGCCCTGCTGGCGCACCAGATAGCCGCGCTCGAGCAAGGTCTCGATGATGCCGGCACGGGTCGCCTCGGTGCCCAGGCCATCGGTATCGCGCAGGGTACGCTTGACTTCCGGGTCCTCGACGTAGCGGGCGATGTTCATCATCGCCTTGATCAGGCTGGCGTCGTTGAAAGGCTCGGGCGGGCGCGTCTCGCGGTCCTCCACCGCCTGGTCGACGACGCTTGCGGTCTCGCCCTGGGTCAGTGGCGGTAGCGGAGGTGCCTCGTCGCGGGTAGTGAACAGCGGCTTCCATCCGGCAACCAGAATCACGCGACCCTGAGCCTTGAACGTCTCGCCGAGAATTTCGAACTCGGCCTTGACCTCACGGCTCTCCAGTGCGGCATGGAACTGGGCCAGCACGTTGCGTACCACCAGTCGGAACACATTGGCTTCGACTGCCGACAGGCGCGCCATGTCGGGCACGGCTCCGGTCGGTGCAAGTGCATGGTGGGCGCTCACCTTGGCATCGTTCCAGGCCCGCGAACGGCGGCTGAAGTCGGCGCCTTCGAGCCATGGCGCTAGGGTGGCATCGGCTCGGCAGATCTGAGGCAGCGCTCTGCCCAGCGGCGCGTGATGACCCTTGGGCAGGTAGCGGCAGTCCGAGCGGGGATAGGTGATCAGCTTGTGGCGCTCGTAGAGGCTCTGACAGGCGTCAAGCACGCTCTTGGCCGATAGCTTGTAGCGGCGTGCGGCATCCACCTGCAGCGCCGAGAGTGAATAGGGGAGTGGCGCGGCTTGGCGCTGGTCGCGACTGTCGAGCTTGGCAAGATGACCGCTGGCACCGGGAAGGCGCGCGGCGAGCTGCTCGGCAGGCAGGCGATCCAGCAAGCGCCCCTGCTCGTCGAGGCGGTGGGCTTCGCCGGGTTGCCACCAGGCGCGCAATCGACCTTGGGCGACCTGCAGATCGCCCCACACTACATAAAAGGGGCGTGGCTCGAAGCGGGCGATGTCGAGGTCGCGGCGCACCACCAGGCCGAGCACCGGGGTCTGCACACGACCCACCGAGAGCACACCGTCGTGGCCGGCCTGACGGCCGATCAGCGTCCAGGCGCGGGAGAGGTTGATGCCATACAGCCAGTCGGCCCGGGAGCGCGTTTCGGCGGCACGAAAGAGCCCCTGGTAGCGCGCATTGTCCTCCAGCCGCTCCAGCGCCTTGGCGACCGCCGAACGGTTCATGTCGTTGACCAGCAGCCGCGCGACCGGGCCCTTCCAGCGCAGGTAGTCGATGGTCTCCTGGACCAGCAGTTGCCCCTCGCGGTCCGGGTCGCCGGCATGCACGACCAGGCTTGCCTGCTTGAGCAGCTTGCGAATCACCGCCAGCTGACCACGCGCCTTGGGACGCGGCGTCAGTTGCCACGGGTCCGGCAGGATCGGCAGGTGGTCCAGGCGCCACTGCTTGTAGCGTGGGTCGTAGGCGTCCGGTGGCGCCTGCTCAAGCAGATGGCCTATGCACCAGCTCACGGTGGTGTCGCCGACGGTGATGGCGCCGTCGCTTTTTTTTGGAGAGCCTGGCAAGGCATCGGCAATGGCGCGGGCCAGGCTGGGTTTTTCGGCGATGATCAGGCGCATGGCAGCCTCGGGCTATCAGGTATGGATATTCTTCCAGTATCGTCGCTCGGCTGCCATAGTAATCTGACATTTCATCTGACCAGGAGTGTCACCTCATGCGTGAGCGGGGCAGAACGCGAAGACTGCTGGGTCTGGGTGCTCGAACCGGGGGTGCGGTACTGCGCAGCCGCCTGGGAGGCCAGTCGGACTGGCAGGCGCTGGGCATGGCGCTCTTCGATGGCCTCTCCGAGCTCAAGGGGCCGGCGATGAAGCTGGCACAGATGATGTCGCAATGGGACGACTTGTTGCCGCCCGAGCTTGCAGGCGAGCTTGCGCGTCTGCAGCGTCAGGCCGAGCCGATGCCGTGGCCGCGTATCCGTGCCACGCTCGAGGAGGAGTATGATCGGCTCGACCGGCATTTCGCCGACATCGAGCAGACACCCTTCGCCAGCGCCTCGATGGGCCAGGTGCACCGTGCCACGACGCTTGAAGGGGAGCGCGTGGTGCTCAAGGTGCAGTATCCCGGGCTTGCCGAAGTGCTGGAGAGCGACCTGGTTCAGGTGCGGCGCCTCATGCGTCTGGGGCGCTGGCTCAAGCTGCCCCAGGCGCGCCTGGACGCGCTATTCGAGGAGTTGGCCGAAAGCCTGAGGGGGGAGCTCGACTACCGTGCCGAAGCCGCGGCGCTTACGCGTTACCGCGAGCGCTATAGCGGTTGTGACTGGTTGAGGATACCCGAACCGCTGCCGGCACTGAGCGGCGAGCGAGTGCTCGCCATGCGCTATCAGCCCGGCACGCCGCTGCGCGACATGGAGTCCGCCTCACCGGAGCGGCGCCAAGCACTGGCGGAGCACCTCGCCGACTGGCTGACCGAGGAGCTTTTCACCCATGGCGAGCTGCACGCCGACCCGCACGCCGGCAACTTCGCCTGCGATGAGCAGGGCCGGCTGGTGATCTACGACCTGGGGGCGGTGATCGCCGTGCCCGAGGCGCGTCTGGTCCAGATGCTCACTCTGCTCGAGGCGACCCTGGCTCAGGATGCCATGGCCATGGACGAGGCGCTGCTGAAGATGGGGGGACGCCAGGGGGAGGGCGCACCGCTGGCGCTCTATCGCGAATCTGCCCAGGCCATTGCACCGCTGTTCATGCCGGGGCCTCAGAATTTCGGTGACGTGCGGGTCCATCACCGCCTGCGCGAGCTGAGTCCTCGAGTCTGGTCGGCCATGGACCGCTTGCAGCCCCCCGCCGATACGCTGTTGCTGTCGCGGGCGCTCAATGGCCACTACTGGAATCTGGTACGCCTCGAGGCGCGTCTCGACATGCACGCCAGAAGCCAGCCGCTGCTCGAGTGGGCCCGTCAGCGCTGAGGATCAGGGCAATGATTCGTGAGTCCGACAATGCCCTCATGCTAGACTGACGCGATTTTCTGGCGGAGATTGCGATGCTGGCAGTATGGGTGGAACAGCTGCTGGGCTTTGCTTCCGGAGCCTTGGTGGCGATTCGTGACAATGAGCATTATCCGTCGTTCATGGCCTGGGCACGCCGACATGGCGTGGCGCACATGGGAGGCAACCTGGCCATGGCCCAGGCCCTGGCCCCCGAAATTTGGTCGCAAACCCCGCTCGAGCGTGCAGGGTTCGCCTGCGAACCGCTCGCTAGGCCAGGGCGCAACGAGCCCTGCTGGTGTGACTCGGGACGCAAGACCAAGCAGTGTTGCGGCGCGATCAGCTTGCCAGGTGCGGTACCCGCGCATCTGATGTGGATGCTCTCGCTGCGCGAGTGGAAGGGCGACACCCTCAAGGCGGCGCTGCTCAGTGGCCAGGCACCCGCCCAAGCCCTGCTCGAGGCGGGGCTGATCGCCGCCGAGAGCGGTCAGCGCGGCCGTGCCCAGCAGATTCTCGAGGCGCTGTTCGACGCAGGCGACTGGTCGAAGCTCCCCGAGCAGGCCGAACCGGCATTCGAACTGCTGATCGATCTGTATCAGGAGCGTGGCTTCCACCGCAAGCGCACCGCGCTGCTCGACGACGTTCTCGAGCATGGCCCACTGTTCCTGCGAGGCCTGGCGCTCGAGCGGCTGTGCCTGATGCATCTGGACAACGATGACCTGGCAAGCGCGCGCGAGACCTTCGTGCGTGCCCAGCAGGCGTTGCCCGACTCACCGACGCTGGCTTATATCGAGGCGATGTTGCTGCTCCACGAGGGTAATATCGAGGAGGCCGGAGAGCGTGCTCGTTTCTGGTTTCGCAGGCTCACACGTCAGGGCGATCTCGAACCCGAGCAGCTGCAGTTCCTGGCCGATCTCGCCGACAATCCCGGTGCGACCCTGGCCGAGCAGATGGTCCACTCCGAGGAGGATCTCGCCGAACCGCTGGCAGCACTGCAGGCGCTGCTCGAGGCGCTGCCCACCGCGCCGCTGCTCGACTTCCGGCGTGCCGAGGATGGCAGCCGCGAGTATCATGCCACCGCTCGCGAGGATACGCTGTTTGCCGGCTGGCAGGCGCAGTTTCAGGTGCTGGTCGACGAAGAGGCGGCGCTCGGCTTCGAGGCCGACCCCTGGCCTCATGCCGGCGAATGGCTGGTGGCGCTCTGCGCGCATCCCGAGTGGCTCGACTCCGCCAAGGTGGTGCAGGCGCTGACG
Organism: Halomonas sp. TA22; assembly: GCF_013009075.1. Classification (NCBI taxonomy): domain Bacteria; kingdom Pseudomonadati; phylum Pseudomonadota; class Gammaproteobacteria; order Oceanospirillales; family Halomonadaceae; genus Halomonas; species Halomonas sp. TA22. The sequence continues at coordinate 1,073,601 of NZ_CP053108.1, read as the reverse complement.
CTGGCCCTCACTAGCCGCTTCGGCAGCCTGCCGTGGATGGCCCCGAGCCTGTTCGAGCCGCTGGCGGCACGCCTGGAGCGCTGGCTGACGCAACTCGACGGCATGGGCAAGGGCACCTTCGCCTGGGACGCCGCCGACAACGCCGTGCTGCTGCGCACCGGCCTTGCCTTGGTGGTGGGCATGGAGCGGGGCGCCCGCGAACGCTCGCGGGAGCTTGCCGAACGGCTACTGGTGCTGGATGAGCAGGACAGCCTGGGACTGCGTGAACTGGTGCTCGACCAGCTGCTGCGCGAGGGACAGGACGAGCGGGCGCTGGAGGTGAGCCGCCAGGCTGCCGAGACGCCCCTGCTGGGGGTACTGATGGGTCAGGCGCTGGCACTCTATCGCATGGAGCGGCATGACGAGGCACTTGCGGCACTCAACGAGGCGGCCGCGCTCAATGTCCATGCCATCGCCATGCTCTGCGATGCCAATCCGCGTCCGGTCACGCTTCCCGCCGAAACACTGCCGGAGACGGGCAGCCGGGCCGAAGCCTGGCAGTATCGTACGCTGATGCGCGATCAGTGGGCCAAGAGCCGCGGTGCCCTTGAGTGGCTTGCCATTCATCGCTGATAGGCGGCAAGCTCATTTCCAACACTCAGGCGGCGCGTGCAAGCGGCGGTGGCACCAGCTCGCGGTCGCGACTGATCCACAGTGCCAGCAGTATCGCCGGCAGTCCCAGCGCGGTGGCGATCACGAAGAACGTCGCATACCCCTGTCCCGCTACCACCAGCCCTCCGAAACCGCTGAGGAACTTGCCCGGCAGCGTCATCAGTGAAGAGAACAGCGCGTACTGAGTCGCGGTGTAGGCGCGTGAGGTCAGACTCGAGAGGAAGGCGATGAATACGGCGCTGGCCAGGCCGTTGGCCAGGTTGTCGCCGACGATGGCCATTACCAGCATCGGCAAGTTGGCGCCAGCCATGGCGAGGGCAGCGAACAGCAGGTTGGTCAGCGTGGCGGCAGCGGCCCCCAGTACCAGAATGGGTCCGATGCCGTAGCGCGCGACTAGCAGGCCGCCAAGTATCCCGCCACTGATGCTCATCGCAATGCCGAAGACGTTGGTCACGTTGGCGATGGTGGCCAGCGAAAAGCCCAGGTCGATATAGAGTGGGTTGGCCATCGAGGCCATCGCAAGGTCGCTGATCCGGAACACCGCGATGAACAACAGCAGCCACAGCGCCTTGGCCCGGTGGCGACTGAAGAAGTCGGTGAACGGGCAGACGATGGCACCGATCAGCCAGGCCCCCAGTCGCCTCAGGTTTCGCGGCTTGCCACGGCTGACGCGAAGAAAGGCGCGCACCCTGGGTTCGTGAATCAGTTGCACCGTGAGCGACGAGCGCTTGGGTTCCGGACGCACCAGTACGGTCACCACACCGATGCCGACCAGCGCCGCCATGCTCAGGTAGGCCACTTGCCAGGAGACCATCGAGGCGACATAGAGCGCACCGGCCCCGGCGGCCAGCAACCCGCCACGATAGCCGATGATGTAGGTGGAGGCCATGGCCGCTTGGATGTCGTCGTCCGCCGATTCGATGCGAAAGGCGTCGATGGCGATGTCCTGGGTGGCGGAGCCGAAGGCGACCAGCAGAGCGAAGGCCGCCACCCACGGCAGATTGTGTAGCGGGTCGAGGCTTGCCAGCCCGATGAGGCCGGCGGCGATCATCGCCTGGGCAAACAGCATCCAGCCGCGCCGCTGACCCAGCGTCCGGGTCAACAGTGGCAGGGCCAGCCGGTCCACTACCGGTGCCCAGAAGAACTTGATCGAGTAGAGAATGCCAATCCACGAGAAGAAGCCAATGGCCGCCACCTCGACGCCATCGCTACGTAGCCAGGCCGAGAGCGTGGAGAAGACCAGCAGGAATGGCAGACCGGCGGAAAAGCCCAGCAGCAACATGGTGATGACCGGCGCGCGTAAGTAGATTGCCAGGGCTGAACGCCAGCTGCGCTGCGCATGGGGCAAGGACATCGGTGAACTCCATGAAAAGGAATGTGGCGGAAGCAGCTTGGCAAGATGATAGACTAGCCGTTTCGCGTCATCAGCGTGCTAGCGAAATCAGTCCCTTGCTATTATGGCTCGTAGCACGTGGGATTGTTGCAGAGCCGTTTATTGGGCGCCAGACAAACGTCGTCACTATTCGGGGAGTACCATGAGCGAGGGAGAGCCAAACGACCTTCTGAATGACGAGACATCCGACGCTCTGCCGCGCTGGTATGCGATCCAGTGCAAGGGGGGGGAGTCCTTTCGCGCCACCGAGCATCTCTCCAATCAGGGCTATGAGGTCTTTCATCCCCTGCTGGAGGTCCAGAAGAAGCGACGCAACCGGCTGGTCTGGGTCGCCGAGCCACTGTTTCCCTACTACATGTTCATTCGCCTAGATCGCGTGGCCAGCAACTGGGGGCCAATTCGCTCGACGCGTGGCGTACTCAAGCTGGTCGGCTTCGGTGGTGAACCGCTGGCGGTCGACGACTCGCTGATCGAGACGCTGCGCCAACATGCCCGGGCGGCACGAGACGACGAGCCGGTCGCCAACGTCTACTTCCGCACCGGCGAGCCCGTCGAGATCGTCGAAGGGCCCTTTCGCGATCTGCAGGCGGTCTTCGAGGCGCAGAAGGGCGAGGAGCGCGCCATCGTGCTGCTCAACATGCTGCACAAGCAGCAGCGTCTGGAGATGCCCATCTCCCAGCTGCGCCGACACTCATGATGCCCGCAGCCTTCTGCGGCCGCAGCGTCCCTATCCTTTACTTATAACGCCCGCCGTCAGGATGGGCGCACTGTCACGGAGTCGACTCCCATGACCATAACGCCGCAACGGGTGGTCCGCCTACACTATGTACTGCGCGATGCCTCAGGGACCGTGCTTGACGATTCGCGCACTCGTCAGACGCCCCTGGAGTACCTGCATGGCCATCACAATATCGTTGCCGGGCTCGAACGTGCCCTGGAGGGGCAGGGCGAAGGGGCCAGGCTCAATGTGACGCTGATGCCCGTCGAGGCCTATGGCCTGCGCGACGAAGCGCTGGTGCAGGAGGTCTCCCGCAGCGCCTTCCCCATCGACGATTTGAGTGCCGGCATGCGCTTTCAGACCCAGGGCGATGATGGCCCGCAGATCGTCACCGTGCTCGAGGTCGGCGTAGAGCAGGTCAAGATCGATACCAACCATCCTCTGGCGGGGGAGTGTCTCAGCTACCAGCTCGAGGTATTGAGTATCCGCGACGCTACCCGGGCCGAGCTTGCCAAGGGGCACCCGTTGCCGGCCGATGTCGACCACACCCAGGTCGAGGATCGCAAGCTCCTGTGAGGCGGTGAACGGCGCAATTGCAGCGTTAATCTGACCCAGATCAAGTTCGGCCGAGAGGCGGCACCTGGCCGAGTGCCAAGTTGACCCAGGTCAGATTTTATTCCTCCATTACCGCTACAGTGGCCTCATCGCAACGCAACGGGAGGACACAACATGTACTGGGATACTGCCGTCATCTTCGGGTTGGTCACCGTTGGTCTCATGCTCGCTTTCATGGGCGGCTGGATCGGCTTCGTCATGCTCGATCACAAGCGTCACGGAGAGCGGCAGGACTAGCGAAACGCGTCGTCAGGGGAGGGGGCTGTGCCCCCTGTCGCCGGCCCAATTGGGCCGGCTTTTTTATGCCTGAACATTGGCGAAGCGCAGGGTATGCTACCTACTATGAAGAGGAACTCATACGATCCAGGAAGGAAGCGAGAGCCATGCATAGCGGGGACATATGAATCGTCGTGAATTTCTTCGCCTGGCCGGCCTTGGCGGCACGGCACTACTGCTGACGGGGTGTAATGACGACAATGGCGAGGCACTGGCCCCGGAACTTCCGCCCCAATCGGAGTGGATGGACCGCGGGCCGTTGCAGTCGCTTTTTACTCAGGTCGATGGCATCACAATGCATGCATTGGTGTCGGTCGATACGGCGCCGGACGAAGCCGCCCCCCTCATCCTCATGCACGGATCGGGGCTCTCGAGCCAGTACATGATCCCCACCGCCCGCGAGTTGACGAATGATTTCCATGTCTTCGTACCCGACATCCCCGGCTACGGCGATAGCGACGACCCCGGTGAAGTGCTCGATATTGCCCAGATGGCCGACTGGATAGTGGCCTGGATGGAGGCGATCGACCTTCCACGCGCCTCGTTTCTGGGCAACTCGTTTGGTTGCCAGGTCATCATCGAGATCGCTTCGCGCTATCCGCAGTTCGTCGACCGCTTGCTGCTTCAGGGGCCGACCACGCCGCCCGACGAACGCTCCACTTTCTGGCAGTTCGTCCGCTGGCGCCAAAACGAACCCTACAACCCGGAGATGCTTGGCGACGTCACCATCGATGATTATCGCAAGGCAGGGCTGTGGCGCATGATTCGCTCCTATATCTTTCAGGTGACCGACCCCATCGAGGAAAAACTGCCGACGATAGAGGCTCCTGCTCTAGTGATACGCGGCGAGTTCGATCCAATCACACATCAGGCCTTCAGCGAAATGATGGCAAGCCGGCTGCCTCGCGGCGAGCTGCTGGTCATCCCCGACGTGGCGCATACTCTGGTCTTTACTGCACCGAGGCAACTGGCCGATGCGACTCGCGCGTTTCTGGCACAGGGGGAGGCGGGATGAGCAAAGCACGCGCAAGGTGGATAATGATCGCCGAAATTCTGCTGCTGTTGCTGCCCTTGACGCTGCTCATGGGGCTGCTGGTGCCGCTCACGTATGTGGCTTATCCGATACCCGACCCACGGCCGATACTCATCGTTTTCGACATTGGCATGCTGTTCAAGCTCATCGGTATCGCGGCGGCCTGGCGCTTGGCATTGGCGTATCTGCGCCAAGGAGGCGAGGGGCTAAGAAAGTGCCACTCTCTCTGGTTCGTGCTGCTGATCGTGGCGGTGGCTATTGGCTTGGCAAGTACCCTCGTGGCAATCGAGCAGAGTCTCTTCTCGACACGCTATGAGGAGCGTATCGGCTTCACGCTGTTGGCTCCGGCGTTGCTTCTTGCACCGCTCGCCGGACATCTCCTGCATGGCCGTCGCAAGGCTCGGTAAGGCTTGCCTCACTCAATGCGCAAACCACCAGTGCTGGCGCCAGGCACGCATTACCCGCTCCGGATACCAGGTCTGGCCGCGACTGCCATTGTAGCGCGCCAGCGCCCGGGTCAGATCGCCTCGCTCGACCTCCAGGTAATGGGCAAGGATGGTGCAGCCATAGCGCAGGTTGAGCAGCGGGTCGCGCAGATCATCGGCGGAGCGCCCCAGTTCGGCGATCCAGAACGGCATGATCTGCATCAGCCCCACCGCTCCGGCGGAGGAGATCGCCTCGGGCTTGAAGGCGCTCTCCACTTGAATCACCGCCAGCACGATCTCCGGCGCCAGCCCGGCAAGCCGCGCTTCCTGATAGATGCGCTGCACTAGCAGCAGGCGCAGCTCGGGATCGGAGACGAAGCGCGCCAGGCGCGGCTCCATGCTGTCGATCCACTGCCGCGAGGCCCAGATCTGCTCCGGGCTGGGCGCCTCGGAGAGCACGCTCTCCAAGGTGTTGCGCAGCGCTGGAGTGACCGAATGGCGACTCTCGGCCAGCGCCGGGCCATGCCATCCCCCAAGCAGAGCGCCACCGAGCAGGACGGCCACCAAGCAGGGGGCCGCCAGGCGCTTAGCGGGCGACCTTCTCAAGTAGGAAGTCGACAATGCTGTCGGCAGGGACCATGGTCGCCTCGCTGTCGCGCCGCCCCTTGTACTCGAGTTCGCCGTTGTCGAGGCTGCGATCGCCGATCACCAGGCGGTGCGGAATGCCGATCAGCTCCTGGTCGGCGAACTTGACGCCCGGGCGGGTGTCACGGTCGTCGAGCAGCACATCGAGCCCCGCGGCGCTCAGCTCGGCATAGAGGCGCTCGCTAGTCTCGCGCACGCGCACGGACTTGTGGGCATTCATCGGCACCAGCATCACCTCGAAGGGGGCGATGGCATCCGGCCAGATGATCCCAGCGTCATCGTGATTCTGCTCGATGGCCGAGGCGACCACGCGGGTCACGCCGATACCGTAGCAGCCCATCCACGGGTGGGTTGTCTTGCCGTTCTCGTCGAGTACGGTGGCGTTCATCGACTCGGAGTACTTGCGGCCGAGTTGGAACACATGACCCACCTCGATGCCGCGCTTGATCGCAAGCGTGCCCTTGCCGTCCGGTGAGGGATCGCCCTCGACCACGTTGCGCAGGTCGGCGACCTGGGGCAGGGCGACGTCGCGCTCCCAGTTGATACCGAAGTAGTGCTTGCCGTCAATGTTGGCACCGGCGCCGAAGTCGCTCATCAGTGCCACGCTGCGATCGACGACGATTGGCATATCGAGATTCACTGGTCCCAGCGAGCCTGGGCCGGCACCCACTGCCGCGCGGATCTCCTCCTCGCTTGCCATGGTCAGCGGTGCCGCCACTTCGGGCAGGTTCTCGGCCTTGATCCCGTTGAGCTCGTGGTCGCCACGGATCAGCAGGGCGACCAACCCACCCTGGGCGGCATGCACCATCAGCGTCTTGATGGTCTTCTCGATGGGTAGGCCATGCTGTTCGACCAGTGCGGCGATGGTCTTGGCATCGGGGGTGTCGACCAGGCGCAGCTCCTCGCTCGGAGCGGCACGTTCGGGGTTCGTGCCGAGCGGCGCCGGCAGCGCTTCGGCCTTCTCGATGTTGGCGGCGTAGTCGGACTCGGTGGAGAAGACGATATCGTCCTCGCCGGAGTCGGCCAGCACGTGGAACTCGTGCGAGCCGGTGCCGCCGATCGAGCCGTTGTCGGCCAGCACCGGGCGGAAGTCGAGCCCCAATCGGGTGAAGATGCGCACGTAGGCGTCATACACCGCCTGGTAGGTGTCGAGCAGCGACGCTTCGTCGATATGGAACGAGTAGGCATCCTTCATGATGAACTCGCGCGAGCGCATCACCCCGAAACGCGGACGGATCTCATCGCGGAATTTGGTCTGAATCTGATAGAAGTTGGCCGGTAACTGCTTGTAGCTTGCGATCTCGCGGCGGACCAGGTCGGTGATCACCTCCTCATGAGTCGGGCCAACGCAGTAGTCTCGCGTATGGCGATCCTTGATGCGCAGCAGCTCCGGGCCATACTGCTCCCAGCGGCCCGACTCCTGCCACAGCTCGGCAGGCTGCACTGCCGGCATCAACACCTCCTGGGCGCCGGCGCGATCCATCTCCTCGCGCACGATGCGCTCTACCTTGCGCAATGTACGCAGGCCGATCGGCAGCCAGGTGTAGAGGCCCGACGTCAGGCGGCGAATCATCCCCGCGCGCAGCATCAGCTGATGGCTGATCACCTCGGCATCGGCGGGCGTTTCCTTGAGGGTGGAGAGCAGTAGTTGGCTGGCACGCATGGGACCGGCGGTTCCTTCGAATGATGAAAGTGTTGACTAGCTCGGCATTGTACGGTCAAGCCTGGCCAGCGGCAAAAGGGCTGCTTCGGATGCTCGCCACGCAAGGCGGTTTCGGCCATGCTAGGAGCGCAGAAGCTGGGTGATTGCCAGGAGGGCATAGTATGCATACCTATCAGTGTCGTTGCGACAATCTGCTTTTCTTCGACAATACGCTGTGCCTGGCCTGTGAGTCCGAAGTGGGCTGGTGTCCGGCCTGCAAGCGCATCGTGGCACTGATACCCCTGCCCAAGGGGGGCTACCGCTGCGCCGAGAAGACATGCGGCGCGGAACTTCTGAAGTGCCATAACTATGCGGTGGAAGACGTATGCAATCGCATGGTGGAGATGAACGGTAAGCACGAAGCCGATCTGCTGTGCGACTGCTGTCGCCACAACAAGGTGATTCCCGACCTCTCCATCGAGGGGCACCGCGAGCGCTGGGCGGTGCTGGAGAGCGCCAAGCGTCGCTTGATCTATCTGCTCGACCTGATTGAGCTTCCTCGCGGTATCGAGGGGGAGGGGGTCGAGCCGCCACTCTACTTCTCGTTCATGGCCGATTCGCTCCCCGATGCCGGGCTATGGCGACCGGTGGGCCGGAACACGGTCTATACTGGCCATGCCAACGGGCATATCACGATCAACCTCAAGGAGGCCGACGACGCCGAGCGGGAGCGCCTGCGCGTCGACATGAACGAGTCGCACCGCACGTTGATCGGCCATTTCCGCCATGAGATCGGCCACTACTACTGGGATGTGCTGGTCAAGGGGCGCGATGAAGCGGCTTGCCTCAAGGTGTTCGGCGATCATGACAACCCGAGCTATGCCGAGGCCATCGAGCACTACTATGCGCAGGGAGCGCCCGAGGACTGGGCTGAGCGGCATGTCTCCGCCTACGCCACCATGCACCCTTGGGAGGATTTCGCCGAGACCTTCGCCTTCTACCTCGATATCGTCGCCGTACTCGATACCGCCCGCGACATGGGGCTTGCACGCATTCGCTACGACACCAGCCTCGACGGCATGCTGTTCGCGTTCCAGCAGGTGGGGCTTGCCATGAACGAGATGAACCGTGAGATGGGGCTGCTCGACCTGGTGCCCGAAGTGATCACGCCGCCAATCCGCGACAAGCTTGCCTATATCGACACGCTGGTGACGCGCCAGCGTTCGTCACGCCGTTCTTGAGGCCTTGGCTCAGTCATCCTCCTCATTCTCGTTCTGGTGTGCCTGGATCTGGTGCGGCAATGGCGACTCCTCCAGATGGGGGAAGTAGCTTGCCGCAATGACATCGTGCAAGCGACTGAAACCGATCTGCAGTTCGTCGATGAAGCGGTGCAGCTCATCCGGAGAGTTGGCCAGGGCTTGTATATCGGCCTCGGCGACCTCGGCGCGCACCAGGGTGGCGGTGGCCAGGGCGCGGTCGTGGTGGGGCAGGGTTTCCAGCTCCCAGGCGAGCTCCTGCAGGCCGCGGGAGACCGAACGCGGCAAGTAGCGGTCCTGCAGCAGAAAGCGCAGGACGTCGGGCCCGCGCACCCGTACGCGAACGTTCTGGCGATACATCTGATAGGCCGTCAGCGACTTGAGCACGCTCATCCACTGCAGATTCTCGAAGGGCAGCAGGTCATCGGGATTCTTCGGCAGCAGGTTGGCCGAGCGTACATCGAGAATGCGCGTGGTCATGTCGGCGCGCTCCAGGTGCCGGCCCATCTCGATGAAGGTACGCGCCAGATCGTGGCTCATGGTGCCCTCGATAAGACCGGTCAGCGTCTGGCAACCACGGATCACATTCTTGAGAAAGGCGTCGCGTCGCCTTGGCTTGAGCCCACTCTCGGCTTGCTCGCTGATTGTCATGTAGAGCTGATTGATCTGTTCCCAGATCTCGCGGGGCACCACGTCGCGGGTAGTGCGCAGGTTCTCGCGGGCATTGCCCAGCGCGGAGAGGATCGAACCGCCGTAGCTGCGCTCGGCACATAGGAAGTGCAGCACGTTGCGTTCGTCGCGGGTGGTGTGCAGCCCGTCGTATATCTCGGCGCTGCCGGTGATGTCGATGAGCGTCGACCAGCCCAGCGATACCTCGCGGGGCAGATCGAGCAGTAGGTGGCTGCTGACGCTGATCAGGCGGGCGGTATCCTCGGCGCGCTCGATATAGCGCGCCATCCAGTACAGGTTCTCGGCGACTCTCGACAGCATGGCCTTACTCCCCCTCGGTCTCGACGATCCAGGTATCCTTGCTACCTCCCCCCTGGGAGGAGTTGACCACCAGCGAGCCCTTGACCAGCGCCACTCGTGTCAACCCGCCCATGGTCACATGGGGCTCCGGTCCGGAAAGAATGAAGGGGCGCAGATCGATATGCCGTGGCTCGGGGCTTCCATCGCAGAGCGTCGGCGTAGTGGAGAGCGCCAGGGTGGGTTGGGCCATGTAGTTGCGCGGGTCCGCCTTGATGCGTTCGGCAAACTCCTCGCGCTCGGCGGGGGTGGCGCGTGGTCCGATCAGCATGCCGTAACCGCCGGATTCGTTGGCCGGCTTGACCACCAGCTCATCGAGGTGATCGAGCACGTAACGCCGGTCCTCCTCGAACATGCACAGATGGCTGGGGACGTTGGGCAGCAGCGGCTCCTGGTCGAGGTAGTAGCGGATCAGTGCCGGGACGAAGGCGTAGACCACCTTGTCGTCGGCGACTCCGGCGCCCGGTGCATTGGCCAGTGCCACCTTGCCGTTGCGCCAGGCGCGCATCAGGCCGGGAACACCGAGCACCGAATCCTTGTTGAACGCTTCAGGGTCGAGAAACAGGTCGTCGACGCGCCGGTAGATGACATCGACACGACTCAGCCCCTCGACGGTGCGCATGTAGACGATATCGTCGTCGTCCACCATCAGGTCGGGACCCTGCACCAGCTCGATACCCATCTGCTGGGCGAGGTAGGCATGCTCGTAGTAGGCGGAGTTATAGATGCCGGGAGTGAGCAATACCACCCTGGGCTCGTCACCGGAGCGTGGCGACATGCTGGCTAGCATGTCGTAGAGGTGCGGCACGTAGTCGTCCACCGGCAGGATGCGTCCGGTGGCGAACAGCTCGGGCAGCACGCGCTTGGTGACGTTGCGATTCTCGAGCATGTAGGAGACGCCGGAGGGAATGCGCAGGTTGTCCTCGAGCACATAGAGGGTGCCATCCTTGTCGCGCACCAGGTCGGAGCCGCAGACATGCGCCCATATGCGGTGGGGAGGAGAAATACCCACGCACTGGGGGCGGAAATTGACCGACTGCGCCAATACCTCGGCGGGCAGCACGCCATCCTTCACCACCTTCTGATCGTGGTAGAGGTCGTCGATGAACAGATTGAGTGCCTCGACGCGCTGCTTGAGCCCTGCCTCGGTTCGCCGCCACTCGCTGGCGGGAATGATCCTCGGCACGATATCGAAGGGCCAGGCGCGGTCGATCATGCTGCCCTCGGAGTAGACAGTGAAGGTAATGCCCATGGTGCGGATAGCGATCTCTGCCGCCGTCTTGCGCTCGGCGAGCTCCTCCGAGTCGAATCCCGCCAGCACTTCGCACAACATCCTGGCGGCATCCCGCGGTATGCCAGGTGACACCATCAGCTCGTCGTAAAAGTCATCGCAGCGATACTGCTTCCAATCCACCTGGCGCATCGGCGTCTCCCTGTGACCGGCTCGGGCCGGACTCGTCTTGATTGAGCATAGTCAGGATGGAGCGTGGCTGCTCACCGTCGGTAACCAAAGTTTTCGATTTGCAACCATCTACTGTGCAAGCGCTGTACCAGAACCCCGCGATAGGGCGCGCTTGCCACTCACTGGACACAAATTGCCAGGCAAGCTCACCTTGACACGGCACTGATTCGCTATCGCCTGCCCCTGCGTGGTGCATGCCGCTGAGATGGCAAGAAGTAGCGAGATGGTATGGTGCAAATCGGCGCGATAGACGAGCGGCGCGAGTGAGCCCTGAGCGTCCAAGCCGGTAAAAAAGACTGTCGGCTGACGAAAATGGAACGATACTTGCCTCGTGATGAGTCTCCTTGCGCGACTGGTGCGATCGGGTTGCCACGAGAATCGGGTGCCGGCAAGGCTTGCCGGTGATCAAAGCATGCCACCGAGGCCCCTATGACCATACGCGTCGCCTTGAAGCACCGTACCTCCTATCGCTTCGACCGCCCCGTCGGCCTGTCGCCGCACATGATACGGCTGCGCCCGGCGCCGCACAGCCGCACCACCATCGACGCCTACTCGCTCAAGGTGTCGGGTGGGCCGCACTTCCTCAACTGGCAGCAGGACCCGTTCGGCAACTTCATCGCCCGGGTGGTGTTCCCGGAAAAGCTCTCCCAGCTCGAGGTCGAGGTCGAGGTCATCGCGCCGATGACGGTGATCAACCCCTTCGATTTCTTCATCGAGGAGGAGGCGGAGCAGTTCCCATTTGTCTATTCGGATTCGCTGCGCAAGGAGCTGCAGCCCTACCTCGAGGTACACGAACAGGGGGCGCTGCTGCAGGGCTGGCTTGCCGAGGTAACGCGCGACCCCGTCCCGACGGTGAGTTTTCTGGTTGAGTTAAATCAGCGGCTGCAGCGAGACATCGCCTACCTGGTACGCATGGAGGCCGGCGTGCAGAGCTGCGAGGAGACGCTTGCCAACGCCAGAGGCTCGTGCCGCGACAGTGCCTGGCTGCTGGTGCAGATCCTGCGCCACCTGGGGCTGGCCTCGCGCTTCGTCTCCGGCTATCTGATTCAGCTGGCACCGGATGTGAAGGCACTGGATGGCCCCTCGGGGCCGGAAAATGACTTCACCGATCTGCACGCCTGGACCGAAGTCTACCTGCCGGGTGCCGGTTGGATCGGCCTTGATCCGACCTCCGGCATGCTGGCCGGCGAAGGGCATATCCCGCTGGCAGCCACGCCGTCGCCGGGAAGTGCCGCGCCGATCACGGGCACGTCAGAGAAGTGCGAGGTGCAGTTCGATGTCGAGATGCAGGTGACGCGCATTCACGAGACGCCCCGTGTCACGCAACCCTATAGCGACGCCCAATGGGCCGCGATCGACGTCCTCGGCCTCCAGGTCGATCAAGTGCTGGCGGCAGGAGATGTGCGCTTGACGCTGGGCGGCGAGCCGACCTTCGTCTCCATCGACGACATGGATGGTGCCGAATGGACGGTTGCAGCCCTCGGCTCCACCAAGCGCAAGCTGGCCGGAGAATTGCTTGAGCGCTTGCGCGGCCACTTCGCGCCAGGCGGGGTGCTGCAGTATCAGCAGGGCAAATGGTATCCCGGCGAGCCGCTACCGCGCTGGGCACTGGCCTGCTACTGGCGCAAGGATGGCGTGCCGCTGTGGCGCGAGGGACGCTGGCTCGCCGACGATCGCAACGCCCCCGGCCATGGCGAGCGTGAGGCGCTGCAGTTCTCCGAGGCGTTGGTTAGGCGCCTCGGTGTCGATGCCGGCCATCTGGTGCCGGCCTACGAGGATGCCTACTACTACCTGTGGCGCGAGGGCACTCTGCCGGCCAACGTCGACCCGCGTAAGGCCGATCTGAACGACGATGCCGAGCGGCGCCGCCTGGCGCAGCTGCTGGAGCGCGGCCTAGGCGCGGTGGTGGGCTATGCGCTGCCGCTACGACATGCCAGAGGTCGCGAGCACCGCTGGGAGAGCGGGGCCTGGCCGCTCAAGCGTGAACATCTCTATCTGGTTCCCGGTGACTCGCCGATGGGGCTGCGCCTGCCGCTGGCGGCGCTGCCCTGGATCGAGCGGTCCGAGCCGGTGATCCCCGAATCGCTGTTCGCGCCTCGTGCGGCGTTGGGCGATGTGCATGGCGAGGTGGCGCGACGCTACAGCGAAATGCAGACCGCCCTTGGCGAGGAGGCCCATGGCCTGCACCATCTCTCGCCCGGGCAGAACGTGCAGGAGCAGCCGAACGCCGAGCAGGACAGCCATGACGAGGTAATCCACACCAGCCTGTGCGTCGAGGCGCGCGAAGGGCGGCTATTCGTGTTCCTGCCGCCGCTGACGCGGCTTTCGCACTACATGGATCTCATTGCGACCATCGAGAACACCGCGTCGCAACTGCGCATGCCGGTGGCCATCGAAGGTTATCCACCGCCCGCCGATCCTCGCCTCGAGAAGTTCCTGATCACTCCCGACCCCGGGGTGATCGAGGTCAACATCATGCCGGCGGCAGATTGGCCGGCGCTGGTCGAGAACACCACCATCCTCTACGAGGAGGCGCGGCAGACGCGCCTGGGGACGGAAAAGTTCATGCTCGATGGCCGTCATACCGGAACCGGCGGCGGCAACCACGTCACCCTGGGCGGCGCCACCCCCGAGGACTCCCCCTTCCTGCGTCGCCCCGACCTGCTCGCCAGCCTGGTCACGTTCTGGCAGCACCACCCGAGCCTGTCGTATCTTTTTTCGGGCATGTTCATCGGTCCCACCAGCCAGGCGCCGCGGGTCGATGAGGCGCGTCACGAGTCGCTCTACGAGCTCGAGATCGCCCTGCAGCAGATGCCGCACGGAGAGGTCGCCCAGCCGTGGCTGGTCGATCGGCTGCTGCGTCATCTGCTTACCGACATCACCGGCAATACCCATCGTGCCGAATTCTGCATCGACAAGCTCTACTCGCCGGACAGCGAAAGCGGGCGGCTGGGACTGCTCGAGTTGCGCGGTTTCGAGATGCCGCCGCACCCGCGCATGAGCCTGATCCAGATGCTGCTGATCCGTGCCCTGGTGGCGCGCTGCTGGCAGGCGCCATACCGCAAGCGTCCGGTGCGCTGGGGCACCACGTTGCACGACCGCTGGATGCTGCCTCACTATCTGTGGAGCGACCTGGGCGAGGTGATCGAGGATCTGAAGGCTCACGGCTTCGACTTCGACCTGCAGTGGTTCGCACCGTTTCTGGAGTTCCGCTTCCCGGTGCAAGGTCGCCTCGAGACGCCGCAGCTGCGTCTGGAGCTGCGTCAGGCCATCGAGCCGTGGCATGTTCTTGGCGAGGAGGCCACCGGCAGCGGTACGGCGCGCTACGTCGACTCGTCGGTTGAGCGCCTGCAGGTCAAGGTCGAGGGTCTGCATGGCGATCGCTTCGTGGTGGCCTGCAATGGCCGCCGCGTGCCGCTCAAGGTTACCGGCGGGCGCGCCGGCGAGGGGGTCGCGGGCGTACGCTACCGGGCCTGGCAGCCACCCTCGGCGCTGCACCCGCGCATCCCGGTCCATGCCCCGCTGGTCTTCGATGTGATCGATACCTGGAATGGCCGCTCGGTGGGGGGCTGCACCTATCATGTGTCGCACCCGGCGGGGCGCAACTATGAGAGTTTTCCGGTCAATGCCAACGAGGCGGAAGCGCGACGCCTGGCACGCTTCTGGACCGCAGGCCACTCTCAGGGGCCGCGAGAGGCGCCGCCCGAGGAGCCGAGTCTCGAGCTGCCGGCTACCCTCGACCTGCGCTGGCAGCCCTGAGCGTCAGTCACGCCAGCCAGAGGGGGCTGCATCGAGAATAGGCCCCGCCGGGTGGCGTTAATCAGATGATATGATACGGCCCGATGGCCGATAATGCAGAGCACCACGCCTACCTGCGGCCAATGCTGACAAGACGTTGCCCATGCTGACACACGACTCCCTACTTACGCCTGAAGTACGCGTGCTGCTGCAAGGCTACGGCGGCGGAGCGGGCTTCGATGCCATGCTCGCCGCCGATGGCCGCTTGCGGCCGGGCTGGGAGTCGGTGCTGGCGTCGCTTGGCAATCTTGGCCGCGACGGCCTGATCGCTCGCGCCGAGGAGGTGCAGCGGCTGCTCTACGACAATGGCGTTACCTTCAACATGCATGGCGACACCCTGGGACGTGGCTGGCGGATCGACCCGCTGCCGCTGGTGGTGGGCATGGAGGAGTGGCAGCGCCTAGAAGCCGGGCTTGAGCAGCGTAGCCGATTGCTGTCGGCGATCCTGACCGATCTCTACGGGCCGCGGCGGCTGCTGGAGGAGGGCCTGTTGCCGCCCGAGCTGATTCTCGAGCACAGTGGCTTTCTGCTCGCCTGCGATCAGACGCTGGCCAATGGACGTGCGGGGCTGATCTTTCACGGTATCGATCTGGTGCGCGACGCCAAGGGCGAGTGGCGGGTAATGACGGATCGTCTGCAGGCACCGTCGGGTACCGGCTTCGCCCTGGAAAACCGTATCCTGTTGGCGCGGGCCATGCCCGAGGTGTATCGCGATGCTCCGTTGCGGCGCCTGGCCGGCTTCCACGAGGCTGATCACCGTACCTTGGTCGCTCAGGCCCGGCATCATCGAGAGCACCCAACGCTGGTGCTGCTGACACCGGGCCCCGGCAGCCCGCGCTATTTCGAGCACGCCTACCTCGCCAACTACCTCAATGTCTCGCTGGTCGAGGGGCTCGATCTGGTGGTGCGCGACGCCCAGGTATGGATTCGCACCCTGGGCGGCCTCAAACCGGTGGACGTGATCCTGCGCCAGCTCGACGACCGCTGGTGCGACCCGCTGGAGTTGCGAGGCGACTCCAGCCTGGGCGTGCCGGGGCTGTTGCAGGCGGTGCGCAGCGGTGGGGTGGCGATGTCCAATGCCCTGGGGGTCGGCGTTCTCGAACATCCCGGCCTTGCGCCTTACCTGTCCACCCTCTGCCAGCACCTGCTTGACGAGCCGCTACGCCTGGCCGGACCGGAAAGCGGCTGGTGTGGCGAGCCGAGCGCTCTCGAGTGGGCCCTTGCAGATTTCGACGAACTCGATTTTCGCGAGACCGAGCCTGGCGCCCTGGCCATCTCGCCGCGTGAGCTGGCATCGGCGCAAGCCGCTGCGCTGCGCCAGCGCATTCAAGCCACCCCTTCACGTTTTGTTGCTGAACGTCCAGTGACGCCCTCGACGACGCCGGTGTTCGACGCGGAGTTGCGCCGCCTCGTGCCGCAGCCACTCAATCTGCGCTGTTTCACCACCCTCGATCCTGAAGGCGAGGAGCCCGCCGGTCGTGCCCCCTATCGTGTGATGCCTGGCGGGCTTGCCTGGGTCGGCGCGCCGGGCACGCCGTCGCTGCAGAGCGAGGTGGTCAAGGACGTGTGGGTGATGGCCAGCGCGCCGCAGCCGCACATCAGCCAGTTGCGCCAGGCCACCGGGCCGATCGTGACCACCCGTGATGGCGATGACATGCCGAGCCGGGTGGCCGACAGCCTATTCTGGGTAGGCCGCTATGGTGAGCGGCTGGATGCCCGGACGCGGTTGCTGCGCGAGGCGCTGTTGCACCTGCTCGAGTACGACCAGGAGGGACTGACCGATAGCATCCTGGCTGATCTGTTCGTAGTCCTCGAGATGCAGCCGCCTGCTGCGGAGGGCTCTCCGCGGGAGCGCTTCGCCACGCAGCGCGCCCATCTGCTTAGTCTCTTCGACGTGGAGTCGACACTGGGTCTGCCGACGATCTTCCAGCACATGCTGCGTAATGCCCGCGCGGTACGCGATCACCTGGGCGATGACTCCTGGCGAACTCTGAACCAGCTTCGCCAGCGCATCGCCAGTTTCGAGCAGATGCCCGCCGTGGGTGCCGGGCGGCGCGCCAGCGAGGATGTCATTTCACAGCTCGCCGCCTTCTTCGGGCTGTGCAACGAGACCATGCCGCACCACTACGGCTGGCGCTTCATGGATATCGGCCGCTTCATCGAGCGCATCCTGTCGCTGCTGGCGCTGCTCAGACTGGCCTTGATCACGGCGCGCACCCCAGGAGTGCCGCTGTGGGAGGTGGTGCTGGCGACCACCGACAACTTCACTGCCTACCGGCGCCGTTACCGCGGCGAGCTGCACCCCACGGCGATCCTCGACCTGCTGCTGTTCGACGAGGGCAATCCGCGCTCGGTGGGCTACATGCTCAAGCGTCTGGGTCGGCAGATCGAGCGTCTGCCGCAGCCGGAAGGAACGCCCTACCGTAGCGTGGAGACGCGCCTGATCATCCGTGCCACCTCGACGTTGCACCTGGCCGATATCGCCAGTCTCAGCGAGCTGGATCGCTCCGAGCAGGCCCACCAGGCGCTCGAGGCGCTGATCGATGCCTTGATCGTACCGCTCTCGACGCTTTCGGATGCGATCAGTCATAGCCACCTGAGTCATTCCGAGAGTCCGCACCAACTGCTCAAGATGCAGGTGCAACCGTGATCTACGACGTCCGCCATACGACCCGTTATCGCTACAGCGCGCCGGTCACCCTGTGCCACAGCGAGGCGCGGCTGTTGCCGCGCCAGCTGGACTGGCAGTGCTGCGAGGCGTCGCAACTCGCGATCAACCCGGCGCCGGCGGTACAGGCCGAGCACCGTGACTTTTTCGGCAATCGGGTGCTCTACTTCGCCATTCAGGAGATCCATCGCGAATTCGAGGTCACCGTACGCACCCGGTTCCAGTCACTGCCGCGCCCGGCACTGCCGGGCAAGATGCCTACGTGGGAGATATGCCATAAGGCGCTGGACAAGCGCTGCTACGCCGAAGCGCTTGAAGCGAGGCAGTTCCGGCTCGACTCGCCGTTCGTCAAGCGCAATGCCGAACTCGCCGCTTATGCCGCCGAGAGCTTCACGCCGGGCAGGTCGCTGCTCGAGGCAGTGCAGGAACTCAATCGGCGCATCTTCGAAGAGTTCGTCTACGATCCAGCGTTCACCACTCTGGCCACGCCATTGACCGAGGTGCTCGCCGAGCGGCGCGGGGTATGTCAGGACTTCGCCCACCTGGCAATCGGCTGCCTGCGCTCGATTGGCCTGGCGGCCCGCTATGTCAGCGGTTATCTCGAAACCCAGCCGCCGGCGGGACAACCGCGACTGATCGGTGCCGATGCCTCTCACGCCTGGTGCTCGGTCTTCCTGCCCGGATGGGGGTGGCTGGATATCGACCCGACCAATGGCAATCTTCCCGGCGAGCGTCATCTGGTGATCGGCTGGGGCCGCGACTATGCCGACGTGGCACCGCTCAAGGGGGTCATGAATGGCGGCGGTGAGCACTCCCTGCAGGTCGAGGTGGATGTGATACCCGAATCGGAGCGGCTCGCCACCCGCCCCGCGGCCGGCACGGCGGGCAGTGAGTACTAGCGCGTGATATGGCCAAGCCCTCTTGCAAGCGTGACGCCCTGTTTCGAACCATCACAGCGGAATGCAGGTCGTCGACACCACCTGGCGCAGCCCCATGAAGGAGCGAATCTGCCGAACCCCAGGCAAGTAGAGCAGCTGTTCTGCATGCAGACGGTTGAAGCTCTGGTTGTCGCGGGTGCGCACCAGCATGAAGTAGTCGAACTCACCGGTGACCACATGGCACTCCATGCACCCCGAGACCTTCTGAGCCGCCGCCTCGAAGTCGGCGAAGGATTGCGGGGTAGAACGGTCGAGCACCACACCGATCAGCACCACCATGCCTACCTCCAGCGCCTCCCCATCGAGCAGTGCCACGATTCCCTTGATCAGTCCCGCCTGCTTGAGGCGCTCGACGCGTCGCAGACAGGCCGGCGGACTGAGGCTCACCCTTTCGGCCAGCGCCACGTTGGAGATGGAAGCATCCTGCTGCAGCTCACGCAGGATGGCACGGTCGGTACGATCGAGCTCCCTCGCCAGGAAAGATGAGGTGTGATGACTGTCTAATTTTATTTTGCTCATTACGATTATTTCCGAACATAAGATCTTTATTGATGTTTTTAACTATTTTAAATGTATTTAAAGGCATAAATAACACAATTTATATTTCATATCGATGCTTTATCATTTGACTTGAGTGCCGCTCTCGGCGCAGCCAAGAACAATGTCATAAGGAGTCATCGATGAACCTGCAACGCTTCAAACGCTATCCACTGACTTTCGGCCCGTCACCGATCACCCCTCTCAAGCGGCTCAGCGAGCATCTCGGTGGTCAGGTGGAGCTCTACGCCAAGCGCGAGGATTGCAACAGCGGCCTGGCCTTCGGTGGCAACAAGACGCGCAAGCTCGAGTACCTGATTCCCGAGGCACTGGAGCAGGGCTGCGACACACTGGTGTCGATCGGCGGCATCCAGTCCAACCAGACGCGTCAGGTAGCCGCCGTGGCGGCGCATCTCGGCATGCAGTGCGTGCTGGTTCAAGAGAACTGGGTGAACTACGCCGATGCCGTCTACGACCGGGTCGGCAATATCGAGATGTCTCGAATCATGGGTGCCGACGTGCGCCTCGACGCGGCGGGCTTCGACATCGGCATTCGTCCAAGCTGGGAGAAGGCGCTTGCCGACGTGCGCGCGCGGGGCGGCAAACCATTTCCGATTCCGGCGGGCTGCTCCGAGCACCGCTACGGTGGCCTCGGGTTCGTCGGATTTGCCGAGGAGGTGCGCCAGCAGGAGGCGGAGCTGGGCTTCACGTTTGACTATATCGTGGTCTGTTCGGTGACGGGCAGCACCCAGGCGGGCATGGTGGTCGGTTTCGCCGAGGAGGGCAGGGCGCAACGGGTGATCGGTATCGACGCCTCCGCGAAACCCGAGCAGACGCGCGAGCAGATCCTGCGCATAGCGCGCCATACGGCGGACCTGGTCGATCTCGAATGTGCCATCGAGGATGACGACGTGGTGCTCGATACCCGCTACGCCTATCCCGAATATGGGCTGCCCAACGAGGGTACCCTGGAGGCCATTCGGCTCTGCGCGCGTCTCGAGGGTGTGCTGACCGACCCGGTCTACGAGGGCAAGTCGATGCATGGCATGATCGACATGGTGCGTAACGGCGAGTTCCCTGCAGGATCTCGGGTGCTCTACGCCCACCTGGGTGGCGTACCCGCGCTCAACGCCTACAGCTTCCTGTTTCGCAATGGTTGAGTGCCCTCGTCAGCGCGACTCCCGGATTGGCAGCAGCTCGGGATGGTAGCGCTCGAGCAGTGACCAGAGGATTGCGGCACTCTCGGCATCGGGCAGGCCACGATAGTCGGCGGGACGGAAGTGGAGCTGGAAGGCGCGCAGTACGGCATGGGTCTGGCGATCGTACTCGCCGCTCGTTTCGATGGGGTAGCCATAAGCCTTGAGCGCCCGCTGAAATTCATCAAGTGTGGGCGGTTGTGCGGTAAAGCGCTGATGATAGCGCTCTATCGTATCGGCCTGTGGCCAGGCGCCGATGCCTGCTTCGTATAGCTGCTGCCAGGGGAAGCGTGGGCCCGGGTCGACCTTGCGCGTCGGGGCGATATCGGAGTGGGCGACGACATTGGTGGGATGGATGTCGTAGCGCTCGACGATATCGCCGGCCAGGGCGATCACGGCATCGATCTGGCGTGGCGGATAGCTGGCCCAGACCTGCAGTTGGTCGCCGGGAATCTCCTCGCGGGTGCCTAGCGGGCCGAGGTTGACGATCTCGATACCGATCGATGTGTCATTGATATTGGTGCGCTGCTTCCAGGCGCTGGCGCCGGCATGCCAGGCGCGCCGCGACTCGTCGACGAGCTGGTAGACCAGCGGGTCGCCGCGCAATTGCCGGGGCGGCAGCGGCACCAGATAGTGGGAGCTGACGCTGGGGCCGGTCAGCGCACGTAGCGAGACGGCCTCGTCGCTCGAGGTGTAGTGAATCACCAGATGACGGATGCGGCTGTTATGCGACGACGCCTGGTGACGATGGTCCACCACATAGCCGCCGCGAGGCTCGAACTGTCCGGCGCAGGCGGTCAGCAGCAAGGTGACCATGCCAACCAGTGCCAACGACAACCGCCGTGTGATGTGTCGCCTTTTCATCGCTTCCTCAGTTCCCCAGCAGCCAGGTACGGATGATCAGCCCCAGTATTAGGGTCGAGGATACGCTGAGTAGGGTGCCGAGCAAGACATACTCGGTCAGTTTGCGGTCCTGCGATTCGCGCAGGTCGCCGAAACGCAGCACCGACTTCGCCGCGAGCAGAAAACCCACCGCGGTCATCTGTTCGAGCAGGGCGAGCGTCAGCACCAAGAAGCGCTCGAGGATGCCGATGCGTGCGCCGGCATCGGCCAGGGTGCCGGTCTCCTCGAGCTCACGGCTCCAACGCTGCATGATCAGGGCGATGGCGACCGACATCGGCCGGCTCACCAGTAGGTAGGCGGCAATCAGTCCCAATGTCTGCGGGCGCGCCAGCCAGCTCGTGAACAGCGCCAGCGGCTGCCAGCTGTCGATCCACACCAGCCATATCGCCACGATCACGCTAAAGTGCAGCAGTTGGTCGGCCAGGAACCATAGCAGCCGCCGGGGCTCGAGGTGGGACTTGACCAGGTCGATCGCGGCGTGGCTCAGCGTTACCGCCAGACCACCGGCCAGGGCACCCGCCATGCTTCCCGGCAGCGCCTCGCTGCGCGCGGCAATCAGCAATACCAACGTCGCTAGGGCGCCATGCAGCAGTGCATGCCAATAAAGGCAGGGCGAGCGGGTCTTGAGGCGGTAGCGCTCCGCCACCCAATGGCTCGGCTGTAGTAGAAAATCGCCGATCAGGTGCACCAGGACCAGCCCCAGCAACAGAGAGTGTTCGAGAGAATTCATGAGCGACTCACTTCACCGCTGATGTGACGGTGCATGTGCTGTAGGTAGTCGTCGATCAGTGCCCAGCGCGCCGTTCTCAGCCGCTTGTGTACGCCAGGCTGGCTGATCTCCAGGCGTTTGGCGAGGGCCTGCTGCGATTCACCGTGCTCAAGCTGCAGCCCGACCGCTTCCGCGGAGTAGCGCGACCAGCCATCGATGATGTTGTCGGCGAAGCGCGTGAGCAGGGCAAGGCAGGCATGATCATCGTCGTTCAGCAGCTCCAGCCGAAGGTGGTCCGATGTCTTGTCCATGCCATCCAGGGCCTGGCCCGAGCGTACGAAAGGCGCTCCGCCGGCCGCGTCGATGCGCTGGCGTGGCCGCCATTGGTCGTGCCCCACCGCCACGGCAATACGAGCATCCCAGCGCTGACGCTCCTCGGAGTGCTGAATCAGGTCGGCGCGCAGCATCACCGCCGCCGTCATGGCATGTTCCGCATGGGGCAGGGCGAGCTGGAAGGCGTCGCCCCGATAGCGCTCCGCTTCCCCGTCGAAGCGCTCACAGAGACGCTCGAGGGTGGCATCGAGCACCGAGGAGAGGCTTCCCGGATCGGCGATCTTGCGGGACGCGATGACGTCACCGGTCAATACGGCGATGAGTTGTGACATGGCGATTCGCTTGTGACGAGGTGTCGTCAAATAATAGCCCTTTAAGGTTATTATTCAATGTAATTACCTTTTTTGGTTATCAATAGGGAGCACATCATCGGTGTGCCGATGAGGCAGATTTATACTGTATCTATATACAGTATAGGGGGAGGTGGGGGACTGGCAAGTCGATTATGTAGACGCATTAATAACCAATAGGGGCTATAAATAGGATTATAGCTTTGAGAGGTAATAACTAGCGTGCCAACTCACGCATCGCTTCTTCGAGCCCCGCCAGTGTCATGGGGTACATGCGTCCATCAATCAGCTGACGAATCAGCTGGTTGGAGTGGGTATAGTCCCAGGCGCGTTCGAGGGTGGGGTTGAGCCATACCAGATGCGGAAACTTCTCGGTGAAGCGGCCAAGCCATTCGGCGCCCGACTCGTCATTGAAGTGCTCCACGCTACCGCCGCGGTGGGTCACCTCATAGGGGGCCATGGCGGCATCGCCGACCATCACCACCTGGTAGTCGCTACCATAGGTGTGCAGCACCTCCATGGTGGGAATTCGCTGACTGCGCCGGCCGTTGTCGCGCCACAGCCCTTCATAGATACAGTTATGGAAGTAGTAGTGCTCGAGATGCTTGAACTCGCTGCGCGCCGCCGAGAAGAGCTCCTCGCAGGTGCGTACGTGATCGTCCATGGAGCCGCCGATGTCGAGCAGCAACAGCACCTTCACCGCGTTGTGTCGCTCCGGGCGCATGCGTACGTTGAGCAGGCCGGCATCGCGAGCGGTCTCGCGAATCGTCGCGTCGATGTCGAACTCCTCCGCAGCCCCCTGGCGAGCGAATTTCCTGAGCCGGCGCAGTGCCATCTTGATGTTGCGTGTGCCAAGCTCCAGCGAGTCGTCGTAGTCGCGAAAGCGCCGTTCGTCCCACACCTTGACTGCGCGGCGATGCCGGGAGCCCTCCTGGCCGATGCGAATCCCCTCGGGATTGTAGCCATAGGCGCCGAAGGGACTGGTGCCGCCGGTACCGATCCACTTGTTGCCCCCCGCGTGGCGCTCCTGCTGCTCTTCAAGGCGCTGCTTGAAGGTCTCGATGAGCTTTTCCAGTCCCCCAAGCGACTCGATGCGGGCCTTCTCCTCCTCGGAGAGCGATTTCTCGAACTCGCGACGCAGCCAGTCGTCGGGAATCATCGCTTCGATGGCGGCATCGAGGTTCTCGATCCCCTCGAACCAGGCGGAGAAGGCGCGATCGAAGCGGTCGTAGAAGCGCTCATCCTTGACCATGACCACCTTGGCCACCTGGTAGAACGCCTGCATGTCGGCGAACACCACGCCTCGCTCGACCACGGCATGCAGGTCGAGCAGTTCACGCAGCGTGACCGGTACCCCGGCGCGCTTGAGGGTCTCGAACAGCGAGAGAAACATCTCAACGCCCCTGGCGGCGGATCATGAAGGCCAGGCGCTGGAGCAGCTGGGTATCCTGCTCGTTCTTGACCAGTGCGCCGGCCAGCGGCGGTATGCTCTTGGCCGGATCGCGCTGATAGAGCGCCTCGCGGGCCAGCTCATCGGCCATCAGCAGCTTCAGCCAGTCGACCAGCTCCGAGGTGGAGGGCTTCTTCTTGAGCCCCGGCGCCTGCCTGAGATCGAAGAAGACCTCCAGTGCCTGGCTGACCAGGCGCGCCTCGATATCGAGGAAGTGCACCTCGACGATCTGCTCCATCGTCTGGCGATCGGGAAACTCGATGTAGTGGAAGAAGCAGCGGCGCAGGAAGGCGTCGGGCAGTTCCTTCTCGTTATTGGAGGTGATCACGATGATCGGCCGGTGCCGCGCGCGGACCGTCTCGTCTGTCTCGTAGACATGGAACTCCATGCGATCCAGCTCCTGGAGCAGGTCGTTGGGGAATTCGATGTCGGCCTTGTCGATCTCGTCGATCAGCAGCACCACGCGCTCCTCGGCGGTGAATGCCTCCCACAGCTTGCCGGGCTTGATGTAGTTGCGAACCTCGTGCACGCCCTCCACCCCAAGCTGGGAGTCGCGCAGGCGGCTGACGGCGTCGTACTCGTAGAGGCCCTGGGCCGCCTTGGTGGTGGACTTGATGTGCCAGGTGATCAGACGGGTGCCCAGCGAGGCGGCCAGCTCTTCGGCGAGCAGCGTCTTGCCGGTGCCCGGTTCGCCCTTGATCAGCAGGGGGCGCTCCAGCGTGACGGCGGCGTTGACCGCCTGTCTCAGTGCATCGGTGGCGACGTAGGAAGAGGTGCCATGAAAAGCCATCAGGAGTTGCCTCGTTGCAGCAAAAGAATTCAAACGAGTGTAGGGAAGCTTGGTGGTCACGACAATATCGCGCTGCGCAGCACTGGCAGCTCAAGTGTTGTCGCCAAGCGCCGATAGGGCTGGTGAGGCGAATAAACTCACCTTTATTCGACATTGTTAATCGCGTTCGTTCTTGTGTCAGGAAAACGCGCCAAGAGTCCTATCGCATGCCCCTACTGCACCGCCTCCCCATGAGGGCAAAGTTCCTCCTGGTTCTGTTATTGCCGCTGCTCGCCGTCCTGCTCTTCGCTGGGAACGGCGCTTTCGAGCGTTGGCAGCTGGCTCGCGAAATGCGTCAGGTAGAGTCTCTCACCCTGGTGGCGCAGGAAGCAGGCGACTTGCTGCACGTCATCCAGCGGGAGCGAGCGCTGACGACAACCTTCCTCAACACCCAGGAGCGTTCCACGCCGCACGAGCTGGTAGCCCAGCGAGGCAGCGTCGACGAGGCTCGGCAGCGGTTCCAGGCCAACAACGATGTGTTGACCCAAGTCGGCCTGGACCAGGAGGCAGTGACCAAGCTGGACACTGCAATACATAGCCTTGATCAGATTCGTCAGCAGGTGGATAGTCGCGCGATACCGGCCTTCGGTGCCTTTCAGGCGTATACCGCGCTCAACAACCAGTTGATGGAGCTGGTGGCGCTCATGTCGACCCTGACTCACCAGGGCGAACTCGTCGAGCAGGTGGCGAGTTACTACAACCTGCTCAAGGCGAAGGACTTGGTGAGTATCGAGGGTGGTGTGCTAATCAGCGTATTTGCCGCCGACCGATTCGATGCCATACAGCTGCCGTTATTGCACCGCCTGGTAGGGTCCCAGCAGGCCCATGTGGACGCGTTTCTGGCCTTCACGACTGCGCAGCAACGTCAGGCGTACTCCCGCTATCTGGAAAGTCCCGTGGTAAGCGAGGCACATGGCCTTCGACAGCGCGCCATCGAGCGCTCCCTCGAGGGCGGCTTTGACATGGACCCCGAGGCGTGGTTTGCGTTGCAGACCCAGCGCCTCGAAATGCTCAACGAGATCGAGGGCAGCCTGGCGCAACATTTGATCGCTACCAGCCAGTCACTGCGCCGCTCCGCACACCAGGCGCTGCTGGGCTATCTGTTCACGATGGCCATTATCTTCTCTGTGGTGGCACTACTGACCTGGTGGATCACCCGTAGCATCATTGGACCACTCAGAAGCTCGTTGGCAACGATTGCAACCGCCGAGAACGACTTGACCAAGCGTCTCGATGTCCCCGGCTCCGATGAGCTGTCACAACTCTATCGGGCGTACAACGACGTCAGTAACGGAACCGAGCAGATGGTGCTCTCGATCAAGGGCAATGCTCAGACGATCCAGATCGCCAGTAGCGAGATCGCGTTAGGCAATCAGGATCTGGCGCAGCGTACCGAGGAGCAATCAAGCTCGCTGGTGCAAACCTCATCGAGTCTCGAGGAGATTACCGCCACGGTGAAGCAGACGGCCGACAATGCCCAGCAGGCCCGGGTCCTGGCCAGCGATCTGGATCGACAGGCTCGTGAGGCGGGCACGGTTGCTGAGCAGGCGAGTGAGGCGATGGGGGCTATCAAGAACGCCAACCACAAGGTGACGACCATCGTGGGGGCCATCGATGATATCGCCTTCCAGACCAATCTGCTGGCATTGAATGCCTCGGTGGAAGCGGCGCGTGCCGGTGAACATGGCCGAGGCTTTAGCGTGGTGGCGCAAGAGGTTCGAAACCTGGCACAGCGCTGTGCCAGCGAAGCCAGCGAAATCCGTACGCTCGTTGCCACCAATGTCGAAAAAATCGATGAGGGCGCGCGCCTGGTCGATACATCTAGCCAACAGTTGCTGGCCATAGGCGAGGGAATGAAAGAGATGGCGACTTACGTCAGCGACATCGCCCAGGCCGCCACTGAGCAGTCGGGCGGTATCGAGCAGATCCACGCGGCGATGTCACAGCTCGAAAAGGTCACCCAGCAGAATGCCACGCTGGTCGAGCAGGCTGCGGCGGCCAGTCGCTCCCTCGGTGATCAGGCGCAGGCAATGTCCACACTGGTAGGTCGTTACAAGGTGACCGAGCAAGCAGGAGGCACGCGATACCTTACCTTGAACGAGTGGGGTGGCGGGGCGCACGAGTCAGTTCAGCGTCAGCACTGATGTTCCGCTGAGTGCCGAACTGCAGCTCGGCGAGATGTCGGTAGAGCGGGCTGCGCTCGAGCAGTTCGGCATGGCGCCCCAGTTCGGCTACCCGGTCCGGGCTGGAGCGGGAGAGACGCTGGACCTGACGACCGAACCAAAGTTATGACCGATACTATTCGAATCCTTCATGAGAGGTGCTTCATTATCTACCCGCGAATGGGAGCGAGCGATGTCCGATTCTCTGCAACTGGGTTGCCCCTACTGTCACGCCGTCAACCGGGTGATGTGGAGGCGTCTCGATGATCATCCGACGTGTGGAAAGTGTAAGAGCATGCTGTTCACCGGTGCGCCGGTCGAACTGACCAGCGAGAATTTCAATGCGTTGGTCGGACGCAGCGATCTACCAGTGGTGGTGGACTTCTGGGCTAGTTGGTGCGGACCATGCAAGGTGATGGCGCCGATATTTTCAGAGACTGCCGCCAAGCTCGAACCGCGCATGCGCTTTGCCAAGCTGAATACCGAAACCCAGCCGACGCTGGCCAAGCTGTTCACCATCCGCAGCATCCCGACGCTGATCGTCTTTCGCCATGGCAAGGAGGTGGAGCGGCATGCCGGCATGCTGCAGGGGCCGCAACTCTTGCAGTGGCTGACGCCCCACCTGGCATGAGGAGCGTTGTCAGCAATACCACCCTCGATGTGCAACAACTGCCGCGGATGGAAGAAGCGCCATTGGTGCCGGTGTCGCGACGCTTGGCTCCCTGCCTGCTGCTGCAGCGGCTGCTGCGTTGGCTGCTGCTGATCGCTTTCGTACTGTGGGTGCCGATCGACACGGAGCTGAGCGCTTGGCAACCGTGGGCGGCAGCGGCCATCGCGGTGGTGGGACTTACCATGTTGATGCTTGGCTTCTGCGAAGCACGCAGGCGCGCTTATGCACTGCGCGAGCATGACCTGATCTACCGTCGCGGGTTGCTGGTTCGGCGTACCCAGGTGTTGCCACTGGTACGCCTGCAACATGTCGAGACCTTGAGCAATCCCCTGGAGCGCCTCTTCGGTCTGGTGAGGTTGAGCTGCTATACCGCTGGCGGGCGTGGGGCGGACCTGCTGATGGAGGGGGTGTCCCGGCAGGAGGCGGAGGCGGTCAAGAGCTATCTGCTGTCGCGGCTGGAGGCCGCGCCGCGCTCATGAGCCGCCAACTACGCACCCTGGCCGAGGAAGCTTGGCAGAGATTGTCGCCCTGGGCGGTCATTCTGCTGCTGATCAGTGGGGTGGCGACGCAGGCCAGGCAACATATTCCGCTGCTGCTGGGGGCTGGGGCCGGCATCGCCTATGCCGAGCGCATCGGATCGCGGGAGCTTATGCTGGGGAGCCTGGTGTTGCTGGCGGTTGCCGCGCTGGTCAGCCTGTTCTATTACCGACGGTTTCGCTTTCGCCTGGATGGCGATGTGCTGGTGGTGCAGAAGGGGTTGTTCGAGCATCGGGAGTTCAAGGTGGCCGCCAGCCATATTCAGAATATTTCGATCCGTCAGCCGCCCTACATGCGTCCCTTCGGAGTGGTGCTCTGGCGTCTGGAAACGACCGCCGGCGAATCCTCGGGCATCGAGCTGCCAGGTCTGCATCGCAGTGTGGCGGATGCCCTGGGCACGCATCTTTCCACTGGCGTGGGGCACCCGACACCTATCGGGGAGGCCGAGACCGGCGCTGCTCAACCGCCTGAAAGGCAGGCGCAACTACGTTATGCCATCACTCCCTGGGGCGTGACGCTGCATGGGCTGGCCAGCCGCTCGATCTATGTGACGGCGGCTATGCTTGCTCCCCTGGTGCGCCCCTTGGAGCGCTGGGCTCACGACTATTTACCCCGCACCGAGTCCATGCAGTGGCTGCTGGCCTCGCCAATGCTGGCCTTTGGCGCCGGTGTCGTCGTGCTTGTCACGGTGCTGATGACGTTGGCCATCGCGGCGTCGTGGTGGCGGTTTCATGGTTATCGCTTGCGTGAAGAGGGAGAGCGCTACATTCAGGTCAGCGGCCTGCTGCAGCGTCAGGAGCAGGCGCTCTCGTTACGGCGGCTGCAGGTGGTCGAGTGGGTCCAGACGGGACTGGGTCGACTACTGGGGCGTGGCTACCTGGTATGTCGTCAGTTCGGTGCACTAAAAAATACGGGTGCCGAGGAGGCGAGCCAGTTTCTGATACCTGGCCTGACCCCGGCCAACGGGCACGAACTGGCGCGTTCGCTGTGGCCGGACTTGAGCGCGCCTATGCCGGTCATGCGCGTATCACCCCTCTACCGGCGGGTACTGTTCCTGCGCACGATGCTTGCGCTGTGCATTGCTGCGCTGTGCATTGCCTGGCTTGGCG
Source organism: Halomonas sp. TA22 (assembly GCF_013009075.1). NCBI lineage: Bacteria > Pseudomonadati > Pseudomonadota > Gammaproteobacteria > Oceanospirillales > Halomonadaceae > Halomonas > Halomonas sp. TA22. The sequence goes on along the minus strand of NZ_CP053108.1, from coordinate 1,044,270 downwards.
GTGCCGGCTGGTCCCGTTCGATCTGGAGCGAGGGTGGCCTGGTGATCGCGGCCGTGATCATCGTCGCCGCCTCATTCGCGCAGTTACGCTGGAGGGCCCTGGGGTGGTATTGGCAAGGGGAGTATCTGTGGGTCACGAGGGGGCTCGTCGGACGGCGTACTGCGATCTTCCCGGTGGGTAACGTGATTTCGCTCGAAGTGCAGCAGAGTTGGCTACAGCGACGGCGCGGCCTGGTCACCCTGCATCTCTTCCTGGCCAATGGTCGGCAGACGCTGCCGTTTCTAGAGCAGAGCGAGGCCCTGACGCTCTCCAACCTGCTCCTGGCGCGTGTAGAATCGTCGCCAGCCGAGCGTGAACGGTGATCAAGGGAGTTGAACATGCAGCATCTGGATCTAGAGGTCATCGAGCGAGCGCTGGACTGGGCGCGCGCGGGTGAGGATATCTGGCTATGCACGGTGCTGGAGACGTTCGGTTCCTCCCCGCGCGAACCCGGCTCACTGCTGGTGGCGCGTCGCGATGGGCGCCATGTGGGTTCGCTTTCCGGCGGCTGTGTCGAGGAGGATTTCCTGGCTCGCCTGCGCGACGGTGAGTTTGATGCGCCGCTCACCACCCTGCGCTACGGCGACCCCGAACGGCCCGATGCGGCGGGCGTCCAGCTGCCCTGCGGCGGCATCCTCGATGTGTTGATCGAGCGCCTGGCGCCCGAGCCGGCCAATCTCGTGCATCTGGAAGTCTTGCAGGCGACCCTGCTGGGGCGTCGTCCGTTGATTCGGCGCATCGAGCTCGACTCGGCACGGGCGCGCTTCGTCGAAGGCGATTCCCTCGGCCCTCGCGTGGAGAGGGAGGCTGGGGGCAGGGCAGTGCGGGTCCGTGTCGGTCCGGCAGCGCGGCTGATCGTTGCCGGTATCTCGCCAGTGGCGACAACCTGTGCCGAATTCGCCCGCACCCTGGGGTTCGAGGTGATCGTCTGCGATCCCCGCCAACAGGCGCGCCAGGACTTTCACGTGGAGGGGGTGGAGGTGCAAGCGGTGATGCCTTCTGCGTTCATCGCCTCAGGCGCCTGTCATGCTGCCACGGCCGTCGTTGCAGTGACCCATGATCCGCGTATCGACGACCTGGCGATGATCGAGGCGGTACGCACGCCGGCATTCTATATCGGCGTCATGGGGTCGCACCGCTCCTCCGAGCAGCGCGCCGAACGCCTCAAGCGCTCCGGCGGACTGAGCGACGAGGAGATCGCTCGCCTGCATATGCCGATCGGCCTGGCGCTTGGCAGCAAGACTCCTGCCGAAATCGCCCTGGCGATCATGGCCGATATCGTTCGTGTGCAGCGGGGTAGGCCACGCGATGTCCTGTAAGGTAGATGAGCGAGACGTAGCGCGTGTCGTGGCGGTGATCATGGCGGCGGGGCGTTCGCGACGTTTCGGCACTGCCGACAAGCGCATGGCTCGTCTGCCCGACGGTCGTCCCATGCTGGCTGCCGTGCAGACACTGGCCGCTGAAGCCTTTGACGAGGTGCGCGTGGTCCTGCGCGACGATGACGAGGTTGCAAGCCTGTCGTTGCCGACCTCCATCGGGGTGATTCGCGTCGCGATGCAGTGCGACATGCAAGAGGGGTTGGGAAACAGCCTGTCGGCGGCCTTCACCGCCCTCGAACGGGACGCGTCGCTGGATGACTGCGTCGCGGCGGCGGTAATGCTGGCCGACATGCCCGCACTGCGCAGCGAGACGCTTCAGGCACTCAAGGCGATGGCCGCGCGGGGGGGCATTCTGCGCCCTTCGCATGAGGGGGCTTCGGGGCATCCGGTGATCTTCGGGCGCCGCTTCTGGCAGGCATTGGCTGGGCTTGGCGGGGATGAGGGGGGCAGGAGCGTCATTCGCGACCACTGCAGTGCCTGCCGCGAACTCGCTGTCGACGATGCCGGCATCCATTTCGATATCGATACCCAAGAGGGGCTATCGAGACTCGGAGGCTGATAGCGCTATTTAAGACTCGCCTTGCGATGAAGGACTAGCAGTACCAATGACAAGACACCACGCGCGGACCGTGGTGTCTTGAGGCGTCAGGTCATCGGTCAGGTGTTGTTGTCATCGTTATCGTCGATTTCCTCCCATTCGTCATCCTCTTGCATGTCCTCCTCACCGACCGGGCCGCCGGCGCCTGCACCGGCACCCCCTGAGGCTGTCGCGCCGGCATCGGTGCCGGAAGTGCCGGTACCACCCGTTCCAGTGCCGCCGGGCAGTTCACCTTCCGCTTCGGCTCCCCCCGTGGCGGAAACGCCACCTGCAGCCTCTTCACTTCGAATCTCGGCATCCCGATCGTTACGCTCGTCATCGGCAAAGGTGACGGGACTTGCGACCAGGCCGAAGCAGACCCCAATGAAGGCAAGCTTCTTCAGACGTTCCTTGTGGCCCATGGCGTGTACCTCCTTCGATTGCGTCTTGTTTTATCGAAATAGCGCTGGCGCCTTTTCGATCGACCTTTTCACTATAGAAGAACGCTTACTGTTCACCAGCATTGGTCAAGCACTGTACACGCACGGTAAAACGCCACGGCTAAGCGTGGCGTTGCGGTGGCGCTTGGCAGGTTACTTCTTGAGCGAGCGTTTAGGCCAGGCGCTGGGATCCGCCTTGTTGACGAGCTTGGGGAACTGAAAGGGATCGAATATCGAGTCCAGACCCGCCTTGAGCTGGCGGTCGTAATCGCGGAACAGGGCAAAGGCCACGGGGGAGAGCAGGAAGATCGCCACCGCAATGAACATGCTGCCCCACTCGCCGACGTGGATCGAAAGCGCAGTCTGGGTGAGCTGAATGCCGCTGTTCTCTTCACCGGCCAGCAGCTCCGATCCTGCCATGATAATAATGGCGCCAAGAAGGCCGTGCCGCTCATTGCTTGAGGTTGTATATAAGATTTTGTTTTTATGTGGTTTTGTGAATTGGCTGAACTTGCAATAATGCCTCAGGCTTCTACCTTGAGAATGACAAGACGGCAATTGAGCCGTTGACCAATTTGGTGCATTTTCAGCAGGTCCTGCACCAATTGGCTGTGACAAAAGGAGATGCACATATGATGTCCAAGGAATTCCTCAAGAAAATAGGTATTCTCGGGGTGTCGCTTGGCTTAATCGCAAGCCCGATGGCTTTTGCCACTGAGCAAACTCCCACAGAACCGCAAATTCCTCAAGAAGCTCCGCCAGGTGATGCCGGTACCGGCACAGGTGCCGGCGCTGGTGCGACTGGTGGTACTGACATGGGTACTGGTGCAGGCGGTGCTGTCGGCACAGGTACCGGCGCAGGCGGTACGGGTACCGTTGATGATATGGGTACCGACACTAATGGCGATGTCGGCGCTGGTGAGGGTGCAGCTGGGGGCGTCGGTGGTACCGGTGGTGCAGCTGGCGGTACTGGTGGCGGTGACGCTACTGGCGGTGGTGCCGATGGAGGCGCTGGCGGCGGCGCAGGCGTTGGTGGTACTGGCGGCGGCGGTGCAGGTGCTGGCGGCGGTGCAGGTGCTGGCGGCGGTGCAGGTGCTGGCGGTTAAACCACATTCTCGCAAAAGCGTATCAGAAGCGCGCCGGCCACTGCCGGCGCGTTTTTGGGTTGAGGCAATATTAATTCGAGAATAATGAAATCGCTAATAATCCCTTTTGCTTAGTAATCAATAAGAGAAAGCATGAGGTATCATTGCATTGGGATATGTTTTAAAAAGTCTGCATTCAACTTGCCCTACATCTCTTACAGTAAAGTAAATTTAGGTTAATAACTTTGCCTTTGTTCTCTGTCACTATGCGTCAAGAAGGGAAGTCAGTCAGGGAAGACTTGCCAAGGATGGCAAGCGATCCAAGGATGTGCGGACAGGAGGTCCGTGGTGGCGAGCACAGGATGCTGTCATGAAAAGCCCGCCCGTAGCAGGTCGGGCTTTTTCATGCTCGACAAATAAGTTTGACGGCAGTGCAACTGTGTGGGAAACTAAGGTCAGTTAGTTAGCAAGCGCATATCGTCAGTTGTGGTCGAATTATTCGATGGCCTGGTTGTATTTCCCTTGTTTTACTTACTAATACTTCGGGATTTACCCGGTAATTGAATACAGCGCTCAGCGCAAAGGATATCGAACATGGCAACTGGCACAGTCAAGTGGTTCAACGACACCAAGGGTTTTGGCTTCATTTCTCCTGCCGATGGCGGTGATGATTTGTTCGCCCACTTCTCTGAAATTCAATCCGATGGTTTCAAGTCATTGCAGGAAGGCCAGAGCGTCACGTTTGACGTGACCCAAGGCAAGAAAGGCCTCCAGGCTTCTAACATCAAAGTCGCCTAATGTAAATTAGCATCGACTTCTCGAGCCGTCAGGCTTCGAGCAGAAAGGCCCGCTTATGCGGGCCTTTCTTGTTTGTGGTTGATGCTTTTTCCGCCGCTCACTTCTTGAGATTGAAGCTCGCCACATGCTGTGCCGCCTCGCTGTGCTTCCAGCATTGCTTGCTAACTCTTCTTATACGCTGTATACCATCCATGTGGATGGCATATGGCATCCTTCAATGATATTCATCTTCGAGGATCAGCGATGAGCGTTCGTGAGTTCAGGCGCAAGGCGGGTGACACCACCGAGAAGATCACAATCAACCTTGGGGTGGTCGATCTGGGCCAGATAGACCTGCTGGTGCAGGAGGGCTTCTACTCCAATCGCACCGACCTGATTCGTACGGCGATTCGCACTCAGCTGGCGACACATGCGCAAGTCGTCCGCGAGACGGCCGCTCGCAAGACCTTCGTGCTTGGTATGCAGCATTACAGCTGCAGCGATCTCGAGGCACTACAGGCGGCGGGGGAGATGCTTCAGATTCAGGTGCTGGGACTTGCCAGTATCGCCGACGATGTCTCGCCCGAGCTTGCGCTTGCCACTATCGATTCGGTCGTCGTGCTGGGTGCCTTGCATGCCAGTGCGGCGGTAAAAGCCGCCCTGGCGGATCGAATACACTAACGGCGCTTGGCGCCAAGGAAATTGCAATGATGAACAGGACGTTGATGGCCGACTTGCAGGAAGCAACCCGGCTGACCCAGGCGGGGCAATTGCAGGAGGCCACCGCCATGTTGCAGCGCGCCCTGGGAGGCGTATCGAACCCCGATGGGGTCGAATCCGCCTCGACCCCGGAGCGTGGCGCCCATTCGGCATGGGGAAAGGCAGACCGTACTCGTCAAGGCGTGGTGCTTGAAGGGGACTACCGGGTAGTCAATGACACGCCTTCTCGCTCATCTAAATCGACAGCAGGGGCGTCACGAGGCAGCGGTGAGTTTCTCTCTGGATCGTTCAAAAACCATGCCGGCTCACGCGACTACAAGCTCTACATCCCCAGTGCCTATCATGGACAGTCGCTACCGCTTGTCGTCATGCTGCATGGCTGTACCCAGAATCCCGATGATTTCGCACTTGGCACCGGGATGAACACGCTTGCCGAAGCTCAGCCCTGTTTCGTGCTCTATCCTGCCCAGCCCGCTTCCGCCAATAGCTCGAAGTGCTGGAACTGGTTCAAGGCGAGCGACCAGCAGCGTGATCATGGTGAGCCGGCAATTCTCGCCGGCATGACTCGTCATATCGTCGAGTCGCATCAGCTGGACGAACGGCGCATCTACGTGGCGGGCCTATCGGCGGGTGGTGCCATGGCCACCACGCTGGCCATGACCTATCCGGATCTCTACGCGGCGGTGGGTATCCACTCCGGCCTTCCGCACGCGGCGGCGCATGATCTGCCCTCGGCACTTGCGGCGATGCAGGGCGGTGCTGGCACTCGGTCTCATGTGAATGTACCAGGCATGAAAATGTCGGGCATGCACAGGTCGGGGATGGCTGGCTCCGGTATCAACTCGCAGGAAGCGGGGACTCGGCGGAGCAACTTCGGCCAGCAAGGCAGTGGCTCGGCATCCAAGGGAAAAATTCCTGCTGTGATATTCCATGGCGATCGCGACAGCACCGTGCACCCCTGTAACGGCCAGCGCGTGGCGGCTCAGTATGTCGATCCTGACGCAGTCTCGCAAACACGCGAGGAACGTGGCCAGGTGGCCAATGGCCATGGCTATACCCGTACCCTTCATCATGACGCGAGCGATCACGTCTTGATGGAGCAGTGGACGATCCACGGCGCCGGTCACGCCTGGGCCGGGGGAAGTGCTCGTGGGTCATACACAGATCCCAAGGGGCCGGATGCCAGCAAGGAGATGCTGCGCTTTTTCCTGGCTCACCCGAAGCGGGAGTAGCAATCAATGCGCCATGTCCGTCACGCTTCTGGCCAGGGCGCTGGTTAGCCTGGCCATGGTGTCGTAGTCGAGCGTTTCGGCAACATCGTGCGGCCCATGGTAGTGTGGGTTACGGAAGTTAGCGGTATCGGTGATCATGATCGCCGGATAGCCCATCTGCCTGAACGACCAGTGATCTGAGCGGTAAATGTCCCTGAGCTGTGGTGGCGCAGCCAGGCCCTCCGAGGGTACTTCGGCGTGGTTTCGGAAGGCGCTGATCGCATCTCGGACAAGTTGGCGAAACTCTATGCTGCCAACGAACGCAACGAAGTTGCCTTGGTCGGGGTAGAAACGGTCCAGCAAGGGAGGAAAGAACTGGCTGTCGGGTTCGTCGGAGAAATAGCCCAGCATCTCCAGTGACATCATGCCGACGATGCTGTCGCCATCATCGCGGGCTTGGCGCGCATAGTTGAGACTGCCCATCGCTTGGCTACCGAAGAATGGAGCTTCCTCGTTGGCAAAGGCGACCAGGCGTATGCTCCGTTCCGTCCGGGTATCGCGTAGCAATCTGGCCAACTCCAGCAGTACCGCAACGCCGGAGGCGTTGTCATCGGCCCCCGGGCTTCCACGCACGGTATCGTAATGTGCACCGATGACCAGGGACTCATCGGTGTTGCCGCTTCCCGGCAGGCGCACTTCGATATTGACAAAGGTCTCCTCGCGGGTCTCAATTTGCTGCCTCATTGGCTGATAGCCCGCTTCACGAAAGACTTGCTCGATATAAGCCGCCGCTTCATGCATCGCTTCGGGCCGCCAGTAGTGGCGCTCGCCAATCTCTCCTGAAAGTACGAGAACGTGATGCTCGAGCCGATCACGCAGGAGTGCCTGCTCCTCGGTCAGAGCCGACGGCACGGCCCTGAAGGAGTGCCCAGGTATGTAGATCACGACCAGATACGCCCAGGCGATTGCCGCCATGGAAGCGGCCAACATGACACCGAGCAGCGCGATGACGAGACGCCTTCGCATGGTGATCTCCCTATCGTCCATGAGCCGTATTCAGGCAATTGCCTAAGTAGTCTAGCGTGTCCATAAGCGCCGATGATTGTAGTCTTTGGTGCTATCAGTGGCGTAATGAAAATCACTTCACAAACGCGTCACGCGATCCCGCAATGCAAGTGAGCAGGGGCCTGAATTACGACTTAGACTGATAGGCGAATGGCGACGACAAGGAGAGTTAGATGTTCAAGACAGCCAGCCATGGCTCACTGCCAAAAGCGACTCTTGCCGAGACGACGGCAATATTCAATGAGGTGCTCATACCCACCCTCGCCAAGGGGGCGATCATTCGCCGACCCGCCGTGGTGGGAATGGCGGCGCGCATGGGGCTGGATCGACGCGCCGTGCGCCGTCTGCAAAAGCTCCACGACAAATATGGCGCCGGACCGCTGCTGCTGCGTACGCCGATACGTTCCATGGCGATCGTGCTGGATCCCGACGATGTCCAGCGGATACTCGAAGAGACGCCCGAGCCGTTTGCCACCGCCGAATATGCCAAGCGCAGTGCACTGAGGCATTTCGAACCCAAGGTGGCGCTGATCTCGCATGGCAGCGAACGCGAGGAGCGCCGCCGCTTCAATGAGAAGGCGCTGGATAACGGCTGCCCCATACATCATATGGCCGATAGTCTCCTACCGGTGGTCGAGGAGGAGACAAGCGCGCTTCTCGGGCAAGTACAGCGCAACGGAGGCGAGCTGGATTGGGACATGTTCATCGTTGCCTGGTACCGGGTGGTACGCCGGGTGGTACTAGGGGATTCGGCGCGCGACGACCATGAGTTGACCGAGATGCTTGCCGCGCTGCGAAGTGATGGCAACTGGGGTTTCCTCAAGCCCAAGCGCACGCAGCTGAGCGAGCAGTTTCTCGAGCGCCTTCGACAGCATCTCGACCGTGCCGAGCCGGGTAGCCTGGCGGCAGCCATGGCGAATATTTCCAAGAACGACAAGACCGAGCCGGCCAACCAAGTGCCACAGTGGTTGTTTGCCTTCGACCCGGCCGGGATGGCGACCTTTCGTGCCCTGGCGCTGTTCGCTTCCCATCATGACTTTGCCAAGCAGGCTCGCACCGAGATAGGGGAGCTTAAGGAGAATCCGCATTCCGAGCTGAGAAGCTTGCGCGCCGCGGTGCTCGAGTCGCTTCGACTCTGGCCCACGACACCGATGATCCTGCGCGAGAATACCGAGCCGACCGAGTGGCAGGCGGGGGAAATGCCGGCCAATACCTCCATCTTGATCTTCGCTCCCTATTTCCACCGTGACGACAGGCGGCTCTCCTATGCCAATCGCTTTGCATCGGAACTGTGGGAAGATGCACAGGGACCGGAGCAGTGGCCGCTGATGCCCTTCAGCGGCGGGCCTGGTATTTGTCCAGGGCGTCATCTGGTGCTGATGCTGACCAGTCATATGTTGGCCAGGCTGGTGGAAGGTCATGAAGTGCGTCAGCCACCTCCCGCTCCTTTACACGAAAGCCAGCCTATGCCTGCCTTATTGGATAACTATTCGCTGCGTTTCTGGTTCGATGAGCTATCTGCAAATACAAGCGATTGAAAAGGTCGCTAATCCCTGATGTGAACGCTACTGCAACTAGAGGCGTTTATCTGATTGAAATGGATAAACGTCTCTGCGTTATTTTTGTTGTATGGTAAAGGTGATATTGGTCAATGAATAAAGGTTGGCTATGTATTTTGCTGCAATTATTATGGTTTATGCTGAAGTTAGATTGCAATTCTTGCTCAAGATACTGTCTTTAATTATTTCGCGGCAATGCCGCTGTAGTATGAATACTAGCTCCTTATGGAGGCCTCGGAGGTAAGTTCGCTACCGGCCTAAACCGCATGGTTGGGCGGTTATTTTCCTGTTATTGCTTAAAAAATAAGCTTATTCATTAACATAGGTTGTTTTTGTTGTTGCTTGGCAAGTGATATTTTTGTGACATTGCGAATATTGGAAGAAGCTAAAACGTCATGAATGATACTTGGAGAAAGATGAAAGGCGATCTTTTTTTGGTGGCGGTTTCTCATAATTCAGAAAAAAGAAAACCTAGCATTTTTCCACAATAGTATGCTGCTTTATATTTGCCTCTTTCTATGAAGAGGTAATTGGCCGGCTTTGTCGCTTATTGGCGCAGTGCTTTAGATGAGCCTGTTTGAGGCATTTAAATGGATCGTGAAGAGAGTTGCATCCTGACGAATCTGGGTCGCTATTTTCCCCTGGGCGAAGCAGATAAGAAGGCCTTGCTGGCACTCGAAAAATCGCCCTACGATGCCTCTGAAAAGGAATTGCTTTGGTCCGCCAATGCAAGAATCCACAATCTGTATACCCTGAAAAGCGGCTGGGCTTGCACCTATCGTGACAACCTCGATGGGGTTCGCCAGATCGTCGATGTCCTTATTCCTGGAGACATCGTTGGGCTGCGCGACCTGACCTTTGCCAAGCACATGGCGGAGGCAAGAATGATCACCAAGGGTACGGTTTGTCCGTTCCCGCTCCAGAATATTCTGGACATCATCAATACCTCGACGCCGCTTGCGGTTGCCTTGATTGCCGCCATCGCCAGGCAGGAGTCGATACTCACCGAGCGTATGCTGATTACCGTCAATCGTAGCGCGAGATCCAGGATCGCACACTTTTTCGTCGAGATGTACTCTCGATTGAACCGTGTCAAGGAGACGGATATCAGACGCTTTTATCTGCCTATTTCGCAACAGATGCTCGGCGAAATTCTTGGAGTGAGTACCGTGCATGTCAATAGATCATTGATGGCACTTGAGCGGGAAAATATTGTGAAGAAGCATCGCTATTACGTTGAAGTAATGGACACGGATCGCCTGTTTCAGGAAGCGGAATTCAATAGCGATTATCTTGGTGACGAAATGTGCGACCTGAGAGAACGCCTGATGATGCAGGCCGGGTAAGGCACCCGGCGCATCGGCCGCTACAGCCAACGCGGATTGGCCGTGAACGATACCGTGAACCAGCGCCGCTCGTGGGGGATCGTGAGTCCAGCGCTGATCTCTTCACGAATCTCGTCGAGCACTTTTATCCCCTTGTCGGCGGCAAAGATGGGGGTGGTGACGATATGGATCTCGATAAAGTGGCCGCGTCCGCTCTTGGCCACGTAGCTGTGGTACTCCAAAAGACCATCGCGCTCCATCACCGGCACCATGGCGGCGTGTACCTCGCGATCCAGGGCGCTGGGAGCGATCAGGAATATCTCGCCCAGGGCGCGACGTACGATGCCGACCGGTACCGGCATGAAGCAAAGGGTAATGATCGCCAGCAGTAGCGAGTCCACGTAGGCGGTAAGGTGAGCATATGCCGTTTGCTCCAACACCATGGCGATGACGAAGGCTGCTAGCAGTGCCGCGGTGATCAGACCGGCCATCAGCCAGCCCTGCATATCGATTCGCAACAGCTCCGAATCCACTCGCTGAACGACACTTCTCTCATAGGCGTACATGGCGAAGCAGGCGCAGGTCACCACCACGGCATAGACGATGGCCAGACCGAAGGCGAGCTCGCGTCCTCCCTCCATCAACCCCTGCACGGCATTCAAGAACGCATAGAAACACAGCAGAATTAGAATGCTGCCGTTCAACGCCGCCACCATTGGCTCCAGATGCCAGAATCCATGCTGGAAGCGCTGGCTAGCTTCGCGCACCGCGAGCCGCACCACCAGTAGTGCCAAGCCTGACATCGCCGCATCGATCGTGGAAAAGACGCCATCGAAGAGAATCGAGCGTGAGCCCGCCAACAGACCAAACGTCACCCCAAGGGCCGATACCAGCAGCGTCGTCGTGATGGAGAGCTTCAAGGTACGTTGTTCGAGCGCGGCAGCCATGTGTCGGTATCTCTTAGAATCGTGAAACCTTATAGTCTAACCGAGCAGCCCTCGACGTAGGAGGGCTTATCGTTGTCATCGCCTGCTCAACGCACGGCTTCTTACTCCTCCAGAGCCGTCAGGATTTCATGGGCGGCGTGTACCCGCGCCTCGTTGGGATAACGCTTGTTGGCCAGCATCACGATGCCCAAGCGCCGGGCCGGCACCAAGACCACATAAGTCGATCCCGTCTTGTTGAGCAGCATGTCGTCCTGGGGCGGCAAGGCAGTCTCCAATAGGGTGATCTCATGGGTTCGAAGGCCATCGGTGCACGGCGTCGGGATTGGCCAATCTATTTCAGGCGGAGAGGGGCGGCAAACGATAATATCTCGTATCAGGTATTAGAAATCTTTGGGCAAGCCATATTATCCATTAGTCGCAATTCTGTTCATTCTGCTCAACTCTTAAAGTCAGCCGCCGATGCGTACTGGAGAGCCTCCATTCTGGGGGAGTTATCGCATGGGAGTGGTTCGATGAAGCATATCTCCATAAAGTGGAGCCTGACGGCGGCGTTGGCAGCGCTGGTGTTGGTGATCGGGTTGATCAGTGGGTTGGGGTTCTACTCCAATTCGGCAAGTGAAGCGGCCTTGCGCGAACTTACCGAAACCAACGTCAAGCTCTCCAATCTGGCCAACCGTACCCAGGTCAACGTGCTTCGCGGGCAGACCTTCCTGGATCGCTTCGCCAGCTACAGCACCATGGGCAACCCCGACAAGGGCCTTGAGAATCAGCAGATGGCGACCGAGGCCATGAATATGGCGCAGCAGCGCTTTAGCGAATTTCAGCAGGTCGCCATCGAACCGGACGATCCCCGCGCCCCGTACATCGCGGCCATCACCGAGGCGTACCAGGCGTTCGCGACCGAAGGCCTGGTACCGCTTCTGGATGCCGCGCCGTTCCAAGTGCAGCGCAGCCAGGATCGCCTGGCCGAACTGGGCGCACAGCTGGATCAAGCCATGATTGCATTCATCACCTATAGCGAACAGCGGGGGGATGCCGCCATCGCTCAGGTCGACAGCCTTGGGCGCAGCGTAGCGGCCATCGCCACCGGCCTATTGATTGCAGCGCTGATCGCCGCACTGCTCATTCGCCTGGTGATGATACGCGTGGTGGTGACGCCGTTACGCAGTGCGGTAGCACACTTCGAGCGCATCGCCGAAGGCGATCTGACCGCCCGTATCGAAGAGCATGGTCGCAACGAGATTGGCCAGCTCTACGCAGCACTCTGGCGCATGCAGGAGAAGCTCAGGACGTTGGTGATCTCACTGCGCGACAGCAGCGACAGTGTGTTCCTCGGCGCTGGTGAAATCGCCTCAGGCAGCCAGGACCTCTTCTCGCGAACCGAACAGCAAGCCTCCGCTCTGCAGCAAACCGCCTCCAGCATGGAGCAGATGGCCGCCACCGTGAGCAAGAATACCGACACGGCTATCGAGGCCGCCCGGCTCTCGGCCTCGGCCTCGCAAACCGCCGAGGCCGGCGGACAGGAGGTCGAGCGGACCGTCAAGCTGATGCGCGAGATCGCCGACAGCGCACGTCGTATCAATGACATCATCGGCGTGATCGACTCCATCGCCTTCCAGACCAACATCCTGGCACTCAACGCCTCGGTCGAAGCGGCGCGGGCAGGGGAGCAGGGGCGCGGTTTTGCCGTAGTGGCAAGCGAAGTGCGTTCCCTGGCCAGCCGCAGCGCGGAATCGGCCAAGCAGATCCGCGGACTGATCGAAGCGACCACCAGCCAGATCGACAGCGGTGCCGAGCAGGCCGAGCGAAGTGGTCAGACGATTGACGAAACCGTCGACTCGATCCGCCAGGTCAGCGCCTTGATGGGCGAGATCTCCACCGCCACGTTGGAGCAGAACAGCGGCATCGAGCAGATCAATACCGCCCTGACCGAGATGGATTCAGTGACCCAGCAGAACGCCTCCCTGGTGCAGCAGACCAGCGCCGCTGCGGCCTCACTGGAGGAGCAGGCTAAACGCCTGGCTGCATTGATCGCCACCTTCCGCGTCGACGACCAGGCGCCGCACTCGCACCAGGTCCACGTTGTCACCCGAGGCGAACACAAGGAGCAGCAGAGCGCCCTGGAGGAGCCGCTCTCCAAGCTTATCTCGACGCCGTCCAGCTCGCGCCCGCGTAAAACGGCAGCAACCGAGGAGTGGAGCGAGTTCTGACGCTAGCGTTGTATGGGCAAGCGCGCTGGGTTTTGGCCTGGTGAAATTGAGGCAGCAAGGGTCACCGAGCTGGTACAGGCCGATGACACATATGCATAGGTCTACTTACCCGGCGCCTCCAGCAGCAGCGTGGCAGTCGGCTCGGAGGAGGGTGGGTTCTGCCCCGTGATCAGCAGGACATTCTGACGGGTCCAGGGGGTGAAGACATCGGCCTTGGAGTAGTGGGCGCCGCCCTTGATCAAGGCGTCCTCCTAGCCGGGTCTTGTCAAGCCGGCAAGCGCAGCTTGGCGCTTGCCGGTCATCATGTGCCTTACCTGACTTGCCCAGGCTTGACGTTTAACTCTCGCGCTAGCCGGTGCTGCGCCCGGAGAGCTTGTCGCGAAGCCGGTCGATCATGCCCACGCCAGCCCCGACGCTCTTGTGGAAGAGTTCGGAGTGCGGTGCGCTGGGGTGCGGCCGCGTCGGTGCCAGCTTCTTGGCGTTCTCGACCTTCTCGCCCATGTCGACAAGATCGTCGGCAGAGATGTGCGTACGCAGCTTCGGAAACTGGTCGGACTCCTCATCGTTCGCATGGTGATCCAGTTGCTGCTTCAGCTCCTGCACATACTCCATGAATACCGCATCGGACGCATCGGCATCCTCCAGCTTCTTCATTACCTGCACGATCTCGTCGTGCTCCTCCTTGTCGTGCTCCACCTCATCGGCGCCATTGGGAATGTGCTTTTCCATCACTGGGTAGACATACATCTCCTCGGCGACGGAGTGGCGCATGATCTCGGCAATCACCGTATCGGCTAGCTCCCTGCGCTGGGCGGGGTCGGTTGCGCGCTCGATCTGGGTGATCAGCTCCAGCATCTCCTGATGGTCGGTGGTGAGGATGTCGATCACATCCCGCCCGTGCTGACTTCCGTTGTACTCTGCCATGAGTTCTCCTCCTTTGAGTTATGACGAGCGTGAGCTCGCCTACTCAACCTAGCAGTGGCCAGCAAATGAGCCAAGCAAAGAGCTGGGTAATGTCGGCAGGTCCATGTTATTTATCCGGTTGTTGCGAAGCCCCACCCCTATCGGAGCGTACGATGCGAAGCTTCATTTACGACACCCTCATTCTCAGGCTCACCACCCGCTGGTACGCCGAGGTACTGAGGCGCGTGCCCGAGGGTGCCGCGCTGCTGGATGTCGGTATCGGCACCGCCGGCGCGCTGCTGGCCAATGCCGATACGGTCAGGCACAAGCGCCTGGGCATCACCGGCATCGATATCGACGCCGATTACATCGAGCGTGCCAGGCGAAGGCTCCAGGCGTCTCGGCTAGCCGATTGTGCCGAGGCGCGTCTCGAGTCCGTCTACGATCATCGAGGCGGGTCTTACGACGCCGTGTATTTCTCGGCGAGTTTCATGCTCCTGCCCGAGCCTGAGCGGGCGCTGCGACATTGTCTGGCACTGTTGCGCCCGGGTGGGCGCCTCTATTTCACGCAGACGGTCCAAACGCAGCCTGACCGCTGGATGGAGAGGCTCAAGCCGCTGCTGAAGCGGCTGACGAGCATCGACTTCGGCCGCGTGACCTACGAGGACGCTTTCAAGGCGCAGATCCATGCTGCCGGCCTGGAGCTCGAGGAATTCACCGTTCTGGCGAACCACGGCAAGCGGGCATCTTGCCTTGCCGTGGCACGGCCCGCTGGTGAGGGGTAGGCCGAAAACACAGTGAGCCACGCTACAGCGTCCGCCATGGGGCGATCGGCGGCTCGGCGAGCAACTCCACCAGCGTATCGAGCGCGCGAGACAGCGCCTCGCGCGAGGCAGCGGCGCTGAGGCACAGCCGCAGCGCCTGGGGCGCCGGCTCGCTGCCAACGCAGAAGGGTTCGGCACTGGTCACCAGCACGTCGCGACTGGCGAGGGCTTCCACCATCATCGCACTGCGTTGCCCTTCAGGCAGGGGCAGCCACAGATTGGCGCCATGGGATCGCCCACCGAGGGTATACCTGGCCAGCCTCTCCCGTGCCAGGCGCTGCCGGGCGCCCAGCTCCTTGGTCTGCCAGTCGAGCAGCGTGCGGCTTTCCTCGCTTGCCACCCAACGACACACCGCTTCCACCATCAGCGGCGGCACCATCCAGCTCTGGGCGCGCAGGGCAGCGCCGATTCGCTCGCGCGGCTCGGGCGGGGCGGCAAGGGCGCCGATACGCAGCCCGCCGGCCAGTACCTTGGCCGTGCTGAAGATGAACAGTGTCCGCTCCGGCGCGAGCCGGTAGAGCAGCGTGCCACGCTCCGCTTCCGGCAGGTACTGCACGCCATCCTCCACGATCCAGAAGTCATGGCGCCGCGCCAGGGCCGCCAGTTGCTCGCGTCGGGTTTCGCTCAGCAGAGTGCCGGTGGGGTTGTTCTGGTCCGGCGTGACATAGACCAGGCGCGGCGGCTGCTGCGCGCAGAGGCGAGCCAGTGCCACCATATCCATGCCGTGTTCGTCCATCGGCACGCCCAGCACCTTCAAGTGCGCCTGGCGCGCGGCGCCGATCAGTCCGGGGTAGGTAAGCACGTCGGCGGCGATGCGCTCGCCGGGCCGGGTCAATGTCTGCAGCGCCAGGCTGATGCCGTGCTGTCCGCCTTGGGTGACCAGCAGCGATTCGCCCTGGGTGGGCATGCCCAGGCCAGTCATCCAGGCGGCCAAGGCTTCGCGGTGGGCGGGAACGCCGCGCTCCGACTGGTACTCCACGGCGCGCTTAAGCATGTCGACGTCCTGGGCGATGTCGGCAAGCACTCGGCCCAGAAGTTCGGCGCGCAGCGGGTGCGGTGGCGGCAGGCTCAGGCTGAGATCGATGGTCTCGGCGTGACCGCCAGCGCGGTTAGCGAGGAAGGAGACGTGCGCGGAGGTTTCCTCGCCGCGCACGTATGTGCCGCTGCCGACTCGCGCCACTACCCAGCCCTGGCGCTCCGCTTCGGCATAGGCGCGGGTCACCGTGCCTACCGTGACGTCCAGCCCGTCGGCCAGCTGCCGCTGCGGAGGCAGCTTCTGGCCGGGCACGAGCTCGCCTTGGCGAACCGCCTCGGCGATAGCATCGGCGATACCGCGATAGCGTGCGCCATGCTCGGAAAGGTGGGGTATCCAAATTGTCATGGTGACAATAAAACCTTTGACTAAAAGTATGGGCTAATTATGCTGACAATTGTGTGCGCTATCCAATCAAATTGCCTAATTGTATGGATTCAATAATGGAAGCTTTGGCGTTTCTCGGGCCTGCGGCCCTCTACATGATCTCGATGACCATCACCCCCGGGCCCAATAACGTCATGCTCACCGCGTCGGGGGCCAATTACGGCTTCCTGCGCACCCTGCCTCACATATTCGGCATCCTGGGCGGCTGCTTTCTGCTCTTCGCCGGCATTGCACTCGGGCTTGGCCTGGTGTTCGAACGCTATCCTGCGGTACAGATGATCCTGCGTCTGGTCGGTAGCGCCTACCTGCTGTTCCTGGCCTGGAAGATCGCCACCGCTCCACCGCCCGACCTGCGCTTAAGGGGCGAGGGGCGACCGCTCAGCTTCTGGCAGGCGGCAGGCTTCCAGTTTGCCAACCCCAAGGCGTGGGTCATGGGGCTGGCGCTGATGGCGGGCTTTCTGCCCCAGGGCGGCGACACCCTGGTCAACGCGCTGATATTGGCGGCCTTCGCCGAGCTTGTCGCCTTGCCTTGCATCGCCCTATGGGCAGGCTTCGGCGTGGGAATCGGGCACTGGCTCAACACCCCGCGAGCCTGGCGAATTTTCAACGTGATCATGGGAGCACTCACTGCCGCCTGCGTGATCTTTATCCTGGGCTAGCGCAAGCTCGTTTGTTGCGGGACATGGCAGGGCGCATCGAGCGCTAAATGCACAATACAATAGCGGGGGAAATCGTATGAAAAACGTCCTGGTGATCACCGGCGGCAGCCGAGGCATCGGCGCGGCCACTGCCCGGCTGGGCGCCGCCAGCGGCTACGCCGTATGCATCAACTACCGCCACAACGAAGCAGCCGCCCTTGCCGTGGTCGATGAGATCACCCGCGGCGGCGGCGAAGCGATTGCCGTGGGAGGCAATGTCGGTTCAGAGGCCGATGTGGTGCGCCTATTTGAGCAGGCCGACGAGAAGCTCGGCCCGGTCACGGCGCTGGTCAACAACGCTGGCATCCTGGAAGGGCAGATGCGCGTCGAGCAGATGGATGCCGCACGCCTGAGCCGGGTGCTGACGACCAACGTGATCGGCAGCTTCCTCTGTGCCCGCGAGGCGATTCGGCGCATGTCGACGCAGCACGGTGGCCAGGGCGGGGCGATCGTCAATGTCTCCTCCATCGCCTCCCGCCTCGGCGCGCCCGACGAGTACGTCGACTACGCCGCCGCCAAGGGCGCCATCGATTCGTTCACCATTGGCCTGGCCAAGGAGGTCGCGACGCAGGGCATACGTGTCAACGCCGTGCGCCCGGGGGTGATCTATACCGAGATACATGCCAGCGGCGGCGAGCCCGGTCGGGTCGATCGCCTCAAGGGTTCCGTACCCATGCAGCGCGGTGGCCAGGCCGAGGAGGTCGCCCGCGCCATCCTCTGGCTGCTCTCCGAGGATGCCTCCTACTCGACCGGTGCGCTGCTGGATGTGACCGGGGGAAGATAGGAAACCTGGCGTATGGAGTTCAGTACAGTCGCTGTAGGGCCGGCTTACAGAAGCCGAAACTGGCCGGAGCTATCTCCGGCCAGTTGATTTCAGGCCAGGCCTAGGCGCAGCGTCTGGCTTTGGCGTGACATATAACGTAGTGCAGCGCCTGCGAGAAACCATCCATGACGTCGATTCCATAGCGCGCTTTGAGGGGAGCGGCCCTTCCGGCGAAGGCGCCGGATCCGAGCACGATGGCGGTGGCGCGCTCCGCGATGGCTCGCTCAACCAACCCGTGAAGACGGGCCTCTGCCAGATCGGTTTGTGCGGCGGTGTCGGTCACGCCAATGCCGGTGGCCCTTACCGTGCAGCGCGCGTTCATACCATAGGCTTCACACAAGGCGGCAATCGTTGCCACGGCTTCCTCGAAGGTGGTGATCACCGAGAAGGGCCCGCCAGTGGCATGGGCGTAGCGGATACCTGCTTCCGCCAGGCTGATCACCGGCCTCTGCGTCAACGTGCGAGCCTCGGCAATGGCGATATCATCGAAGCAGGCGAGGATGTAGCCATCGTAGCCTTCGTTCATCTGCTCCTCGATCAACGCAAGCACATGCCGTGTGGCACAGCGCTTGTCCCGTTCGCTTTCCACCGCGTAGGGGCCTTCCCTGGGGTTGAGCGTATCAATGACGACGCCCGGTGGAGCCAAGGCCTGCAGCACTTCGCGTATGCGGCCTGTCACGTTGTCGTTGGTATTGGGGTTGATCGCCAGGAAGCGTTGGGTGATGGCGGCTTGGCGTTTCTTGTCGGTGTCGTTCATCAGCGTCCCGCCAGCAGGTCGGGTAGCCACATGACGATCCCGGGCCAGACCATGATCGCGAGAGTGAACAGCGCCATGATGATCACGAACGGCATGGAGCCCCAGATCACATCGTTGAAGCTGCCGCCATCCTTGCGCACCCCTTGCACCACGAACAGGTTCATGCCCACCGGGGGGGTAATCAGCGCGATCTCGCACATCAGCACGATGAAGATGCCGAACCAGATGGGGTCCACGCCCACGGCCATGACCATGGGTACAGTGATCGGCACTGTCAGAACCAGCATCGACATGGCATCCATGAAGGTGCCCAGGATCACGTAGAAGACCAGCAATAGCAGAAGCAGGCCGACATGCGTGAGGCCAAAGGAAGCGACCCACTGGGTCAGTGCCTGGGTCACCCCCAGCATGGAAATGGTCACGTTAAGCAGCAGGGCACACATCAGTACGATGATCACCATGCCTGTGGTCTTGGCCGCGTGCAGCGAGCAGTGGATCAACAGATCGGTACTCAGCTTCCCGCCGAAAACGATGAAGGCCAGGGCAATGACCACGCCTATGGCGGCGGATTCGGTAGGTGTCGCCAGTCCACCATAGATACTGCCCATCACCACGCCGAAAATGACCATCGGTGGTAAGAGGTGCTTGGACATGGCCAGCTTTTCCTTAAGCGGCAGGTTCACCTCGACCATCGCTTCCCTTCCCGCCTTGCCGTGGGCAATAAACAGGTAAACGGAGAAGAGCAGGGCGAGGGTGATACCTGGCACCAGTCCTGCCGCAAACAGCTGGCTGACCGAAGTGTTGGCCAGTTGCCCATAGACCAGCAGATTGATGCTGGGTGGAATCAAAATCCCCAGCGTGCCGCCGGCGGCCAACGAGCCGAGCGAAGGACGCACCGGATAGCGGTACTTTTGCAGCGCCGGCAATGCAATGGTGCCCACTGTGGCAGCGGTGGCGACCGAAGAACCCGAAGTGGCAGAGAACAGCGTGCAGGTGGCGATATTGGTATGCAGCAGGCCGCCGGGCAGCTTGTTGAACCACACCGAAAGCGCGGCGTACATGCGATCGGCAATGCCGCCGCGAAGCAGCAGCTCGCCCAGCAGCATGAAGAGCGGTATGGCAAGCATGGAGGGGCTATTCAGGCTACTCCAGATGACGCCACCCATCATATCGACCAGCGGGGCGCCGTACATCAGGTAACCGCCCAGTACGCCGACAAAGAGAATCGCCACCGCCACGGGCAGGCCAAGCAGCATCAGCCCTAGCATGACCAGAAATGCGGCTCCAATCAGTGGAATGCTCATGGCTGGCCTCCGTCGCGTTTTTCCAGATCAGCCAGTTCCATTTCCAGCTCATCCTGGGTCGAGCTGGGTCCGAACTGCCGGTTGAGGGCCTTCCAGTCGCGCTTCACCAGCAACAGCAGCGCTTTGACGGAAAGGATGAAAGCCGCCAGGGCAAAGGCGGACATCGCCACCAGCCAGACCGACTGCGGATAGATCAGCGGTGTGGCCCAGGGGGTTTGAGCGATGGAGCGGTACATGTGCGTATCCAGCACGGTCTGCACGGTGAAGTAGAGCAAGTAGATCGCCAGCAGCCCCAACGAGAGGGCTGCCATGGCATTGAGCACAGCCTGAACGGGGCTGGGTAGACGCATATGGAGCAGGTTGATGCGGATATGCGACTGCTCGACCATGGCGACGCAGAACGCCAGCGGCGCTGCGATAGCGATGGCATAGCCACCCAGCTCGTCAACGCCGCCGAGCGACAGTGAAAAGACCTTGCGAATGATGGTCTCCACCGTGATCAACAGCGCGAGCAGGATCATCATCGTGCCGAACAGAGTCCCAAGAAAGCGGGCGTAGGTCTTCATCATCGACTCCCGCTGTTTACAGGCCCAGCTGCTGGCCAACGGTCTCGCGCCAGGCGGCTTCACAATCGGCAGCAACGGCATTGCATTGACGTGCCCATATCGGCAGGGAGACCTCTTCCACTGCGGCAGTGACTTTCGCTAAGTCCTCGTCGGAGACGGGGGCTTCAGTGAGTGAATAGGAGGTGCCGAATTCACAGGGCGATTCGCCAGCGTTGCAGCGCATGGCATCTTCATAAAGGGCTTCGGAGTATTCCCAGATATCGTCGCTCAGATTAGCGATGGCACTTTCCAGCTGCTCCTGCTGTTCACTAGAGAGGCGGTTCCACGTATCGAGATTGATGGCATAGCCGTTGATGGCGAGCTGTAGCGCAATGGGCAGTACCGTGGTGGTGGCTTCGGGCCAGCCGCCTGAGTTAGCCGAAGCAGGGCCGGTAATGGCGCAGTCGACCACGCCGCGCGAAAGCGCCTGCTGGACATCGCCGAACGGCATCGAAATCCCGGTTGCGCCCAGCTCACCGACAAAGTTGGCGGCACTCTGATCGCCTACCCGGACGCGCTTGCCTTGCAGATCGCTCAGGCCGCCGATCTCCTGACGGCAGAAAATCACCTGAGGGCCTGCGGGCCATGTGCCCAAGAGCTTGGCATTGAAGCGCTCCTGCAGGCGAGAGTCCACATAGTCATAAAAGGCGGAAACATTCTCGCGGCCTGTGGCGAAGCTGGTGTTCAAGCCGATCAGGTCCAGCCCGAGAATGGAGGGCTCGTCCCGGCTGACCTGTGGGCCACGCAGCGAAACGATATCGAAGAGCCCGGAGCGCAACACACGCAGGCCATCGGTATCGGGAATGCCCGCCACATCGACAGGGATGTACTGGACCGCAACATCAAGTTCGGTGTGTTCCGCAAGCGCTTCGAAGAAGGGCTGCTCTTTCTGTTGTGCAATCAGGCCTGAACCGGCGGGCTGGCCCAATACCTTGAGGGTGAAGGGGGCAGCTTGCACGGTAGAGGCCATCAGAGTGGCCGAGATGACGGTGGCAAGGGCGGTACGCTTCAACATGGTTCTCTCCTGTGTGGAGGCATTATGTAGTAGAGGTGATGTGGCATATCTTGTTTATGGTGATCCAAGTTTCATGCCATGCTCGATAAGAAACTGTAGTTTCATAATGAAAACAGTAGATTGAGCTTTTTGAAGAGAGTGTCATAAAGAAACCAAGCCGGGACTAGTGCACGCTAGGGGTGCGGCTGGGAGAAATGTTGCACCAATACGGTGTTGATGGCGCTACAGCTCCTGGAACCTGTCGTTCAGGGTTTCGATCTTGCGCAAGCGGGTACGCGAGGCATCGCCCGCCATCTCGATGGTGCGCATGGCAAGCATATGGCAAAGCGCCATCACTGCGGTGTGGTTGAAAAGCGGGCCTGCTGCCAGGGTATGGCAGCGGAAGTGCCAGTTGGACACCGGTTCAGGCGCCAGGCCTTCATCAGTGATATAGAGCAGGCGCGCGCGACACTCTTTGGCGTGGGACAGGATCTGCTCGGTCGCCGCAATCCGACGGCGCAAGCCGAACACGATGACGCAGTCCTCTTCACTGAAATTGACCAGATGCTCGCCAAGCGTCTCGCCGCCACCGGGCAGGCTAACGACCGCCTCAACCACCTGGGTGAGCTGCCAGCGCAAGTAATCGGCAAACGGATGGCTGGCACGAAAGCCAATGATCCAGGTTTTGCGAGCGCCAAGGATGGCATTGGCCACCTCGTCCACCTCCGCTTGAGTAATGGACGAAAAGGTGTGATCCAGATTCGCTTTGCTCTGATCAAGATTGCTGGCGAGCGAATGCTCGGCCTGGCTCAACTCGGAAGAGGATAAGAACAGTCGTGAGCCAGTGCTTTGCTCTTCACGGGCATGCTTGCGGGCAGCCTCGTAGCTTTCATAGCCCAAGCGGCGAACGAAGCGCGATACGGTGGCCTTGGAGACGCTCGCAAACTTGGCCAGTTCCTGAGCGTCATAGCTGGCCAGCTCACCAGGAAAGTCGCACACAAATTCGCCCAGGCGCCGCTCAGCAGGATGGAGTGACGGCAGCGCGCTGCGCACGCGGGCGAGAAAAGAGCGCTCTTTGGATATCTTGGACATGATGAGCCTTGAAACTGTAGTTTCATGAATCATGTCTGCTCTCAGGACTATTCGCAATAACACGGCCTACCTGAGCGTGGCGCTGCAGAGTAGCGGCTCGTCCAGGGCATCAGTGAGAATACAGCCGCGCCACTGCCTATGGCGTGTCATCGATGGATATCTGGTCGTCGTAACAATATCAGTAGTGGTACCGAAGTTGAGCGATAAGCAAAGCGTCATCCGTGACTTTGTAAACGATGCGGTGTTCTTCGTTAATTCGCCGGGACCAATAACCAGCGAGGCTGTGCTTGAGGGGTTCCGGTTTGCCGACGCCCTCGAATGGTTGTCGCTTGGTTTCGTTGATCAGCTTGTTGATTCGGTTCAGGGTCTTTTTATCGGTTTTCTGCCAGTGCAAATAGTCTTCCCAAGCGTTTTGGGAAAAGATGAGTTTCATTCAAGAAGTTCCTTTTCCTGACCACCGCCTTGCTCCAGCTCGGCAACGGACTCCAGCAAACGACGGGCATTCTTTGGTGCGCGTAGGAGATATGCGGTCTCTTGCAATGCCTCATAGTCTTCAAGCGAGATCATCACCACGGATTGCGACTTGCTCCGGGTGATGATGACAGGAGAATGGTCCTCACAGACCTGCTCCATGGTTTTTGCTAGGTTGGTTCTAGCGGCTGTGTAGCTAATGGCATCCATTGGCTTCTCCTGTACGGGATGTTGTACTGTTCAGAATACTGTACAGATAGAGGTTTGACAATCGCCATACGACGTTCATCTTCTAAACATCATCGATCCGTTCAAGCTGAAGTAATTAGAGCACTACGGGAAGCTCTGGATTCGTTGGTTGAGAAGTTCGGCGGAAAATACTACGGCTACTTCCTGCCGTCGGAGGACGCTCAGGTACGTGGAAGAGACGCGCTGCATTCTGAGCAATGAGCGAAGCTTCTTCCGCCCGGTGTTCGAGTGGGGTAGAGGGCTTGTAGCCAAGTGGTGGGCAGCAGGCATCAATAATAGCTTGAACCCGAACAGCTTCTCCGAGGGCACTCCGAAACCGGCGAAGAGGCGATAAGGATGGTGTCGCAAGTTCCATGCGCTATCGCATATGGCGTCGTCGAGGTTTGGCTTCTCGAGTAAGGGGCGGACCCAACGGAAGCGACATTAGGTGCAGTAGCCTCTAACAATGCGCTTGAATCGCTCACTTAATTCGCTGGGACCAGCTAAGGCCGATCTCTTAGCTTAATCATTATGAATCAGTACGGAGAGTGCGATGCTTGAGTTAAGGCCCAACTGTGAGTGCTGCGACAAAGACCTACCGTCGGAATCCTCCGAGGCAGTGATCTGTACGTTCGAATGCACCTTTTGCACTTCTTGTGCCGACGAGGCATTGAACAACCAATGCCCAAACTGCGGTGGTAATTTCGTCCCCCGGGCTATCCGTCCTGCTCAGTTGCTTGGCAAATATCCGGCTTCAACGAAGCGCGTTCAAAAGCCTGGAGGCTGTGTTGCCAATTCATAACAAGGCGCTACTGTCGGACAAATTTTCCGCTACGCTCCAAATTTGCCGCAGAGCGCGGCGTTGGGCAACACCATGATGAAACTTCCAAAATTCGCTACCCACTACTATTTACGCGAGGCTGGCCCATTTCGAAGCCTCTCCGAACTTCCGGCCGGCTCTGAAGATCCCGTCTTCCTTGATCTTCTGACGCGTCATCAGCGTGATCCCGGTTATCGACGGCGCTATGGCAGGAATTACATTGGGGTCCGACGTAAGGTTGAAGCCCGGCTGCGTGAACGCTTCATTGCGCGAGGGGGTAAGCCGCGCCTCCACCATCCCTTTTATCTGGTGCTTGGGGAATCCCCCTGGTTTCGTGATTTGAATGCTAGCCACAGTGAGCTGAGGATTCCTCTCTCGCAGCTCGACCCTGAAGTGACGTCCTTGACCTTCCCGGATAGCTTTATTGCGCTAACCCGTGATGACAAGCCCTATTACAATCAAGTGTTTCTGCTTAGCGAGGTGAGTGAGCTCTTTACACGGTTCAGTATTCTTGGAAAGGAACCCGAGGTTCCTTACGAGCGCTATTGGGAAAGTGATTTTGAACTTTATATCGAGGTGCAGCTTTGGGACATTCCGCCCATAGTTAACACCTCACAAGCGCAATAAATTGAGTCCATAGGGCTTGGACCAGCAAAGCTATGCCATTGTTGTGAACGTCAGGGCTGATCGTAGTGCCCCCAAGCGCGAAAATATAAATGGACTTGTCGTCGAACCGGTAAATGAGCCTGTCCTTCTGAGAGATACGCCTTGACCACAAGCCTGATAAGGTGTGCTTGAGTGGCTCAGGCTTGCCGATGCCTGTTGAAGGGTCCTCAGAGCGGATCATCTCTTTCAGCAGTTTGCAGAGGGCTTTGTGCAGTTTTTTGTCTTTCTCGTGCATCTTTTCATAGGCTTCCCAGCTACCCCCCTCAAATACCAGTGACCGCATTCATCTGCTCATCGTCAGGTGTGTATCCTTGGCCGCGGTTATGAGTATCGAGCGAGGCCGCAATCTGCTGCATCAGGTCTCGGTTCTGAAGAACATGCAGGGTTTCTTGCTCTCTTTCCCAGTCCTCAGCACTCATAATCACGAAAGCCTCCCCGGCACGATGTGTCACCTTGAGGGGCTCGTGTCGGCTAATGACGTGTTCTACGATGCTTTTCAGGTTGTCTCTGAATTTGTTGACACTGATGATATCCATAATTCCACCATTGAGTACGGAAACTCCGTACGACTATGGCGCAATTGTCTTAACAAGGCCAAGCACACGCACTTACTTCGCCGCCAGCGCCACCCCCACCTTCGAGCGGTTCGGCCGACCGATGGCCTGGGTGATCCAGGTGCCGGTGTCGGCGAGCTTGTTCAGGTCGATGCCGGTCTCGATGCCAAGACCATTGAGCAGATAGACAACGTCTTCACTTGCGACGTTGCCCGATGCCCCTTTGGCGTAGGGGCAGCCGCCGAGGCCGGCGACGGAGCTGTCCACCACGCCGATGCCTTCTTCCAGCACGGCGTAGAGGTTGGCAAGCGCCTGGCCGTAGGTGTCGTGGAAGTGGGCGGCGAGCTTCTCCATGGGGATGTCGCGGCTCACAGCGTCGATCATGCGTTTGGCGGCGAGCGGGGTGCCGGTGCCGATGGTATCGCCAAGCGATACCTCGTAGCAGCCCATGTCATAGAGTGCTTTTGAAACCTCGGCGACTTTAGCCGGGGCGATCTCGCCCTCATACGGGCAGCCGAGCACGCAGGAAACATAACCCCGCACGCGCACCTTGGCCTCTCTGGCGCGCTCGAGTACCGGGGCAAAACGGTCAAGAGATTCCGCTACCGAGCAGTTGATGTTCTTCTGCGAGAAGGCCTCGCTTGCAGCACCGAATACCGCCACTTCCTCCACGCCGCACTCAAGAGCCGCTTCCAGCCCCTTGAGGTTAGGGGTCAGCGCCGCGTAGGTTACGCCTTGGCGGCGCTTAAGGCCGGTCATCACCTCGCGGTGATCGGCCATCTGCGGCACCCACTTGGGCGAGACGAAGCTGGCCGCTTCGATGTAGGTGAGGCCGGCCGCACCCAGGCGCTCGATCAGGTCAAGCTTGGTGTTGGTTCCGATCGGGTTGGGTTCGTTCTGCAGCCCGTCCCGGGGGCCGACCTCGACCAGGCGAACCTGCGTGGGAAATGCCATGTTCAGTCTCCGCTCACAGGGGAAGAGAGGGGTGGGGCGTGGGCTGGCGCATCCGCCTGGCTCGCAAGGAACGCGTCGATGGTGGACACCACCACATTCTCGCACTCGCGATGGGGAACGTGCCCACAGTTCGCCAGGATCTCCATGCTGGCAACGCCGGCGGTGAGTTCGGCGATGCGCTCGGGCTGGCGCAGCGAGCCATACTCGTCAAGCTCGCCGTGGATGACCAGGGAAGGGCACGTGACCCTGGGCAGCGCGGCCTCCAGGTTCCAGTGGTGAAACGCGTCGGAGAGCCAGGTATCGGCCCAGGCTTCCAGCACCCACTGCGCCTTCTCGCCATGATATTTGCTCAGGCGCGCCATCTGTCCGGCCTCGTTGAATTGCTGCCGGGTGTGGTGGATGCCGTCTCGCGTGCGCGCCTCGGCAAAGGCCTGGGCGGCCTGGGTGATCAGCGCATCGCAGGCCTGCGGATAATGGCCTGCCGCCACGACGGCCATGCTGCCGCCTACGCTGTGCCCAAGCAGGGTGAAGCGCTCGAACCCCAGCGCATCGCGCACGCATCGGAAGGTGCCGTGCGCTTCGTCGTCGATGAAACTGAGCGGGAGCGTGCCGGGGTAGGGATCGGAGCGGCCGTATCCCAGCCGGTCGTAGGCGATTACCTGCCGACCGGTGGCCTCGGCCAGCTTCGCCGGAAAGCTTCGCCATAGCGCGATGCAGCCAAGCGAGTCATGCAACAGCACGATCGGCGCCGGCTCGCCGTGGTGGCCAGCCGCCCCCCACTGCGCGGCATGCACCCGGCCCTGGGGCGTCTCGATCCAGTGCTCCTGCATGGCGGGGCTCCTGTCACTCATCCGCAGTGAAGTCGAGCAGCACGTCGCCCTGGCCCACGGTGTCGCCCGTGGCGAAGTGGAAGCTCGCGACCTGGCCATTGGTCGGGGCGTTCAGGGTGTGCTCCATCTTCATGGCTTCCATCACCATCAGTGGCATGCCTTTCTCCACCGCCTGGCCGGGTTCCACCAGCAGTGCGACCACGGTGCCGTGCATCGGCGCGGTGAGGGTGGCCGCGGATTCGTGCTGGCCGTGATCCACGCCATCCAGCCGGCGCCAGTGCAGGCGCGTCTCGCCACGCGCATCGACCAGCACGATCACGTCGCCGTCGCAGCGTGCCTGCAGGCGGCGGCGGTGGCCATCCAAGGTGATCGCCACGGCGTCGCCCGCCAGCGGCTGAAGCGATGCAACGAGCGTCTCGCCGCGCACGCTGAGCTGCCACTGGCTGTCTCCCGCCTCGCGCCGGCCATCGATCACCACCACCGCCTCCGCGAAGCCCTCGTCGCCGGCTGTCTTGGCGGCATTGGCCGGCTCGCACAGCGAGACGCGAATGCGGCGCGAGGCGTTGAGGCGAAAGCCGTCGTGGCGGTCCCACGGCGAGTCGCTTTCGCACTCGTGGCCCAACTGGGCCAGCGCCACCAGGGCGGCGCTGGCGTAATCCTGGGCGGCGTGCGTGCGCGAAGCGAACAGGGTGGCTTCGTGGCGTTCGATGAAGCGTGTGTCGAGCTCGCTCGCCTGGAAGGCGGGGTGGCTCGCCAGGCGCTGCAGGAAGGCGCGGTTGGTGACCACGCCACGCACGTCCAGCGCGGCCAGCGCCCGGTTGAGCGTGGCCAGCGCCTGGGTGCGGTCGCTGCCGTGCACGATCAGCTTGGCGAGCATCGGGTCGTAATGCATGGATACGGTGTCGCCGCTCTCCACGCCGCTGTCCAGGCGCACGTGGCGCGGATCGAGTCCGGCGCCCTTCAGGTCCATGGCGAAGCGCTCGAGCTTGCCGGTGGCGGGCAGGAACTCCTGCTCCGGGTCTTCGGCGTAGAGGCGCGCCTCGAAGCTGTGGCCAGTGATGGTCAGATCGCTCTGGGTGCAGGGCAGCGCCTCGCCCATCGCCACCCGCAGTTGCCACTCGACCAGGTCCTGCCCGGTGATCATCTCGGTGACGGGGTGCTCCACCTGCAGGCGGGTGTTCATCTCCATGAAGTAGAAGGCGCCATCCTGGCCGGGCGTGGCGTCCAGCAGGAACTCCACGGTGCCGGCGCCCACGTAGCCGATCTCCCTGGCGGCGCGCACCGCGGCCTCGCCCATCTCGCGGCGCAACGCTTCGCTCATGCCCGGTGCCGGGGCCTCTTCCAACACCTTCTGGTGGCGGCGCTGCACGGAGCAATCGCGCTCGAACAGGTAGACGCCGTTGCCGTGGCCATCGCAGAACACCTGCACTTCGACGTGGCGCGGCTGGGTCAGGTACTTCTCGATCAGCATGCGCTGGTCGCCGAAGGCGGCCTGGGATTCGCGCCGGCAGCCGTCGAGCGCGGCCTGGAAGCCGTCGCCCGACTCGACCACGCGCATGCCCTTGCCACCGCCGCCGGCACTCGCCTTGAGCAGCACCGGGTAGCCGATCTTGTCGGCCTCGCGGCACAGCAGGGCGTCGTCCTGGTCGTCGCCATGGTAGCCGGGCACCAGCGGCACGCCGGCATCGGCCATGCGTGCCTTGGCGGCGGACTTGTCGCCCATCGCGGCAATCGCCGAGGCGGGCGGGCCGACGAAGACGATGCCGGCCGCGGCACATGCCTCGACAAAGGCGGCGTTCTCGGAGAGAAAGCCGTAGCCGGGGTGGATGGCGCCGGCGCCGGTGCGGCGAGCCGCGTCCAGCACCGCCTGCACATCAAGATAGCTTTCGCGGGCCGGGGCCGGACCCAGGCGAATCGCCTCGTCGGCCTCGCGCACATGGCGTGCCGTGGCGTCGGCGTCGGAGTAGACGGCCACGGTACGCAGGCCCATGGCGCGGGCGGTGCGCATCACCCGGCAGGCGATCTCGCCGCGGTTGGCGACCAGCAGGGTATCGAACGGATGTGTCGCTGCGAGGGTAGTC
This sequence comes from Halomonas sp. TA22, assembly GCF_013009075.1. Classification (NCBI taxonomy): domain Bacteria; kingdom Pseudomonadati; phylum Pseudomonadota; class Gammaproteobacteria; order Oceanospirillales; family Halomonadaceae; genus Halomonas; species Halomonas sp. TA22. The sequence continues at coordinate 1,014,912 of NZ_CP053108.1, read as the reverse complement.
ATGAGCGGAGGTCCTTGTCCGAGTCGCCATGCCAGGCGGGGGAGCGCTTGTCGAGGAAGGCGGCAAGCCCCTCCTGGCCCTCGTCACTCACGCGCAGCTCGCTGATCGCCTGGCAGCAGCGCTCGCGGGTCGCTTCAGCATCCGGCGCCCGGGCGACCTCGGCCAGCAGCGCCTTGGTGGCGCGCTGGGCCTGGGGCGAGGCGGCAAGCAGCGTGTCGATCATCTTGTCGATCGCCTTGTCGAGGCTCTCGTTCTCCTCCACGCGATGCACCAGGCCCAGCTCCAGCGCCAAGGGCGCGGGGATCACCTCGGCGGTGAGCGCGTAGCGGCGCATCTGGCGGCTGCCGATGGCGCGCTGCACGTAGGGGCTGATCACGGCAGGCGCCAGGCCGATCCTGACCTCGGAGAGGCAGAACTTGGCCTGATCGGCGGCAATCACGATATCGCAGCAGGCCGCCAGACCCACGGCGCCACCATAGGCGGCTCCCTGCACCCGGCACAGCGTAGGGCAGGGCAGGCTGTCGAGGCGGTGCATCAGCGTGGAGAGCTCGCGGGAGTCGGCGAGATTGTCGTCCAGCGAGTAGTCGACCATGCGCTTCATCCAGTTGAGATCGGCGCCGGCGGAGAAGCTCTTGCCTTCGGAGCCCAGCACCGCCACGCGCACCTCGCCGCGCTCGGCGGCGGCATGCAGGTGTTCGAGATGGGCATTGAGCTCGGCGATCATGCCATCATCGAAGGCGTTGTGAAGGGCGGGCTTGTCCAGGGTGAGCCGGGCGATGCCGCGCGCGTCGATCTCCAGGCGGGAATAGTTGTCGGTGGTTGCCATTGCGGTCTCCCTCACATCCGGAACACGCCGAAGCGCGTCTCTTCGATCTCGGCATTCATCGCGGCGGAGAGCGCCAGGCCCAGCACGTCGCGGGTCTGCAGCGGGTCGATCACGCCGTCGTCCCACAGCCGGGCGCTGGCATAGTAGGGGTGGCCCTGGTGCTCGTACTGGTCGCGGGTCGGCTTCTTGAAGGCTTCCTCGTCCTCGGCGCTCCACGCGCTGCCGTTACGCTCATGCTGCTCGCGCTTGACCTGGGCCAGCACGTTGGCGGCCTGCTCGCCGCCCATCACCGAGATGCGCGCGTTGGGCCACATGAACAGCAGGTTGGGTTCGAAGGCGCGGCCGCACATGCCGTAGTTGCCGGCGCCGAAGCTGCCGCCGATCAGCACGGTGAACTTGGGCACCTTGGCGCAGGAGACGGCGGTGACCAGCTTGGCGCCATGCTTGGCGATGCCCTCCTGCTCGTACTTGGAACCGACCATGAAACCGGTGATGTTCTGCAGGAACACCAACGGCACTTTTCTCTGTGCACAGAGTTGGATGAAGTGCGCGCCCTTCACGGCGCTCTCCGAGAACAGCACGCCGTTGTTGGCGACGATGCCCACCGGGTGGCCGTGCAGGTGGGCAAAGCCGGTCACCAGGGTGTCGCCGTAGTAGCGCTTGAACTCGTCGAAGTCGGAGTCGTCGACCAGCCGGCCGATCACCTCGCGCACGTCGTAGGGCTTCTTGAGATCGGTGCCGACGATGCCGTAGAGCTCGGCAGGGTCGAGGCGCGGCGGCTTGCTTGGCTGCATCCGCAGCTGGCCGCGCTTCTGCCAGTTGAGGCGCGACACCGCACGCCGCGCCAGTTGCAGGGCGTGGGCATCGTTCTCGGCGTAGTGGTCGGCCACGCCGCTGATCTTGCAGTGCACGTCGGCGCCGCCCAGGTCCTCGGCGCTAATGGCCTCGCCGGTGGCGGCCTTCACCAGCGGCGGGCCACCCAGGAAGATGGTGCCCTGCTCGCGCACGATGATCGACTCGTCGGCCATCGCCGGCACGTAGGCGCCGCCAGCGGTACACGAGCCCATCACCACGGCGATCTGCGGGATGCCTTCGGACGACAGCATGGCCTGGTGGTAGAAGATGCGCCCGAAGTGGTCGCGATCGGGGAACACCTCGTCCTGGTGGGGCAGGTGGGCGCCGCCGGAGTCGACCAGGTAGAGGCACGGCAGGCGGTGCTTGCGCGCCACTTCCTGGGCCCGCAGGTGCTTCTTCACCGTGAGCGGGAAGTAGGTGCCGCCCTTGACGGTGGCGTCGTTGGCGACGATCACGCACTCCACCCCCGAGACGCGGCCAATCCCGGTGACCACGCCGGCTGCCGGTATCGGGCCGTCGTAGACCTCATGGGCCGCCAGCGCCGAGAGCTCGAGAAACGGCGAGCCCTCGTCGAGCAGGTGATCGATGCGGTCGCGCACGAACAGCTTGCCTCGCGACTCGTGACGCGCCCGCGCCTTCTCGCCGCCGCCCTGGGCAATCGCGGCGGAGAGCTCGCGCAGCTTGGCGACTTCGCCTCGCATGGCGGCGTCATTGGCCTGGAAGACCTCGCTGCGCGGGTTGATCTGGGTAGTGAGGATGCTCATGGCGCCGCCCTTGGTTATCTGGATTCGTTGAATATCTCGCGACCGATCAGCATGCGGCGAATCTCGCTGGTGCCGGCGCCGATCTCGTAGAGCTTGGCGTCGCGCAGCAGCCGCCCGGTGGGGTACTCGTTGATGTAGCCATTGCCGCCGAGCAGCTGAATGGCGTCCAGCGCTACCTGAGTGGCCTTCTCGGCGCAGTAGAGAATTACGCCGGCGGCGTCCTTGCGCGAGGCGCGGCCTCGGTCGCAGGCGGCGGCCACGGTATAGAGGTAGGCGCGGCAGGCGTTCAGGGTGGTGTACATGTCAGCGATCTTGCCCTGCACCAGCTGGAACTCGCCTATCGCCTGGTCGAATTGCCTGCGCTCGTGGATGTAGGGCACCACCACGTCCATCGCCGCCTGCATGATGCCGATGGGACCGGCGGCGAGCACGGTACGCTCGTAATCGAGCCCGCTCATCAGTACGCGCACACCTTTGCCTTCTTCGCCCAAGATGTTCTCGACCGGCACCTTGCAGTCCTGGAACACCAGCTCGCAGGTGTTGGAGCCGCGCATGCCGAGCTTGTCGAGCTTCTGGGCGGTGGAGAAGCCGGGCATGCCCTTCTCGATGATGAAGGCGGTGATGCCCTTGGAGCCGGCATCCGGGTCGGTCTTGGCGTAGACCACCAGCACGCTGGCGTCGGGGCCGTTGGTGATCCACATTTTGTTGCCGTTGAGGATGTAGTGATCTCCGTCACGGCGGGCGCGCAGCTTCATCGACACCACGTCCGACCCCGCACCCGGCTCGGACATCGCCAGGGCACCGACATGCTCGCCGCTGATCAGCCTGGGCAAATACTTGGCCTTCTGCTCGGCACTGGCGTTGATCTTGAGCTGATTGACGCACAGGTTGGAGTGGGCGCCGTAGGAGAGCCCCACCGAGGCACTGGCCCGGGAGATCTCCTCCATGGCGATGCAGTGGGCGAGGTAGCCCATGCCGCTGCCGCCATCCTCTTCCGGCACGGTGATGCCGAGCAGGCCCATGTCGCCGAACTTCTGCCACAGCTCGTTGGGGAATTCATTCTTTTCGTCGATCTCGGCGGCGCGCGGGGCGATCTCGTCGCGGGCGAAGGCGTTGACCTGCTCGCGCAGCATGGTCAGGGTCTCATCGAGGCCGAAGTCGAGGGGCTGAAAAGGGGTATGCATGGCGTGGCTCCCGGTCGTTTCAATGAGCGGAGTCGCTCTGTCCTTATGAGTATGCCTCCAGCGTAAGCTTGCTTTACGTTAACGTAAAGTGCGGATGGTGTGGCTTTGACTAATGTCTAGATAGGGCGCTAACGAAACCGCCCCGTGGCGGGCTCACGGGGCGGCAGAGAAAAGGGGGCGAGTGGTGCTACAGCCAGCCGATCACCTGATGGTAGAGCGGAATGCCGACGATCACGTTGAGCGGGAAGGTGAAGCCCAGTGCGGCAAGCATCGCCAAGCCAATGTTGGCTTCCGGGATGGCGGCTCGCATGGCGGCCGGCGCGGCGATATAGGAGGCGCTGGCGGCAAGGGCGGTGAGGATCAACAGCGAGCCCTCCGGCAGGCCGAGTGCCAGGCCGGTGAACAGGCCGGCCAGGGCCAGGATGGGCGGGGCGATCAGGGCGAAGCTGAGCAGCCGCCAATGGTGCCAGGGGATCGGGCGCAGCGTCTCCGCCGCGGTCAGGCCCATCTGCAGCAGGAAGAGAGCCAGTACGGCATGGAAGGCGCCCATGAACAGCTCGGTGACGTTGGCCCCCTCCAGCGGGCCGTACAAGGCGCCGATCACCGCACCGCCGGCGAGCAGGATCACCCCGCGGTTGGTGAGTGTCTCGTGCCAGATGCCCTGCATCGCTTCGCTCGAGTCACTGCCGCGATAGCGGCGGTAGAGGGCGATGCTGACCATGATCGCCGGCAGCTCCATCATTACCAGATAGAGGGTCACCTCGGCGCCGATGGGCAGGGCACGGCTCTCGGCGAAGGCCAGCGCCACCGCGAAGGTGCCGGCGCTCACCGAGCCGTAGTGGGCAGCGATGCTGGCGCTGTCGGCGGGGGAGAGCCTGACCAGGCGGCGCAGGATCGGCATCAGCACCAGTGGAATCACTGCGCCCAGTGCGGCCACCGCGAGCAGCTCGGGTACCAGCGACCAGCCCAGGTTGCCATACAGCGCCATGCCGCCCTTGAGACCGATGGTCAGCATCAGCAGCAGGCTCAAGGTGTCGTAGGCAGCCTTGGGTATGTTGAGATCGGACTTCACCACCCCGGCGACGAGGCCGAGCAGGAAGAACATCACCACGATATCGGGCATAGGAGTCTCGTTTGGTCAGGAGGCGGTCGGACGCGCGGATTGTGCGCAAGCTCACCCATCGAGACTAGTAAAAGATTCAGGCCTTCTCTATAGATGATACTCTATGGATTTGCCCTCGGAGGGCGGCATGAACGTTCGTCACCTCACGTTTCGCCTGTTGCAGGTCTATGTGGAAGTCGTGCGCAGTGGCGCCATCGGCGAGGCGGCACGGCGCCTGCATCTCACCCAGCCGACGGTATCGCAGCAGTTGAAGCGGCTGCGCGACACCGTCGGCGAACCACTGCTCGAGACGCGCCATTCACGCCTGGTGCCCACCGAGGCGGGGGCAGAGCTTTATCGCGCCTGCCAGGAGGTGCTGGGGCGCTTCGATGACTTCGACGACTACCTCACGGGGCTGCGCGGCGGCAGCCGCGGGCGCTTCAGCATCGCCCTGGTCAATACCGCCCAGTACGTGCTGCCGCGTCTGCTCGGGCCCTACAGCCGCGCCTTCCCGCATGTCGATGTCACCGTGCACATCGGCAACCGGCAGCAGATGCTGACGCGCTTCGAGCACCAGGAGGATGACATCTATGTCTTCAGCCATCCGCCCTCGCTGGAGCACGCCCTGGCGGCGCGCTTCATGCGCAACCCGCTGGTGCTGGTGGCCGGCCACGATCATCCCGCCGTCGGAGCGCGCGGCATCGCCATGGGCAAGCTGATCGCGGCGGGGCGTGACGAGCGCTTCCTGCTGCGCGAGCCCGGCTCGGCGACGCGCATGCTGTTCGACAGCTGGCTGCAGGCGCAGGGATTGAACCTTGGGCCGACGCTGCAGATGGCGAGCAACGAGGCGATTCGCGTCGGCGTCGCCTCGGGCATGGGGCTGGCGCTGCTCTCGGAACATGTGCTGCCGGCGGGGCAGCCCGGCATCGCCACGCTCGACGTCGCCGGGTTGCCGATCGAAAGCCACTGGCAGTTCATCGTCTGGCGTGGCCGGCGCCTGCCGCATGCCGCACTCGGCTTCCTGCGCTTCGCCGAAGGCCATATCGACGAGTGCGTCGAGCCGCGCTGGGTGTGCAACGAGATCGCGGGGCTGCTGGCATCGCTCGAGGCGTGATGCGCCTTCCGGGTGCTCAGGCCGGCGCGGAGGAGGGGGCTGGGATTTCGCCGGCGAAAGCAGCGTCCCGGACCGCCGGCGCACCTGGAGTACGACGACGGCCCGGGGCGTCTATCGGGCATTCAAGAAATCGGCGACATCGAGCAGAATGAACTCGTTGTCATCGACCCGGCCCGGTTCGCGGCCCACCGAGAAAGGATAGTTGTTGTCGTTAGCCACGACGATGGTGGTTTCGTCCACCCGGTCGACGTTCTCGATGGTGACGAAGGGGAAGGTGAACACGCCGTTGACGGTGCCGCGTGGCGCCACGCCATCGGGGTCCTCGATCTTCATGAGGTCGATATGGGCGATCTTTTCGAGTACGCCGTTTTCATCCGTCCGCTCCAGGTCGACCAGGTAGAGTCGCTTGAACTGCACCGGGTCGGTGAATTCAGCGATACGGGGATCGCCCTGGCGGGCATCGCGCTCGATGATCAGCGCGCGGGTTCCTTCGATGAGGTTGAAGTCGCCGATGGCGTGGGAGGCATCTTCAAGCGGGTAGTAGCGCAGAGTGTCGCCCCACTCGCCGGACACCGTGTCGAACTCGAACATGCGCAGCACCGGTATGCCATCGAGGGTTTCGACTGTTCCTTCCTCGGGCATCCAGAGGGGTTTTTCGAGCAATGGATAGAGCGTGGTGCCGTCCTCGTCCAGCGCCATGCCCTCATAGCCGCCGGAGCGGAAGACGCGCACGCTATCGGGCAGCGAGTCGCCGGGATTGGGGGTGTTCACGAAGAAGTTGTCAGGAGACTGTAGCAGCTCGCCGCCAGCATCGGAGGCGAAGACTCGCTGCACCACGCCTTTGGCGTCCACCTCGATCAACCAGGGGCCGAACTCATCGCCGATCCAGTAGTGGTCGCCCAGCGGCTGGATGGACTCGGGGTCGAAGTCAGCGCCAGTGAGGTAGCGACCTTCGGTATGCTCGTTGACGATGGGGAAGGGAACGGCGCGGTTGGGATCGGAGAGGAATATCGTCTCCTCGATCGCCACCTGTCCGGTGGTCCAGTCCGCCTCGACGATGCCGAACATAAGCATGGCGTCCGATGAGTTCCGCGAATTGCCGAAGCCATTGTCGATCATGACCAGAAAGCGGCCATCTCCCAGCGAGCGGATGCCGGAGAAGCCTTGCAGGGGCTGACCGGGGAACGGCATGCCAAGTCCTGTATCGGCATTGCGGATGGCATAGAGCGCCTCGCTGCGTTCGCCGTCGGTGAAGCGACCCGACACGTTGAGGCTCACCGGCGCGTCGGTGGGCGGCGCCACGAAGGTCTGGGCAGGAAGTTCGGCGTGTCCGGCAAGGCGTGCGGGAAATTCCCGCGTTTCGTGAGCCTGGGCTGCGGTGCCCAGCGCCACGACAGAAATGAATGAGAGCAGGCTTTGCCTGATCATGATGCCTCCTGACAAGTGATGGATGGAACGCGGGGGATTCAAGCCGCCCGGCGCGACGTCTAATTAAACGTCGTCTGAATGACGGTTTTGCGACGCCATCATGATGAAGCGATCGGGAGATAGGGCGGGGTGGGGGGCGTCGAGTCTTGCTGGCCGCTCGACGCACGAAGACGGGATTCAGTCGGCGTTGGGGAAGAACAGCTGCTGTTCGTTGAGGCGGAAACCGGCGATTGCCTGCTGCCCCTCGTCGGAGACCAGCCAGCGATGCCATTGGTCCGCCAGCTCGTGCTTCAGATGCGGGTGGCGTTCTCGGCTCAGCAGCAGGCTGCCGTACTGGTTGAACATCGCCTCGTCGCCCTCGAAGATGATCTCGAGGTCCTGGCGATTGTCGAAGGCGATCCAGGTGGCGCGATCGGAGAAGACATAGGCATCCATGGCGGCGGCAGTATTTAGGGTCGCGCCCATGCCGCTGCCGAGTTCGCGATACCAGCTGCCGCTGGACTCGATGCCGCCCGCTTCCCAGAAGCGCTGCTCGGCGCGGTGGGTGCCGCTGTCGTCGCCGCGCGAGGCGAAGGGCGCCTCGGCAGTCGCGATGCGCGCGAAGGCGTCGCTGGCGCTGTCGACGTGGCGCACCTCGGCGGGGTCGTCGCTCGGGCCGATGAGCACGAAGTCGTTGTACATCACATCGAGGCGCTCGCTGGCATCACCGTCGCTGACGAACTGCTCCTCGGCGCGGGTGTCGTGGACGAGCAGCGCATCGGCATCGCCGCGCCGGGCGATCTCGAATGCCTGCCCGGTGCCCACCGCGACGACGCGCACCTCGATGCCCGTGGCTTCGCGAAACGCCGGCAGGATGCTGGCGAATAGTCCCGACTGCTCGGTGGAGGTGGTCGAGGCCAGCACGATGTACTGCTCCTCGGCCTGGGCAGTTGCCGACAGCAGCCACGCGGCACCGGCCAGGACGTGCGCGCGGCCGAGCAGGCGCATGGAGCGTGAATGTGGCATGGGGCAAAACAGGGGCATGGCGTTCTCCTATAGAGGTATTCGGCTTACCAGAGCAGTTGGCCATTCAGGTAGGCTTCGGCTTCACGGCTTGCGGGGCGTGAAAAGAATCGTTCGGCGGAGCCTTGTTCGACCAGGCGGCCATTGGAGAGAAAGAGTACTTGATCGGCCAGGCGGCGCGCCTGGTGCAGGTCGTGACTGCTCATCACGATATGCGTGCCGGCACGATGGAACGCCTCGACCGCACTTTCCACGGCCCGGGTCGAGGCGGGGTCGAGCGCCGAGGTGGGCTCGTCGAGAAACAGCACCTGGGGTTCGAGGAGCCAGGCCCGCGCAAGAGCCAGGCGCTGCTGCTCGCCACCGGAAAGGACCCGCGCCGGACGCAGTGCCAGGCCGCTCAGGCCGAAGCGCGCGAGGACGGCATAGGCCAACGGCTTGCGCTGGCGCAGGGGCGTGCCCCTGACGGCCAATACATAGGTCAGGTTGGCCAGCGCCGTGCGCCTGAGCAGTACCGGACGCTGGAAGACCATCGCCTGGTGAGGCGCTGTCAGCGCACCGCTGCCACTGACACCGCGCCAGCAGATGGCACCGCTCGTCGGTATCAGCAAGCCGTGGCAGAGGCGCATCAGCAGGCTCTTGCCGGCGCCATTGGGGCCCATCACCAGGGTCTTGCCCTGGCCGGGTTCGAGCGTGAGGGAGATATCCGACAACAGTGCCTGGCCGCGATGCGTGAAGCCGACGCCCTCCAGGCTCAGCACCGGGGAGGTGCCGCGTTCGGCGATAGGCGGTATGGCACTCATCCCAGCCGCCTCTTGGCGCTTTCGCCGAGCAGGTAGGCAGCGCCATTCACCATCGCCACCAGGCACAGCAGCACCAGCCCCAGGCCGAGGGCCAACGGCAGGTTGCCGCGATTGGTCTCGAGCGCGATGGCGGTGGTCATCACCCGCGTCACGCCATCGATGTTGCCGCCTACGATAAGTACCGCGCCGACCTCGGCGCTGGCGCGACCGAAGCCGGCCAGCACCACGGTGGTCAGTCCGAAGCGGGCATCCCACAGCAGCGTTGGCATCATGCGCAGCCGTGACAGGCCGAAGGAGTGCAACTGCTCGCGATACTCGCCCAGCAGCTCTTCGACCATCTGCCGCGAGAGCGCGGCAATGATCGGCAGCACCAGCAGCACCTGGGCGATGACCATGGCGGAGGGGGTGAAGAGCAGCCCAAGGCTACCCAGGGGGCCGGCGCGGGAGAGCATCAGGTAGACCGCAAGCCCGGCGACCACCGGCGGCAGACCCATGAAGGCGTTGAGGATCACGATCAGGGTGCCGCGACAGGGAAAGCGCCACAGCGCGAGCGCCGCCCCCAGCGGCAGGGCAATCAACGCGGCAATCAGCACGGCGCTCAGCGATACCTGCAGCGATAGCAGGATGATAGCCATCAGCGTCGGGTCGAGGCTCAGCACCAGTTCGAGTGCCGTGTGGAAGGCGTTTTCGTTCGATGGCATCGAGGCTCCTCTGCGCCCTCTGCTTACGCTGTGTTGTGGTTGTCATGTATGCCGGCGCGTTTCTACCGCGTTAGAGGTATCGTGGCAACACCGCTTTTGCTATCAGGCCGATTGGAAGGCGGAAGCTGACGCGCAAAAGCAATTATGCCATGGTAAGTGAAGGAGCAATTTCGCGAATTGAGGGACAATGTGATGTCGACTGAACCTAGCAATCAGCAAAAGCCTGAACTTGACGATGAAACGATCGATTTCATCAATGCCGTACTCGACAATGCACGGCGTGGCGAGTCGGACGTGCTCGAAGAGATGCTCGCCAAGGGCCTGCCGCCCAACCTGTGCGACCACAAGTTGAACAGCATGCTGATGCTGGCCTGCTACCACGGCCATTTGGAAACGGTGCGCGTGCTGCTTAGCCATGGCGCCGACCCCGAGCTTCGCAACGACAACGGCCAGACGCCTATTGCCGGTGCCGCCTTCAAGGGCGACCTGGAAATCGTCAAGGTGCTGCTCGAGCATGGGGCGGATGTCGAGGGGGCCTCTCCCGACGGCAAGACCGCACTGATGCTGGCGGCCATGTTCAACCGCACCGAGATCATGGATCTGCTGATCGCCAAGGGTGCCGACCCCCAGGCGCAGGATGCTAAGGGCATGACCCCGCTGTCGCTGGCCCAGGCGATGGGCGCTGAGCAGAGCGTGGCCAAGCTGATCGGCACCGTCTAGCGAAGACGGTGTGCACTGTTTCCTCAATTGACGCTTCTGATGCTTGCGTTGCGTATATTTATTATCGAGCGCTGTTCGATAATGCCGCCTGCAGAGACACGATCCTGGATCGCACAGCATTCCGACTTGGGAGCGGAGGGGATAACGTTATGACATTACCCTCATGAGGAAACACCATGCGTATCGTAATACTGACCCTTCTTGCCTCCACCTGTTGCTGACGGGCTGCAGCGACAGCCCGGCACGCATCAAGTCCGAGCCCTGGTGATGATCGATGACCGCGATCATCACGGATCCCGCCACCGCTCCAGCCATGATCGCAAGGCGAGTTTCCGCCCGCAGGGGCAGGCCAAGAAGAGGCGCTGTAAGCACTTTCCAAGCCACCGGCGCTATCGTATGGTGGATGGAACGGCTGCCATCGCGACCGGTCCTGATGGAGAGACAAGCGTTGAAACTCTTTTATGCCGAACAACAGAGCGAGCATGCCCCGCCCACCTTTCTGTTGCGCGGCAAGCCCGCCCCCTCGCCGGAGCGCCCCGAACGGGCGCTCCGGCTGGTCAGGGCGATCGAGGGGATGGGGCTTGCAGTGACGGCGCCATCTGACCTCGACTCGCCACGTCTTCGCCAGCGGCTGGAGCAGATCCACACGCCGCGCTATCTGACCTTTCTCGAAACCATTCATGGACGTTGGCAGGCGCTACCCGGCGCTGCCGAGCTGGTCTCGCCCAACGTGCATGCCTGCGGTGGCGGGCACCACTATCCCGACCATCCGGTGGGACAGGCCGGCTGGCATCTGCACGACATGGCCTGCCCGATAGGCGCTACCAGTTTCGCCGGTATCCTTGCCAGCGCCGCCACCGCCCAGGCGGCGGCCGAGGCGGTGGTGGGCGGCGAGCGCTGTGCCTATGCGCTGTGCCGCCCGCCTGGTCACCATGCCGGGCCCGATCGTGCCGGAGGGTTCTGTTTTCTCAACAATTCGGCACTGGCCGCCTTGGTGCTGCGCGAGGTGCATGAGCGGGTGGCGATTCTCGACGTCGACCTGCATCATGGCAATGGCACCCAGGATATCTTCTACGCACGGGGAGATGTCTGGACCGGCTCGCTGCACGCCGATCCGTCGGCGTTCTATCCCTTCTTCTGGGGTGGCGCCGACGAGCATGGCGTGGGCCAGGGGCGTGACGCGAACGTCAACATGCCGCTGCCGCTGGGCAGCGACGGTCACCGCTTCATGCAGACGCTTGAGGCGCTGATCGAGGGCATGGAGGCGTATCGCCCCGGAGCGGTAGTGGTGGCGCTGGGGCTGGATGCGCACAAGGACGATCCGCTGGCAGGGTTTGCGCTTGAAACCGAGGATTTCGTGCGTGTCGGCGAGCGGCTTGGACGCCTGAGTACGCCAATCGTACTGGTCCAGGAGGGAGGATATCCCACCGAGAGCCTGGGCGCCAACCTGGCGGCGTTTCTCGACGGCTTTCGCCGTACCTTCTTCATTACCCACGACGAGGCCTGAGTGGCGCGTCGCAATGCAACATCATTCAAAGGAAACCTCTGAACATGTCGATTACCTATAGCGGTTCCAATGCCCGCATGAGCCAGTCCGTGGTCCACAACAATACCGTCTACCTGGCGGGCCAGGTGCCCCAGGATGGCGATGTCGGCATGCGTGTGCAGACCGAGCAGGTGCTGGCCAAGATCGACCAGCTGCTGGCCGATGCGGGTACCTCGAAGGAGAACCTGCTCTCGGCGCAGATCTGGGTCACCGACATGGCCGAGTTCGACGAGATGAACGCCGCCTGGGATGCCTGGGTCGCACCGGGACGTCCGCCGGCACGCGCGGCGCTGGAAGCCAAGCTGGCCAAGCCCGAGTGGAAAGTCGAGATCATGGTGATCGCGGCGCTGCCGGAGGCCTGACATGCGAATGATCACGGCGCCGGAAGTGGCGGCTTCGCTTGCCTGGCCGGCTCTGGTCGAGCGTCTTGGTCGCACCTTCCGCGAGGGGGTCGAGTCGCCGCCGCGGCATCACCATGCCATGCACCGCCACGATGGCGAGGCGACCATGCTGCTGATGCCGGCCTGGGAGGCGCGCGGCTATATCGGCGTCAAGATGGTCAATGTCTTTCCGCAGAATGCCGACCATGGGCTGCCGGCGATCGCCGGCGTCTACCTGCTCAGCGAAGGCGAGCATGGCCGGCCGCTGGCCTGTATCGAGGGCAGCGAGCTGACCCGGCGACGCACGGCGGCGGCCTCGGCGCTGGCCGCTCGTGAACTGGCGAGGCGCGATGCCGAAAGCCTGCTGATCGTCGGTACCGGCAAGCTGGCGCCGATGTTGATCGAGGCGCATGCGGCGGTACGCCCCATCAAACGTGTGCGTATCTGGGGGCGCAATCCGGACAAGACGCGGGCGCTGGCCGCCGAGTATGCGGGGCGCTTCGACTGCGCGGCGGTGGAGGATCTTGCCGCGGCCACGCGCGAGGCGGATATCGTCAGCTGTGCCACGCTCTCGAGCGAGGCGCTGATCCACGGGGAGTGGCTTAAGCCCGGCGCACATCTCGACCTGGTCGGGGCGTTCAGGCCGAGCATGCGCGAGTGCGACAGCGTCTGCCTGCAGCGCGGGCAGGTCTTCGTCGACACCTATGCCGGGGCCAGAGGCGAGGCGGGGGACATTCTCCAGGCCATCGACGAGGGTGCCTTTCGCTTCGAGCAGATCCAGGGTGAGCTTACCGAATTGATGCGCGGTGACAAGTCGGGGCGCGAGAGCGATTCGGCGATTACCGTGTTCAAGTCGGTGGGCGCGTCGCTCGAGGATCTTGCCGCCGCCATCGAAGTATGGGAGCGGCTTGAGGGTGCTGCGTGAGCACCGGCTTCTATTGGCACGAGCGCTGCTTCTGGCATGACCTGGGCGCCATCGGCGTGTTCTCGGCGCCGGGTGAGTTCCTGCAGCCGCAGCCCGCCTCGGAGAGCCCGGAGAGCAAGCGGCGACTGAAGAATCTGCTCGAAGTCTCGGGTTTGATCGATACGCTGGAGGTGATCAAGCCCGCGCCCGCCAGCCGCGAGGATCTCGAGCGATTCCACACCGCACGCTACCTCGATGCGCTGGAGGCGGGCGAGCGCGCTGGCGGTGGCAATGCCGGTGAATGCGCACCCTACCTGCCCGGCAGCCTGGCGGCAGCACGTCACTCGGCGGGGCTTGCCATCGCTGCCGTCGAGGCCGTGGCCAGCGGGCAGCAGCGCAACGCCTATGCGCTCTGTCGCCCGCCGGGGCACCACGCCGAGGCCGACCGGGGGCGCGGCTTCTGCCTGCTAGGCAACGTTCCGGTCGCGGTGATGCGGACACGTGCCCTGGGGCAGGTCAGACGAGTGGCGATACTCGACTGGGACGTGCACCACGGCAACGGCCAGCAGACAGCATTCTATGCCGATCCCGAGGTGTTGACCGTATCGCTGCATCAGGCCGCCAATTATCCCTTGGAGAGCGGCCTGTTCGAGGAGCGCGGCGAAGGGGCGGGGGTGGGGGCCAATCTCAACCTGCCGTTGCCGCCGGGCTGCGGGATCGGCGCCTACGCATATGCGATGCAGCGCCTCGTGCTGCCGGCCATCGAGGCGTTCGCGCCGGAGCTGATCGTGGTGGCCTGTGGCTTTGACGCCTGTGCCAAGGATCCGCTTGGCAAGATGCTGCTCAATAGCCAGGCGTTCAGCGACATGACCCGCGAGGTGATGGCGCTGGCGCAGCGCCTCTGTGACGGGCGGCTGGTGATGGTGCACGAGGGGGGCTACTCGGAGGGTTACGTACCGCTGTGCGGCCATGCGGTGATCGCCGCCCTCGCCAGCAGCGCGATCGAGGTGCCCGACCCGCAAAACGAGGAGATCGCCGCCTGGGGCTATCAGGCGCTGCAACCCCACCAGCGCGAGTTGATCGACGGTTGGGCTCGAGTGGCCCTGGCCGGGTGAAGGCCGAGATAATTCAATAACAGGGAAACAACTCGATGACGCCGCTATACGATCGCGATGGCCATATCTGGCACAACGGCGAGTGGCTGCCCTGGCGGGAAGCGCAGGTGCATCTGCTCACCCATACCCTGCATTACGGGCTGGGCTGCTTCGAGGGTGTGCGGGCCTATCACGGTCCGCGAGGCACCCATCTGTTTCGCGTCGCCGAACACACCCGGCGATTGCTTGACAGCACGCACAGCCTGGACATGCCGCTTGAGTGGACGGCCGAACAGCTGATCGAGACGCAGCGTGAATGCATCAGGCGCAATGGCCTGACGAATGCCTATCTCAAGCCTACCGTTTACTTCGGCGCTGAGGGGATGGGGTTGCGCGCGACCGGCCTGACCACCAACGTGATGGTGGCGGGATGGGATCTCGGCGACTATCTCACTGCCGAGAAGGCCAAGATCGGGCTGCGGCTGCTGACCTCCTCCTGGGCGCGTCACCACGTCAATATCAGCCTGTGCCGCGCCAAGACCAACGGACACTACGTCAACTCCATCCTGGCCTTGAATACCGCGATCAAGGCCGGTTTCGATGATACCTTGATGCTCGATCCCGAAGGCTATGTCGCCGAGGCCTCGGCGGCCAACGTCTTCATGCTGCGCGATGGCGTACTGCATACCCCGGAGATCACCTCCTGCCTGCAGGGCATCACTCGCGACAGCGTCATTCGTCTGGCGCGCGAGGTGCTGGGTGTCGAGGTGAGCGAACGTCGCATCACCCGCGATGAACTCTACACTGCCGACGAAGCGTTCCTGACCGGCACCGCCGCCGAGATCCTGCCGCTGCGTGAGCTCGACGGTCGTCATGTCGGAGGGCGCATAGCTGGCGCTCCTCGCGTCGATGAGCCCATCGGCGACGCGTCGGTGACGGCGCGCTTGCAGCGCCTCTATCGTCGTGTGGTGCGCGGCGATCTTGGCGACGATCTGACGGCGTATGAAGGCTGGCTGACTGCCGCCGGTTGACTCTCGATGAATAGAACAAGGCCCAGCGCATGCGCTGGGCCTTGTCGCTTGTTGCACCGGCGCCGCTCTAAGACGGATGTTCAGAAGCTGCCGAACAGGGTGCCGAGCGTGATGACCGTGATGAGTGCCGCTATCGGCACCAGCATGGTGACGACGGCGAGATTCAGATAGGACTGACGGTGGGTCAGGCCGCAAATGGTCAGCAGCGTGATGACCGCTCCTCCATGGGGCAGGGTATCCATGCCGCCAGAAGCGAGGGTCGCTACACGGTGCATCAGTTCAGGGTCGATCCCCTGAACCAGGGCCATCTGCATGAACTCTTCGCCTAGCGTCTCCAGGGCGATCGAGAGCCCGCCGGAAGAGGAGCCGGTGATGCCCGAGAGAACGCTCATCGCCAATGCTTCCGAAACCAAGGCGTTGTTGGGTGAAACATTGAGCACCGCGTCGCGAATGATGGCGAAGCCGGCAAGGCTTGCGACCACTGCGCCGTAACCCACTTCGGAGGCGGTATTGAATACCGGCAGCAGAGAGCCGAAGCAGCCCTGGTTGATGGTGCTCTTGAGATCTACCCAGTGACGCCAGCGTGTGACGATCAGCCAGGTCGAGGCGCTCAGCAGGGCGATCAGAATCGCCCAAAGGCCACTTTGACCGGAGGGCGAGACATTGTCGAAACGCTCGGTCATGTAGCCAAGCTCGAGGGCCGGGAAGACGCCATAGGTGAAGATGCCGTTGAGCGCAATCACCATCACCAAGGGAATCAGCGCCAGGGCGAGCGGCATGCTCGGTGGTTCATTGGCCTCGTCCCCCTCCTGCTTCTCGCGCTCGGTATGATGGCCATACCCTTCGCCGTTGGCATGGGCACGCTTGACGCGAGTCTGCAGGTAGTAGATGCCAAGCCCAAGAATGATCAGGGCGGCAATGATTCCAAGCCCCGGCGCTGCGAAGCTGTTGGTCTCGTAGTAGGGGATGGGAATGGCGTTTTGGATGGCCGGTGTACCGGGAAGCGCGGTCATGGTGAAGGTGAACGAGCCCAGCGCGATAGAGGCGGGAATCAGCCGCTTGGGAATCTCGGCGCTGCGAAACAGCTCACGGCTGATCGGGTAGATCGCGAATGCCACCACGAACAGCGAAACGCCGCCATAGGTGAGTATGGCGCAGGCCATCACTACAGTCAGTACCACATGGTGTGTGCCGAGCTTATCGACGATTCCTCTGGCAATGGCCTGCGCGGCACCGGAGTCGGCCATCAACTGGCCGAACAGCGCGCCGAGAAGGAACAGCGGGAAGAACTGAATGGCGTAATTGCCCAGCGCATTCATGAATGTATCGGTATAGAAGGGCAGCAGGTAGGCCGCCTCGCCTGATAGCAGTACCGCCAGCGCCGCCATCAGTGGGGCGAGGATCAGTACTGATATCCCGCGATAGGCGAGAAACATTAGCAAAAATAGGGAGATAACGATTGCAATCGTACTCATGTCGCATCCTTGGACAAGGGAAACGGGTGAGTATGGCAGCTTGGCTTGACGAGTTGAATAAGGCGATCAGGGAGAACTGCCGATACAAGAACGCCACGGCAAGTGTCCGTGGCGTGGCATGACTCCCTGGGCTTCTTCCTGTGCCTTGGCCCGTGGGCCATTCCTTGACGGCGCTTCCAGCACCGCTGCATCCGTGGCTGTGAGGTGGCAGTATCCCTTGCCTGATTGCATGCGAACAGCGTCATCATCACCCCCTCGCATGACAGCGGGATAACCGTTGCGTGACATTTAGATCACAGCGCTTATCGCTTCTCCATCCATCCCCGACGTTCCCCGCTTTCTGATAGAATCGCCGGCTTTCGAGCCCCCACGCATCAATTTCCTTGGAACGAACAAATGAATGCAGTGATTCTAGCCGTGTTGGTGATGGTGGGATTATCGCTGGCACGGGTGTCGGTGGTATTTGCGCTCATTATCGGAGCGCTGGTCGGTGGCCTGGTCGGTGGCCTGTCACTTGAAGATACGCTATCGGCTTTCAACGATGGTGTCGGAGGCGGGGCCCAGGTGGCGTTGGCCTACGCCACGCTAGGCGCTTTCGCCGTTGCGATCTCGCGCTCGGGTCTGCCGGACCTGCTTGCCGTGAAGCTCATACGTCTGCTTGGGCAGAATGCCACCCAGCAACACCAATCCATCGTCAAGTATCTGCTGCTGGGCGCCGTGCTGCTGGTCGCGATCTCCTCCCAGAATCTGATCCCGGTGCATATCGCTTTCATTCCGATCCTGATACCGCCCCTGCTCAAGATGATGAATCAGCTGCGCCTGGACCGCCGGGCGGTAGCCTGTGCGCTAACCTTTGGCCTCACCGCCCCCTATATGCTGTTGCCGGTGGGCTTCGGGGCGATATTCCTCAACGACATTCTGCTGGCCAATATCAATGGTGCCGGAGAGTCGCTGGGTCTGGAGATCAGTCGGGGCATGGTGCCGCTGGCCATGGGCATACCGGTGGCGGGCATGGCGCTGGGGCTTCTGGTGGCGCTGCTGCTGAGCTACCGCAAGCCGCGCGACTATGTCGCGCTCGATGCAGGCGCGGCCCCCCAGAAGACAGCGAACGGCGAAACGCTGCGCGAGATACGCCCTGTCAGCCTGATCATGGCAGTGGCGGCGATCGTTGCCGCCCTGGGCATACAGCTCTACAGCGGTTCGATGGTGCTGGGCGGACTGGTCGGTTTCGCACTGCTCTCGGTTGGCGGGATCTTCAAGTGGCGCGAAGCCGATGATCTGTTCACCAGCGGCATGCGCATGATGGCCCTGATCGGCTTCATCATGATCTCCGCCTCCGGCTTTGCGGCGGTGATGAACGCCACCGGCGAGATCGAGCAGCTGGTCGAGGGAGCCTTTGCGCTCATCGGCGACAATCGTGGTCTGGCGGCGCTGACGATGCTGCTGGTGGGGTTGTTCATCACGCTGGGGATCGGTTCGTCGTTCTCGACGATTCCGATCATTGCCGCGATCTTCGTGCCGCTGGCGGTGCAGTTCGGCTTCTCGTCGCTGGCCACGGTAGCGCTGATCGGTACGGCGGCGGCGCTTGGCGATGCCGGCTCGCCGGCCTCGGACTCCACGCTTGGGCCCACCTCGGGGCTCAATGTGGATCGTCAGCATGACCACATCTGGGATAGTGTGGTGCCGACCTTCCTGCACTATAACATTCCGTTGATCGGCTTCGGCTGGCTAGCGACGATGATACTTTGAAGCGCAATCGCAAGCGTGGCTGAGTCGCTTGGGTGGTGTTACTCCAGCGACTTCTTGCCACTTGCCTCCAGCGAGCCGAGAAAACCACGCAGTAGTGAAAGCTCCTTACGGCTTGGCTGCGCGCGGGCGAATAGCGCCTGGAGCTGTGCCTCGGTGCGGGCATGGGGTTGGGTCAGAAAACCACTGGCCTGCATGACCCGCGAGAGGTGCTCGTGGAAGTGCTGCATCTGTTCACGAGTCGGCGGTAGCTCTTCGCTCGGACGCTGATAGGCATAATTGCTCTGTGGCGTCTCGCGCCAGGCACGGAACACCTCGTAGGCGAGCACCTGGACCGCCTGGGAGAGATTGAGAATGCCATATTCGGGGTTGGCGGGAATGCTCACCTGATGGGTGCAATGGCCAATCTCGTCATTGGTCAGGCCCGAGCGCTCGCGACCGAATACCAGCGCTACTGGCCCCGCGCTGGCGTGGCTCACCACTGCCTGGGCCATCTCGTGTGGCTCGTCATAATGCGGCAGTGGTAGGCTGCGTAACCGAGCACTGGCACCGACCACCTGCACACAATCGCTCACCGCCTCCTCGAGGCTTCCCACCACGCGTGCGGCATCGACGATGTCCTCGGCTCCGGCCGCCAGGCGAGTGGCTTCCTGATCGGGAAAGCAGCGAGGATTGACCAGCACCAGTTCGCTCAGTCCCATGGTTTTCATGGCGCGGGCTGCCTGGCCGATATTGCCGGGATGAAAGGTTTGGACGAGGACGATGCGGATATTGGCGAGCATGTTCACTATCGAGCCGGTATGTAGGTTGGGTCGTGAGTGTACCGCAAACGAAAAACCCCGCCAGCATGTGCTGGCGGGGTGGTGCTTCCGGTCGGCCTGCTCAAAGGTGTCAGACCATTGGAAGGGCGTGTTACATCATGCCACCCATGCCACCCATGCCGCCCATGTCAGGCATACCGCCACCGGCTTCCTTCTCTTCCGGGTCGTCGGCGATCATGGCTTCGGTGGTGATCATCAGACCCGCCACTGAGCCGGCGGACTGCAGCGCGCTGCGAGTCACCTTGGCCGGGTCGAGAACGCCCATCTCGAACATGTCGCCATATTCGCCGGTCTGAGCGTTGTAGCCGAAGTTGCCTTCGCCATCCTTGACCTTGTTGAGGATCACGGACGCTTCCTGACCGGCGTTGGTCACGATCTGACGCAGCGGTGCTTCCATGGCGCGCAGCGCGATGGCGATACCGTGGGTCTGGTCTTCGTTATCGCCCTTGAGCTCCTTGATCTTGGTCAGGACACGTACCAGGGCAGTACCGCCACCAGGTACCACGCCCTCTTCGACGGCGGCGCGAGTGGAGTGCAGGGCGTCTTCGACGCGTGCCTTCTTCTCCTTCATTTCCACTTCGGTGGCGGCACCGACGCGGATCACGGCAACACCGCCGGCCAGCTTGGCGACGCGCTCCTGCAGCTTCTCGCGATCGTAATCGGAGGAGGTATCCTCGATCTGGGCACGGATCTGGTTGACGCGTGCTTCGATGTCGCCTTCGTTACCGGCACCATCGATGATGGTGGTGTTCTCTTTGGACATGGTGATGCGCTTGGCGCTGCCCAGGTGATCCAGGTTGGCCTGCTCGAGAGAGAGACCGACCTCTTCAGAGATCACGGTGCCGTTGGTCAGGATGGCGATATCCTGCAGCATGGCCTTGCGACGATCACCGAAGCCGGGCGCCTTGGCGGCCGCGACCTTGACGATGCCGCGCATGGTATTGACCACCAGGGTGGCCAGCGCTTCGCCTTCGATGTCTTCGGCGATGATCGCCAGCGGCTTGCCGGCCTTGGCGACGGCTTCCAGCACCGGCAGCAGCTCGCGGATATTGGAGATCTTCTTGTCGACCAGCAGCAGGTACGGGTCTTCCAGTTCCACCGCCATGGTGTCCTGGTTGGTCACGAAGTAGGGCGACAGGTAGCCGCGATCGAACTGCATGCCCTCGACGACTTCCAGTTCGTCTTCGAAGCCACGGCCTTCGTCGACGGTGATGACGCCTTCCTTGCCGACCTTTTCCATCGCTTCGGCAATGATCTCACCGATGCGTGAATCGCCGTTGGCGGAGATGGTACCGACCTGGGCGATCGCCTTGGAGTCGGTGCAGGGCACGGCCAGAGCCTGAATCTCTTTCACCGCTGCGATCACGGCCTGATCGATGCCGCGCTTGAGGTCCATCGGGTTCATGCCGGCGGTCACGCCCTTCATGCCCTCGTTGACGATGGACTGGGCCAGCACTGTCGCGGTGGTGGTACCGTCACCGGCGACATCGGAGGTCTTGGAAGCGACTTCCTTGACCATTTGAGCGCCCATGTTCTCGAACTTGTCCTTGAGTTCGATCTCCTTGGCGACGGAGACGCCATCCTTGGTCACGGTCGGGGAGCCGAAGGACTTGTCGATGACCACGTTGCGGCCCTTGGGACCTAGGGTGGCCTTCACGGCATTGGCGAGAACGTCGACGCCACGGGCCATGCGCTTACGAGCATCGTCGGAGAACTTGATCTGTTTCGCTGCCATTTTTCGATCTTCCTACTGTTAATTCGAGAAAACTTGAACAGTCACTGCAAGGAGAAAAGTCTTAGCCTTCCACTACCGCGAGGATATCGCTCTCGCTCATGATCAGGACTTCTTCGCCGTCGATCTTTTGCTTCTCGACGCCGAAACCATCCTTGAAGATCACGGTGTCGCCAACCTTGACGTCCAGCGGGCGTACTTCACCGTTTTCGAGGATCCGGCCATTGCCGACTGCCAGGATCTCTCCGCGAGTCGGTTTTTCCTGGGCATTGCCCGGAAGCACGATGCCGCCAGCTGTCTTCTGTTCTTCTTCCACGCGACGGACGACCACACGATCGTGCAAGGGACGGATGTTCATTGCTTACGTTCTCCTGATGGTTTGCTGTGTCATGGCGAACCATGACGGGTCCATAGCACTGCCGGAAGCGGGCTTCCGGAGCGAAGGCGGATGCCTTCCTTGTCAATGGCGACAGACGCTTGTCTGCCGGCCGAAGCTTGTCTCTGCCCCAACAGTGGGGGCTGGGCGATACCTTTCAAGTGTCGCCGATAAAAAAAATTACCTGCGAGTACGCGGGCGTGGCTCGTCATGGGCGATGAAGTCGCCCTCCAGCGGTTTGCCCTCCTGTGACGAAGTGTCATGGGAGGCGTCGCGGAAAGCTCGCTCATCGGACTGATGCCATTCGTCGCCTGAATGGGTTGGCCTCTGCGACGAAGTGCCGCTGCGGTAATGAAAGCGCTGGACGCGCGGCCCTAGCCTTGCCAGCAGCAGGCCCAGCACACGGCGCGCACGCGGTAGCAGGCACATGAAGCCCAGTGCGTCGGAGAGAAAGCCCGGGGCCATGAGTAGCGCACCGCCGAAGATCATTGCCGCGCCCGTCATCAGTTCCGACGAAGGGAGCTCACCGTTGGCCAGACGCTGCTGGGCGCGTTGCAGCGTTGCGACCCCTTCGCGCCGGACCAGGTGCAGGCCGATGAAGCCGGTTCCCAGCACCATGACGAGTGTCGTCAGCAGCCCTATCTTACTACCGACGGAGAACAGGATGACAAAATCGAGGAGAGCGAAAACGGTAAAAAGTAGAAGGAAGGGCATGGCAGCTCCATGGGCGTCGTTACGCTTCTAGATGGGTCTTCGGCACTTTTATTTCAAGTCTACGCTGACAGGGTCGATAGTTTGTATCGATACGGCCTTGGTTGAGCGTTATTTTTCGGCCGTGCTAGAGCAAGATATGTTGCGGTGCACAATAAGGTCCGGCTGAGAAGAGAAAGGCATGCAATTGAATGACGCGGTAATCGCAATTACAGGAGGCGCGCGTGGGCTTGGGTTTGCCATGGCGACGCTGCTGGGCCAAAAGGGCGCGCGCATCGCCTTGCTGGATCTGGAGCACGAAGCGCTCGATACGGCAGCCAATCACCTGCTCGACAAGGGTGTCGATGCCAGTGTGTTTGCGGTCGATGTGGCCGACGAGCACTCGGTCGAGCTGGCATTTGCCGATATCGCGGCCAAGCTCGGGCCGGTGCAGGGGCTGGTCAACAATGCCGGCATCACCCGCGATGGGCTGCTGATCAAGGTTCGCGATGGCAAGGTGGAGTCGACCATGTCGCTGGCCCATTGGCAGCAGGTGATCGACGTCAACCTGACCGGGGTGTTTCTGTGCGGCCGCGCCGCCGCGGCACAGATGGCCGCAGCCGGGCAGGGCGGGGTGATCGTCAATATCTCGAGTATCTCCCGCGCCGGTAACATGGGGCAGAGCAACTATGCCGCAGCCAAGGCTGGTGTGGCCGCGCTGACCGTGACCTGGGCCAAGGAACTTGCTCGATACAATATTCGTGTGGGAGGCGTGGCGCCGGGCTTTATCGAAACCGAGATGACTTCCGCCATTCGCCCCGAGATGCTCGAGAAGATCACCAAGGGCGTTCCGTTGGGGCGGTTGGGACAGCCGGAGGATATCGCGCAGAGCGTGGCGTATATCTTCGAGAATGACTATTTCTCGGGGCGCATCATCGAGTGCGACGGCGGTCTGCGCATCTGAACGGGACTGGGCGGTCTGACGACCGCCCGTCAGCTCAGAATTCGATCTGGTCGCGCATCTTCTCTACGGTCGCGTTGCCGATACCGCTAACGCGAGTCAGGTCCTCCGCGTTTTCGAAGTTGCCGTTCGCCTCGCGCTCTTCAATGATCGCTCTGGCCTTGGCGGCACCGATGCCCGGCAATTCGGCAAGCAGCTCTGCATTCGCGGTGTTGACGTTGATCGGGGCGATCTCTTGGGCGAAGCTCAACGGGGAAGCGGCAAGCAGTAGGCTGAATGCCAAGGCTTTGAGTTGCTTTTTCATCTTAACTCCTATTATGCGTTCTTTTTGATGTGGCGTTACCCTGCGCTGTCACAATAAAAGTCTTATCGGCTTTTTTTGCGTCGCCATTGATGACATGTGTTGTAAGCCAAATAGAACATGCGATGCGCGACATCGGCGTTAAAAACGTTGAGGGAACAGCTGGTATACTGGCGTCAGATCCGACCGTCAGAGAGTCCTCACGATGCCGACCCTTTCCCCCCTGATCATTGCCCTCGATTACGCCTCCCAGGACGCGGCCCTGTGCATGGCCGATCGCCTCGATCCATCGCGCTGCCGGGTCAAGGTGGGCAAGGAGCTCTTCACCCGAAGTGGTCCGGCGATACTCGAAGCTCTGCATGGGCGCGGCTTCGAGGTGTTCCTCGATCTCAAGTACCACGACATTCCCAACACCGTGGCGAGCGCCGTGCAGGCGGCGGCCGAGCAGGGGGTGTGGATGGTCAATGTCCACGCCTCGGGGGGGCGGCGGATGATGGAGGCTGCTCGCGAGCGGCTCGAGCGCCATGCGCTGAAAACGCACTTGATTGCGGTGACGGTGCTCACCAGCATGAGTGCCAGGGATCTGGCCGAGATCGGCGTGACGGCGTCGCTCGAGACGCATGTCGAACACCTGGCACTGCTGGCACGGGATAGTGGCTTGGATGGTGTGGTGTGCTCGGCCCAGGAGTCCGCACGGCTTCGAGAACGCTGCGGCGAAACGTTTCTCAAGGTGACACCGGGCATTCGCCCGGCCTCGGCCGTTGCCGATGATCAACGCCGCATACTGACACCGAGCCAGGCCATGACGGCGGGTAGCACGCATCTGGTGGTGGGGCGCCCGGTGACCCAGGCTGAGGATCCGATGATGGCGCTCGAAGCGATACTCGCCGAACTGGCGGAGAGCTCTAGTCGCCCTTGATGCCGGTGATCGGTCGAGTCGACCCCCAGGTCTGGCAACGCGGGCACTGCCAGTGCAGTTGCTGGCCATCGAAGCCGCAGCGCTGGCAGCAGTAGCGTGGCGTGGTTTCAAGCAGCGCCTGGGTGTGGCGCTTGAGCAGTACCATGTGTCTGCCGTCATCGCCTCGCCCAAGCTCGCTCTGGTAGAGGTCCATCAGGTAGTCGATACCGCGCAGACTGGGTTCCCGGTTGAGCTGTTCGCTCACGAAGGTGGCGGCGGCGCGGCTGCCTTCGCGTTGCTGGATGCACTCGGCAAGCATGATCACGGCGCTGATCGAGGGAGTGCGTTCAACCAGTTGCCGAAGCGTCTTCTCCAACCCTTCGGGATCCTGGAGCATGCGATAGGCATCGCGCATCGGCTCAAGCACCATGGGTGTGAATGCCTGGTCTTGATCGGGCACGCGCTTGAGTAGGCGAATTTCCGCCTTGTAGTGGCCGGTATCATGCTCCAGGCGCGAGAGAAGCCAGTTGGCACGTACGCAGCTAGCGTCGATCGAGAGCGCCTGACGCAGACGCTTGCGTGCCATGGCGGGGCTTGAAGAGCTTCTGTCCAGCTCGGCCAGCTCGCACAGCCAGTGGGCAGCGGCGCGTCGAATGTCCTCATGCTGACGCACCATCACGGGTTGCGCCACCTCCAGGGCGGCCTGCCACTCCTTCTCGCGTTCGAGCAGTCCGATCAGCAGGCGCTTGGCCGACTGGCGAATGCTGTCGTCCAGAGCATCGCGTACCAGTGCATGGAGTAGCCGCTCGGCACGATCGAGCAACCCCAGGTGCAGAAAATCCCGCGACAGCTCAAGCTGCACGGTATGGCTCTGGAGGGTGGTCAGGGTGGGGCGGGCGAGCAGGTTCTGATGGATCTTGACGGCGCGATCCGCCTCGCCTCGGCTGCGGAAGAGATTGCCTAGCGCGATATGGGTTTCGATGGTGTCGCTGTTGACCTCGAGTGCTGCTACGAACGTTTCGATGGCGCGATCGGGCTGCTCATTGAGCAGGTAGTTGAGGCCAACGAAGTAGTCCCGCGACAGGGCGGGCTGCCGGGACTCGGGAAGATGGCGCCCCGAGTCCCGCCGGCCTAGCCACCAGCCGATGGCTACCGCCGACAGCAACAGAGCCAGCAGCATCAGGTCGGGCATTTAAGGCAGTTCCTTTAGCTCCTGAATGCGCAGGCGGTCGAGCTCCTTGCGCTGCTGTTGATTGTGCCGCTGGGCACGGGTCAGCAGCGTACGTAGGCGCAGATATACCCCGGTCATGGCCAGCATGCCGAGCAGGACGCCGCAGGTAAGCGCGGCCAGCAGCCACACCGAGAGCGATGCCGCAGGCAGTTCGAGCCATATCAGGTTGAGCGGAAGCGGCTGTTGGTTGTTGACGGCGAACAGAATGCCGATCAGCAGCACGGCAAGAAGAATAATCGCCAGAATCACGCCTTTTAGCCAACGCATGGTGGTTTCCTTTATCTATCGATGACGGTTGCTGGCGCGGGGCGCCTGCAACCGTACAGCTCCCTTCCCGCCAATCGTGCCGGGCTTGCGTCACTGATACAAGCATCTTCAGTAACCGAGCGCCCGACTGGCATTGACCTGTTCTCGCAACTCCTTCCCCGGCTTGAAGTGGGGTACGAACTTGCCATCGAGCTCCACTGCATCGCCGGTCTTTGGGTTACGGCCGACGCGAGGTTCGCGATAGTGCAACGAGAAACTGCCAAAGCCACGGATCTCCACTCTGCCCCCATCGGCCAGCGCATCGGTAATGTCATCAAGAATGATACGCACGGCAGCTTCGACTTCCTTGATCGACAGCTCGGGTTGTCGCATTGAGATTTGCTCGATCAACTCGGATTTGGTCATTGTTTCTCTCCATGCGGCGGCGCCATTCGGTTTATGGCTTGGCCGACGTTGTTCTTTTCCCCAGCATACTGTGCAAACCGTGACAAAACAACGGACTAGGCGGCCGAGGTTGGCTTGCGTGCCGCCAAGCGTCTGACTGGCTGTGTGGTGTCACCCGGGCTCGGGTATACTGGCTGTCATATCCATTGACTCATTGAGGCCGACGTTGAGCGAAGAACCAACCTTCAGCGAAATAAACCGCAAGCGTCTTTACTGGCACTCTCGACGGGGCATGTGGGAGCTCGATCTGCTGCTGATTCCGTTTCTCGAGCATCGCTACGATGCGCTGGACGACGCAGATAAGGCCGCCTACGAGTCGTTGATTCAGGAGGAGGATCAGGATCTTTTCGTGTGGCTGATGCGCCGCGACTGGCCGGAGGACCCGGTGCGCCGCCGGCTCGTGCAGATGATCGTCGAGTATGCTGAAACCACCGATAACGATCAGTATCGTACCCTCTAACTGGGCACTGGTGAGCCAGGCAGGGCTAGCCGGAGCGATCGTCCTGCTGCTGCTGATGGTCGCCCCGCTCTGGCATGCCGCCGGGGCGACACTGTTGCTGGGTGCGGTCATGATAAGGTGGCGGTGGAGCCAACCAACTTGGCAGTTGCGTCGGTTGGGAGGGGGTGTCGGTGCGTCACAGTGGGAGTGGCGTGAGACTGCTTCGCAGGGCGAAGAGAAGACCTGGCAGCGTGCCCAGCTTCAGGTGATCTACCTGGGTCCTTGGCTGATAGGCCTGAAGCTCAATGGACGTCTCTACTGGCTATGGCCGGATAGCGGTAATGGTGTGGCGTTGTGGGAGCTGCGCCGCGAGCTGCTTTTCCAAACTCATGACACCTCGCTCAGCTGAGCTCGGGCGCGAGCGAGGCCCGTGATACGTGGCGCTCGCTTTGCAGCCTTTCAGGACAGTCGAGATTGTAGTGCAGACCGCGAGATTCGCGACGCTCGCTTGCTGTCCTCACGCTCATGATGGCGAGGCGCACCGCGTGATGCAGGCTGGTCAATTGAAGCGTGGGCTGGTGATGCCGATAGAGATGACGGCACTCGATGGCCAGGCGCGTCAATTCTCTTAACGCCTCGGCGATCCCCGCGTCATGGCGCACGATACCTACCTTCTGACTCATCAGTTGCCTGACCTCGTTCATCAATGCATCGACATACTCCGGGGCGGCAGCCCCGCCCTGGACGATTCGGCGCGGCGTTATCGTCGCGTCGGAGGTCGGGCGTGGCTTGCGTAGTGCCCGCGCTGCGGCTCGCGCGAATACCAGGCACTCGAGCAGGGAGTTGCTGGCCATTCGGTTGGCGCCGTGCAGCCCCGTGCAGGCGACTTCGCCGATCGCATAGAGGTGCGGTACCTGGCTTGCACCACTGAGGTCGGTCACGATGCCACCGCAGCTGTAGTGGGCGGCGGGTACGACGGGAATCGGCTGTCTGGTGATGTCCAATCCGCGTGACTGACAGTGGGCGTGTATGGTTGGGAAGAGGCGCTGGATCGTCGCCGCAGGCAGGTGAGAGATATCCAGCCATACATGTTCATCCCCGGCCCGCTGCATCTGTGCATCTATCGCGCGCGCGACGATATCGCGTGGAGCAAGCTCGCCGCGCTCATCGATGTCGGGCATGAAGCGCTGGCCTTGCAGATTGCGCAGTATCCCTCCTTCGCCACGTATCGCCTCACTGATCAGGAAGGGAGGACCATCAGGATCGAACAGGCAGGTGGGATGGAATTGCTGAAATTCGAGATTGGCAAGCTCCGCCCCAAGTTCGGCGGCCATCAGCATGCCTTCACCGCAGGCCGGTAGCGGGCTGGTGGTGTGCCGGTAGAGGCCGCTGGCGCCACCGGTGGCTAGCACGACATCACTGGCATAAAGAAGACGCATGGCGCCTTGGGCATCGATGCCCTGGATGCCCCGGCAGTGACCGGCGACATCGGAGAGCAGGGCGCTGGCGCTGATGTCACGGCGAAGGGTGATGCCGGGGTGACCCTCGGCGTGGGCGAGCAGGGTATCGATCAGCGCTCGGCCAGTGGCATCGGCGGCGTGGATCACACGCCTTGCCCCATGGCCGCCTTCCCGGGTGAGGTGGTAAGGGTAGGACGGATTGGCGCTCTCGTCCCGGGTGAATGCCATGCCCTTGGCCAGCAGCCAATCGATGGCGCCGGGGCCTTGGGTCACGGTAAAGCGAACGGCGGCCTCATCGCATAGCCCATCCCCTGCCACCAGGGTGTCATGGACATGCGCTTCGATATCATCCTGTGGGGAAAGCACCGCGGCGATGCCTCCCTGGGCCCACTGGCTGGCGCCGTGGTCATCCGCGTCGGGGCGCAGCAGCGTGACGCGCCGGGCGCCAGCGACTTCCAGCGCAAGCGTCAGCCCGGCCACGCCGCCGCCAATGATCACTACATCATGTTCGCTCTGGTGCATCGTCCTCGACTCTGACGTCATTCAGCAGAGCGATTCTATACGTATTTGCTGCCAAGCGGGATAAGGACGCGATTCAGCTCAACGCATGGATACGACGATGCACGTAGCGTTTCTTGAGGCCAAAGACCACGGCGCTCATGACGATCACCAGTAGGACATCCACCCAGCGGAAAAGCCCCGGAGTATCTTCCATGATAAGGCGGATGGGGTCCGGATCGAGATGGCAATCAATCAGCGTGGCTGCCCGTTTTTTTCCTGTCATTAAATGTCTTGAGAGACTCGAAAGAAAAAAGGGGATGAAGCAGGTGAAGTTCAGGGGGAGGTCGCAGGAAGGCGCTGGTGCCCGGAGCCGGGGTCGAACCGGCACGGTGTTGCCACCGAGAGATTTTAAGTCTCTTGCGTCTACCAATTTCGCCATCCGGGCGGGATAACGCGAGGGGATCAATCGAAAAATGGAGGCTGGAGTCGGAATCGAACCGGCGTACACGGAGTTGCAGTCCGCTGCATAACCACTCTGCCATCCAGCCTCTGGGGATCGTGCCTAGGCACTGGAGCGGGAAACGAGATTCGACCGGGCTGGCGTACCAGCTTGCGCCCCGTTGCTCTGCTCTCATCCATCGGGTTTGGAGCGGGAAACGAGATTCGAACTCGCGACCCCAACCTTGGCAAGGTTGTGCTCTACCACGATAGCTCAGTTGGTAGAGCAAATGACTGTTAATCATTGGGTCGCAGGTTCGAGTCCTGCTCGAGGAGCCAATCAGTTGCAGCCTCTTGTACTGGATATGGCAGCCCTGCCATGCCGCTTTTCTGGTTAAGATACCAGCCAGTAGACAATGCTTTCTTGCAAGCCATACCTTGGAACAGCGCCATGAGCTCTTCCTTCTTTCTTAAAGAAGTGAGGAGTAGAAGCCGTTATCGATTCGTTACCTACCGCGGCTCTCTATTTTTGCACTATTAACCGTGTCGCTCATCATCTCATCGCTGCCAAAGGATATGGGCATCTTCCAACGGTACGGCCACCCCGTCGCGGTGAGGCATCATCCGCGCGGTGTAGTCATCGATCGGGCGCTTGGCCGGTAGCGTGGCGTGATAGGTGTAGCCATTGGCGGCATTGGCCAGCTGCTCTCCTCGGCGCATTGCGACTCGCTCCGGTGCGCCACTCTCGAGGCCAGCGGCATAGAGTTCGACCCGCACCATGTCGGGCGCGAGATCGTCGAGAAAAAGCGCTATCTCGACGTCATGCTGCCTGTCGTCGCTGTTGACGTGCATTTCCCCAAAGTGGGGGCCGGTCCAGCGCTGCTCGCTAGGGTGGCGCCAGTGAAAGGCCTGTCCGCGAATGGCACCCTCCCGATTCTCCTCCACCCGCTTGCGGTAGGCGGCAGCCGCCGGCAGGTAGTAATGCTCGGTATACTCACGCAGCGTGCGATTGGTGGAAAAACGTGGCGACAGGCGCGCCATGCTCTCGCGCAT
Source organism: Halomonas sp. TA22 (assembly GCF_013009075.1). Classification (NCBI taxonomy): domain Bacteria; kingdom Pseudomonadati; phylum Pseudomonadota; class Gammaproteobacteria; order Oceanospirillales; family Halomonadaceae; genus Halomonas; species Halomonas sp. TA22. The sequence continues at coordinate 984,628 of NZ_CP053108.1, read as the reverse complement.
GCGCGCCACCCAGGCGGTAGGAATACCCGATTCGTCGCGGGTGTAGAACTCCGGAATTACTTGGTGCTCGAGCAGGTCGTATAATGCTTCGGCCTCGGTCTCATCCCAGGCTGGGTCGTCGCCATGCTCCATGCCGTCGCCCAGTGCCCAACCAACTTCCGGGGTATACGCTTCCGCCCACCAGCCATCCAGCTCCGACAGATTGATGCCTCCATTGACCAGCACCTTCATGCCGCTGGTGCCGCTGGCCTCCCAAGGGCGGCGGGGAGTATTCAGCCAGACGTCCACGCCTTGCACGAGGTGTCCGGCGAGCTGCATGTCATAGTCGCTCAGAAAGATCACGCTCTGTCGCGCTTCAGGACGCTGCAGGAAATGGATCCACTCCTGGATCATTCGCTGTCCGGCCTGGTCTGCCGGGTGCGCCTTGCCGGCGATGATCAACTGCACCGGCCGGTCAGGATCATTGAGCAGCCGCAACAGGCGCTCTGGATCATGCAGCAGCAGGTTGGGCCTTTTGTAGGTGGCAAAACGGCGCGCGAACCCCAGCGTCAAGGCCCGGGGGTCGAGCAGGTGACGTGCCTCGTCGATATCACTGGCGGGAGCCGCTGTAACGGCGTGTTGCCTGGCGAGGCGCTCGCGCGTGTACTCGATGAGCGCCGTGCTGGCGTTGCTGCGAAAGTGCCAGAGCCGTGCATCGGAAATGGCTCGAATGCCCTTGCCCAGCGACTCCTCAGACCCCAGCCAACGCTCCTTGCCGCACGCCTCCGTCCAAAGCTCATCGGCCTGCGCGGAGTCCCAGCTGGGCATATGGACGCCATTGGTCACATGCCCGACAGGTACCTCCTCGATCGGCCAGCGTGGAAACAGCGGGGCGAAGAGATGGCGGCTCACCCTGCCGTGAAGATGGCTGACACCATTGACGGCACCGCTGCCGTGAATCGCCAGGTAGGCCATGTTGAAGGGTTCCGACGTATCGTTGGGGTCGTGCCGTCCAAGCGCGAGCAGGTCGTGAATGGAGATGCCCAGCCGCTGTTCGGCGTAAGTGGCGAGATAGCGTTCGATGAGCGCGGGGTCGAAGCGGTCGAACCCGGCGGCCACCGCGGTATGGGTCGTGAACAGGTTGCCTGCCCGGGTCACGGCAAGGGCGACATCGAAGGGCTGGGCCGTCTGCTGCATGTAGCGATAGGCGCGCTCGAGTACCGCGAAGGCGGCATGTCCTTCATTCAGATGGCAGACTTCGGGCTCGATGCCAAGGGCCTCGAGTAGACGCCACCCTCCGATACCGAGCAGCAGTTCCTGCTGCAGGCGCAACTCAGGCCCGCCACCATACAGCTCGCTGGTGATCCCTCGGTGGGCGGGAAAGTTGGCGGCGTCATTGCTGTCGAGCAGATAGAGCTTCACGTTGCCGACCTGGACCTGCCAGGTGCGCAGCCATACCGAATAGCCGGGCAGGGCGACCTCCAGTCGCAGCCACTCGCCATTCGGCTGGCGCAGCGGCACGATAGGGAGTTGCCCGGGATCGTTGTAGGGATAGAGGGCCTGCTGAGTACCATCTTCGCCGATGACCTGGCGGAAATAGCCCTGTTGATAGAGCAGCCCGACGCCGGTCACCGGTACCCCGAGGTCGCTTGCGGCCTTGAGCTGATCGCCGGCGACGTTGCCAAGCCCGCCTGAATAGATGGGCAGCGCATCGCTCAACATGTACTCCATGCAGAAGTAGGCGACTCCCTCAAGCGAGCTCTTCTGGTGGGTCTGATTGAACCAAGAGGCTGTCTTCTGCGCATCGCTTCGGGCCTTCACCAGCGCTTCCAGCCTCTCGCGAAAGAGCGGGTCGGCCAATGTGAGCTCGAGCCTTTCGTGCGATACCGTCTGCAGCACGACCCAAGGGTTGTGTGTAAGCTCCCAAAGCGATGGCGAGAGTTGCCGCCATATCTGGTCGGTGGCGTGATTCCAGGATGAGCGAAGATCAAGCGCTAACGCTTTCAATGCGCTGAACCCCGCCATCTCCGCATAGGAGGAAAAGTCGCTTGAGTGACGGTCTTGGCTCTGTTCGCTCATCGTTGCCCCTGGATTGTATGGTTCAACCGCAGTGTCATGGATTTGCTAGCGCATCGGCTTCCTTACGTTGGAGTAGATGAGATTGCTTGGCAACCATGACTTAGCATGGCACATGCTTTCTTGTGAGGTGCAGTGTCCACTGGCGGGCGATCTTGCTTGCGTCGGGATTCGTCCTTGCGGTCCAAAGAGGGAAAAACTAGGCTCTGGTTAAGCCATATTCAGGGAAGCAACCATCGGAGTAAGGAAAATGGTTACATCAGATAGTGGCAATGCATCAGGGAAGAAGGGTCAGGATCAACAAGAGAAAGCGAAGGCTCGCGAGCTGGTGGAGCGCGATAATCCTGCGGCAGGAGAAAACCCGTCCAAGCAAGGTCATTCAACTCATAGCGGCGACGACAAGGACAAGGTCTACAAGCCTTCGGAAAATGTGGATAACCAGAAAGCCTCATCGGGGGGAACCAAAAACACGGGGCACAATACGTCGATCGACGAAGCGCCCTATTCCGGCAAGACCTTCTCAAAAGGGCAGACAGAGGAGGAGAAGCGCAACATCAACGATAAAGCCGATGATGCCAGTTCAGATCGGCGCAACGGTTGATACCCTTGACCTAATTGAACATAAGCGGTGCCCTATACCTATATAAGATAAGCCCACATGATGAGAATGGCTTATCAAGAATGAGGCGACAAACGCAGGGAATGCGAGTGAAGCCAGGCGCTTCTTTTTTAATGTTGCCACGGAGAGGCAGGATGATCCGTAATGTTTTTATACTGGCACTAGAGGATGAGCAGCGTAAAGAGCTTGCGACACTTCGTCATGCCAATGAGTGCGCCTTCCATGGATTGATGGATGTCGAGACACTGGTCGAATCCGAGCACTTTTCCTTCGATCAGTTATTGGATCAGGCCCGTAAGGAATTGGAGCAGTTCTCGGGCTCGGTCGACGCGATCATCGCCCACTGGGATTTCCCGACCAGCGTACTGGTGCCGCTTCTGTGTCGCGACCACGGTATCCCCTCGCCGCCGCTTGAAAGTGTGCTCAAGTGCGAGCACAAGTACTGGAGTCGTCTCGAGCAGCAGAAGGTCTTTCCCGAGCTGGTGCCCGAGTTCTGCAGCATCGATCCATTCGCCGACAACCCTATCGAGCAATTGACGCTTAAATACCCCTTCTGGCTCAAACCAGTCAAGGCGTTCTCCTCCCAGTTGGGCTTCAAGATCGAGGACGAAGAGCAGTTCAACGAGGCGATCAAGGAGATGCGCCAGGAGATTCGTCATTTTGGTGAGCCCTTCAATGAAGCCTTGGCACATGCTCAGCTGCCGCCCGAGATTCAGCAGGCCAACGGTAATACCTGTATTGCCGAGCAGTTGATTTCCGGTGTTCAAGGCGCGCCGGAGGGGACGGTGTTTCAAGGCGAATTCAATATCCACGGCGTGGTCGACCAGCCCAAGGATGAAATCGCCGACACCTACGATCGTATGGAGTATCCATCGGCGATGCCGGAGCGAATACAGCGGCAGATGATCGGCGCCTGCAAGCAGTTCCTCGAGCATATCGGCTATGATAATGGCTGCTTCAACGCCGAGTTCATGTGGGATGAGGCGAACGATAAGCTATGGCTGGTCGAGTTCAATACCCGTATTTCTCAGTCCCATAGCGAGATGTTCATTATGGTCGATGGCATGTCCAACCATGAGGTCGCCCTTGATATCTCGCTTGGCCAGCGTCCCTCGCTCTCCAACCGGTTGGGGGCTTATCCCATCGCCGCCAAGTGCCTCATCCCCTGTAAGAGAAAGGATGGCATCATCAGGCGTGTGCCAAGCGATCGGGAGATCGCCGCGCTTAGCGAGCAGATACCGGGCATCAAGATCAGGCTCGACGTGAAGCAGGGAGAGCAGTTGAGCAAGCTGCCCAATCAGGACAAGTTCGCCTACCGTCTCGGCACGGTCTATGTGGGCGGGGATACCCACGAGCAGATACGAGAGCGCTATCAGGCGTGTCTCGCCGAGCTGAACTTCGAATTCGACTCCGTTTGAGTCAGTAACCGACAGTTCACACCGAACTCATCGAAAGAAGAAGGAGGTGCGATGCAGACGGTCACTTCATTTCCTCATGATGTCCAGGTGATCGAAAACACTTACATCACCATGCGTGACGGCGCCCGTCTGGCAGCCCGCATCTGGCTGCCCAAAGGCGCCGAGCAGGAGCCCTTGCCGGCCATCATGGAGTACATCCCCTATCGCAAGCGGGACCTTACCCGCGGGCGTGATGCCAACAATCACTCCTATCTGGCCGGGCACGGCTATGTCTGCGTGCGGGTGGACATGCGGGGCAGTGGCGACTCGGATGGCGTAATCACCGATGAATATACCCAGCAGGAGCAGCAGGACGGCGTCGACGCCATTGCCTGGATTGCCAAGCAGCCCTGGTGCGACGGTAACGTCGGCATGATGGGCATCTCGTGGGGAGGCTTCAATAGCCTACAGGTGGCGGCACGCCGCCCTCCCGCTCTGAAGGCGATCATCAGCCTCAGCTCCAGCGACGATCTCTACGCCGACAACATGCACTACATGGGCGGTTGCCTGCTCGGCGACAATCTCTCGGAGGCGACGGTGATGTTCGCCTTCAATAGCCTGCCACCGGACCCGAAGATCGTCGGCGACCGTTGGCGCGACATGTGGTTCGAACGGCTCAAGGGGAGCGGACTGTGGCTGGAGCCGTGGCTAAGGCATCAGCGGCGTAGCGAATACTGGACCGCAAGCTCGGTATACCGCGACTATTCGGCCATTCAGTGTCCGGTATTTGCCGTGGGTGGCTGGGCCGATGGCTATACCAATACCGTATTTCGCCTGCTCGAGCATCTGGACGCGCCACGCAAGGGGCTGATCGGGCCTTGGGGGCACAAGTACCCTCACCAGGGGATTCCAGGACCCGCGATCGGTTTTCTGCAAGAGGCCTTGCGTTGGTGGGACTACTGGCTCAAGGGCAAGGAAACCGGCGTTATGGACGAGCCCATGCTCAGGGCATGGCTGCAGGACAGCGTGCCGCCGGATAATGCCTACAAGGATCGTCCGGGGCGCTGGATCGGCGAGGCGAGCTGGCCATCGCCATCTATCGAGATGCGTCGCTACCCGCTTGGGACCTACACGATCAACGATCCCGAGACGAGGGATGAGAGCAGCAGCGAGCGCTTGCCCGAGGAGGAGATCGATCCTCATCCGTTGACCGTGCAGTCGCCATTGAGCGTGGGTCTATCGGCCGGCAAGTGGTGCTCCTATTCCGCGACGCCGGACCTTCCCGGCGATCAGCGTGAGGAGGATGGTGGCTCGCTGGTGTTTCGCAGCCGCGTGCTGGATGAGGCTCTCGAGATCGCCGGCATGCCCAGCGTGGAATTGGAGCTCTCCGCCGACAAACCGGTCGCCATGGTGGCCGTGCGACTCTCCGACGTGGCGCCGGATGGTAAGTCGACACGGGTCACCTATGGCTTGCTCAACCTCACCCATCGTGACGGCGATTCCCAACCTGAGCCGCTTGAACCGCATCGTCGCTATCGCGTCAAGGTACCGCTCAATGGCATTGCTCAGCGTTTTCCCGAAGGTCATCAGCTCAGGATATCGATCTCGACCTCTTATTGGCCCTTGGCCTGGGTGCCGCCCGAGCCGGTACAGTTGACGGTCTACCCGCGCAATAGCGCCTTGCTGCTGCCGGTGCGTCCTCCGCGTACCGAGGATGTCTCGCTACCCGATCTTCCCGAACCCGAGCAGGGTCCCTCCGTGGAGATGACGCGCCTGGTGCCTGGCAGCCACAATTGGCTGTTGCATCGGGATCTTGCGCAGAAGCAGTCGGTGCTCGAGGTCATCAACGACCAGGGTGGGTTTCGTCTCGACGAGACCGATACCGAGATTCGTCGCAATACTCATGAGTGGTATACGTTCAAGGATGACGACTTCACCTCGGTACGCGGGGAAACCTACACCTCTCGCGGCTTCAAGCGTGATGACTGGGACGTGGAAGTCTATACCCGCACGGTACTCACCTGCACGACCACGGACTTCCAGGTGCATGCGCAGCTGGATGCTTACGAGGAGGGTTATCGCATCTACTCTCAGAACTGGGAGTACACCATCCCCCGAGATCATATCTAGGCCTCTCAGCGAGTATCAACCGACTCCTTACATGCGCCGGTACTCCCCGGCGCTTTATTGCTTAACGCCTGCCGGCCGAGCGTTTGCGTGGCTCATTCAATTCTCTGGCCTTGCTGCCGATAGTCAGTCATAGCATGGCGGGCTGAGCTGACCGCTGATCAGGGGAGCGATGACGATAATGACGAATGGTGTTCCTGACTCGCAGGAGAGTGACGAGGTGCTGCGGCAGCGTGTCGCCGCGCTGACACAGGAGGTCGAGACACTCCGACAGCATTCAAAGGCGCTTGAGCAGGCTAATGCTGCGCTGGAGGTGACGCTGTCGACGGGACGCGCCCAGTGGCAGGCGGAACTTGCAGCCCAGGCCATCGAGAAGGCGGCAGAGGAGCTCTTCGGTGGCTCGCTGATGATCCATGAAGCGCGCTCACGGGCGGGACTACTGCAGATCGCCCAGCGACTGCGGCATAATGCCGAGCTACCCCCGAACGATCATGCCGTGGCGGTGATCGGCCTTGCCCGCTGGGTAGGGCGCCCGGCAAGCCCCAGCCTCGAACCGGCAGAGGCGTGACACGACCTCGCCCCGCATCAGGCGGGGCGAGGTGGACGTGCGGCTCAGCTCGTCATCAGAGCCGGCCGATGTGGTAAGCGTAATCGAGCAGAATCTCGGCACTCTCGATCACCTGGGCGCGTTCGGCGGGCTCGCTCTCTTCGCTATCCTCGCCACGAGCATCGACCCAATCGTCCAATTCATCGAGGCCCAGTGCGTGACGCCGACGATTCTCGAGATCCAGCTGCTCGCGCTCCTGCTCCTCCATCTCGCGCTGACGCTGCTCGCGGTTCAGGCTGATGCTGGTCTGCTCCTCGCGCAGTCGGCGCGCGAGTTCGGCCTGTCGCTCCAGGTAGACGAAGTTGGGGTGGGTGGCGACACGCTCATGGTGTTGCGCGCTGAGTGACTCGAGGAACCGCCAAGGTGAGCCGTAGAGGCGATACTGCACGGCACGCACGGTATCCCAAGGCAGGGCATTGTCGAAGCTGCTCTCGCCGATGATCTCAGGGTCGATCAGACTTGGGAACAGGATATCCGGCTCGACGCCGCGGTGCTGTGTGCTCTCCCCGGAGATGCGGTAGAACTTGGCCCGGGTTAACTTGATCTGGCCATGGCTGAGATCGTTGAGTGTCTGGACGGTGCCCTTGCCGAAGGTGCGGTTGCCCACCACCACGCCGCGACCGTAATCCTGGATGGCACCGGCGAAGATTTCCGAGGCCGATGCCGACAGGCGATTGATCAGTACGCCGAGCGGGCCATCGTATAGCATGCCGCTCTCGGTATCGCCATACAGGCTGATGCGCCCCCGGGCGTCGCGTACCTGCACGGTGGGGCCGCGATCGATGAACAGGCCGATCAGCGAATTGGCCTCCTGCAGGGCACCACCGCCGTTGTTGCGCAGGTCGAGCACGATACCTTGGACGTTCTGCGCCTTGAGACGCTCGATCTCGCGCGCCACGTCGCGGGTCGTGCTGCGATACTCCTCCTCGCCGGCCTGCCAGGCATCGAAGTCGACATAGAAGGTCGGGATCTTGACCACGCCGATGCGCTGGCTCCGGCCGTCTCGCTCGAGCTCGATCACTTCGCTGCTGGCGGCTTGGTCCTCGAGGTTGACGGTGTCGCGCGTGATCTCGACGGTGCGCGAGCGGGTCATGTCGATGGCCTGTGCCGGCACCACATCGAGCAGCACCACCGAGCCCTTGGGGCCGCGAATCAGGTCAACGACGTCATCGAGACGCATCCCTACCACATTGACCATCTCCTCCTCGCCCTGCTGGCCGACGGCGATGATGCGATCGGCGGGCTCAAGTACGCCGGCTCGCTCGGCGGGGCCGCCTGGCACCAGGCTCGAGACCTTGACGTAGTCGCCCTCGGACTGCAGCAGCGCGCCGATGCCCTCCAACGAAAGGCGCATCTGGATATCGAAGGACTCCCCCTGGCGAGGCGACATGTATTCGGTATGCGGGTCGATGGTGGTCGTCACCGCGCTCATGAACAGGCCAAAGATATCCTCGCTGTTGGTCTGGCGAACCCGCGACAGCTGTCCCTGATAACGCTGGCGCAGGTTGTCGACGATCTGCTCCTCGTCCTGACCGCTCAGTGACAGGGAGAGGGCGGCATTCTTGAGTCGTTTGTGCCAGATATAGTCGAGCTCTTCCTCCCGTGAGGCCCAGGGTTCGTCCGAGCGATCGAGGGTCATGCGCTCGTCGGTGTCGTAGGTGTAGCCGAATCCTTCGTCTATCCGTGCGAGAATCCATTCGAGGCGGCTCTCCATGCGTTGTTGGTGGCGCATGTGCAGGGCGAAGATGCGCTCGAGGCCTCCATCGTAGAGCACGTCATCGATGGCGTTGGACAGGTCGCGAAACTCATCGACGTCGCTCTGCAACAGATAGGCGCGTTGGCCATCCAAGGTATCTAGATACTGCTGGAACGCCTGCCGCGACCACGCCTTGCTCAGACTGACATCGGCATAGTGGCCATAGCGCAGCGACTCGGCGACTTCTGTCGCTGCCTGGCGCTGAGCGTCGGAGGGCTCCGGCTGGGCCATCGCCATGCTACTCAGTACCAGCAGTAGTGCTATTACGCTTCCTTGCCGAATGGCTGCAATCAGGCTCATCAATGAAGCACTCCCGGTTTCATGTACACTTCTTCCCTAGACCAGCATTCGGCATCCGTTTTTGTCTTAGCCGAAATGTCATTGTATCAGTCTGTGCCCTCGGACACAGACCTTCGATGAGGATGACCATGCCCCACAATATTACATTGGAGCGAATGTTAGGCTTTCTGCAAGCGTCTCCTACTCCCTGGCATGCCGTCTCTAACATGGCGCGTCGGCTCGAGCAGATGGGATATCGGCGCCTGGATGAGAGCCAGCCCTGGCAGATTGCCCCCGGCGAACGTTTCTATGTGACACGCAACGACTCCTCTCTGGTGGCCATGCAGGTGCCGCGTTCACCGCTCACGGCGCTGCGCATGATCGGTGCACATACCGACAGCCCCGGGCTGCGGCTCAAGCCCAACGCGGCGCAGGTCAACCAGGGCTGGCTGCAATTGGGGATTGAAGTCTATGGCGGTGCGCTGCTCGCTCCTTGGTTCGATCGCGACCTGGGCATCGCTGGACGCCTGCATGTGCGGCGCGAGGATGGCCGGTTGCAGGGCGTACTGCTCAATGTCGATCGTCCGGTGGCGATTGTGCCAAGCCTGGCCATCCATCTGGACCGTGAGGCCAACAACGGTCGCGCCCTCAATGCCCAGACCCAGATGGCGCCCGTCATTCTGCAGGGCGGCGACAAGGCTGACTTGACCACGTTGCTGCAGCGCTGGCTCTATGAACAGCATGATCTGGAGCAGGTCGAGATTCTCGATTTCGAGCTGGCGCTCTACGATACTCAGCCGCCATCGCGTGTCGGGGTCAATGGTGAGCTGATCGCCAGCGCTCGCCTGGATAACCTGCTGTCATGCTTCGTCGGACTGGAAGCGCTGTTGGCAAGCGATGGCGAACAGGGCGCCGTGCTGGTTGCCACCGACCACGAAGAGGTGGGCAGTGCCAGCGCCTGCGGCGCCCAGGGGCCATTCCTCGGCGACGTGCTCAGACGCGTCAATGCCAAGCTGGGCGAGCCGGGCGATGAGGGCTTCATCCGCCTGATCCAGGCTTCGCGGATGATCTCCTGCGACAACGCTCACGCCCTGCATCCCAACTTCCCCGACAAGCACGATGCCGCCCATGGTCCGGCGATCAACGGCGGACCGGTGATCAAGGTCAACGCCAATCAGCGCTATGCGACCAACAGCGCCACCGCAGCGATGTTCCGAGATCTGTGCCGCGAGGCAGCGGTGCCGGTACAGACCTTCGTCACCCGCGCCGACATGGGCTGCGGCAGCACCATCGGGCCGATCACTGCTACCGAGCTTGGCGTACCGACACTCGATGTCGGGGTGGCCCAGTGGGGCATGCACTCGATCCGGGAAACCGCCGGCAGCCAGGATATCGAACAGATGATTCGAGTACTGACCGGCTTCGTCAATCGGGCCGCGCTGAGCTGACGCGTTCGCGTATACGCCGTGCGACCACAAAAAACCCGCGGAGCGAGCTCGGCGGGTTTTTGTTTTCTATTCTGGTGGCTACGCCCTGATTCGAACAGGGGACCCCATCATTATGAGTGATGTGCTCTAACCAGTGCTCGTCGCCAGCAGCGGATGCGTACTTTACGGATTTACCCCGGGCCACGCAAGCGGTTTTTTATCGCCTCGTAAAAAAATGCCGAGCGGCCCCAATGCCTACTTATCTACCGCCTTGCGGCTTTTCATTACCCGCATGGTGGCAAGCACCGGGCCCGAGGCGACATAGGCGCCGAAGAGAATCAACAGCATCAATGAGGGTTCGATGGAGATCACCACGAAGCCAAGCACGATCGCCAGCAATACGACGAAGGGAACCGGTCCCTTGAGGTCCACATCCTTGAAGCTGTAGTAGCGGATATTGCTGACCATCAGGATGCCTGCTGCTGCCACGACCAAAGTCATGAAAAGCTTGAAGACCAGTGCATCGGCGTCAAAGGTGTGAAAGGTCCAGACGAAGGCCGCGACCAGCGCTGCCGCCGAGGGGCTGGGCAAGCCGATGAACCACTTCTTGTCGGTACTTCCGATCTGGACATTGAAACGAGCCAGGCGCAAGGCAGCGCAGGCGACATAGAGAAACGCCACCACCCAGCCGGTCTTGCCGATATCCTGAAGTATCCAAGTAAAGGCGACCAGAGCGGGCGCGGCGCCGAAGGAGACCATATCGGCCAGACTGTCGTACTCGGCACCAAAGGCACTCTGGGTATTGGTCAGCCTGGCCACCCGACCATCCAGCCCATCGAGTACCATGGCAATGAAGACCGCGATACCCGCCGCGGTGAAGTCGCCGTTGATACCCGCCACGATGGCGAAGAAGCCGGAGAACAGCGCAGAGGTGGTGAACAGGTTGGGCAGCAGGTAGACGCCACGCCGCCTCACCTTCTTGCCGCCCTCAAGTGCTTCCTCGACCACCTCGGTCTCGCGCACGAAGGCGGAAGCGATATCCTCATCGGCCCGGGGTGTCTGTTCGAACTCGGGTGTTTCCGGCTCGCGACGGGGGAGTTCGGTGTTGCTGGGTTCCTGGCTCATGTCTCTCATTCCGTTGCCGTACAGGATGGCTGGGCGCTTTCCTCATTCTACACTCTCCCTCCATTAACGACAGGAGCGCCCTTTCCCAACTGGATTTCCCGTAAAAAAGGAAGGGCGCGATAGTCGCGCCCTTCGGGTAACCGCTTACCAGCCGACTCAGTTCTTCGACTTGTCGACCAGCTGATTGGCGGCGATCCATGGCATCATCGAGCGCAGCTTGGCGCCAACCTGCTCGATATCGTGCTCGGCGTTCAGACGGCGACGCGCGGTCATCGACGGATAGTTGCTATTGCCCTCGTTGATGAACATCTTGGCGTACTCGCCGGTCTGGATGCGCTTGAGTGCATTGCGCATGGCAGCACGCGACTGATCGTTGATGATCTCGGGGCCGGTGACGTACTCGCCATACTCCGCATTGTTGGAGATGGAGTAGTTCATGTTGGCGATGCCGCCTTCGTACATCAGATCGACGATCAGCTTGAGCTCGTGCAGACACTCGAAGTAGGCCATTTCCGGGGCATAGCCCGCTTCGGTCAGCGTCTCGAAGCCGGCCTTGACCAGCTCCACGGCACCGCCGCACAGCACCGCCTGTTCGCCGAACAGGTCGGTCTCGGTCTCGTCCTTGAAGGTGGTCTCGATGATGCCGCTGCGACCGCCGCCGACGCCGGCGGCATAGGAGAGCGCCAGCTCCTTGGCAGAGCCCGAAGCGTCCTGATGGATGGCGATCAGGTCGGGAATGCCGCCGCCCTTGACGAACTCCGAGCGCACGGTATGGCCCGGCGCCTTGGGCGCGATCATGATCACGTCCAGATCCTTGCGCGGCTCGATCTGGTTGTAGTGAATGTTGAATCCATGAGCGAAGGCCAAGGTAGCACCCTCTTTCAGGTTCGGCTCAACTTCCTGCTCGTAGATCGCCTTTTGGTTTTCGTCCGGCGCCAGGATCATGACGACATCAGCGGTTTTACACGCTTCCGGCACGCTTGCCACCTTCAGACCAGCCGCTTCAGCTTTTGCAGCGGATGAAGATCCTTTACGCAGGGCGACGGTGACATCGACGCCGGACTCCTTGAGGTTGTTGGCATGCGCATGGCCCTGCGAGCCATAACCCACGATGGTGACTTTCTTGCCCTGAATCAGCGAAAGATCGCAATCCTTGTCGTAATAAACGCGCATGTGATGTCTCCGGATCGAATGGTGAAAGATGTCAGCGTTGATGGCCACCCGCGCCGTCTATCGCGGCGCTGGGTTCGTCGAAACGATGGAAGACACCATAAGGCAGACAGAACGTTGCGTAAAACGCTATATTTGCAATGCCGTATTTCATAATTTGAAAGGTAGCCATGGATCTACGCCTGCTCGGCCACTTCCTGGCTCTGGCCGAAAGCCTGCACTTCGGCCGTGCCAGCGATGCCTGCCACGTCAGCCCCTCGACGCTGAGTCGCTCGATCCGCCAACTCGAGGAGAGTCTGGGTGCGCCGCTGTTCGAGCGCGACAATCGTCATGTGACGTTGACCCAGCAAGGGCGCCTGTTCCAAGACTATGCCCGCGACACACTGGAGCAGTGGGAGATGATCCGGCACGCCTTGATGGAGGAGACCCGCGAGCTTTCAGGTGAGATCAGCATCTACTGCTCGGTCACCGCGAGCTACAGCTTCCTCTACGCTCTGCTCAGCGAGTTTCGTCTGTGCCATCCGCGCATCGAGTTCAAGCTGCACACCGGCGACCCCGCCGACTCCATGGCCCGGGTCCTGGCCGGCGACGAGGACATGGCGATCACCCCGCGGCCGCGCACGCTGCCCGAGGCGCTGGCCTTCAAGCCGATGACCACCTCGCCACTGGTATTCATCGCGCCACGCGATGGCGCCGAATGGATTCCGACCCGCCCCGAGATACCAAGCCCTGAGCAATGGACGGGCGTGCCCATGATCCTCTCCGAGTCGGGACTCGCCCGCGAGCATAGCGACACCTGGTTCAAGGCGCTGGGCGTCACGCCACGCATCTATGCCCAGGTGGCCGGCAATGAAGCGATCGTCAGCATGGTGGGACTGGGCTTCGGGGTAGGTGTGGTGCCCAGGATCGTGCTCGACAACAGCCCTCTGCTCGATCGCGTGACAATCCTGCCGGTGAAGCCTGAACTCCCGCACTACGATGTCGGGCTGTGCGTCGCTCGACGACGCCTCAAGAGCCCCTTGATCAGGGCCCTGTGGGAAGAGGCCTAACCACCGGGCAGCTACGAAAAAGCCGCTCCGAAGAGCGGCTGTAGAGAGCAGCGAGACAGGCCGATCTAGAGCGTCAACACCTTGTCGCCTCGGGCAATGCCCGACACCCCGGTACGTGCCACCTCGAGGATGCCCACCGGTGCCATGGCCTGCAGGAAGGCATCGAGCTTGCCTGCATCGCCAGTGATCTGCACCGTATAGAGACTCGGCGAGACATCGACGATCTGGGCGCGGAAGATGTCCGCCGTACGCTTGACCTCGTCGCGGGCAGCGCCCAGCGCCTTGACCTTGACCAGCATCAGCTCGCGCTCGATGTGGTTGCCCTCGGTGAGATCGACCAGCTTGACCACGTCGATCAGCTTGTTGAGGTGCTTGGTGATCTGCTCGACCACCCGATCGTCGCCGATCGTGGTCACCGTGAGGCGCGACAGCGTCGGATCCTCGGTGGGTGCCACGTTGAGCGTCTCGATGTTGTAGTTGCGCTGAGAAAATAGCCCCACCACGCGTGACAGGGCGCCCGGCTCGTTTTCCAGAAGAATCGAAATGATATGGCGCATCAGGTCCGCTCCGTCTTCGAAAGCAGCATGTCACGCATGGAGCCCAGGGGCACCTGCATCGGATAGACGTGCTCGCGCGGGTCGACATAGATGTCGAGGAACACCAGCTCGTTCTTGTCGGCGAAGGCCCGCTCGAGGGCGGGTTCGATATCCTCGTGACGCTCTACCTTGATGGCGGTGAAACCGTACGCCTCGATCAGCTTCTGGAAATCCGGCAGCGACTCCATGTAGGAGTGGGCGTGACGGGACTTGTAGTTTAGATCCTGCCACTGGCGCACCATGCCCAGCGAGCCGTTGTTGAGATTGACGATCTTCACGCCCACCGCGTACTGCTTACAGGTCGAGAGTTCCTGCATCATCATCTGGAAGCTGCCCTCCCCGGTGATGCACACCACCTCGTCGTCGGGGTAGCTCTTCTTGACGCCCATGGCCGCCGGGAAACCGAAGCCCATGGTGCCAAGCCCGCCGGAGGTGATGAAGCGGTTGGGCTTGTCGAACTTGTAGTACTGGGCCGCGAACATCTGGTGCTGGCCCACATCGGTAGTGACGAACGCTTCGCCGCGGGTGATCTTGCAGACCGCCTCGATCACCTCCTGCGGCTTGAGCGCCTCGCCGGGCTGAGACGCCTCGTAGAGCTTGCCGCGTCGCTCCTCGCGCCAGCCATCGATTTTCTGGCGCCACTCGGCGAGCGCATCGGGATGAGCAATCTCCTTGCCCTGGACCAGGCTGATCATCTCGTCGATCACGCTGGCTGCCGGGCCGACGATGGGCACGTCGGCACGCACCGTCTTGGAGACCGAACTTGGATCGATGTCGACGTGAATGATCTTGGCGGTGGGGCAGAACTTGGAGGTGTTATTGGTCACCCGGTCGTCGAAGCGAGCCCCGATGGCGATCACCAGGTCGGCATGGTGCATGGCCATGTTCGACTCATAGGAACCGTGCATGCCAAGCCACCCCAGGCACAGCGGGTCGCTCTGCGGATAGGCGCCGATCCCCATCAAGGTGGTGGTGATCGGGAAGCCCAGCCACTGCACCAGGTCGGTCAGCCCTTCGCTGGCACGCCCGGTCACCACGCCGCCGCCGGTATAGAACACCGGACGCTTGGCCTTGAGCATCAGCTCCACGGCCTTCTTGATCTGGCCGGTATGGCCACGGGTAACGGGATTGTAGGAGCGCAGCTTGACCTTCTTCGGATAGACGTATTCGTAGCGCTCGGTGGGCGCGGTCATATCCTTCGGGATATCCACCACCACCGGGCCCGGCCGACCTGTCGCTGCCAGGTAGTAGGCCTTCTTGAGCACTTCCGGAATCTCGGAGGGGTGCCGGATCGAGAAGCTGTGCTTCACGATCGGGCGGGTCACGCCGATGATATCGGTCTCCTGGAAGGCATCGTCACCGATCAGGTGACTCATGACCTGACCGCATAGCACCACCATCGGAATCGAGTCCATATAGGCGGTGGCGATACCGGTGACGGCATTGGTCGCGCCGGGCCCGGAGGTCACCAGCACGGTGCCCGGCTTGCCGGAGGCCCGAGCATAACCGTCGGCGGCGTGGGTCGCAGCCTGTTCGTGTCGCACGAGAATGTGCTTGACCTTGTCCTGTCGGAACAGCGCGTCATAGATATGAAGCGCCGCTCCACCGGGATAGCCATAGATGTATTCGACGCCCTCATCCTGAAGGAAGCGGGCGATCATGTCGGCGCCGGAAAGCAGTTCCACAGTGTATCTCCCCTGGAGGTCTCGAGTGCCATGCCGTGCGCTGAGTGCGACGGCGTTCGAGTGCGACGGTATGCCGCTGCCGGCCACATGCCGGCACCTGATGCCAAACCCTGGCATATGGCCCGGTTGGGGCCTGCACTCTCATCACGGCGGTTTGCCGCGTCGGGGGGGTTGGCCAGGCCAGGCGGTTAGCCCGGACCCGGAAAAGTCCTTCGGCGGGTAGAGGCCATGAGGCCTACCCTTCACGCGGTGTGCTGGGGATTGCCCGTTGAGCCCGCGTCCGTAATCAGGAACCGACAAGATTCCAATAGCATGGCAAGGCTGTCAACCGCGAAACCCGCCTTGTGTAGCGCATTCGACCAAACGACAAGCGTGTGACATAAAAAAACCCGCCCCAGCAGGGGCGGGCAAAAAGGTCGTTGGACGCGACCGGTTTGAAGCTTACTTGCCGAAGTTGAGGCGGCCCTCCTCGGCGGTGACGCGGATGGTATCGTCGGCCACGAACCTGCCGGCCAGCAGATCCTGGGCCAGCGGGTTCTCGATGCGGCTCTGGATGGCGCGCTTGAGTGGCCGCGCGCCATATACCGGGTCGAAACCGACCACCGCCAGCTGCGCCATGGCATCGTCGCTGACCTCAAGCTTGAGATCGTGCTCGGCGAGCCGTTCACGCAAGCGATCGAGCTGGATGCTGGCAATCGCCTGGATCTGCTCCTGCCCGAGCGCGTGAAACACCACCACTTCATCGATACGGTTGATCAGCTCCGGGCGGAAGTGGTCGGCGACCACCGCCATCACCATTTCCTTCATCTGCGCGTAGTTGGCGTCGGCGTCGCTTGCATCGGTGCTGCTCATGCGCTGGATGATGTCCGACCCCATGTTGGAGGTCATCACGATCACCGTGTTGCGAAAGTCCACCGTGCGGCCCTGGCCATCCGTCAGTCGCCCATCCTCGAGCACCTGCAGCAGGATGTTGAAGACATCGGCATGCGCCTTCTCGACCTCGTCGAGCAGCAATACCGAGTAGGGCTTGCGGCGCACCGCCTCGGTCAGGTAGCCGCCCTCCTCGTAGCCGACATAGCCCGGGGGTGCGCCGATCAGCCGCGCCACGGAGTGCTTCTCCATGAACTCCGACATGTCGATGCGCACCATCGCCTCCTCGGTATCGAAGAGGAAGTTGGCCAGCGACTTGCAAAGCTCGGTCTTACCGACCCCGGTGGGGCCGAGGAACAGGAACGAACCGTTGGGGCGATTAGGGTCGGCAAGCCCGGCACGCGAACGCCGCACGGCGTTGGCAACAGCCTCGACCGCCTCTTCCTGGCCGATGACGCGCTGATGCAGCGCCTCCTCCATGCGCAATAGCTTGTCGCGCTCGCCCTCGAGCATCTTGGCCACCGGGATACCGGTCCAGCGCGACACCACCTCGGCGACCTCCTCCTCGGTGACGTTGGAGCGCAGCAGCGTATGGGTCGAGGTATCCGTCCCGCTCGCCTCACTCTCGGCGATCTTGCGATCGAGCTCGGGAATCACCCCGTACTGCAGCTCCGACATCCGCCCCAGGTCGCCCTGGCGCTTGGCGGCATCCAGCTCGACCCGCGCCTTGTCGAGCTCGTCCTTGTACTGAGCCGCCCCTTCGATGCTGGCCTTCTCGGCCTTCCACACCTCCTCAAGGTCGGCATACTCGCGAGCCAGCTCGTCGATCTGTGCCTCAAGGGTCTCGAGGCGCTTCTTGGAAGCCTCGTCGATCTCCTTCTTGAGGTGCTCGCGCTCCATCTTGAGCTGGATCAGGCGACGGTCGAGGCGATCCATCTCCTCGGGCTTGGAGTCGAGCTCCATGCGAATCCGCGACGAGGCCTCGTCGATCAGGTCGATGGCCTTGTCGGGCAGCTGGCGATCGGTGATGTAGCGTGCCGAGAGCTTGGCCGCGGCGATGATCGCCGAATCGGTGATGGTGAGGCGATGGTGCACCTCATAGCGCTCCTTGAGGCCACGCAGGATGGCGATGGTGTCCTCCTCGGTGGGCTCGTCGACCAGCACCTTCTGGAAGCGGCGCTCGAGTGCGGCGTCCTTCTCGATATACTTGCGGTACTCATCGAGGGTGGTGGCGCCCACGCAGTGCAGCTCGCCCCGGGCCAGCGCCGGCTTGAGCATGTTGCCGGCATCCATGGCACCCTCGGCCTTGCCGGCACCGACCATGGTGTGCAGCTCGTCGATGAACAGGATCACTCGCCCCTCTTCCTGGGCGAGCTCGTTGAGCACCGCCTTCAAGCGCTCCTCGAACTCGCCGCGGAACTTGGCGCCAGCGAGCAGCGCGCCCATGTCCAGCGACAGCACGCGCTTGTCCTTGAGGCCTTCCGGCACTTCACCGTCGACGATGCGGTTGGCCAGCCCCTCGACGATAGCAGTCTTGCCCACGCCGGGCTCGCCGATCAATACCGGGTTGTTCTTGGTGCGCCGCTGCAGCACCTGGATGGTGCGCCGGATCTCGTCGTCACGGCCGATCACCGGGTCGAGTTTGCCTTCGGCGGCACGTGCCGTAAGGTCGAGGGTGTATTTCTTAAGCGCCTCGCGATTCTCCTCGGCGTTGGCATCGTCGACGTTGTGGCCGCCACGCAGGCTATCGATAGCAGCCTCGACCGACTTGCGGGTGAGGCCGGCCTGGGTCAGCACCTTGGAGACGGCGTGATTCATCTCGAGCGCGGCGAGCAGCACCAGCTCGCTTGCGATGAACTGATCGCCGCGCTTCTGCGCTTCACGGTCGACCAGGTTGAACAGCCGTAGGAAGTCCCGCGACGGCTGCACTTCGCCATCGAACTGGCCCACTTCGGGCAGGTTGTCCAGATACTGGGCAAGGCCGCTGCGCAGCCTGGCGATATCGCCGCCAGCCTTCTGCACCAGTCCCGTGATGCCGCTGTCGCGGGTTTCCAGCAGGGCCAGTAGCAGATGACCGGGGTCGAGCTGGTTGTGGCCGCGTCCTACCGCCAGCGATTGAGCATCTGCCACCGCGTTTTGCAGCTTGCCGGTGAATTTATCGGGTCGCATTCGTTCTCCTCCATGGGGTGGCGGCGCGTTCGGACGCACCGCTTGGCCCTGTCATTGCGTATTGACGTATCAATGGAGGTCAGGTAGGTCGCTTTCAAGTCACCCGCCCTTGATATGCAACAAGGGCGGGAGCTGGGCTAGCGCAGCCAGATGACGCTGGCCATGCGGCCGGTCACGCCATTGTCCCGGCGATAGGAGTAGAAGCGGCGCTCGCAGGCGGTGCAGAAGTGCCCGCCGCTGACATGCGACACGCCAAGGCGTGCCAGGCGCAGCCGCGCCAGTCGATAGAGGTCGGCCATGTAGTGCCCGAGCCGATAGGGGCTCGGTTCGAAGGCGCTGACCGCCTCCGGCTGTACGGCAACGAAGGCTTCGTAGACCTCGCGACCGACCTCGAACTGGGCATTGGAGACTGCCGGCCCCAGCCATACCATCAACTGATCGGGCTCGACACCGAGCGCGGCGATGCTTGCCTCCAACACGCCTCCGGCCAACCCTCGCCAGCCAGCGTGGGCAAGCCCCACCCGTGTGCCGAGCCGGTCGCAGAAGAACACGGGCAGGCAGTCGGCGGTTTGGATCACGCAGGCGTAGCGCTTGTCGAAGGCCACCGAGGCATCGGCCTGGGGCGCATCTGCGGCGAAGTCCCGCTGCACCTTGGCACCATGCACCTGGTCGAGCCACAACAGCGGCCGGTCGTCATCGAGCTGGGCCCTTAGCAATTCGCGACACTGCTCGACCATCGCCGGATCGTCCCCCACATGCATGGCGGGGTTGAAGGCGGCGAACGCCCCCTGGCTGGGACCGGTCTCTCGCGTGGTCACGAAAGCCCCTATCGTGCTGGGCGCCGGCCAGTCGGGGAGAATCAAGGTCGGCTCGGGGTATTGCGGCGAATCTGCGGGTTCGTTCGTCATCGCCAGACTCCTCAATAATGGCGCTCAACGCATGGTGGCGTGGTCGTCGCGAAGGTAATCGAGCAGCATCAGCATGTCGTCGGGAAGCTCGGCGCGAAATTCGACCTGCTTGCCGGAGCCCGGGTGAAGGAAGGCCAGCCGCCGGGCATGCAGAGCCTGACGGTTGAATCCGCGCAGCAGGGCCTTGAGCGCATCATCGGCACCGGCCGGCAGCTTCAGTCGTCCACCATAGAGCGCATCGCCGATCAGCGGAAAGCGTTTGTGCGCCATGTGCACGCGGATCTGGTGGGTGCGCCCGGTTTCCAGGCGACAGCGCACATGGGTATGCGCCCGGAAACGTTCGACGACACGATAGTGCGTGATGGCGGGCTTGCCGCCGGCGGTGACCGCCTGGCGCTTGCGGTCCTTGAGATGGCGGCCAATGGGGGCATCCACGGTACCACCGGAGGTCATCACGCCGGTCACCACGGCATCATACTCGCGCGCGACACTGCGTGCCTGGAGCTGCTCGACCAGTGCGGCCTGGGCGGTCAGGTGCTTGGCCACGACCATCAGGCCCGTGGTGTCCTTGTCCAGGCGATGCACTATCCCCGCCCGCGGCACGCTGGCCAACGTCTTGCAGTGATGCAGCAAGGCATTGAGCAGGGTGCCGTCGGGATTGCCGGCCGCCGGATGCACGACCAGCCCCGCTGGCTTGTTGATTACCAGCACATCGTCATCCTCGAAGCGGATGTCCAGCGCAATGGCCTGGGGCTCGAAGCGGGTCTCCTCTTCCAGTTCGGCATCGAGCGTTAGCCGTTCACCGCCGTAGAGCTTGTCGCGGGGGCGGCCCTGAGTGCCATCGACGGTCAGCGCCCCCTGCTGAATCCAGCTCTTGAGGCGTTCTCGGGAGAAGTCGGCGAAGAGTTCCGCCGCCGCCTGATCGAGACGCTGGCCGCCCATGGCATCGGGCACACGCGCCTCGCGATGAAGTTTCTCTGGCATGGATAAATGACGCCTGTAAGCTCGGCCACAGCGGGTGCCGTGTGGCCCGGGTTTTCCCGGCTGGGCCTGTGTGTTTTAAAGCGGGTGCGTTATAGTGTGCCGGTTATGGCTGATTGCGATCGATTCTAGCATGGCCAATCCGGGTTGTTTGATACGAGGATCATGATGCGCGTTTTGCTTACCGGCACCCGGCTCGGTGCCCTCGCCCTGGTCGCGACCTTATTGACCGGCTGTGCCATGTTCGGTGGTGGCGACGACGATGAGTCCCAGGAAGAAGAAAGCGTTCCACAGCTCGCCGAGGGTGAACTCTACCGTCAGGCGCGTGCTTCGCTCGAGGCGGGGCGTTACGTCACCGCGGTCGAACAGCTCGAGGCCGTGGATACCCGCTTTCCATTCGGTGAAAACGCCGAGCAGGCTCAGCTGGAGCTGATCTACGCCTACTACCAGATCGACAATTGGGAAGCCACGCGGGCAGCGGCGAGCCGCTTCATTCGTCTGCAGCCGGACCATCCTCAGGTCGACTACGCCTACTACATGCGTGGTCTGGCCGCTTATCAGGCCGGACGCTTCAGTCTTGAACGTCTCAAGCTGATCGATATCTCCCGGCGCGACCTGGGAGCGTCGCGTGACGCCTATGCGGACTTCAGTGAGCTGGTGCAGCGCTACCCCGACAGCTCATACGCCCCGGACGCGCGCCAGCGTATCGTCTACCTGCGCAACGTGCTGGCCACCTCCGAGCTGCATGTCGCCGACTTCTATCTGCGCAAAGGCGCCTATCTAGCCGCCGTGCAGCGCGGCCGCTGGGTGATCGAGAACTATCCCGAATCCACTGCCACCCGTGATGCACTGGCGGTGATGGTCGAGGGCTACCTGGGGTTGGAGATGCGCGACCGCGCCCGCGAAGTGCTGGTCACGCTGCTTGAGAACGACCCAGGCAACGACCGGTTGAGAGGCCGCACCTTCCAGCCGCTGCATGTCGACGCCTCGCCGCTCTCGGTGTAAGTTCGGGACAAGCTAGAAACAGGAGAGCCTCGCCAATGGCGAGGCTCTCTTCGTTAGGACCGACTCGTTTAGGCTGACCTATTCAAGTAGCCCCCGCTTCAGGCACTATCACACCCCCGGCTCCCAGCCATTGACGATGGGGTAGCGCCGATCGCGCCCGAAGCCTCTCGGCGTGACCCTGACCCCAACCGGGGCCTGGCGGCGTTTGTACTCGACGCGATCGACCAGCTTGACCACCTGATAGACGTCATCGCGCGCAAATCCCGCCTCGATGATCGCCTCGGCGCTCATGTCCTCCTCGATATAGCGCGACAGGATCGCGTCCAGCACGTCGTAGTCCGGCAGCGAGTCGCTATCCTGTTGGTCCGGTGCCAGCTCGGCCGATGGGGGACGCGTGATGATCCGCTCGGGAATCGCTGGTTCCTGTGCATTGCGCCACCGGGCAAGTCGGTAGACCCAGGTCTTGTAGACATCCTTCAGCGCGTTGTAACCGCCGACCATATCGCCGTAGAGCGTGGCGTAGCCCACCGCCATCTCGCTCTTGTTGCCGGTGGTCAGCACCATCAAGCCCTTCTTGTTGGAGATCGCCATCAGCAGCACGCCGCGAACCCGCGACTGCAGATTCTCCTCGGTGGTATCGCGCTGGGTACCGGCAAAGCTTTCCGCCAGCGTCTCGCCGAAGGCTTCGACCATCGGGGCGATCGGCAACACTTCATAGTGCACGCCCAGCATTCGGGCCTGTTCGGCGGCATCCTGCTGCGATATTTCAGCAGTGTAATGGTAGGGCATCATCATCGCCTGCACCCGCTCGGGACCCAGCGCATCCACCGCGATGGTAAGCGAAAGCGCCGAGTCGATCCCTCCCGAGAGGCCCAGCACGACGCCCTTGAAGCCGCTCTTGTTGACGTAGTCGCGCACGCCGGTGACCAGCGCGCAGTAGAGGCTCTCCTCGGAGGCGGGCTCGGGCTCGCATTCACCGACCTGGGGCTCCCAGCGCTCCTCCGCCTTGACGAATCTCACCGGCATCAATCCGACCTGCCAGTGCGGCGCCCGCACCTTGAGCTCGCCACGCGCATCCACGCAGGCCGAACCGCCATCGAAGACCAGCTCGTCCTGGCCACCGATCTGGTTGACATAGACTAGCGGCAGCTGCACCTGCGCGGCACGCTCGCCAAGCAGGGTGAGGCGCTCGGAGGGTTTGTCCTGATGGTAGGGAGAGGCATTGAGCGTGAGCAGGATTTCGGCCCCCGCCTCGCGGGCCAGGCGGGCCGGCTCGGGGGTCCAGAGGTCCTCGCAGATCAGGATGCCGAGCCTGGCGCCCTTGTGTTCCACCACTAGCGGCGTATCGCCTGCCTGGAAGTAGCGCTGCTCGTCGAAGACCTGATAATTCGGCAGTGCCTGCTTGGCGTACTCGGCTAGCCACTCGCCGTTGTAGAGCACACCGGCCAGATTGTAGCGCTTGCCGTCGCGCAGGCCGGGGTAGCCGACGATCACCAGTACATCGCGGGCCATCTTGCTGGCCATACGCTCGCGCGCCTCGCTCAGGCGCGCCTCCATCGAGCTGCGCAGCAGCAGATCCTCGGGCGGATAGCCGGTCAGGAACAGCTCGGGCAGTACCACGACATCGGCGCGATGCTCAATGCGCGCCTCGCGTACCGTCTCGATGGTGCGTGCCGTGTTGCCCGGAATATCGCCGACCAACGGGTCAAGTTGGGCCATTACCAGCGTCAAGTCTTGCATGGTCGCGTAAATCTCTCGAAACTCTCGGTTAACACCATTGTCCCGCATGGCCGCCTCAGTAGCAAAACAGTGGCAACGCCACGGCCCTACCTGGGAGAGAGATAAGGATGAACCTGTTGCTCATCAGACTGATCATATTCGCCGTGCTGTTCTTTGCCGGCCTGAAGCTCTACCGCATGTATCGCGAATGGAAGCTCGAACGCGAGGAGCTGCTAGCGCGAGATACCCGCCCCCTGAGCAACAACCACATGGTGCGCTGCACTTACTGCAATGTGCACCTTCCCGAGAGCGACGCCCTGCGCGAGCGCGGCGAGTGGTTCTGCTCGAGTGCCCACCGCGACAAGTATCTCGAGGAGCAGGAGCCCCAGAGCTGACTCAGGAGTAATTCAGCGCTGACCTGCGACGCCTCTTGCCTCCGGCCGATAGGGGGCGGGATCGACGATCGGCAACCGGCCGAGCAGTTGATCGGCGAGCAGCCGTGTCGAGGCCGGCGCCAGTACCAACCCATTGCGGTAGTGCCCGGCGTTGACGTGCAGGTTGTCGAAGCCGGGCAGCAAGCCGATGACGGGTATCCCCTCCGGCGAGCCCGGCCGCAGCCCCGCCCAGTGATGTTCCACCTCGCAGTCGGCCAGGGCCGGCATGATGCGCGTGGCGCTTTCCCATAGCGAACGCTTCGCCTCGTCGGTCGGCGTCTTGTCGAAGCCCACCTCCTCCAGAGTCGAGCCGGCCAGTACCCGGCCATCGCCACGCGGTATCACATAGCGCCCGTCCATCAGCACCACCCGCGAGACCAGGCCGACCGGCGCCTTGAACAGGATCATCTGGCCCTTGACCGGACGCACCGGCAGCGTTACCCCGAGCGGCGACAGCAAATCACCGGCCCAGGCGCCACCACAGATGATCGTGTGATCGCCGGCGATCTGCCCCTGGTCCGTCTCCACCCCAAGCACACGATGGCCGCGACGTAGCAGAGCGGTCACCGCCGCCCCTTCACGTAGCTGCACCTTGTCCATCTGGCGCAACCGGGTGCGCAGTGCCTTGACCAGCCGCGGATTGCGGAGGCTGCCCAGGGTCGGCATCCACAAGGCACCATCGCAGCCTGGAGCCGCATTGGGCTCCTTGCGATAGAGAAAGTCTCGATCAACCCGCTCGAGCGGCTTGCCCTCCCCACGCGCCCAGGCCAGTGCGGCCGGTTCATCCTCGACACGCAGGTAGAGCAATCCCTTCTGGCGATACTCGGCGTCGACCCCGGTCTCCTCCAGCAGGCGCAGCGCCAACTCCGGATAGTAGCCCTCCGACCAGCGCGAGAGCCGCGATATCGGCGCGCTGTAGCGCCATGGATAGAGCGGCGAGACGATGCCGCCCCCCGCCCAGGAGGATTCGCGACCACATTCGCCACGCTCGACGATCGTCACCTCATGGCCCGCATCGGCCAGCTGCAGCGCCGTCATCATACCAATGACGCCACCGCCCACGATTAAGAAATCACTCACGGCAGATTCCGACAAAACTTACAGAAGATTGAGCAGGTTATAGCGATAACAGTCGTAAAACAAAGCACACCCGCAGGGGCAGACCATGCCGATGATGATATCTCACCGCACAAGAGCGTATACGACAAAGGCGGCACCAGGCGGCTTCACCCTGATCGAGCTTCTCGTGGTGATTGCCGTCATCGTCATCATGGCGACCTGGGCGGTTCCTGGCTACAGCCACTTCATCGAGCGCCAGCAGGTTGCCGCTGAGGTGTTGCGTCTGAAGAGCGCACTGGCCATGGCGAGGAGTAGCGCGATTACGCGGGGAGCGGTCATATCGCTGTGTCCGGTCGCCTCGCTCGAAGCGACCCACTGTGCCTTCGACGACTGGTCGCAGATGCTGGTGATCGTCGAGGGGCAGGCCGCCGGAGGCTCACTTGCCGGCACCCAGCGGCTCAGGGTCATCGACCCGGGTAGCGGCCCAGCGGTGACCTTCAACCGCCGGCTGCCGATCCGCCACCAGGCCAGCGGCTGGACACGCGGCCACAACGGCACTTTTCTCGTCTGCGGCAAGCATGGCCAGGGCGCCAGGATCATCCTCAACAATACCGGCCGTGCCAGAAGCGAAGTGAACAATTCGGGCTCGTGCTGAGCCTCAGGCGACTCGACCCTGCATGCGCACCAGGGTCTCGATACGCTTGACCAGCTGCTCGCTGCATTCGTGATCCGGCAGCGGCCGCGCGATCCCTATCGGCTGACCCTCGGCAGTCACCGGCTCGTCGGCAAGGTCGAGGATGAATGACGGGATTTCGCGGCGCTCCCGATCCAACACCACCTCGACCTGGGGCTGCAACCGGCGGTTGGGGTGCGAACCGGAAACCAGTGCAATATCGCCTGTAGTCAGCTTCACCACACTGCCCACCGGGTAGACCCCCACCATGCGGATGAACGCCTCCACCATCTCGGCATCGAACTGGGTGCCGCGCCCCTCGTAGAGAATATTGGTGGCGAAGTTGGCCGGCTTGCCCTCCTTGTAGACCCGACTGCTGGTGATGGCGTCGTAGACGTCGATGATCGAGATCAGCCGGGTATGACGGCTGATGCGCTCGGCCGTCAGCCCCTCAGGGTAGCCCGTACCATCGAGGCGTTCGTGGTGATAGAGGGTCACATCCTTGACCACGGGATGCGAATCCTCCCGCTCGCACAGCATGCGGTAGCCCTCGACGGGGTGTTCTTTCATGATCGCGAACTCTTCCGGCGTGAGGCGGCCCGGCTTGTTGAGCACTTCATCGGGGGTTCTGATCTTGCCGATATCGTGAAGCAGACCGCACAGTCCAATGAGCTCCTGCTCCTCTTCGCTCATGCCGAGGAAGTGCGCAAAGGAGATGGCAAAGACCGATACCCGTAGGCAGTGCTCGGCCGTATAGGCATCGCGTTCCTTGACGCGACTCAGCCAGAACAGCGCATAGGCGTTGGCGTTGACGCTCTGGACGAAATTCCTTACCAGGGGCTTGGCGGCATCGAGATCGGGATCCTTGCCGGTTCGGATATCCTGAAACACCTCGTTGATGAAACGCCGCGACTCCTCGAAGGTGGCTTGCGCCCGCGGCAGCTCCTTGGCGATGGAGTGGTGCTCCACGAAGCGGTTATCCGTGTCGTGGTTGGCGCTTTCAAGACTCCTGAGCGCCTGGTCCACCAGCTCGGACTCCCCCTCGACCAGCACCCAGCGGCAGTGTTGCCTCAAAGTGCGAATGTCCTCCGCCTTGCGAATGACGAACCCCTGAAACAGGACCGGAACCTCCTCCCAGGGCCGGTCTAGCCCGGTCAAGCGCATGCCGGGCTGTAGCAGGCTGACCGGCAGGCGCGCCTCCTTGAGACGGCGGTCACGGGGCCTCTTCGTCTCGGCGCCCTTCGCCTGCGCTTCTCGTTTCCTAAAGAACCACATGGAGTGCTCCTATCCTGCTGTGTAACCGCCATTACCACTCCACTTGGCCGAGGCGCTACTCAAAAACAGCGGGGCTCTCCACCACTGGCGCGGCGCGCCCCGGTCTGATCTATGGTGAGCGTGCCGCACTGGCTATCACGTGTGGCCTGGATACCACGAGGTACGGCTTGAATGGCAAAGGAGATGTCATCCGGTTCGCCATCGAAGGAGAAGACGTAACGATTTTCTGCCTCGATCTCGCTTGCGCATGCGGCATTGGGCCTCTCTCCGGCATAGCTCATGGCGGCGGTATAACGGCGCTCCATCGTCTGGGCGAGCTCGCTCAGGCACGTCACCGCCTTGGTCCGCCAGGTGGAGGTGACATGGCGCTGATAGTTGGGGTAAGCGATCGATGCCAGGATCGCCACGATCGCCACGACGATCATCAGTTCGAGCAGGGTAAAGCCCCGCGCCAATCGATATTTCTTCATCTGCTTCCTCTTTCGGCGATCGCTCAGCGGAGTTGGCGCCAGGATTGACGACCGTCACGTGAGTTGCCCGAGAGGGCCTCGATTCTGGACAGGGCGGCTCCCTCCGGATCCCCCACGTAGAGCACGTCAAGGCCGGTGGCGGCGTCACGTACCGTGGCGACCTGCTCACCGGTACCGAACTTGATTCCACTCACGACGGCGCCATCGATCATGTCATCTGCATCCACGACGCCATCCTGGTTGAGGTCGAAGATCGCCTGGTTGCCGCTGCCGCCATCATCGATACGCAAATCCAACAAATAGCCTTCGCTCCCCCCTCGGCAAGGGTCATTGAGCGGAATCAGGGTCGAGAAACGCACCCGGTTGCGACCGTACCCCAGCGTCAATGCCGGCGTGGAGATCACCCGCTCTCCAGGGGGCAGTTCAAGAAACCATCCCTGCCGATTGCCAAGCGTCTCGTTGGAGGTGACCCGCAGCCGATAACGGGTACTGTCCCCCTCTGCGTTATCGACCGTAGAGACAATATCTTGAACGATCCTCTGCTGTCTGAGCGAACCCGACCCCTGACTGGCGCCCACGCTATCGTGCAGGCCATAGAGGCGCTGTCTATCCAGCGTCGCCGCATCGCCCACCTGGAAATAGCTGCCGGTGCCGAACAGCACCACCAGCGTGCTGCGATTCCCTGAAGCCGTCGCCAGGGCCGGGGCGGAGGTGATGGGTCGGGCGGCATCACCGGAAAGCAGTCGCTTCACGTCGCCAGAATTGATGTCAAAGCGCCACATGTTGCCGAGCAGGTCGCCGGCATACGCAAAACGGGAGGTGCCATCGAAATCGGGCCACTGGGTCACCATCGGTGGGGCGAGACCATTACTGGCGTTGCCGCCAGGGTTGCCGACATCGATTCTGCGAATCAGCGTGCCGCTGTGCAGGTCGACCACGAACAGGCTGGCGCGCCGGCTGGCACTGTTGTAACCGTTGCCGAACACCGCCGCCCAGGTACCATCCGCGAGCTTGACGATGGCAGGCTCGGTGGCCCCCAAGCCAAGCTCCGCATGGGTGAACTCCCACAGCACCTGGCTTGAGGTGAAGGAGGCGGGAGAGGTGACATCCAGCGCGAATACCGAGCGCCCACCTGCGCCCATCGTCCCGACCAGTATCTGCCGTGGGGCGCCATCGGTGCCGATGTTGCGCACCGCCGGGGTGCCGTCCATGAAGTAGCGGTGGCTGTAGTCGACCTGCATCACCTCGGTGATGGGGGCCTGCCCCATCACCAGCTCGCTTGGCAAAAAGGCAAACAACTCGCGGCCATTATCGCCATCGAAGGCGTGCAGCATGCCGTCGTTGGCAGCCACGAACAGCACGTCCCGAGTGTTCTCCGTGGCACGCATCAAGACCGGATTGGCATTGACGACATCGCCCAGCAGTCGCCGTGTACCGTTGCTCGTGGTGCGCGAACGCAGGTTGCCATCGCGGCCCTTAAGCCAGTCGACCTGGGCAGCACTCAGCGCGGTGTTGTCAGCACGTAGAGGGCCAGCGGCCGTGTAGATGGCCCGCCCCTGCTGTTGGCGGAGCACCTCCTCGGCGTTCCACAGCACATTGCGGTTACCGCTGGCATCGAGGGTGTAGGCCTCGAGCCTGCCGGACCAGTCCTCGCTGCGGTAGCCCGCCGAGTACAGCCGGGTCCCCGACTCGAGGCGGGTGGTATTGATGACAGCGGAGGTCGCCGATTCGCGTGGTGAAGCGATGATATTGTCGAAGATGCGCGTCATCGCTTCGTCAAGCGAGTCCTCGTCATCGGCCAGGTAGGCGCGCCGGGTACCGCCGGCCTGGGCCAGCTGTTCGAGCTGATCCTCGCTGACCGTCGGCGGCATGGCGAAACCGACGACATAGACATCGACACCCGCCGCTTCGTGAAGCGAGCGGGTCGCGGTCACGGCGTCTGCCAGTGCCTTCGAGACATCCGCCCCAAGGGGCACCCCCGTACGGGTGACCGAGGGCATGCCATCGGTGAGCCAGATCGCGGTATTGACGTCACAACTCTCGGGCAGCGGGTACTGCGCGTTTCCCCTCCCCTGGGCCGTCGTGAAATAGGTGTTCTGGTTGAGAAAATAGTCCCTTGCCGTGTAGAGCGTGCCTTCAAGGGGAGTCAATCCCGCCGCAATGATCGGCTCATTAGGGTTGGTCAGCAGTCCGCTTGAGAATCGATGATGCTGAGGGGCGATCTTCTTGGCGATTCTGGCCCTGTGCGCCTCATCGAGCAGCGCGATGGGGGTATGCAGGTAACCAAGACCGGGCGAATTGGTACTCACCCACTCCTTACGGTTGAAGGGTAGCGCCACCATGCGCTGCCCCCAGTGCGTCACGCCCCGGGCCCGGGCGCTATCGTTCAGGTTGCCGCTTGTCGTGCCGCAGCCGCTGCTGTAACCAGTGGTCAATGAATCCGACGTGCCCGTCTTGGTCCGGTAGCAGTTGAAACTGAACGGCTCATTTCGCCAGTTGGAGTTCGACTCCCGGGTCGTGTAGTAATTCAGCTGTCCGCTACCCGTGGTATAGCCCGGAACCCGGATATTGAAATAGATGCTGTTGCGGGTATCCAAAGGGTTGGGAATAGCGAAGCGCTTCCTGGCGGAGTCCCAGGGATTACCCGAAAAGGCGGGGTCGTAATTGCTCGAGCTATAGCTGACGTCATAGATCCGGTCCACGATATCGGCAAGTATCACGTTGTCGGTCCAGGTGCTAGTTGCCGATGCGGGATACTGCTGATAGGCCATTAGACCGAGGTTGATCTGGCCGCGATAGTCGTCGAGAAGACGCCGACCTACGCCACGAATGATCTCGGATTTACTGAGAGGACTGGCCGCCCCGGCAACACAATTGGCCATCGGGCCAGGATCACACTCGGCAGCCACGGCACCGGCGACATCCTCGACCATGGTGTTGGAGTTATCCAGGATCAGCAGGATATTGGGCGTCACATAGGGCGTGACGGTGAGTGGACTAGGGGCGATATTGACGTTGGCCTGGGCCGCCATGACACCTGTCAAAAGCATCGCACTACCGATGGCGGTATTTGCACCTATTCTTTGCAACGATTTGCTTACAGGCATAACCAAGCCTCACTCACAGTCATCATTGCTGCTTCTTATGTAGCGGGATTCCAACTCGACCTGGCTGTTCGCCGAGCCACCGTAGCCTATCGATGTAATGAGGTAGGCGTGATAGATACGTTCGCACCCATCGGCGTTGTAATAGCCCGCCACCCCCGTACTCTCTATCGTGTATTCGGGGTCTCTTGACAGATTGGCGACACTGGAGAAGGCATACTTTCCCTGAAGGCTTTCACCCTCTTCCGGTTCGATAATACCGATCTCGATCAATCGCTCCGCTTCTCTCAGTCCCGCTTCAGCCGCCTGAAAGGCCATACCATGATCGCGCTGATTGCCTGCCATACGCTCCTGTAACGTGGTGTTCTGCATGGCGGAAAGCCCCAGCATGGTCAGTAATAGCATGAACACCATGGCGATGATCAGCGCCATTCCCCGCTGGCGTGACGGTAAAGGGTGAAGACAAGTCAACGCTCCCGAAATTTCAATCACTTGGAGACGTCCCCTATCATGGCAGGCGATTGCGCAGCGCAATGGTGGTGGTGAATACCTGATGCATCCGAAGGTCACTTCCCTGAGCGACGAAATCGATATTGCCCATCTGCAGCGATACTGGATTCGGCATGACATTGCCCTCTTCGCCACTCAGACGCAGACTGATACGCACCGCAACCACCCTCTCCCAATTATCGGGACTATCGACATAGGCATCGACCTTGTCGGTGCCTATGCCGTAGGTGATCTGCATATCTTCCACGCCATCGACCAGGGTCTCGACTCCTGTGGAATCGGTCAGGCTCATGCGACGCAGCGCAGGTCTGTCGTCCACATCGAGGCCAATGAAGTAGAGCGATTTCTCCTGCACGACTATCTCTGCGCCATTTGAATAATCGCTTCTCCATCCCGGTGATTCACCACCCTGAACACCGTCGGCAACTAGATTATTTTTATCGTTGATATTTCTTACTTTGAATACGTCACACTCCACCCCGTCAGAAATAATGACGATGTCATTTGGCTTGATACTCAAATTTCCCAAGGTGCTGTATTTCACGCTATTGCCGGAAACCGAGTCGATTCCAACTCCCGTTTCGGTCACCTGACTGACCAGCAGCACGTCGGTTCCTGGTACATAGCCGGTGATTCTCGAGGCGTATTCGCCTGCCGTACCATTCCAGCCCTCGATACTCTCTTCGAGGGAGAAGCGTGAGAGATCACTGCCGCTTAGATGAATATTGACCTGATCCCCGCTGGCACAGCCGCCACGATAACCGGCAGGGCGAATATCGCGTGCCAGCATATCCAGCGCAAAACGTCCATTTTCCTGGATATGGGCAAGCGAGCGTTGCATGCGGTATGACTGCTGGTTGGAGAGAAATACCTGGTAGACGGCGGCCGTCACCAGCAGTCCCAGCACCAGTGAGATCATCAGCTCCACCAGAGTCACGCCCCGCTGGGTGGAGCGCCGACGAGGCGCATCGTGGGGGATCATAGGTCGGTCACCGTGACGAATGCCTGAGTCTCACCATCACGGTCGCGCCACTCCACAGTCACGCTCACCCGGTTGCCATTGCTGAGCAATATTTCGCCCAGTCCATCGGGCAGCGTGACCTCAAGATCGCTCAGCCAGTCGCGCACGTCCGTGGCCGCGACGCTGCCGCCCGCCGGCGCGGCGGCCTTGCGCTGATGGTTGTAGGCACCGCTCAGCGCGGCGCCACGGTTGGCGCGCATTCGATCGATGACGTCATAAGCCATGCTGTTGGCCTGGCTGCGCATATAGGCGCTGTGATTCATGCTTAGCGATTTGGTCTGCATCGCCGCCACGCCCAGCAACCCGAGCGAGAGAATCAGCACGGCTACCAGCACTTCGATCAGGGTGACACCACGCTGGCAAGAAGGAGGCTGCATCAACGACTATCTCCCTGCGAGGTGTCGCTCGAGACACGTACCAGACCACTGCGGCTTACGCTGATCTCCCGTGTCCGATGGCCTGTCTCGAGAAGAATGTCCAGACTCGCCGCGGGGCGCCCCATGCCATCGAACACCAGCTGGGCCACCTCGGCGGTCACCGCCATTCCCGGCACATTGGGTTGCCATTCGCGCAACTTATTATGACCGTCATCCAGCAACTGCCAGCCTTTCGACCAGTCGGTCGTCGCGCAGCCCGCCATGGCACAGAGGGTGACGCTCTCCCCGCGCTTGATCGCCTCGCTGCGCGCCACATTGAGCGCGGTCACCAATTCGTTGCTCAAGTTCGCAGCCCGGTTGTCCCACATGAGGGTGGAGAACCCAGGCAGGGCTAGGGTGGATAGGATGGCTAGCACGGCCAGGGCAGTGAGCAACTCGATCAAGGTAAAGCCGGCCTGTCCGCTTGACCGACCCTGGCTTGCTATGGCTTGCCCTGCTGACATCTCTATGACACCCATCTGTTTTCAAATTGTTACATTTTAAAACCTAATACTGCATTACACCATGTTTCTAATAAACTAAAGGCAAAAAAAAGCCGGGCTTAGCCCGGCTTTTCATGGTTAATGCAATCGGCATCGCCGAAAAATCTAATCTCACTCGCTGGCGATAATCCGCTCTCTCAATTCACGCGGCATCGAGAAAGTAATGGTCTCCTCACGCCCCGACAACTCCTGGGGAGCCGTCGCGCCTAGTGCCTGAAGACGCTTAATCACCCCTTCCACCAGCACCTCCGGAGCACTGGCACCGGCGGTGATACCGATCGAGGAAACTTTCTGAAGCCACTGGGGGTCGATCTGCTCGGCATCGTCGATCAGATAGGCGGGCGTGCCGACACGCTCGGAGAGTTCGCGCAAGCGGTTGGAGTTGGAACTGTTGGGGCTTCCCACCACCAGCACCAAATCGCTCTCCGAGGCCAAGCCGCGCACGGCATCCTGACGGTTCTGGGTGGCGTAGCAGATGTCATCCTTGCGCGGCCCTTCGATCTCCGGGAACTTGGCGCGCAGCGCATCGATGACCCGGGCGGTATCGTCCATCGAAAGCGTGGTCTGGGTCACGAAAGCCAACTGGCTCGGATCCCTGACCTCCAGCGACTCGACATCGGCCTCGTCCTCCACCAGATAGATGGCGCCACCATGGGAGGTATCGTAACGCCCCATGGTACCCTCGACCTCCGGATGGCCAGCATGACCGATCAGGATGCACTCCTGGCCGCGCCGTGCGTAGCGCAGCACCTCGAGATGCACCTTGGTGACCAGCGGACAGGTGGCATCGAAGACGCGAAGCCCACGCCGATTGGCTTCCTCCTGCACCGCCCGGGAAACGCCATGGGCGGAGAAGATCACGATCACGTCGTCGGGCACTTCGTGCAGCTCCTCGACGAATACCGCACCACGCTCGCGCAGGGTCTCGACCACGAAGCGATTGTGAACCACCTCGTGGCGCACGTAGATCGGCGGACCGAAGACGTCAAGCGCCCGGTTGACGATCTCGATGGCGCGATCGACCCCGGCGCAGAAACCACGGGGATTGGCCAGCTTGATTAGCATCGTTGCCTCACTTGCCTGGACTCGGAAAAGGGAAAGCCGCTCAGTGCGTGGTGGCGGGGCGGACGGTAATGATATCCACCTCGAAGGTCAGGGTACGCCCGGCGAGAGGATGATTGAAGTCAACCTCCACCTGATTGCCGTCGATGCTGACGACTAGGCCAGGCAGCTCGCCCCCGGAGGGGTCGGCGAATGACATCAGGGTACCGACCTCGGGTACCACCTCGGTAAAGTCGTCGAGCTTCAGCAACTGGACGTTTTGCGGATTGTGTTGACCAAAGGCGTGCTCCGGCGTGATCTGAAAGCTTCCACTCTCGCCATCGCCAAGCCCCTTCAGCGGCGACTCGAAGCCCGGCGGCAGATTGCCGTCGCCGAGCTGGAAGGTAGCCGGGGCCTTGTCGCGGGTGGTGTCGACAACGGTGCCATCTTCAAGTTTCAGGGCGAAGTGCAGCGTCACTTCCATGCCTTCACCAATACGGTAGTCGCTCATGGCAGCCTCTCGTTAACGTTGATGCTAGCTCGGCGCCGCCTCATTTGCCGCGCCGGGCGTCGCGAATCGATTCCCAGATCAGCCCCGCCGCGCCAAGCGTAATCGCGATATCCGCCACGTTGAAGGCCGGGAAATAGTACTGCCCCCAGTAGAACGACAGAAAATCAATGACGTAGCCATGGATCAGCCGGTCGTAGAGATTGCCCAGCGCGCCGCCGATGATCAGTGCAAGCGATGCCGCCAGCAGCTTCTCGCTGGCCTTCAGGCGGCTCATCCAGATCGACAGGCCGACACTGGCGCCCACCGCCACCAGCGCGAAGAACCAGCGCTGCCAGCCGGCATGGCCCGCCAGAAAACTGAAGGCGGCACCGGTATTGTGCAGCAGCGTCAGATCGAAGATCGGCAAGACCGACACCGGCTGCGCATAGTCTAGCAGTTGCGTGGCCAGTGCCTTGGTCGCCAGGTCGAGCACAATCACCAGGACCACCAGCCACAACCAGCGCAGCGGCTTGTGCATCGGGCGAGTCTCGGCCGGCTCGTTCACTTGGTCATGGTGCTTGAGGCGATCGACGTTGGACATTGGCTCTCTCACGCGTAGCGGCGGGTTTCACCCGGCCCCTCCGGCAGGTTGGAGACGCAGCGCTGGCACAGGTCGGGGTGCTCGGCAAGGGTACCCACCTCCTCGCGGTGGTGCCAGCAGCGCTCGCACTTGTCATGTGGGCTGGCCATGACGGCGACCTTGAGCCCCTCGAGCTCGGTGGGCTCCGCCTCGCTTCCTGCGCTCAGCGGCTGCAGATGCACATCGCTGGTCAGCAGTACGAAGCGCAGCTCCTCGCCGAGCTTCTCCAGGGTGGTGCGCAGGGCGCCGTCGACATGCAGCGTCACCTCGGCGGCGAGTCCGCTCTTGATGCGCTTGTCGTTGCGCGCATCCTCCAGGCACTTGTTGACCGCCTGTTTGACCTCGAGGACCTGCTCCCAGAAGTCGCGACCGAATTCGGCCTGCACCTCCAGGGTACCAAGGCCGGGATAGTAGGTCTCGAGCAGCACGCTCTCGAGTCGCTCGCCGGGGATGTGTTCGTAGATCTCCTCGGCCGTGAACGACAGGATCGGTGCCACCCAGCGGCTGAGCGCCTCCACCACATGATAGAGCGCGGTCTGGCAACTCTTGCGCGCCAGCGAGTCGCGCTGGGTGGTGTACTGGCGGTCCTTGATCACGTCGAGGTAGAAACCACCAAGCTCCCGGGCACAAAAGGTGTGCACCTGCTGATAGACATCGAGGAAGCGGTATTCGGCATAGGCCTTGTCGATGCGCGCTTGCAGCTGGGCGGCACGATCGACCACCCACTGATCCAGCGCCAGCATCTCGTCGAACGCCACCACATCCCGCTCCGGCGCAAAGCCGTTGAGGTTGGCGAGCAGAAAGCGCGCCGTGTTGCGGATACGTCGATAGACGTCGGCGGTGCGCTTGAGGATCTCGTCGGAGACCGCCATCTCGCCAGAGTAGTCGGTGGAGGCGACCCACAGGCGCAGGATGTCGGCGCCAAGCTTGTCCATCACCTCCTGCGGCGCGACCACGTTACCCACCGACTTGGACATCTTGCGCCCCTGGGCATCGACGGTGAAGCCGTGGGTGAGCAGGCCCTTGTAGGGCGGGTGACCGTCGATGGCGCAGCCGGTCAGCAGCGAGGAGTGGAACCAGCCGCGGTGCTGGTCGGAACCCTCCAGGTAGAGATCGGCTCGCGGCCCCTCGCTGTGGCCAAGCGGGTGTGAGCCGCGCAGCACGTGCCAGTGGGTGGTGCCGGAGTCGAACCACACGTCCAGGGTATCGGTGACCTTGTCGTAGTCAGCGGCCTCGTCGCCAAGCAGCTCCGCTGCCTCGAGACGGAACCAGGCATCGATGCCCTCGCCCTCGACACGCCTGGCTACCTCCTCCATCAGCTCGACGGTGCGCGGGTGCAGCTCGCCGCTGGTCTTGTGCAGAAAGAACGGAATCGGCACGCCCCAGTTGCGCTGGCGCGAGATGCACCAGTCCGGGCGGTTGGCGATCATCGAGTGCAGCCGCGCCTTGCCCCAGGCGGGCACGAACTCGGTCGCCTCGATCCCCTCCAGCGCACGTTCGCGAAGCGTGCGGCCGTCGCTGTCCTGAATATCCATGCCAACGAACCACTGCGCCGTGGCCCGATAGATGACCGGCGTCTTGTGGCGCCAGCAGTGCATGTAGCTGTGGGTGATGGTCTGATGCGCCATCAGCGCGCCGACCTCCTCGAGCTTGGCGACGATGGCCGGGTTGGCCTTCCAGATCATCTGCCCACCGAAGAACGGCAGGCTTTCGGCATAGACGCCATTGCCCTGAACAGGGCTCTCGATCTCATCGAAGCTCATGCCATGGGCCCGGCAAGTGACGAAGTCGTCCATGCCGTAGGCCGGCGCCGAGTGCACGATGCCGGTGCTGCCGACCTCGCTCTCCACGTAGTCGGCAAGATAGACCGGCGACAGCCGATCGTAGAACGGGTGGCGGAACTCGATCAGATCGAGACGTGACCCCTGGGCGGTGGCGACGATCTCGCCCTCGAGGCCGAAGCGCTCCAGGCACGAGGCGACCAGTTCCTCGGCGAGCACCAGCAGCCGCTCGCCGGTATCGACCAGCGCGTAGGTGAAGTCGGGGTGGACGTTGAGCGCCTGGTTGGCCGGAATGGTCCAGGGCGTGGTGGTCCAGATCACGATGGCGGCGGGCTTGGGCAGCTCGCTCAGGCCAAATGCGGCAGCAAGCTTGTCAGCCTCCTCCACCGGGAAGGCCACGTCGATGGCCTCTGACTTCTTGTCGGCGTACTCCACTTCCGCCTCGGCCAGCGCCGAGCCGCAGTCGAAGCACCAGTTGACCGGCTTGAGCCCCTTGAAGACATAACCGCCCTTGACCATCTCGGCCAGCGCACGGATCTCGCCCGCCTCGTTGGTGAAGTCCATGGTGCGATAGGGCTTGTCCCAGTCACCGACCACGCCCAGGCGCACGAAGTCCTTGAGCTGCCCCTGGATCTGCTCGCCGGCGTACTCGCGGCACAGCCCCCGCGCCTTGTCCGCCTCCAGGTGCTTGCCGTGGGTGGTCTCGACCTTGTGCTCGATGGGCAGGCCATGGCAGTCCCAGCCCGGCACATAGGGGGCATCGAAGCCCGCCAGGCTCTTGGACTTGACGATGATGTCCTTGAGGATCTTGTTGACCGCATGACCGATGTGGATGCTGCCGTTGGCATAGGGGGGGCCATCGTGGAGCACGAAGGTCTCACGGCCACGCCCCGCCTCGCGCAGGCGACGATAGATGTCCATCTCCTGCCAGCGCGCCACGCGATCGGGCTCGCGCTTGGGCAGGTTGCCACGCATCGGAAAGTCGGTTTCCGGTAGATTCAGGGTGTGCTTGTAATCGCTCATGAGTGTCCGTCATCGTCGCGCCCGGCATCCGCATGGTCCGCCGAGGAGTCGTTTATCGCAGCTTCGCGCGCCAACGGCGCCGATGCCAGAGGAAGAGATGTCAGGCTTGCATCGCGGGAGGCGAAGAACTGCCGTGCCCGAGCCTGGTCCCGCGTGATCTGACGCTTGAGTTCGTCGATGCCATCGAAAGTGATCTCGCCACGCAGCCTGGCGCAGGGGAACACCGTCAACCGCTGGCCATAGAGGTCCTCGTCGAAGTCGAACAGGTGGACCTCGAGCACCGGGCGCTTACTGCCCACCGTGGGTCGCCAGCCGATGTTCGCCACACCCGGCAGGCAGCGGCCATCGGCCAGTTCGGTCATTACCGCGTAGACGCCGCGCAACGTCAGCGGCAACGGCAGCAGCGGCAGGTTGGCGGTGGGCACGCCAATCGTGCGTCCGAGCTTCTGGTCGGCCACCACCCGCCCGGCCAGCCAGTAAGGGCGTCCCAGCATGCACTCGGCCTGGGAGAAGTTGCCGCTGGCCAGCAGCGTGCGCACCCGGGTACTCGAGACGCGCTCGCCATCAATGGCGAAGGTGCGGGTATGCTCGACACCGAACCCCTGCTGCGCGCCCACCTCGGCCAGCAGCGCGAAGTCGCCGTCGCGCTCGCAGCCGAAGCGGAAGTCGTCGCCCACCACCAGGTGACGCACCCCGAGCCCCGCGATCAGCACGCGGTCGATGAACTCACACGCCGTCAGGCTGCGCAGCGCCTCGTTGAAGGGCAGGCAGAGCACGCGCTCGGCGCCGCATTCCGCCAGCAGCCTGGCCTTGTCGCGCAGCCGTGTGAGGCGCGGCGGGGCCTGGTCGCCGGCAAAGAACTCGCGAGGCTGCGGCTCGAACACCACTACCGTCAGCGGCAGCGACAGCGCCCTGGCCTGCTCGCGCAGCTGATCGAGGATCGCCTGATGGCCGCGGTGCACGCCATCGAAGTTGCCGATGGTCGCCACGCAGCCGCGATGCCTCTCGCGCAGATTGTGCAGTCCCCGGATCAATTCCATGTGTCGCTCGCGCGCCTATAAAATGTTCGATTATAACGTTCAGCCCGGCGCCCGCCTATCCGTGTCCCGCCTTCCATCGGCAGGCGCGCTCCTGGCACCTAGCCATTGAGGCGGAAGTGTCGCAACCTCACGCCCCATGCCGTCAGCCACACGAAGTAGAGCAGAGCACCGCCGATCACCAGCCCGCCCAGTGTCGCGACCCGCTGCATCACGCCCCACTCGAGCCATGCCTGCCACTCCGGCGACAGCCACCACAACCCCAGCCCCATCACCAGGCAGCCGCCGACGAGCTGCACGGCATAGCGGCCCCAGCCGGGCTGGAACACCAGCGCCCCTTCGCGCTTCAGCAGCCAGCCCAGCAGCAGGGCGTTCATGAACGCCGAGAGCGAGGTCGCCAGGGCCAGGCCGGCATGCGCCAGGGGCCAGATCAGGATCAAATTGAAGATCATGTTGGCGACCATCGCGATGATGCCGACCTTCACCGGTGTCTTGGTGTTCTGGCGGGCGAAGAAGCCCGGCGCCAGCACCTTGATCAACATGAAGGCGACAAGCCCCAGCGAGTAGGCTCGCAGGCTCAGCGCCGCCATGCTGATGTCGAGCTCGGTCATCGCCCCATAATGGAACAGCGAGATCAGCAGCGGCTCGGCGAGCAGCGCCAGTGCCAACGCGGCGGGAAGTCCCAGCAGCAGCACCGCGCGCACTGCCCAGTCGAGCATGCGCGCGAAGTGCTCGGGCGACTGCTCGGCGTGACGTTTGGAGAGTGCCGGCAATATCACCGTGGCGATGGCGATACCGAAGATCCCCAGCGGCAGCTCCACCAGGCGGTCGGAGTAGTAGAGCCAGGAGACACTGCCCGGTGTTAGGAACGATGCCAGCACGGTATCCAGCAGCAAGTTGATCTGCGACACCGACACCCCGAACAGCGCCGGTGCCATCAGCACCAGAATGCGCCTGACGCCACTATGGGCGAAGTTGGGCCATGGCCGCGGCATCAGCCCCAGGCGCACCAGGAACGGCACCTGGAAGGCGAGCTGCGCGGCGCCGGCGATCAGCACCCCCCAGGCCAGCGCCATGGCCGGCTCGCTCATCAACGGCGTGAGCAGCAGCGCTGCTCCGATCAGCGACAGGTTGAGCAGGATCGGCGTCAGGGCCGGCACCGCAAAGCGATTCCAGGTATTGAGCACGCTGCCGGAAAATGCCGTGAGCGAGATCAGCAGCAGGTAGGGAAATGTCAGGCGCAGCATGTCGGCGGTGAGCGCCAGCTTGTCCGGATCGCGGCCGAAGCCGGGCGCAAACAGCCACACCAGCCACGGCGAGGCGAACATCGCCAGTGCCGTGATCAGCGCCAGCACCACCGCAAGACTACCCGCCACGGCATCGAGCAGCT
The DNA here is from genome assembly GCF_013009075.1 of Halomonas sp. TA22. NCBI lineage: Bacteria > Pseudomonadati > Pseudomonadota > Gammaproteobacteria > Oceanospirillales > Halomonadaceae > Halomonas > Halomonas sp. TA22. The sequence goes on along the minus strand of NZ_CP053108.1, from coordinate 944,217 downwards.
CGCGCACCTCGGCGCGGCTGCGACGCGTGGCGTACTCCGACAGCACCGGGATGAAGGCCTGGTTGAAGGCCCCTTCGGCGAACAGCCGGCGCATGAAATTGGGAATCTTGAACGCCACGAAGAAGGCGTCGGCGCCATTGCCCGAGCCGAACAGCGCCGCTACCACCACATCGCGGGCAAGCCCCATCACCCGCGACAGCATGGTCATGACGCTGACCACCAGCCCGGAGCGCATCAAACCGGAGCGCACCGGCGGCTGGGACGCCGGTTCGGCAGCGGCGTCGGCGGCTATCGGCGATGTCGAGGAGTCTTCGTTGGCCAAGCGCGTTGTCTACCCTGTCGTTTCAACTTGCCGGTTCATAAGAGAGCGGCCACAAAAAAACCGGCCGAAGCCGGTTTTTGCGGGAGATCGCGAAACGCTGGCGCCAGGCGCGTGAGCGTTCGCCGTCTCCTCGAAGCGTCCGGCTTACGCAGCCAGCGCCTTAATTCGCTTGTTCAGGCGGCTCTTCAGGCGAGCGGCCTTCTTCTTGGACAGCACGTCCTTGTCGGCGATGCGGTCGATGACCGGCTGTGCGGCCCTGAACTCGGTCATGGCCTGGCTGTGGTCGCCGCCGTTGATCGCCTTGATGACACGCTTGATGTAGGTACGCACCATGCTGCGTTGACTTGCCTTCAGTACGCGACGGTTTTCCGCCTGACGAGCGCGCTTGCGGGCCTGCTTGCTGTTAGCCACTACTATCTCCTTGGAGAAATTCTAACCGTGTTCGGTAAATGTTTGACCAGACTGGGGAAATTCCAAACCCCCAACCGGTTTGCCCTGTTCTGGCGGGATCAACCACCGGGCCGTGTCTGAGAGGATGGCGCATTCTATCATGCAGCCCAGCCCCTTGCTACTGTCGCACCCCGCACCAAGCCTGCCTTTCCGTCGGCCTGACGACTCAGATCACCACCAGGTTATCGCGATGGATCAGCTCCGGGGCCTCCATGTAGCCCAGAATCGCCTCGATCTGGTGGCTCGGCTTACCAAGGATGCGCGCGGCATCCTCGGCACCGTAATTGACCAGCCCCTTGGCGATCCGCTCACCCTGCTCGTCGACACATACCACCATGTCGCCGCGCACGAACTCGCCCGAAAGCGCCTTCACGCCCACCGGCAGCAGGCTCGAGCCCTGCCCACGCAGCACCTTCACCGCTCCCGCGTCCAGCGTCAGGCTACCGCGTACCTGCAACTGGCCGGCTAGCCAGCGCTTGCGAGCCGCGATCGTCGCCTGCTCGGGGCTCAGCAGCGTGCCGAGCCGCTCGCCGTCGATCAGTCGCGTCAGCACGCCGGGCTGACGGCCACTGGCGATGGCGGTGACCGCCCCGGAGCGCGCCGCGAGCCTAGCCGCCAGCACCTTGGTGGTCATCCCGCCACGCCCAAGCGCCCCGCCATCACCGGCCATGGCGGCAAGCGATGGGTCGCCGGCACGCCCCTCGTGAATCAGACTCGCCTCGGGATGGTGGCGCGGGTCGGCATCAAAGAGCCCCTCCTGGTCGGTGAGGATCACCAGCGCATCGGCCTCGAGCAGGTTGGCCACCAGGGCGCCCAAGGTATCGTTGTCACCGAAGCGGATCTCGTCGGTAACCACGGTGTCGTTCTCGTTGATCACCGGCACCACGCGCAGATCGACCAGCGTACGCAGCGCCGAGCGCGCGTTGAGATAGCGCTTGCGGTTGGAGAGATCGTCGTGGGTCAGCAAGACCTGCGCGGTGAGCAGGCCGTGGCGACCGAAGTGATGGTCGTAGCACTGGGTCAGGCCGTTCTGCCCAACCGCTGCGGCAGCCTGCAGTTCATGCACGGCGCTGGGGCGCGCCTGCCAGCCCAGGCGCACCATGCCGGCGGCCACCGCCCCCGAGGAGACCAGCACCACCTCGATACCGCGACGGTGCAGCGCGACGATCTGGTCGACCCAGCCACCGATCGCCGCCTCGTCGAGCCCACGGCCATCATTGGTCAACAGTGCACTGCCGATCTTCACCACCACCCGCCGCGCACCGCTCAGCGCTTCGCGGCCCAGCGCCTGCTCGTTCACCATCTCATGCGCCTCTACTGCACATACTCGACCTCGACATCATAATCGTCATCGTCGAAGTCATCGTCGTCATCCTCTGCGGTACGCTTGCGCTTGCGGCCCAGCCGCGCCTCGGTGCGCGCCACCGACTCGGCCTCCATGCGTTCACGCATCTCACGCTCGCGTTCGGCAGCCTCCTCGTCCTCGTTCTCGAGCCGGCGCTGCTCGGTGAGCCAGCGGTAGGCAGCCTGCACCAGGGCATCGGTGCCTTCGCCGGAGATCGCCGAGATACGGAACACCGGCCCCTCCCAGCCCAGCCGCTCGACAATCTCAGTGGCGCGCGCTTCGCGCTGCTCTTCGGGCAGCAGGTCGAACTTGTTGAGCACCAGCCAGCGTGGCCGCTCGGAGAGCGCCTGTGAGAACTGCTCAAGCTCGTTGACGATCGCCTCGGCAACCTCGACCGGGTCGGACTCGTCGAACGGCGCGACATCGACCACGTGCAGCAGTAGCCGCGTGCGGGTCAGGTGCTTGAGGAAGCGCAGCCCGAGCCCCGCCCCCTCCGAAGCGCCCTCGATCAGCCCCGGCACATCGGCCATCACGAAGTGCTCGTGCATGCCCAGCTTCACCACGCCCAGATTGGGCACCAGCGTGGTGAAGGGGTAGTTGGCAACCTTGGGCTTGGCCGCGGAGACGGCGCGGATCAATGTCGACTTGCCGGCGTTGGGCATGCCCAGCAGGCCGACATCGGCCATGACCTTCATCTCCAGGCGCAGGTTGCGCCGCTCGCCCTCGGTCCCGGTAGTGGTCTTGCGCGGCGCGCGATTGGTGGAGGACTTGAAATGAATGTTGCCAAGCCCGCGACGACCGCCCTGCGCCACCAGCACGACCTGATTGATCTCGGTGACATCGGCGATTACCTCGAGAGTATCCTCGTCGATCACCGTGGTTCCCACCGGCACCTTGATGTGCAGATCCTCGCCGGCCTTGCCGCTCATCTGGCGACCCATTCCCGGCTGGCCGTTCTGGGCCTTGTAGAAGCGCTGATACTTGAAATCGATCAAGGTATTGAGGGCGTCGTCACCAATCAGGTAGACGCTCCCACCATGGCCGCCATCGCCGCCATCGGGACCGCCCCTGGGCACGTACTTCTCGCGGCGGAAACTCAGGCAACCACTGCCACCGTTGCCGGCTTCGGCGATGATCGAGGCTTCGTCGACGAACTGCATCTGTTATCTCCTGACGGTACACACCGTCATAATACGCAAAAGGCCCCGCCTAGGCGGGGCCTTTTGCTACAGGCTCGCGACGCTCTCAGGCGGAGACGACACTCACGAACTTGCGGTTTTTCGGACCCTTGGTCTCGAATTTGATCACGCCATCGCTCAGGGCGAACAGCGTATGATCGCGACCGAGGCCAACGCCAGTACCGGCGTGGAACTTGGTGCCGCGCTGACGCACGATGATGTTGCCAGCAGTAGCTGCCTGGCCGCCGAACAGCTTGACGCCAAGGCGTTTGGATTCGGAATCGCGACCGTTACGTGTACTACCGGCTGCCTTCTTATGAGCCATTGCAAAGTCCTCGCTCTTTCAGGGGGTGTATCCGCTTACGCGGAGATCCCAGTGATCTTGACTTCAGTGAACCACTGACGGTGGCCCTGACGCTTCATGTGATGCTTGCGGCGACGGAACTTGATGATGGTCACCTTGTCGCCACGGCCGTGAGAGATGACCTCGGCGGCAACCTTGGCACCAGAGACCAGCGGGGCGCCGACCTTGATGTCGTCGCCATCGGCAACCAGTAGCACCTGATCGAACTCCAGCGCATCGCCGGTAGCCACTTCCAGCTTCTCGAGCTTCAGGGTCTGGCCTTCCTGAACACGGTACTGTTTGCCACCGCTCTTGATAACTGCGTACATAGTAGACGTTCTCCAAACACTCATCGGGTTGTGCTCTTCATCGACCTGCGGCGAGTGGCGCCCCTTCTGGAGCCATCTGACAGGGAGCGTGATGAGTCGGGTCGCGGATTATAACGATGCCTTGAGGCCGATACAAGCCCCGGCACCCAGCCCATGGTGGCGGGACCACCTTTGCAAGCCTCCCGCCCCCTTTGCTTGACGCCTCTAGGGGGCACCCATAGCATAAGCGGCAACCCAAAGGTCGGCCGTCGACCTCGGCCCCACACAGACAAGCAGCGCATCCATGCCTACAGCATCTCCCATTCATGCCGCGGTAGCCGAGGATTTCGCCGCCGTCGATCGCACCATCGTCACGCAATTGGCTTCTCGGGTGCCGCTCGTCCAGTCCATCGCCCAGTACATCATCGAAAGTGGCGGCAAGCGCCTGCGCCCGCTACTGGTGCTGCTGGCGGCCCGCTCGCTTGGCTACCAAGGCGACAAGCACATCATCCTGGCCACGCTGATCGAGTTCATGCACACCTCGACACTGCTGCATGACGACGTGGTCGACGAGTCGCACATGCGCCGCGGCAAGGCCACCGCCAACGACGCTTGGGGCAATGCGCCCTCCGTGCTGGTCGGCGACTTCCTCTACTCGCGCTCGTTTCAGATGATGGTCGACGTCGGCTCGATGCGCATCATGGCGACGCTCTCCGCCGCGACCTGCACCATCGCCGAGGGCGAGGTATTGCAGCTGACCAACGTGGGCAACCCCGATATCGACGAGGCCGCCTACTTCGACACCATCCAGGGCAAGACGGCGATGCTGTTCGAAGCCGCCTCGCACAGCGGTGCGATCCTCGCCGAGGCCGACCCGCAGCAGGAGACCGCGCTGCAACTCTATGGCCGTTACCTGGGCCTCGCCTTCCAGCTGGTCGACGACCTGCTCGACTACCAGGGCGATGCCAAGGCGATGGGCAAGAACGTCGGCGACGACCTTGCCGAAGGCAAGCCCACCCTGCCGCTGATCCGGGCCATGATCGCCGGCAGCCCCGAACAGAGCGAGCTGATCCGCCAGGCAATCCGCAAGGGTGGCCTCGAGCGTCTTGACGAGGTCCTTGCCATCGTGCGCGATACCGGAGCCCTCGTCTACACGCGCCAGCGTGCCGAGGAGATGGCCTCCAAGGCCCTCGAGCAGCTCGAGCATCTGCCGGCCAGCCGCTACCGCGACAGCATGGCCGAACTGGCCCGGCTGGCCGTCGATCGCACCGCCTGAGTAGTTGCAAATTCACCGGGAATACGTATAATTCCCCACCGTTGAGGCGAGAGCCCACGCGCGTCGGAATATAGCTCAGCTTGGTAGAGCGCTGCCTTCGGGAGGCAGAGGTCGCAGGTTCGAATCCTGCTATTCCGACCAGAGAACATTGCCAAACCGCCACCTACGGATCATACCGGGTGGCGGTTTTGCGTTTAGTTGCCAGTCATTTTTCGTCAGTCGAGCGCGCGGTCAATGCGGCGCAATCTTGTCGACATGCGCCACCGGCTTGCGCGAGAGCAGCAACCGCTGCAACAGCAGCTTGATGCGCTGCACGAAGGCTTCCTGGAAGAAGATGCAGAAGAGCACCGTGAGCAGCAGAAACAGCGGGTAGCGGGCAAGAGAGGTCTCCCCGGTCAGTACCATCTCGATGCGCGTGAAGATCACGTAGAGCGGCACGTGCAGGGCAAACATCGGCAGCGAGGCCCCGCCCAGCCGGCTCGCCAGGCGCTTGAGGCTGTCGCGCCGCGGCGCACGCCAGTGCGCCGCCAGGAAGATCAGCGCCAGCTGAGCCGGCAGCAGCAGCCCATTGTGCAGCAGGTAGTACCAGGTGCGACCAAGCTGCAGCAGTTGTACCGCCGCGATCACCGACAGGGCGACGAAGCCCGCCAGGCCCCAGCCCATGCGCCGGTCCAGTGAATGTCCCTGGCGCCTGTAATGAGCGTACAACGAGCAGAGCAGGATGCCGGCAATGAACTCCGGCAGGCGGATCAGCGGGTTGCGGTGCAAAATCCCCGTTTCCGGCATGCCGTAGTCGGTGGTGACAATCACCACCAGAGTCGGGACCAGGTAGCAGGCCATGGTCAATGCCAGCGCCCGCACGCGATGCTGCACGCGAAACAGCCGGGGCGCGAGCCAGGGAAACAGCAGGTAGAAGAAGAACAGCACCGAGATCGACCACGATGGCGGGTTGAACGTCAGGTAAAACGGGTTCCAGGCATGCAGCAGCGTGACGTTGAGCAGCAGGTTGATGGCAAGCTCGGTGTCGCCCATCACATGACGCAACAGGTGGCCATTCTCCCCCATGTCCTTGTTGACGTCATACAGCACGAAGCGGATCGAGGCATCGGCATCCTCAGGAGTGATCTGCAGGTAACCGATCAACGTCGCCAGCGACATCGCCAGCACCAGGGCGCCGATATGGATCGGATAGAGGTTGGAGAAGCGCTTGATCCAGAAGCTGCGGGGCGGCTCGCGCATGCGCCGCTGGTCATCCAGGTAGACATGCGCCAAGAGAAAGCCCGACAGCACGAAGAAGGCGCTGGTCGAGAAGAAGCCCACATCGGTGATGTAGTGCGACCACGACCTGATCGATGGATAGGCGTGCAGGGTATGGAAAATGACGATGTAGAGGCCGAGCAGGAATCTCAGCCACTCCAGCCCGACGAAGCGCTCCTTGCTTGCGTTCATTTGCGTATTTCCTCTTCAGGTCGGTAGTCGCAGCGACGCGACCCTGGGAATGCCTTGCTCACGCCATGCCGGATGCGCCTCGCAATTCGCCCAGACCTGATAGTGCAGCTTGGAGAGCAGCACCGGATCATCGAGAAACTTCAGCCGCGCCTTGTCATCGAGCGCGTCGGGACCCAGGCGCGATGCCGCCATTACCTGCTCACGCCGCCGCCGGGCCAGCAGCTCGGAAACGCCATGGCGGGAAGTCGCAAGCGCACACCCCAGGGCATTGGCGACGGGATCCGTGACCATCTGCACGAAGGTCGGCGAGGTCTGGCGACGCATGCGATGCAGATGGCGCACCATGCGCCGCAGCACGCGGGGAGGATGCGTCTCCTCGGGAATGCGGAACAGCCTGGCATGCTGACAGCGCCGCCCCAGCGATACCCGGCTCGAGAATACCGATACCGGTATCGACAGCATCAATGCCACCACGATGGGCGACATCCACCACAGGAAGGTGGGCTCCATGAGGTAGACACCAGTCGCCCAGGCGGCTCCCAGCAGCGTCTGGGCGCCATGGTTGCGCAGTGCATCGCCCCAGGTTGTCGCGGTGTTGTCGCGGGAGGGCGAGCGCCACTGGATCGTTCCCCCCAGCAGCGCCGTGAGCACGAAGCGGGTATGGAACAGCATGCGCACCGGGGCCAGCAGCATCGAGAACAGCGATTCGAGCACCATGCTCACGAATAGCCGCAGCCCCCCGCCGAAGTCGCGGGCGCCCTGGATGATGACCAGCAGCACACTGAGAAACTTGGGCAGGAACAGCAGCGTCGCGGTAGCCGAGAACAGCCCCACCGCCAACCCCGGCCGCCACTGCGGCCAGACCGGGAACAGCATGCCCGGCTCCGGGAAGTACTCCGGCGTGCTCAAGGTATGCACGGCGAGCAGCGCCGTCGACAGGATCAAAAACAGGCACCACAGCGGCGCCGAGAGATAGGACATCACCCCGGTGAGAAACACCGCCCGGTGCACCGGATGAAAGCCCTTGGCTAGGAACAGCCGGAAGTTCATCAGGTTGCCATGACACCAGCGTCGATCACGATTGAGCTCGTCGAGCAGGTTGGGCGGCATCTCCTCGTAGCTACCGGGCAGGTTGTAGGCAATCCAGACGCCCCAGCCGGCACGCCGCATCAGCGCCGCCTCGACAAAGTCGTGGGAGAGGATCTCGCCGGACATCGCGCCTTTGCCGGGCAGTGGCGCCAGCATGCAGTGACGCATGAAGGGGGCAACGCGAATGATCGCATTATGCCCCCAGTAGTGGGATTCCCCGAGTTGCCAGAAGTGCAGCCCCGCAGTGAACAGCGGCCCATAGACACGGGTGGCAAATTGCTGCATGCGGGCATACAGATTGAGCCGCCCGGAGGCGCGCGGCGCCGTCTGGATGATTCCCGCCTCACTGTTGGCCTCCATCAGGCGTACCAGACGGGTCAGGCAATCGCCGCTCATCACGCTGTCCGCATCCAGCACCACCATGTAGCGATACTGCGAGCCCCAGCGTCGGCAGAAATCATCGAGATTGCCGCTCTTGCGCTTCACTCGGCGCTGGCGCCGTCGATAGTAGACCTGGCCGAAGGCATCGAGCTTTCGGCACAGTGTCAACCAGGCGTGCGTCTCGGCGATGGCCACGTCGGGGTCGGCACTGTCACTGAGGATGAACAGGTCGAAATGCTCGGCCTGGCCGGTATCACGCAGCGACTCGAGGGTCGCCTGAATCCCGGCGAAGACCCGCGGTACATCCTCGTTGCTGATGGGTACCAGCAGGGCGGTGCGCGCCGCCGGGGAGATCGGCGCATCGGCAATATCGCTGGAGTCGATGGCATAGCGGTCGCGACCGAGCAATAGCTGGAAGAATCCCATCAGCGCCGTCCAGAACCCCGCCGAAACCCAGCAGAACAGCAGTACGAACAGCCCCAGCAGAGAGATTTCGAGCGCGCCTTGGCCGCCATAAGGCAGTACGGTGCTCATGTAGTGAGCGGCCAACAGGCTCTGCCCGAATACCAGCACCAGCAGAACCCAGCGCCGCAGCGAAGCGGCCTTCTGCCAGCGGAGCTTGCGCTGTGCGTCCGCGTGCGCCTTGCGCCGGCGCCGATAGCCGCGGGCAGCCCATCGCCTCGTCCACTGCCCGAAGCGCACGAAGGGGTTGGTCGACCAGGCCTCGGGCGCCAGGGGCGTTCGCGCCAGAGGGGGTGCGGTTCTCAGCCGGGTGATGCCCTGCTCGTCGGTAGTGAGCACCTCGGCGGGCGCCAGCGGCGGCTGTTCGCCATAGGCAAGCGTCAGGCGCCTGCCGACTGAGACGGCGGCGGGGTCATCGAGGGGCGCCGGGCGCCCCCCGAGGGTGGCATGCAGTGCCGCCATGCCATCGAGGTCGATATCGCTGCCATACAGGGCACGCCTCGCCTCACGCGAGGCCGTCTCATGCGCCAGGCGCTCGAGATAGGCACTGCTCTGGCTGGCATCCGGCATTTCATGCGTCGGCGGGAAGCCGATAGAACCAAGTTTCAGAGACACGACGATCACCGTCCTTGAGAAACGCCTGGATATCGAGCGGTTGGTTGTTCTCGCTGCGCTTCACGCGCACGAAGGCGCGCCAGCCACCCTCCGCGGTATTGCGCACGATGCGACTGTCGACCAGCTCACCATTGTCTCCGATACCCGCCTCCAGGGAGAGCTCGGCATCCGACTCCAGCACCGGCCCCTTGAAATCGATGACGAACGCCAGCGTGCCATCCAGCTCGCGAATTAGGTTGTTCTGGCGCACCTCGCCAGGCGAGCGCCGCGTCTGATCCACCCAGGCCAGGTTGGGATCGTAGAACTTGGGCTCGTTCATGGTCCAGTAGATGCGATAGTCGTAGTCAAGGACGGTGCCGCGCTCCAGCGCCCGATCCGGCGTCCAGAAGGAGACGATGTTGTCGTTGGTCTCGTCGGGCGTGGGAATCTGCACCAGCTCCACGCGTCCCGCGCCCCAGGCGCTCTGCGGCTCGATCCAGGCGCTGGGCCGCAGTTCGTAGCGATCCTCGAGATCCTCGTAGTCGTGGAAGTGATGGCTGCGCTGCAGCAAGCCGTAGCCACGCAGCGTCTCGACCGCCTGGGTATCCACCATCAGGCGCGCCGGGTTGACCAGCGGCCGCCATCTCCAGCCTTCCTGCTCGCCGTGCACCAGCAGACCATTGGAGTCGTGGATCGCCGGTCGGAAGTTGGGCGTCGGCGAAGGTTGGTTGGGACCATAGAGGAACATGCTGGTGAGCGGGGCGATGCCCAGCTTCTCCACCGGCTGGCGCATGAATAGGCGCGACTGGACATCGACGATGCTGTCCTCGCCCGGGCGCAGTACATAGCGATAAGCCCCGGTGACGCTCGGTGAATCGAGCAGGGCGAATATCGTCAGGTATTGGCTATCGGGACTGGGCTTGACGATCCAGAACTCACTGAAGCGAGGGAACTCCTCTCCCGAGGAGAGTGCCGTGTCCACGGCCAGTCCCCGCCCGGAGAGCCCATAGATCTGGTTGCGTCCCACCACGCGGAAATAGCTCGCGCCCAGGAACACCATGATCTCCTGCTTGGTGTCGGAGTTGATCGGGTAGTTGACCCTGAAGCCGGCCATCCCCAGATTCTCGAGCGCCTCGGACGGGATATCCAGATCGCCGTAGTCGAAATCGTCGGGATTGAAGGTAATCTCCTCTACCGACTCCCCATCGATACTATGCAGTGCCACGGGCGTATCGTAATGCATGCCCTCGTGGAAGAAGCTCAGATCGAAGGGCAAATCCTCGTTGCGCCACAAGGAGCGCTCGGGCTTGTACTGGATCTGGGCATATTCGGCATATTCCAGACCGCGCAGTGCGTCGGGCAGGTCGCGTGCGGGAGCCTTGTAGCCCTGCTGGGCAAGCTGCTCTGCTCGCTGCACCACATCGTCGAAGTCGAATGCCATGCTGAACGGCGCAACGACACTCACACAAAGCCCTACGATAGCCGCCAGGGGCTTGGCCGCCACCCGACGCCAGCTAGGCATCGACACAAGTCGTCGGCTCGATGAATTCACCTTGCGTTACTCCTTTAACAATTCACGGGACAGGCCTGGAACATGCGGCATGCATGCTCCTGAGCGGTGCGCGCATCCAAGATGCCACCTGACCGAATCATCGAGTCCGGAAGGCATTGATCATGACAGCTTGACCATTACGACGAAACGCAGCCGACAGCATCCCCTCCGAACCATCACGTTGCGGCACTGCGCAAGCGTAAGGCGGCCGGACTGGCGTGTGTCGGTTATCGTTATCGCTCTTATACTAATAGAGTATTGATAGAAATATCATTAAAAAGCCTCTGCTTGAGAAAGCTGAAGGCCAGCGCCTGCATGTGCGCCCGCTGAGCATTGTCGGCAGCCCCGCCATGCCCGCCTTCGATGTTCTCGTAGTAGAGCGCCTCATGGCCCTGCTCGCGCATCCGCGCCATCATCTTGCGCGCATGACCGGGATGCACGCGGTCGTCGCGGGTGCTGGTCATCAGCAACAGCGGAGGGTAGCGCTTGCCGGTCTCGAGGTTGTGATAGGGCGAATAGCCGCGCAGAAATGCCCACTCCTCGCCATCGGGGTCGCCATACTCGGCCATCCAAGAAGCACCGGCCAGCAGGCGGTGGTAGCGGCGCATGTCGAGCAGCGGCACCTGGCAGACCACCGCCCCGAACAGCTCGGGATACTTCACCAGCATGTTGCCCACCAGCAGCCCGCCATTGGAGCCGCCCTGGATGCCGAGCTTGCCCGAAGAGGTGACGCCCCGGGCAACGAGATCCTCGGCGATCGCGGCAAAATCTTCGAAGGCCTTGTGCCGCGCCGCCTTGAGTGCGGCCTGGTGCCAGCGCGGGCCATACTCGCCACCACCGCGGATATTGGCCACCACATAGACGCCCCCCGCCAGCAGCCAACCGCGCGCCACTCCCGGCTGATAGCCCGGTGTCAGCGAGATCTCGAAGCCGCCGTAGCCGTAAAGCAGCGTGGGATTGTTGCCATTGGTCGCCAGCGGCTTCGAGGCGATCATGAAATAGGGAATCCGGGTGCCGTCCGCACTGGTGGCGAAGTGCTGGCTGACACGCAGCCCCGTGGCGTCGAACAGCGCTGGCGCCTGCTTGAGCCGCTGCGGCATCTCGCCGATACGTCCGATATAGAGCGTGGTCGGCGTGAGGTAGCCGGTGGCGGTCATGAAGTAGTCGTCACTGGCCTCCTCATCCACCGCCGCCACGCTCAGGGTACCGATCTCAGGTACCCCGGCTAGCGGTTCGCAGTACCACTCGCCATCACGCTGCGTGAGCACGTCGAGGCGATGCTTGACGTCGTCCAGCACGGTGAGGATCAGATGATGGCGCGTCCAGGTCGCCGCCTCGAGGGAGGTCGTCTCGGTGGGAGTGAACAGCGCCCGCCACTCGCTCTCCCCCTGCATGAAGGCATCGAGGCCGGTGATCAACAGCGCTCCGGCGGGATGGGTCTGTCCGGCCAGCGTCCAGGGTTCGCGCAGCTCGAGTGTCAGCCAGTCGCGATGGATCCGCTTGTGGGCCGAATCGGGCACCTCGATCTTGCGCAGCGTGCCGTCGGCGTTGCACAGATAAAGCTCATTGTCGTAGAAGGCCCGCGAGCGGCTGACGAAGTCGCGCACGAAGCCGTGGGTATGATCCCGGCCGGCGGCGATGTACATGTCATCCGCCTCGCCCTCGAAGAGCGTCGTGGCGTCGGCGAGGGGTGTGCCGCGCCGCCAGCGCTTGACGATGCGTGGATAGCCCGAGGCGGTGAGCGAACCGGCGCCGAAGTCGCTGTAGACGTAGACATTGTCGCGGTCGATCCAGGAGAGTGCCCCCTTGGCCTCCTCGCGCTGGAAGCCCTCCTCCACCCAGCGCTTCTCGACCAGATCGAACTCGCGGGTCACGTCGGCGTCGGCGCCACCGCGGGAGAGCGCAATCAGGCAGTGGCGATAGGCCTCCCCCTCCCGCTCGGGCTTGAGACAGTCTGCGCCATGCCATACCCAATTCTCGCCTTCAGCGGCATTCAGCGCGTCGAGATCGATCAGCACCTCCCACTCGGGCTGCACCTTGCGATACTCCTCGGGAGACGTGCGACGCCACACCCCGCGAGGGTGGGCACGATCCTGCCAGAAATTGTAGTAGTGCTCGCCACGCTTGACGACGAAAGGGATACGATCGTCCGCCTCGAGAATCGCCTGAAGGTCATCACGCAGCTCGGCAAAGCCCGGCGCTGACTCCAGCACCTGTTGCGCCTCGCCATTGCGCTCGCGTACCCAGTCGAGTGCCTGCTCGCTCTCGACCTCCTCGAGCCAGAGATAGGGATCCTCGCGATCCGCCTGATCACCTGCCGTCTCTGCGCTGCCAGCTGCCTTGTGCATGCCGCCGCTCCTCTCCATGGCTGATTACCCAACATTAGCAGAGTCGCCATGCTGTCAGTAGCTGGCAAGAGATTCGGCCACACCGTACAGTGGCAAGCCGCGAGCATGACGGCACAGGAGCCACGAGTGAAACCCGAGGACCTGGAAATACTGGTCACCCGCAGAATGCCGTTCGGCAAATACGAAGGCCGGCTGATCGCCGACCTGCCCGGCCCCTACCTCAACTGGTTCGCGCGGAAGGGCTTTCCGCCCGGCGAGATAGGTCAATTGCTGCAGCTGATGCACGAGATCGATCACAACGGCCTGAGCGAGCTGCTCGATCCGCTGCGTCGCTAGTCAGGGATCGATCAGGCGAAGCCAAGCTAGGGCGCAGGCGGCCAACCCAGGATATCGCCTCCCCGCCCCAGCCTCTCCTCGATGGCGCACCCCACCGCCAGCAGGCGCGCCTCCTGCCAGGGAGCCGCCAGCAGCTGCAGGCCAACCGGCATGCCGGCCGCATCCCTGCCAACCGGCAAGGTCAGCCCGCACAGGCCCATGAAATTGCCCATCACCGTATTGCGCAGGGCATGCATGTTCGCCTTGGCATAGGCGCCATCGGGTTCGAGACTCTCGAGCGTGGGCGGCGTGATCGCCACCGTTGGCGTCAGCAGTGCATCGATGCCGGCAAGGCACTGGGCGGCCCGGGCGGAGAGCGCCTCGATGACACCTCTACGACGGACATACTCCGCAGCACTGATCTCATCGGCGGCCTTGACGCGTGCCGCGACATTGGGATCGAGCGTGGCGATCATCTCCGGCAGTTCGCTCTCGAGGAAGGCGGCGAGTTCGGCCGCCGCAAGCCCCCCCGCCTGGAACAACCGAAAGCCTTCATCGACACCGGGCAGCTCCAGCGTCACGATGCGCGCACCCGCCGCCTCGAGCTGGCGGATCGCCTCACGCAGCGTTTCGGCAATGCCGGGGCTGCAATCGTCCCAGAAGTAGCGCTCCGGCACGCCGAACGTCAGCCCGGCGAGCTCCGGCACCGGGAGTGTCGCGTTGCGCTCGCCACTCAATTGCGGATCGAGCGCGGCAAAGGCAAAGGCCAGGTCGTCGACGCTACGCGCCAGCAGTCCTGACGTATCCAAGGTGGTGGAGAGCGGTACGATTCGCTCGATCGGCCAACGTCCGGCGGTGGTCTTGAGCCCCGCCACACCGGTCATCGAGGCGGGAATGCGCACCGAGCCGGCGGTATCGGTACCAAGCGACAGACTGGCGGTGCCGCTGACCAGCGCCACGCCGGCTCCCGAGCTGGAGCCGCCGGGGGTGCGATGAGAAGCCACGTCCCAGGGATTGCGTGGCGTGCCCCAGTGGGCATTGGTTCCCAGGCCACCGAAGGCGAACTCCACGCTATGGGTCTTGCCCATCACGCTGGGCAACTGCCTGAGCAGCGCCTGGATCACCGGCCCAGGCTGTTCCCAGCGATTGGGCAACGGTTTCGCGGAGCCAGCATAGGTCGGCATGCCGGGCACCCCGTAGAGATCCTTGACGGCAACTGGAATGCCCATCAAGGCACCGGCATCTCCTCCGGCGGCCAGCACCTGGTCGATTGCCGCGGCACTGCGGCGTGCGGCCTCGCCGTTCCAGGTGAGGTAGGCGTGATCGTGGGCACCACGAAAAGCAAAGTTGTCCACAGCCGCTTCGGCCAGCTCACTGGCACTCAGGCGGCCGTCGCGCAACCTGGCATGCTGCTCGCGCAGCGGCAGAAAGAGAGGGGAGTCGTGCATGCAAAGCTCCTCATTGGCTCGCGAAGATGGGCTCGAGTTCAGCCATTACCGGTTGATAGACGCCGTGCCCAGCCAAAGGAGGACAGTCCGAGCAGTAGAAATGCCGTGAACACCTCACGAACCCGCCCCCTCGCCCCCGTTGATGACATCGATCCTTTCCCTAGCTTGAAGCCTGAGCGACTGTGATAACGTGCACGTCAGAAAGCTTTAACACAGGAGCACGTCATGGCCAATCATTCCGAAGATTTCCTGCGCCTTGCCGATCAGGCACGCCGTAACATCACGGAGGTCTCTCCCGAGGAGGCGAGAGCGCTGATCGACTCCGGAGCGTTAGTGCTGGACGTTCGCGACCGCGAGGAGTTCGAGCAGGGACATATCGACAATGCCGCCAATATCAGCCGCGGCACGCTTGAGATGCGCATCGGCGAGGTCGCGCCGGACAAGGATGCAGCGATCGTCTGCCACTGCGCCGGGGGCAATCGCGGCGCCCTGGCCACCGATACCCTGCAGCGGATGGGCTACCGCAACGTGGTCAATATCGCCGGGGGGTTGAAGGCCTTCCGCTAGGCGGATGAGTAATGACTGCGCGTCGTTGCCTGCGGCGTCGCACAAGCTGGGCGAACAGCCCGTAGCGTGGCCCGGCGACAAACGCCAGCGCCAGAAACACGCCGGTCATCACCGCCATCATGCCGCCGATGGAGACGTTCCAGGCCACCGCCAGGTAGTAGCCAGTGACGCTCGAGGCAATCGAGATCAGTGTGCCGTAGACGAACATCAGCCATAGTCGGTCGGTGAGCAGATAGGCCGCCGAGGCGGGCACGATGACGAAGGCGACGAACAGCACCGCACCGACGGCATCGAACGCTGCCACCGCCGTACCGCTGGTGAGCAGCAGCAGCGCATAGAACAGCACGCCAGGAGCAAAACCGAGCGCCTTGGCCAGCGCGGCGTCGAAAGTGGCGAGCTTGAGCTCCTTGTAGAAGAGGATGACGAAGAGGGCGTTGAGCAGAGTCATGACACCCATCGACACCAGCGAACGCGGCACGCGGTAATCGCCAAGGGTGAGCGTATCGAGCCATACGAAGCCGATCTCGCCAAGCAGCACCGTGTGAGCATCGATATGCACGTCGCGGGCGTAGAGATTGATCAGCAGCACCCCGGCCGAGAACAGCGCCGGAAAGACCAGGCCGATGGCGGCATCCTTCTTGACCCGCTGCGAGTTGATCAGCACTTCGGTGAGAAACACCGTCAGGATCCCGGCCAGCGCCGCGCCAACGATCTGAACCGGCCCGCTCTGCTGATGCGTCAGCAGCCAGACGATGACGATGCCGAACACGATCGAATGGCTGATGGCATCCGAAAGCATGCTGCTGCCACGCAGCACAAGGAAGGTGCCGACCAGCGTCGAGGCCGTTCCCACCAGGGCGCCGACCAGCATGATCATCAACGGCACGTTATCGAACAAGGCGGCCAGCATCACTTCTCCCTGCGCATGTCGAGCAGACGCCGCTGCAGCTGGCGCCGGTTGCGCCAGCGCTGCAACATTTCCCACAACAGGCCACGTCCCGGTGCCAGCAGCAGCGACACGAGGGCGATGGCCGAGACGCTCAGCACGATCAGCGGCCCCGTGGCCAGGCCCCGGGCCAGGGCGCTCAGCAGCGCTCCGCTTATGCCAGCTACGATGCCGATCAGCGCCGCGATCGTCACCATCCCCTCCAGGCGACGACTCCACTGCCGGGCGGCGACCGCAGGCGCAATGATCATCGAGGCCATCAATACAACGCCGACCATCTGCAGCCCCACCACCACGGCGAGTGCGATCATCACCGTCAGGCCGATCTCCAGCCACACCACCGGCAACCCCAGCGAGCCGGCGAATTGCGGATCGAAGGAGACCAGCTTGAACTCCTTCCACAGCAGCGCCACCAAGCTCAGCGCCGCCAGGGTGATCGCGCCCATCATCCACAGGTCGCTGCGCAATGTCGCCGCCGCCTGACCGAACAGGAACGATTCGAGCCCCCCCTGGGAGGCGTTCTGCATGCCCTGGAGGTGAGTCAGCAGCACCACGCCCACGGCGAAGAACACACTCAGCGTGATGCCGAGGCCGGCATCGGTCTTGAGTCGGCTGAATCGCGTCAACAACAGCATGGTCAAGGCCGCCAGGGCACCGGTCAGCAGCGCACCGAGCAGCAGGCTGCCCATCTGTCGACCGCCGGACACGATGAAACCCAGGCACACGCCCGGAAGCGCTGCGTGTGAGAGCGTCTCGCCGAGCAGGCTCTGCTTGCGCAGTACCGCGAAGCTACCCAACACGCCACTGATCAGGCCCAGCAGTCCCGCCCCGATCACCACGTTCTGCAGGGTGTAGTCGCGCAACAGCTCCATGAGCGCCATCACATCCCCCCCTCGCCGTGGGGGAAGGCGGTACTCGACTGGGAGAGAAAGGCTGCGCCTTCGAGCAGCGCAATCTGCCCGCCATAGGTCTTGCGCAGGTTATCGGCGGTGTACACCGTCTCCACCCGACCCTGGGCGATCACACTCACGTTGAGCAGCAGCAGCCAGTCGAAGTAGCTGCGCACCGTATGCAGGTCATGGTGGACCACGATCACCGTCTTGCCGGCATCGCGCAGGCGGCGCAGTATCTCGACGATCGCACGTTCGGTGGTGGCATCGACGCCGGCCATCGGTTCGTCGAGGAAGTAGATGTCGGCCTGCTGTACCAAGGCCCGAGCCAGGAACACCCGCTGCTGCTGACCGCCGGAGAGCTGGCTTATCTGCCGCTGGGCGAAGTCCTGCATGCCCACAAGCTCGAGTGCCTGCATCGCCTCGCGACGCTCGCGCCTGCCGGGGCGCCTAAACCAGCCCAGGCGGCCATAAAGCCCCATGGTCACCACATCCAGTGCGGTGGTGGGGAAGTCCCAGTCGACGCTTGAGCGTTGCGGGACATACCCCACCCGACGGCGCTGGGCCCGATAGGGGCGGCCGAACAGCGTGACACGTCCCGCCACGCTGGGCACCAGCCCCAGCACGCTCTTGATCAATGTGCTCTTGCCCGCACCATTGGGACCGACGATGCCGGCCATCACCCCAGGCGGGACATCGAAGTCGATATCCCACAACACCGGCTTGCTGTGGTAGCTGACGGTCAGGTCCTCGACATGCAGGGCCAGATCCCGCTCGTGCAAGGGTTGAGTCATTGTGCTCAACCGTCCGAACCGGTATCGAGATCCCACTGCTCGGCCCAGCTCCCAATAACCTCGGGCAGGGTCGGAAGTTCGCCACCCAAGGCCTCGACGATATGCCGGGTATTGGCATGGATCATGCCGATATAGGTTCCCTCGGCAGTGCCCGCTTCGCCCATCGCATCGGAAAAGAGTTCGCCGCCGATCTCGGTCTGCTGGCCACGCTCGGCGGCTGCATCGATCACTGCCTGCACGGTGCGCGGATTGATGGTGCTCTCGACGAACACAGCGGGCACCTCGCGCTCGGCGACGATCGCCGCCATCTCGCGGATATCGGCGATGCCGGTCTCGGTTTCGGTACTAATGCCCTGGATTCCGGCGACCTCAATGTCGTAGGCGCGGCCGTAGTAGCCGAAGGCGTCGTGGGCGGTGACCAGAATGCGCTGCGCGTCGGGAATCGTCGCGATGGACTCGCCGACCCACTCGTGCAGCGCCTGCAGCTGCACCGCGTAATGCTCGGCGTTCTCGACCATCCGTTCGGCACACTCTGGACGCTGCTCGCCAAGCGTCTCGGCGATCACCGGGACGATCTGCGCCCACAGGCTCACATCCATCCATACATGGGGATCGATGCCGTACAGGTCCTGCACCGTGATCAGGTCCGCCGTGGCGATCGCGGCGGGCGATACGGCCAGAGTCGGCTTGGTCTCGCCGAAGCGCTCCAGCACGTCGCCCAGCTGGCCCTCCAGGGCGTATCCGGAATAGAAGATGACATCGGCGCGTTGGAAGGTGTTCACATCGCCGGCACTGGCCTGATAGAGATGCGGGTCGACGCCCGGCCCCATGATCGCCTCCACTGCCACGCACTCGCCGCCCACCTTTTCGATCACATCGCCGATCATGCCGATCGTCGTCACGGCGTTGAGCGGGGGTTGGGCTGCAGTGGCGGTGCCTACTGTGAGCGCCAGGGGCGCCAGCGCACCCAGTGTCAATGTCCAGGACCTCATTAGCTGGCCTCTCCTATAAAAAGTGCAATACACTATGATTTATAGCATAAGCTATAAAATAGCACGCAAGACCGAAGAAACAAGAAGGGAGAATCTATCGTGTGGCAAGAAATTTTCTATTGGCGATCAGACGTGTTGAGATAACGCTCGAAGGCCTCGAGCGTCTCGGCACTGACATGGTGCTCGATTCCCTCTGCATCGAGCCGGGCCGTGTCGGGATGAACACCCAGCCTGCACAGGAACTCCTCGACGATCTGGTGGCGTCGCCGGCTCATCGCGGCAAGCCGCTCCCCCGCATCGGTCAGGAAGACGCCACGGTAGGGACGCTTGATGATGTATCCCCCCTCGGCCAGGCGTGTGAGCATCTTGGCCACGGTGGGCTGCGCCACTCCCAGCCGGCGGGCGATATCGGTCTGCCGCGCCTCGCCGGTATCGCCGATCAGGTCGGCGATCAGCTCCACATAATCCTCGACGAGCTCGGTACGGCGTGCGTCGCGGGCCTTGCGAAACCCCTGCACATGGCTTTCCGCTTCGATCAACGGCTCTTGGCCCGGGGGGCTGGAAGGTGTCTCACTCATTGTTCGGCGCTATCTACAGGCTATGTAGGTGTCATCATCATGCCTATCGCCTAGGCCAATGCAACCTTATCGACGGGCCGTGGTGCCTTTCGTCATGGCCATCGGCTGGGTATGATCGACGCTCTTGCGACAGGGGCGCCGACGAAAGCGGCTGAGAAGCACCCTTCGAACCTGACCCGGATAATGCCGGCGTAGGGAGTCGCACGGGCCTCCCGTGCGACTCACGCCGGGGAGGCTCCATGACCGCCACGCTCGATGCCGGCGCGCACCTTGCTCGCCTGCGCGCCACCGCTCCGCTAATCCACAACATTACCAACCTGGTGGCCATGAACAGCATGGCCAATGTGCTGCTGGCCATCGGCGCCTCGCCGGCGATGATGCACGCCCGCGAGGAGGCTGCCGAGTTCGCCGCCCGGGCCGATGCGTTGACGATCAACATCGGCACCCCTTCGCCGCCGTGGGTCGCGGCCATGGCGGAGGCCGCCGAGGCGGCGCGGGCTGCCGGCAAGCCCTGGGTATTCGACCCGGTGGCGGTGGGCGCCACCGGTTACCGCCGCGACATTGCCGCTCGCCTGCTCGCGTTGAAACCCAGCGTGGTACGCGGTAACGCATCGGAGATCCTGGCCCTGGAAGCCCACACCACGGCGGGTCGCGGCGTCGACAGCAGCGACCCGGCCGACGCCGCGAAGCAGGCCGCCCACCGGCTCGCCCGGCGCATCGGCGGTGTGGTGGCGGTGACCGGCGAGACCGACCTGATCAGCGACGGCCGACGCCTGGCGCGCATCCGCGGCGGTCATGCACTGATGCCGCGCGTCACCACGCTGGGCTGCGCTTTGACCGGCGTGGTGGCGGCCTTCCTGGCAAATGCCGAGGAACCCTTCGAGGCCTGCGTGGCAGCGCTGGCAAGCTACGCCATTGCCGGCGAGTCGGCCGGCCGCCACGCTCGCGGGCCGGGCAGCTTCATGCCCCTGTTCCTCGATACGCTTTACGAGCTCGACCCCGCCACCCTGAACGATCGCCTGCAGCTGGAGTTCGACGATGCGACCTGACCTGACCCTTTACCTCGTCACCGACCCCCAGCTGTGCGCCCAACGCGGCCTGGAGGAGACGGTACTCGCTGCCGTACGCGGTGGCGTGACGCTGGTACAGCTGCGCGACAAGCAGGCCAGCGACGCCGAGCTGACCGACCAGGCCCGCCGGCTCAAGGCAGTATTGGCGGGAAGCGGCGTACCGCTGATCATCAACGATCGTCTCGCGGTGGCGCTGGCCAGCGGCGCCGATGGCCTGCATATCGGCCAAGGTGACGGTGACGTGGCGGCCGCGCGCGATGCCCTCGGCCCCCAGGCGATACTCGGCCTCTCGGCACAGACACTCGCCCAAATGGCACGCCTCGACTCCGCTGCCCTCGACTACCTCGGGCTGGGCCCGGTCTTCGCCACACGCACCAAGCGCGATCATGCCGAGCCCCTGGGCTTCGATGGCCTCGCCACGCTGGCCGCCGCCAGCCCACTGCCGGCGGTAGCCATCGGTGGCCTTCAGGCCAACCATATGGCTCAGCTACGCGATGCCGGGGTACAGGGTGCCGCTGTGGTCTCGGCGATCTGTGGACAGGACGATCCCGAGGCGGCGGCGCGCGCCTTCCTGTCGCGCTAGGCTTCTAGCAGCGCTCGCTCCCGCACCTCATGGCCAGACAGGAAAGGAATCGGGCAGCTCAGCCCACGTGCCCCTGTCTGGCGACATGGCCTACCGCACATAGCGTGCTGCTGGCCATCGCCCCGTTGATGACGCGCCTGGGCCTCGACGAGCGGCGCTGCGGCGTGATGATCGTCAGCCACGATTCGGCACTGATCCAGCGTCTGTGCTACCGACGCATTGACATTCAACCGACATCTTCCTGACATGGGAGTGTCATCCTAGGCGCTCAGTATGGCCTCGTCCCGCAACCTATGTGACGAGGTCCATCTCATGTCCCGCACTTCCTCCCTTTCCACCAAGCTGCTGGGTGCCACCCTCGTTGGCACCTTCGCCGTTGGCGCCCTTCAGGCCCATGCCGAGCTGGCGTCACGTTTCACCGATGCCAATGGCGACATGGTCGCCGACGTCCCCGAAGACGAGTCGCAGTGGCTCGATCCCAGCACCCTGGTGTTCGCCTACACCCCGGTGGAGGATCCGGCAGTCTATGCCGAGGTGTGGGCCGATTTCCTGGCGCATATGGAAGAGGCAACCGGCAAGCGCGTGCAGTTCTTCCCGGTGCAGTCCAACGCCGCCCAGCTCGAGGCGATGCGCGCAGGGCGTCTGCACGTGGCGGGCTTCAATACCGGCTCCAACCCGATGGCGGTCAACTGCGTGGGCTTCGTGCCCTTCGCCATGATGGCAAGCGACGATGGCAGCTTCGGCTACGAGATGGAGATCATCACCTATCCGGGCAGCGGCATCGATTCAATGGAAGCACTGGCCGGACGCAACATGGCCTTCACCTCGCCGACCTCCAACTCCGGCTTCAAAGCCCCCTCCGCCCTGCTCACTAGCGAGTTCGGCCTGGTACCGGACGAGGATTTCGAGACCGCCTTCTCCGGCTCACATGACAACTCGATCCTCGGCGTGGTCAACCGCGACTACGATGCCGCCGCCATCGCCAACTCGGTGGCCCATCGCATGGTCTCCCGGGGCGTGGTCAACGAGGGCGACTATGAGGTGCTCTACACCTCACAGACCTTCCCCACCACCGGCTATGGCCACGTCTACAACCTCCACCCGGAACTCGCCGAAAAGGTACGTGACGCCTTCTTCTCCTACGACTGGGAAGGCGGTGCCCTGCAGGCGGAGTTCGCCAACTCCGGGGAGTCGCAGTTCATTCCCATCACCTATCAGGAGCACTGGGAAGTGATCCGCACCATCGACGAAGCCAACGGCGTGACCTACGACTGCGAATGAACGTAGCACTGGTAGGAAGCATCTGAGGGAGAACCACCATGCTGACCCTGTCCGGCGTCTGCAAGCGTTACCCCACCGGGGATAGCGCACTTAGCAATATCGAGCTGACCCTGCCGCGCGGCCAGGTCATGGCATTGATCGGCCCCTCCGGGGCCGGCAAGAGCACCCTGATCCGCTGCGTCAACCGCCTGGTGGAGCCCACCTCGGGCAGCATCCGTCTGGAGGAGACCGAGCTGACCGCCCTCTCCGGGCGGCGGCTGCGCGAGGCACGCCGTGGCATGGGCATGATCTTCCAGGAGTATGCGCTGGTCGATCGCCTGAGCGTGATGGAGAACGTGCTCTCCGGGCGGCTCGGTTACGTGGGCTTCTGGCGCAGCTTCCTGCGGCGCTATCCTGCCGATGACGTGGCCGAGGCCTTCCGCCTGCTGGAGCGTGTGGGCCTGCCCCATGCACTCGACAAGCGGGCCGATGCGCTCTCCGGTGGCCAGCGCCAGCGGGTCGGCATCGCCCGTGCCCTGCTGCAGAGCCCCAAGCTGCTGCTGGTCGACGAGCCCACCGCGAGCCTCGACCCCAAGACCTCTCGCCAGATCATGCGTCTGATTCGCGAGCTGTGCGCCGAGCGCGACCTGGCGGCGATCATCAATATCCACGACGTGGCACTGGCCCGCCAGTTCGCCGACCGCATCGTCGGTCTGCGTGCCGGTGAGATCGTCTTCGATGGTCGCCCCGACGCGCTAGACGCCGACACGCTCACCACCATCTACGGCGAGGAGGAGTGGGATACCCAGGCCGAGCCGACCGCCCCGGAGCGCAACACGACTGACGGCCTAGAGCGCAAGGTGACGACGCTCGCGCCAGCGCTGGCCAGTGGAGGCGCGAGATGAGTCGCATGGCATTGGCAAGCCGGGGAGAGTGGCGGCGCCGGCCGTTTATCGCCGACCCCCGCCTGCGCTGGGCCCTGGTCATCGGCCTGATGCTCTATCTGGTGCTGGCGCTGGCCAGCGTGCAGGTCAACTGGGCACGCTTCACCGAGGGCGCCAGCCGTGGGCTCAACTTCCTGGCCGCCTTCACCCAGCCAGACTTCGTCAGCCGCCGGGGCGACATCCTCAACGGCCTACTCGAGAGCCTGACCATGACGCTGACCTCCACGGTGATCGGAGTGGCACTGGCGATTCCCGTGGGGCTGGGGGCGGCACGCAATATCGCGCCGCTGCCGATCTACTTCGTGTGTCGCGGCATCATCAGCGTCTCGCGCACCTTCCAAGAGGTGATCATCGCGATCCTGTTCGTGGTGATGTTCGGCTTCGGCCCGCTGGCCGGCATGATCACCCTGGCCTTCGCCACCATCGGCTTCATGGCCAAGCTGCTGGCCGAGGATATCGAGGATATCGACTGGCGGCAGGTGGAGGCGATCCGCGCCACCGGCGCGAGCTGGTGGCAGACCATGAACCATGCCGTACAACCTCAGGTGATGCCACGCCTGATCGGGCTGTCCATGTACCGGCTGGATATCAACTTTCGCGAGTCGGCGGTGATCGGCATCGTCGGCGCGGGCGGCATCGGCGCCACGCTCAACACCTCGATCAGCCGCTACGAGTACGACACCTCGGCGGCGATCCTGCTGATCATCATCGCCATCGTGCTGCTCTGCGAATACTCATCCAGCCATGTGCGCCGCTGGACTCAGTAAGCGCGCGTTACGTAAGAGGACATGAACCATGCCCGTTTCCACCACTACGCAGGGCCAGCCGCTCTGGCGTCTGCGTACCACCCGCTCCCAGTGGCTCGGCTATCTCGCCTGGCTAGCCGGCATCAGCCTGTTTCTGCTGTGCTGGAAGGTGATCTCCGACAATACCATGTGGGTGTTCGTCGAGGACGCCGGGCGCCAGGGCGGCGACCTGATCAGCCGAATGCTGCCGCCGCAGTGGCGCTATGCCCACCGCCTGTGGAAGCCGATGTGGGACACCCTCAACATCGCCACCCTGGGCACGGCGCTGGGCATCCTGATGGCTTTTCCGGTGGCGTTCCTGGCCGCGCGCAACACCTCGCCGCATCCGCTGGTCAGAAGTGTGGCGCTGATGATCATCGTCTCGTCGCGCTCGATCAACTCGTTGATCTGGGCGATGCTGCTGGTGACCATCCTCGGCCCCGGGGTGCTGGCCGGCATCATCGCCATCGCCCTGCGCTCGATCGGCTTCGTCGGCAAGCTACTTTATGAAGCGATCGAGGAGATCCATCCCACCCCGGTGGAGGCGATCAGCGCGACCGGCGCCGGCAGGATGCAGGTGATGAGCTACGCCGTGCTGCCGCAGATTCTACCCGCCTTCGCCGGCATCAGCGTCTACCGCTGGGATATCAATATCCGCGAATCCACGGTACTGGGACTGGTGGGGGCCGGCGGCATCGGCCTGCAGCTCAATGCCGCCATCAACAGCCTGGCGTGGAACCAGGTCAGCGTGATCTTCCTGATGATCTTCGTCACCGTGCTGGTGTCGGAGTGGATCTCGGCCCGGGTACGTCACGCGATCATCTGACATCAGAGGAGCCCTTGCCACCACGCTGCATAGCGGCTGTTGCGAGGATGCTTGCCAGTCTCGTCCGGTGCATCATCGTCCCACCACACCGGCCCGCGCTCGCCTAAGTCTACCTTGGCGGCATCCACGGCTAGACGCGCCTCGCGCAAGGCCGTCTCGTCCTGTTCACGCTTGGCGCGCTTCACATCGCGGCGCGCCTTCATCAGCTCGTTCACCAAGGCTTGACGCCTGGCATCGTCGAGCGATGGGTCACTCTTGCGCCACAACCGCTGCTTAGCGACGAAATAACGGCCATCCGGCGTTCGGGATATTTCATACGATGTCTTTCGTTACCCAATCACGTGGCGTTGGCGACGATGAACCAGGCGCTTGAAAATGGTGTTACCAGGGCAATGTCTCGCCGTTGCTATGCCAGAAGCTGCCACTGTTCTCGAGGGTCAGCTCCTCGATGCGTGCGGCGATACCTGCAGCGGCCTCTTCAGGGCTGATCTGGCCACCAAAGTTGACCATGCGTGTCTTGACGAAGCCGGGGTGCAACTGGGCCACGGCGATACCGCGCGGCTTGAGATCCATCGCAAGCGATCTGCCGAAGGCATTGAGCGCAGCCTTGGAGGCGCGATAGCCATAGCGTCCCCCAGAGTCGTTGTCGGCAATCGAGCCCATGCGGCTGGTGATGTTGGCAATCTTGCCGCCTTTGGCGACCAAGGGTAGCAGCGCCTCCGTCACCCGCAGTGGCCCATAGGCGTTGATCTCCATCTGCTCGCGGATGGAGTCGAAGTTCAACTCACCCAGGGATTCGTCACGCAGCAGGCCGGCGTTATTGATCAGCAGGTCCAGTGCAGAGCCATCGAGCTCGGCGGCCAATCGCGCCACCTGTGCCTCTTGAGTGATATCGATATCGTCGATCACCCTCTCAGCAATGTCGGCAAGCTCGCTTGAGGGGGAGCGGCATACGCCGATCACCTTCCAGCCCGCCTGATGATAGTGCTGCGCCAGCGCCAGGCCGACGCCGCGGTTGGCGCCGGTAATCAGAACCGTAGACATGTCACCTCCTAGCAATCGGGAGTCGGGAGAAGCGTTCGCTCACCCATCTGAGGGCAAAGCGTTGCGTAATCAGAGCAACGCCACCCGAGTCTATGAAGATAGCGTTTTGCAACTCAAACGCACGGAGAGTTGCTCGATCCGCCAGCCCAACGGACCGGGAACGATCAGTACAGGCGGGCCCCTCCGGGCAGCCGAACAGCTGAGTGAGTGAACAAGAAGGATCTAGCTAACAGCATGATCGCGATTTTCCTCGAACGGCCGCGGTGCCTCGCCCAGCTCGAGCAGTGTCGCGGCGAGCGCCTGGGCACGGGGCACCAGGGTGTCGAGCTGGCAGAACTCCTCGTCGGTATGCATCTTGCCGCCCACCGGGCCGGTGCCGCATAGCGTGGCAACACCCAGGCTTGCGGTGAAGCCGGCATCCGAGCAGCCGCCGGTGAACTCGCCTTCGACCGCAAAGCCGAGGCGTTCGGCCTGACGGCGATAGCGGCCGAAGAGCTCTCGGCTCATCGCCTCCTCCATCGGCAGGAAGCCGGAACTCTGAGTGAGGCGGGCCGAGGTGCCGGGCACCTCGACCTCATTGACGATCTCCTCGATCGCGGCGAACAGCCGCTCACGCTGGGGATTGGTCACGAAGCGCACGTCCAGCTGCGCCATGGCACTTGGGGCCACGGTATTGCGCGAAACGCCACCCTCGATCACCCCCACGTTGGCGGTCACCCCTTCGGCATAGTCGGTCAAGGCATGCAGCTTGACGATCTTGCGCGCCAGCGCCTCGATGGCACTGGCGCCATCGCCATGGCTGACGCCGGAGTGAGCCGCCTTGCCGGTCACCTCGATGAGAAATCCCGCCCCGCCCTTGCGTGCGGTAACCACGTTACCGCTGATTCGCCCGGGCTCGGCATTGAATACCGCCCGCGCGCCCTTGGCCGCTGCCTGAATGAAGGCGCGCCCATCCGGCGAACCGATCTCCTCGTCGGCGGTAAACAAGGCGCACACGGAGAAGGGGAGATTGGGTAACCGCTTGAGTGCGCGCAGTACGAAACAGTTGAGCACCAGTCCCGCCTTCATGTCGGCCACACCCGGGCCGAAGGCCAGCTCGCCCTGCTGCCGGTATCCTCGCCTCGCCACGGTACCGGTGGGAAAGACCGTGTCGCGATGACCCATCAGCAATACATGCTCTCCTGGCGCCCCCTCCACCCGGGCTTCGAGGATATTCCCGGACTCCGGCCGCACATGGCGCTTTATCGCAATGCCATCCGCTTCGAGCCAGCCTGTGATGGTATCCGCCACGGCATCGTTGCCGGCCTTGTCGTGGCTGTTGGAATCGATGTTCACCAATGTTTTCAGACACTCGGTCATCGCCGCCCGCTGCCCGGTCAGCCAGTCACACACCTCGCGTGTCAGCGCATCCATGAATTTGCTCCTTGTTGTTGTTCAATTGCGGCTCACACTTAGCCAACCAAGAGGATACCCATAAACGCGAGTGCAGCGACCACTTTCCGGCCTCCACACTCGTCAGCCGCACGGGTAATTCATGAAGGGCTACAATGCACTGATCGAGAGGCAGGGAGAAAAACAATGAGCGCCTACTACATCGACATCGCCGGACGGCGCTACCACTTCGACAGCCTCGGCGCGCTGATGGCCGCGGCAAGCCCAAGGCGTTCAGGCGACGAGCTCGCCGGCATCGGGGCGCGCAGCGCCGAGGAGCGCGTCGCCGCTCAGCTCCGGCTGGCCGACCTTCCTCTCTCACTCTTCCTCGAGGAGCCGCTGATCCCCTACGAGGAGGATGAGATCACCCGGTTGATCCTCGATCGTCATGACAAGGCGGCCTTCGCGCCAGTGGCGGGACTCAGCGTCGGCGAATTTCGCAACTGGCTGCTGTCGACCGAGGTCGGGGGCGAGCAGCTCGCCGCACTCGCTCCTGGCCTGACACCGGAAATGGTCGCCGCGGTGTCGAAGCTCATGCGCCTGCAGGATCTGGTACTGGTGGGGCGCAAGTGCCGCGTGGTGACGCGTTTTCGCAATACCATCGGTCTCGAAGGTCGGCTCTCCACGCGACTGCAACCCAATCACCCGACCGACAACCCCACCGGCATCGCTGCCAGCATTCTCGATGGCCTGCTCTACGCCAGTGGCGATGCGGTGATCGGTATCAACCCGGCCACCGACAATACCGCCACGGTGGTCACCCTGCTCAAGATGCTCGACGAAATCATCCAGCGCTACGAGATTCCCACTCAGAGTTGCGTGCTGACCCATGTCACCACTGCCATCGAAGCGATCGAGCGCGGTGCTCCCACCGACCTGGTGTTCCAATCGATCGCCGGCACCGAGGCCGCCAACCGCGGCTTCGGCATCGATCTCGCGCTATTGAAGGAGGGGCGCGAGGCGGCGCTGTCACAGGGGCGCGGCACGCTTGGCGACAACGTCATGTACTTCGAGACCGGCCAGGGCAGCGCGCTCTCGGCAGATGCCCACCATGGCATCGATCAGCAGACGCTGGAGGCGCGCACCTACGCCGTGGCCCGCGAGTTTTCGCCGCTGCTGGTCAATACCGTGGTCGGCTTCATCGGCCCGGAGTATCTCTTCGATGGCAAGCAGATCATCCGCGCCGGGCTCGAGGATCACCTCTGCGGCAAGCTGCTCGGCGTGCCCATGGGCTGCGACATCTGCTACACCAACCACGCCGAAGCCGACCAGGACGACATGGATACGTTGCTGACACTGCTTGGCGCGGCCGGCTGCAACTTCATCATGGGCATTCCCGGCTCCGACGATATCATGCTCAACTACCAGACCACCTCGTTTCACGATGCCCTCTATGCGCGTCAGGTGCTCGGCCTGCGCCCCGCCCCCGAGTTCGAGCAGTGGCTGGCCGAGACGCAGATCTACGAGCCGCAGCGGGGCATTCTCTTGAAGGAAGCGTTGCCGAAGCGCTTTCGCCATGCCCTGCTGAACGCGGATATCGATGCCCTCGACGAATGACAAGGAGGCAGCGCATGAGCAGCAAAACCCCTAATCCCGAGCGGCCCGCCAGCGTGACTGACAACCCCTGGCGCCGGCTGCGCGAGTACACCGATGCGCGCATCGGCCTTGGTCGCGCCGGAGGCAGCCTGCCCACCGCCGCGCAGCTCGAGTTCCAGCTCGCCCACGCCCAGGCACGCGATGCGGTGCACCTGGCGCTCGACACCGAGCGCATGGTGACCAAGCTTTCCGAGCATTTCGACTTGGTACTGCGCCTGCATAGCGCCGCGCATGAGCGCAGTGAATATCTGCGCCGCCCCGATCTCGGCCGCCGTCTCGACGAGGCTTCCGCGCGTCAGCTAAGCGAGCTGAACACGCCGCCCTGCGACGTCGCGCTGTGTGTCGTCGACGGCCTCTCATCGCGAGCTATTCACGAAAATGCGCTGCCGTTTCTCGATGCGCTGCTGCCGCTGATCGAGGAGGAGGGCTGGTTGACGGGACCGCTGGCGCTGGTGGAGCAGGGGCGGGTGGCGATCGGCGACCCCATTGGCGAGGCCTTGAATGCACGCATGGGCGTGGTACTGATCGGTGAACGGCCCGGCTTGAGCTCCCCCGATAGTCTGGGCATCTACTTCACCTGGGCGCCGTGCACGGGACGGCGCGACAGCGAGCGCAACTGCATCTCCAATGTTCGCCCACGTGGCCAGTCGTACGATGCCGCAGCCAGGCTACTCGTTTATTTGATGCGCGAAGCCTCGACGCTCGGGGTGTCTGGCGTCGCGCTCAAGGACAATAGTGAAGCCGAATCGCAACTCGGTGGCGGCGGTGGCATCCAAGGGAATTTTCTATTGCCTCGATAGCGACAGCAGGATTGTCATTGTGGCGTGTCGAAGACATGATGAAGGGACAGTAACTCCTGGGCTATCGCGCTCCAGTCTATTGAATATACCACCTTATCCGATTATAGCCTTTGCTAATCGGCCTCATGTGCTGTTTCTATTTAGGACATTGGTCTAAAGACGTTACCATTGACCACGTTTCCTATCTCGATTCGTTACCTATAATCCCAAGGAGTATCCCTGCGATGTCACTGATCAATACCGAAGTCAAGCCGTTCAAGGCCAACGCCTATCACAACGGTGAGTTCATCGAAGTCACCGACGCGGACCTGAAAGGCAAGTGGTCCGTGCTTATCTTCATGCCGGCCGCCTTCACCTTCAACTGCCCCACCGAAGTCGAAGACGCTGCTGACAACTACGCCGAGTTCCAGAAGATCGGCGCTGAAGTGTACATCGTCACCACCGATACTCATTTCTCCCACAAGGTGTGGCACGAGACATCCGCCGCGGTTGGCAAGGCCCAATTCCCGCTGGTCGGCGACCCGACCCACCAGCTGACCCGCGCCTTCGGCGTGCATCTGGACGACGAGGGCCTGGCCCTGCGCGGCACCTTCGTCATCAACCCGGAAGGCGTGATCAAGACGCTGGAGATCCACGACAACGCCATCGCGCGTGACGTCACCGAGACCCTGCGCAAGCTCAAGGCTGCCCAGTACGTGGCCGCTCACCCGAACGAAGTGTGTCCGGCCAAGTGGAAGGAAGGCGAAGAGACGCTAGCACCGTCACTGGATCTGGTCGGTAAGATCTAAGCCGCACCTAGCCTGCCAAGAGGCTCTCCCGCCTCGCTCTCGCCCGGGCTGTCCATTGCCCGGGCGGATGCAACACCGCACCGAATCAAGACAGACGCGACCCGACAAAGGCGTCGTTCGTTTCGTCGTGCCTCTATCACCGAACATGAAGGAAGCTGTCATGTTGGACGACAATTTAAAAAGCCAGCTGAAAGCCTATCTGGAAAGGGTCACTCAACCGTTCGAGATCGTCGCATCCCTCGATGACGGCGCCAAATCTCAAGAACTCTTTGGCCTCCTGCAGGACATCGCCGCGCTGAGCGACAAGATCACCCTGCGTAGCGACGGTGAGGATGCCCGTCGCCCCTCGTTCGCTCTCAATCGCCCTGGCGAAGAGACCGGCGTGGTATTCGCCGGTATTCCCATGGGTCACGAGTTCACCTCACTGGTCCTGGCGCTACTGCAGGTCGGTGGCCATCCGCCCAAGGCCTCCGACGAGGTGCTCGAGCAGATCAAGGGCCTTGAGGGCGAGTTCCGCTTCGAGACCTACTATTCGCTCTCCTGCCAGAACTGCCCCGATGTAGTGCAGGCGCTCAACCTGATAGCGATCTTCAACCCCGGTGTCCGCCACGTCGCCATCGACGGCGCGCTGTTCCAGGGTGAAGTGGAAGAGCGCCAGATCATGTCGGTGCCGAGCATCTACCTCAACGGCGAGCCGTTCGATCAGGGTCGCATGAATCTCGAGCAGATCCTGGCCAAGATCGATACCGGTGCGGCCAAGCGCGACGCCGAGAAGCTCAATGCCAAGGAGGCCTTCGACGTACTGGTGGTGGGCGGTGGCCCTGCCGGGGCCGCCTCGGCCATCTATGCCGCGCGCAAGGGTATTCGTACCGGCATCGCCGCTGAGCGATTCGGCGGTCAAGTGCTCGACACCATGGCGATCGAGAACTTCATTTCCGTGCCGGAAACCGAGGGTCCCAAGCTTGCCACTGCGCTCGAGGAGCACGTCAAGCAGTACGATGTGGATATCATGAACCTGCAGCGGGCGGTGGCGCTGGTGCCTGCCACTCAAACCGGCGGCGAGCATGAAGTGCGTTTCGAGTCCGGCGCCAGCCTCAAGAGCAGGACCGTGATCCTGGCCACCGGTGCCCGCTGGCGCGAGATGAACGTGCCTGGCGAGCAGGAGTACCGCAACAAGGGCGTGGCCTACTGCCCACACTGCGATGGGCCGCTATTCAAGGGCAAGCGCGTCGCGGTCATCGGCGGGGGCAACTCCGGCGTCGAGGCGGCCATCGACCTGGCCGGTCTGGTCGCACATGTCACGCTGTTCGAATTCATGGACGAGCTGCGTGCCGATGCCGTGCTGCAAAAGAAGCTCAACAGCCTGCCCAACGTCGAGGTGATTACCGGAGCGCGGACCACCCAGGTCAACGGCGACGGCACGCGCGTCAACGGCCTCACCTATGAAGTGCGTTCAAGCGGCGAGCTGAAGAGTGTCGAGCTGGAAGGGATCTTCGTGCAGATCGGTCTGGTACCCAATACCGAATGGCTGACCGACTCCTCGATAGAGCTCTCCGAGCGCGGCGAGATCGTCACCGATGCCCACGGCATGACCTCGGTACCCGGCATCTTCGCCGCCGGCGACGTGACCACCGTGCCCTACAAGCAGATCGTCATCGCCGTCGGCGAAGGAGCCAGAGCGGCCCTCGGCGCCTTCGACCACCTCATTCGTCACTGACGGATCGAGCAGGTAAATCGCACGCCCCCACCGGTCAGGCCGGTGGGGGCGTTCTCGTTGCAGGCGTTGACGCGTAATGACGAATGGCTACTCAGGCAGCAGCTCGGCCGGCGCCTTGGCCTCTTCTTTGGATGGGCGCGGCACCCCGGAGATCTCCTCGAGTCGCGCCTCGATCCAGGCTTCGGCATCGGCCAGTACTGCCTCAGGAGTTCGACCCGCTGTCTCGATGGGTGGCCCCACGACAACGCTCAAGCGTCCGGGGTTCTTCACCCAGTGGCGGCCAGGCCAGCGCTCGCCGGCATTGTGCGCCACCGGCAGCACCGGCACGCCCGCTCGACAGGCAATCACCGCTCCACTCTTGTTGTAGCGCTTGCGACTGCCTGGCGCGACCCGAGTGCCTTCGGGAAAGATCAGCACCGAAAGGCCCGACTCGAGCCGCTCCTTGCCCTGCGTCAGTACCTGACGCATCGCCCGTGCCGGCCGAGAACGATCCAGCGCGATGGGTTTGAGCAGCCTCAACCCCCAGCCGAACAGCGGAAAGTTGAGCAGCTCGCGCTTGAGTACCGTACAGACCGGCGACTTGAGCAGCTGCAGATAGATCGTCTCCCACTCGCACTGGTGATTGGCCAGGATCACGCAGGGCCCCTCGGGCACGTTCTCCTTGCCTCTGATTTCGTAATGCACACCACAACAGAGCCGGAACCAGACCAGGATGAAGTGGTTGTAGAGATTGAGCAGCCGGTAGCGCTCGCGCAGAGGCAGTAGCGGCGCCAAGGGCAGGAAGAGCACGCCACATATCAGCATGGCCAGGAAGTAGCCGAAATAGAACAGCAAGCTTCTCAAGACGTTCATGCAAGGTCCTCACGGCGCGCCAGGCACCAGGTATCGAGCATGCGTCCCACTTCAAGCCGCCAGGGTTTCTGATGCACTCCGAACACTTCCAGTACGCGCCGACAATTGAGCACACGGCGCAGCGGCTGGTCATGGTGGTGCTTTAGCCCCCGTAGCATGCCCAGTTCGACCTCCTCGCCCATGCCCTCGAGCCGCGTCGCCAGTTGCGTGCGTACCATCGAGGCGAACGTGTAGCCGCTGACCGGTTCAGTACCGGCCAGATGGTACGCCCCCCAGGCGTTGGCACCGCACTGCTGCTGCTGAAGCATGCCCACCAATGCCATGGCCGCGGCATCCGCCGAGGTCGGGCAGAAGATCACATCCTCGGCGGCACGCACCTCGTCGCCGGTCATCAGCGTATCGAGCAGCTCGTTCAACCAGGCGCTGGCCCCCTCGAGCGCGAAGAGCGGTCCTAGGCGCACGATCAAATGCTGCTCCCACTCGTCGCGAATGCGATCGCCGGTACGTATCAGGCGGCGCAGACTCTCGTCCCGCGGAGCGGGAATGACGTGCTCGTCGATGGGTTCGTCCAGTCCATCCTCATACAGCTGGTCGGAGACGCACCACACCAGCGGTACACCAGCGATCTCACAGGCGCTCAGGCACGTCTCCACCGCTTCGGCATGCGCCACTACCGCCGCTGGCTCCGCCTCGATAGGCTGCGCCAGCGGCGGAATCACCAACGCATCGGGGGCGATGTCAGCAAGTTGCGCGGGCGATATCTCAAGGCCGGGCACGATGAACAGGTCCGTATCGCTCCTGCGGCTCGCCTCGCGGGCCAGCGCCAGGCTAAGGCAATGCCCTGCATCAAGAATCAACAGTTTCACGAGCTCTCCTTGCCATCGCGACTTCGAAGACGCCGGTGCCAGGGTAGGTATCAACCGAAAAAAAAGGCCTCAGAACGGGATCTCATCGTCGAAATCATCGAAACTGCCGGGCGCCGGTGCCCCATAATTGCCCTGCTGCCCCCCCTGGGCTGGCGGCTGCTGGGCTGGCGGCTGAGAGGGCCGCTGTGGCGGACGCTGCTGGCCTCCCTGCGGTTGCCCGTACTGTCCACCGCCTTGCTGAGGCGCGCCTCCATACTGCCCCTGGGGAGCGCCACCACCCTGAGGCGCACCGTACTGCCCCTGCTGGTAGTCGCCTCCCCCTTGCCCACTGCGCGAATCGAGCATCTGCATATCGTTGGCGACGATCTCGGTGCTGTAGCGATCCTGCCCATCCTGGCCCTGCCACTTGCGCGTCTGCAGGCGCCCCTCGATGTAGATACGCGATCCCTTCTTGACGTACTGCTGGGCGATTTCCGCCAGCTTGTTGAACAGCACCACGGTGTGCCACTCGGTGCGCTCCTGGCGCTGGCCACTCTGCTTGTCCGTCCAGCTGTCGGTGGTGGCAATGCGCAGATTGGCCACCGGATTACCGGAGGGCAGAAAGCGCATCTCCGGGTCCTGACCCAGGTTGCCGATCAAGATGACCTTGTTGACTCCACGTGCCATGTCTCGCTCCTCGATTGTCGGGTACCATCACGGCGCCCCGCGATTGTCGGGTTAATGTTCTCGTTTGACGCCGGCCGCCCGTGCCAGCGCGTCACTGTCCAGCCGTCGCCGATCGACCTTCAGATAGGCGAGTCGCTCCTCGGGCACCACTAGTACGTCCTCCACCCCTGCCACCTCGGCGAAGCGCTCCATCAGGGTCTCCAGCGCATCGCCATGAGCCTGGTCATCGAGCTCGATCACTTCACTGCTCAGGTAGCGGGGTGGCTGCATCCCCCAGACTACCGCCAGCCATGCCAGCCCCACCAGCGCACAGCCATAGAAAACCGCATCGTACCCCCACTGCTGCGCCAGGCCACCGCCCAGCACGCCACCAAGAAAAGCCCCCAGGAACTGGCTGGTCGAATAGACGCCCATTGCCGTTCCCTTGGCCCCGACCGGCGCCATCTTGCTGAGCAGCGAGGGTAGCGTCGCCTCGAGCAGATTGAATGCCGTGAAGAAGCCCAGCAGCGGCAACAGCAGCAACCACAGCGAGACCGACAGCATGCCCAGCAGCAGCACGCTCAACGCCAGCACCGCCACTGCCCCCAGGAAGACCGCCTTCATGCACTGCTTCTTCTCGGCCAGAATGATCAGCGGCACCATGCCGATGAACGCAAGCCCCATGACGCTCAGGTAGATCAAGCCATGCTGCTGCTGGGAGATTCCCACCTCGATCAGCCGGAACGGCACGGCAATGAAGATGGCCATCAACACCAGGTGCAACGCGAATATCGAAAAATCCAGCCGCAGCAGGTCGACACGTCCGAGCGTCGCCTTGAGCTGTGCCCGATCGAGCAGCACATCGCGATGGCGCCGCCGCTTGGGAGCCTGCGGCACCAGTCGCCAGAGGACCAGCAGCCCCATCACGGCAAGCCCGGCGGTGAACCAGAACACGCTGGATAACCCGAACGCACTGGCAAGCCATGGGCCCAACACCATCGCCACGGCGAAGGCCACCCCGATCGACAGGCCGATGGTGGCCATGGCAGCGGTCCGCACCTGCTCGCGGGTTTGGTCGGCCAGTAGCGCCATGATTGCCGCCGCCACCGCGCCACTGCCCTGCAAGCAACGCCCGATGATGATGCCCGTGATCGTCTCGGCCTGGGCGGCCACCACGCTGCCCAGCAGGAACAGCAGCAGGCCGGCGGCAATGACCTTCTTGCGTCCGATCCGGTCCGAAAGCAGCCCGAAGGGGATCTGCAGGATCGCCTGGGTCAGACCGTAACCGCCCAGCGCCACGCCGATCAGCAGCGGCGTGGCACCGGCCAGCTCATCGGCGTAGAGCGCCAGTACCGGCAATACCATGAACAGCCCCAGCATGCGCGAGGCATACAGGCTGGCAAGGCCGATGATGGCACGACGTTCGGTAGCAAGTAGCAGACGTGAAAGCATGCGCACAGAAAAGGTGAACTCATGTAGTGGGCGAGCCACGCCCGGTAACGAACACGACATTCTACCCACTCGACGCCATGCAGGGAATGAGCGGGCTGGAAGAGAAAAGCATCCTTACTTTGCTGCCCCTTCCAGCGAAGCCGTATAATTGAGCTTTTGCGCACTGCACGAGGTGGGAATGGACAGGATTCTGGTCAGGGGTGCCCGCACCCACAACCTCAAGCAAATCGATGTGGATCTGCCGCGTGACAAGCTGATAGTGGTGACCGGGCTCTCGGGCTCGGGAAAATCGTCGCTGGCGTTCGATACGCTCTATGCCGAGGGACAGCGGCGCTACGTGGAATCGCTCTCCACCTATGCCCGGCAGTTCCTGTCGATGATGGAGAAGCCCGACGTCGATCATATCGAAGGCCTCTCGCCGGCGATCTCCATCGAGCAGAAATCCACCTCGCACAACCCGCGCTCCACGGTCGGCACCATCACCGAGATCTACGACTATCTGCGCCTGCTGTTCGCCCGCGCCGGCACGCCACGCTGCCCCCAGCACGGCGAGGATCTCGAGGCCCAGACCATCTCGCAGATGGTCGATCAGGTGATCGCCCTGCCCGAGGGTAGCAAGCTGATGCTGCTCGCCCCAGTGATCAGCGGCCGCAAGGGGGAGCACCTGCAGCTGATCTCGGAGCTTCGTGCCCAGGGCTTCGTGCGCGCCATGATCGATGGCCAGATTCTCGAGCTCGACGACATCGCCCCGCTGGACAAGAACAAGAAGCATGACATCAGCGTGGTGGTGGATCGCATCAAGGTTCGCGATGGTCTGCAGCAGCGCCTCGCCGAGTCCTTCGAGACCGCGCTGGGGCTTGCCGACGGCATCGCCATCGTTCACTTCATGGACGGTGATGCCGAGGACATCACCTTCTCGGCCCGTTTCGCCTGCCCGGTATGCGGCTACTCCATCGCCGAGCTCGAGCCGCGGATGTTCTCCTTCAACAACCCCGCCGGTGCCTGTCCGACCTGCGACGGCCTCGGTGTGCAGCAGTTCTTCGATCCCGACAAGCTGATCAGCCATCCCGGCCTGTCGCTTGCCGAGGGAGTCATCAAGGGATGGGACCGGCGCAGCGTCTACTACTTCAACCAGCTCCAGGCGGTCGCCACCCATTACCGTTTCAAGCTCGAGACGCCCTGGCAGGAGCTGGCACGCCATGAGCGCGACATCGTGCTCAACGGCAGCGGCCATGACGACATTGCCTTCCAGTACGTCAACGATCGCGGCCGCAAGGTGACCCGTGCTCACCCCTTCGAGGGGGTGCTGCCCAACATGCAGCGCCGTTACCGCGAGACCGAGTCGAACATGGTACGCGACGATCTCGCCAAGTACCTGGCGGTGCAGCCCTGCCCCACGTGCCAGGGGTCGCGGCTGCGCAAGGAGTCGCGGCATGTCTATATCGACGAACGTACCCTGCCGGAGATCGTCCATCTGCCGATCGGCGAGGCGTGGAGCTACTTCAAGGCCCTCGCGCTGCCCGGCCGCAAGGGCGAGATCGCCCTCAAGATCGTCAACGAGATCCATGCCCGCCTGGAATTCCTGGTCAATGTGGGGCTCGACTACCTCAACCTGGAGCGCAGCGCCGAGACGCTCTCCGGGGGCGAGGCTCAGCGCATTCGCCTGGCCAGCCAGATCGGCGCCGGCCTGGTGGGTGTCATGTACATCCTCGACGAACCCTCCATCGGCCTGCATCAGCGCGACAACGACCGGCTGCTCAAGACCCTCGTTCACCTGCGTGACCTGGGCAACACGGTGATCGTCGTCGAGCATGACGAGGATGCCATTCTTGCCGCCGATCACGTGCTCGACATCGGTCCGGGCGCCGGCGTGCACGGTGGCGAGGTGGTCGCCCAGGGCACCCCTCAGCAGATCATGGACAACCCCGCCTCGCTCACCGGGCAGTATCTCTCCGGCACGCGGCGCATCGAGGTTCCGCCCTATCGTATCCCCGGCAATCCCGAGAAGGTGCTGCGCCTGACCGGCGCCACCGGCAACAACCTGCGCAACGTCACGCTGACGCTGCCCCTCGGCCTGCTGATCTGCATTACCGGCGTTTCCGGCTCCGGCAAGTCGACGCTGATCAACGGCACCCTGATGCCAATCGCCGCCCGCGAGCTCAACAAGGCGACCACGCTCACGCCGGCGCCCTACGACAATATCCAGGGTCTCGATCAGCTCGACAAAGTGATCGATATCGACCAGAGTCCGATCGGCAGGACGCCGCGCTCCAACCCGGCCACCTACACCGGCATCTTCACGCCGATCCGCGAGCTCTTCGCCGGCACTCAGGAGGCGCGCTCCCGGGGCTACAAGCCCGGTCGCTTTAGCTTCAACGTCAAGGGGGGACGCTGCGAGGCGTGCCAGGGCGAGGGGATGATCAAGGTCGAGATGCACTTCCTGCCTGACATCTACGTACCCTGCGACGTCTGCAAGGGTAAACGCTACAACCGCGAGACTCTGGATATCCACTATAAAGGCAAGAGCATCCATGAAGTGCTGGAGATGACCGTGGAGGAGGCCCTGGAGTACTTCAGCCCGGTGCCCGCCATCGCCCGTCGCCTGCAGACACTGATGGATGTCGGACTCTCCTACATTCGCCTGGGTCAGAGCGCCACCACCCTCTCCGGCGGCGAGGCGCAGCGCGTCAAGCTGGCCCGGGAGCTGGCCAAGCGCGATACCGGCAAGACCCTTTATATCCTCGACGAACCCACCACCGGGTTGCATTTCGAGGATATTCGTCAGCTGCTCACCGTCCTTCACCGCTTGCGCGACCACGGCAACACCATCGTGGTGATCGAGCATAACCTCGACGTGATCAAGACAGCCGATTGGCTGGTCGATCTCGGTCCCGAGGGTGGCTCAGGGGGTGGACGCATCATCGCCGAGGGCACCCCCGAGCAGGTGGCGAAGATGGAGGCCTCTCATACCGGCCATTTCCTGGCACCGCTGCTGCAGCGTCAGGCCAAGCGGGAGACCAAGAAGGGCTGATGCCCCGTACCCGTAGAAGCACAGTGACGGACATAAAAAACCGGCTCCCTAGGGAGCCGGTTTGTTTCCGTGTCGAAAAGCCTGTGGCCGGGATCACTCCTCGGCGGCGGCTTCCTCGACGACCGGACGATCGACCAGTTCGACGAAGGCCATGGGAGCGTTGTCGCCGGTGCGGAAACCGCACTTGAGAATACGGACGTAACCGCCCGGACGCTCGACGTAACGCGGACCCAGCTCATTGAAGAGCTTGCCAACCGTCTCCTTGGAGCGGGTACGGTTGAAGGCCAGACGGCGATTGGCGACACTATCCTGCTTGGCCAAGGTAATCAGCGGCTCGACGTGACGACGCAGCTCCTTGGCCTTGGGCAGGGTTGTCTTGATCACTTCATGCTCGACCAGCGAGATGCACATGTTCTTGAACATGGCTTCGCGGTGCGAGCTGGTGCGATTCAGATGACGACCACTCTTACGATGACGCATGGTTGCAATTCCTTACCAAACTGGGACTCGAGTCGACACTCACGCGGAGGCCTTGTCGTCCTTCAGGCTAGAGGGCGGCCAGTTTTCCAGCCGCATGCCCAGGGACAGGCCGCGCGCAGCCAACACGTCCTTGATTTCATTCAGGGACTTCTTGCCGAGATTCGGCGTCTTCAACAGCTCGACTTCAGTGCGCTGGATCAGATCGCCAATGTAGTAGATGTTCTCGGCCTTCAGGCAGTTGGCACTGCGAACGGTCAACTCGAGATCGTCTACGGGACGCAGCAGGATGGGATCGATGTGATCCTCTTCCACCTCCGTCTCCTGCTCCTTCTCGGCTTCCAGATCGACGAACGCACCCAGCTGCTCCTGCAGGATGGTCGCGCTACGACGGATCGCCTCTTCCGGATCCAGGGTACCGTCGGTTTCCAGGTCGATGACCAGCTTGTCGAGGTCGGTGCGCTGCTCGACACGCGCAGCCTCCACGGCATAGGAAACACGACGTACGGGGCTGAAGGTTGCATCCAGCTGCAGTCGGCCGATGGCTCGGGACTCGTCGTCCGCGCCATCGCGGGCATCCGCCGGCTCGTAACCACGGCCGCGGGCAACCTTGAGCTGCATCTTGAGCTCAGCACCTTCATTGACGTGGGCAATGATGTGCTCGGGATTGACGATCTCGACATCATGGTCGAGCGCGATGTCACCCGCAGTCACGACGGCAGGGCCCTGCTTGTTCAGCGAGAGAACCGCTTCGTCGCGACTGTGCATCTTGATCGCCACGTCCTTGAGGTTCAGGAGGATTTCGATGACATCCTCCTGCACCCCTTCGATCGCACTGTACTCATGATCCACGCCGGAGATCTCGACCTCGACCACGGCACAGCCGGGCATCGAGGACAACAGGATACGACGCAGAGCATTCCCCAGGGTGTGACCAAACCCGCGCTCGAACGGCTCGAGCACGATCTTCGCGTGGTGCGCGCTGATCTCTTCGACCTTGATATCGCGAGGACGGAGAAACTCTGTCACTGAACGCTGCATATGAACACCTTTCAGGCTGCCAAACGGATACTCGGTACTCTTATCGGGCCCGCCAAGCGGGCCCGACATCACCTGGATGATTACTTAGAGTACAGCTCGACGATCAGGTTTTCGTTGATGTCGGCAGACAAGTCGCCACGTTCAGGCAGAGCCTTGAAAGTGCCTTCCATCTTCTTGGCGTCGACTTCGATCCAGGCGACGTCACCACGGTTGGCGGCAATCGACAGCGCGGATTGAATACGAGACTGGTTCTTGGCCTTCTCGCGAATAGCCACCACGTCACCGGGCTTGACCATGTAGGACGCCACGTTGACGGTGCGGCCATTCACGGAGATCGCTTTGTGGCTGACCAGCTGACGCGCTTCGGAGCGAGTCGAGCCAAAGCCCATGCGATAGACGACGTTGTCCAGTCGGGATTCGAGAAGCTGCAGCAACGACTCGCCAGTCGCGCCCTTCAGGCGGGCCGCTTCCTTGTAGTAGTTGCGGAACTGCTTCTCGAGTACGCCATACATGCGACGTACTTTTTGCTTCTCGCGAAGCTGCAAGCCGTAGTCTGAAAGACGCTGACGGCGCTGGCCGTGTACACCCGGGATCTGCTCGGATTTACACTTTTTCTCGAAGGGGGTGACACCGCTCTTCAGGAAGAGGTCGGTACCCTCACGACGAGACAGTTTGCACTTCGGTCCAATATAACGAGCCATGAATCTGTCTCCTTAAACGCGGCGTTTCTTCGGCGGACGGCAGCCGTTGTGGGGAACGGGCGTCGCGTCGGTGATGCTCTGCACGCGGAAACCGGCGGCATTGAGTGCACGCACGGCGGATTCACGGCCGGGACCGGGGCCCTTGACCAGCACGTCGACGTTTTTCACACCATACTCGGCTGCAGCAGTCGCTGCACGTTCGCTTGCTACTTGAGCAGCGAACGGGGTGCTCTTGCGAGAACCACGAAAACCCGAACCACCGG
Organism: Halomonas sp. TA22; assembly: GCF_013009075.1. Taxonomy (NCBI): domain Bacteria; kingdom Pseudomonadati; phylum Pseudomonadota; class Gammaproteobacteria; order Oceanospirillales; family Halomonadaceae; genus Halomonas; species Halomonas sp. TA22. The sequence continues at coordinate 902,418 of NZ_CP053108.1, read as the reverse complement.
CAGTTGCCCAAGAGAGAGCATTGCCCTGGCGGTCTGTGATCGTCACGATCGTATTGTTAAAAGAGGCGTGGATGTGAGCGACCGCATCCACTACCTGCTTTTTAACCTTTTTACGGTTACTACGCGGGTTAGCCATGTTGATGTCTATTCCTGTCTTAACGCCACATGCGTGTTATTTGCGAATCGGCTTACGCGGGCCCTTACGGGTACGCGCGTTGGTCTTGGTACGCTGACCACGCAGCGGAAGACCACGACGATGACGCAGACCACGATAGCAACCCAAGTCCATGAGACGCTTGATATTGAGCGTCACATCACGACGAAGGTCACCTTCAACGGTGTACTTGCCAACTTCTGCACGCAGGCTGTCCAGCTCTTCAGTGGACAGCGCCTGAATACGGGTAGTCGGTGCAATACCGGCCGCGGCACATACCGCTTGCGCGCGAGTGCGGCCAATCCCGAAGATATAGGTCAGCGAGATCGCCGCATGCTTGTTGTCCGGGATATTGACGCCTGCAATACGGGCCATCAGCTTACTCCGAAATTTGAGCGGCTTGCTCGATTATTCATCTACAAAAGGCGCAACAGCATACCCCTTTCCCTACGAGAGGGCAAGAGGCATGCCGGCACCCGGTTCAGTTGCAGATCGGGGCTCAGCCCTGACGCTGCTTGTGCCGTGGCTCGATGCAGATGACGCGGACAGCGCCATTGCGTCGAATGATCTTGCAGTTACGGCACATTTTCTTTACGGAAGCTCGAACTTTCATCGTTCTCTCCAAATCGCAGCGGCACGCGTCTTAGCGCATGATGCCGCCACTACCGTAGCCTTTCAGGTTGGACTTCTTCATCACCGATTCGTACTGGTTCGACATGAGATGCGATTGCACCTGAGCCATGAAGTCCATGATGACCACGACCACGATCAGAAGCGAGGTACCGCCGAAGAAGAACGGCACGTTCCAGGCTACGATCAGGAACTGGGGCATCAGAGAAACCGCGGTGATGTACAAGGCACCGAACAAGGTCAAACGGGTCATGACCTTATCGATATAGCGAGCGGTCTGCTCGCCAGGCCGAATGCCCGGCAGGAACGCCCCCGACTTCTTGAGGTTGTCGGCAACATCCTTGGGGTTGAAGACCAGCGCTGTGTAAAAGAAGCAGAAGAATATCACCGCCGCGCCGAAAAGCAAGATGTACAGCGGCTGACCGGGCCCGAGAGCCTGAGAAGCACGCTGCAGCCACTCCATGCCCTCGCCGGCACCGACCCACTGGCCGAGCGACGCGGGAAACAGCAGGATACTGGACGCGAAGATGGCCGGGATGACACCCGCCATGTTGACCTTCAGTGGCAGATAGCTGCTCTGGCCGGCATACATCTTGTTGCCTACCTGACGACGCGGATAGTTCACCGTGATGCGGCGTTGGCCACGCTCGATGAACACCACGAACGCCACGGTGGCGATACCCAGTACGGAGAGTGCCAGCAGCGGCAATACGTTCCAGGCGCCTTCGTTGCGTGCCAGCTCGAACGCTTGGCCCACGGCACCCGGCAGGCCCGCCACGATACCGGCGAAGATCAGCAGCGAAATGCCGTTGCCAATGCCCTTCTCGGTGATCTGCTCACCCAGCCACATCATGAACACCGCACCGGACACGAATGTGACCACAGCGGTGAAATAGAAGCTGAAGTCAGCTGTGTAGGCGATCCCCTGACCCGCCAGACCGACGGACATACCGACCGCCTGCACAAAGGCCAGAACGACCGTGCCGTACCTCGTGTACTGGCTGATCTTGCGACGCCCGGCCTCGCCCTCCTTCTTCAACTGCTCGAGGTGGGGCGAAACCGCGGTCAGCAGTTGCATGATGATCGACGCGGAGATATAGGGCATGATGCCCAGCGCGAAGATGCTCATGCGCTCCAGGGCGCCACCCGAGAACATGTTGAACAGTCCCAGGATGGTACCCTGCTGCTCCCTGAACAAGGCAGCAAGCTGGTCAGGATTGATACCGGGCACGGGAATGTGGGCACCGATGCGATACACCACGATGGCGAGGAGCACGAAGCGCAGACGCGCCCAGAGTTCACCCAGTCCGCTGCCCATCGCCGGCATGTTTCCTGACTTAGCCATTTAGTCCTCTACCTTGCCGCCGGCGGCTTCGATCGCAGCACGGGCACCCTTGGTGACCTTGATGCCGCGGACGGTAACCGCCTTGTTCAGTTCGCCGGAGAGCATCACTTTCGCATGCAGCGTGGCGTCCTTGAGCACGTTGGCCTTCTTCAGGGTCTCCAGGGTGACTTCGTCTCCCTCGACCTTGGCAAGCTCAGCCAAACGCACTTCTTCAGACACCAGCGACTTCATGGAGGTGAAGCCAAACTTCGGCAGACGACGCTGCAACGGCATCTGACCGCCCTCGAAACCGGGCTTCACGGTGCCGCCGCTGCGCGACTTCTGGCCTTTGTGGCCACGGCCGCCGGTCTTGCCCAGACCGGAGCCCATGCCACGACCGACGCGCTTCTCAGCGTGCTTGGAGCCCGGTGCCGGGCTCAGGCTATTGAGTTTCATGGATTACTCTCCCTCGACACGTACAAGGTAGTTAACCTTGTTGACCATACCGCGAACGGCAGGGGTGTCTTCCAGTTCGACCGAATGACCGATGCGGCGCAGGCCCAGGCCTTTCATCGTAGCCTTGTGCTTGGGCAGGATGCCGATGGTGCTGCGGGTCTGGGTAACCTTGATCGTTGCTGCCATGGTGTCTACCCCGTGATCGCTTCGACAGACAGACCGCGCTTGGCGGCGATGTCGTCCGGAGACTGCATGGAGGCGAGACCATTGATGGTCGCGCGCACCACATTCACCGGGTTGGTGGAACCGTAGCACTTGGCCAGTACGTCATGGACGCCTGCCAGTTCGAGCACGGAGCGCATGGCACCACCAGCAATGATCCCGGTACCTTCGGAGGCCGGCTGCATGTACACCTTGGAGGCGCCGTGACGGGCCTTTACCGGATACTGCAGCGTGTGGCCGCTGAGGCTGACCTTGATCATGTTGCGGCGCGCCTGGTCCATGGCCTTCTGGATCGCGACCGGCACTTCACGCGCCTTGCCACGACCGAAGCCGACCCGGCCATTGCCATCGCCAACGACGGTCAGCGCGGTGAAACCGAAGATACGGCCACCCTTGACCACCTTGGCGACACGGTTGACCTGCACAAGCTTCTCTTGCAGATCGCCGTTGTTCTGTTCGTTCTTCGCCATCGTAAAACCCTTTAGAATTCCAGGCCGCCTTCACGAGCGGCGTCGGCCAGGGCCTTGACACGACCGTGGTACTTGAAACCGGCACGATCGAAGGCAACCTGAGTGATGCCTGCTTGCTTGGCGCGTTCGGCAATCAGCGCGCCGACCTTGGAGGCGGCGTCGGAGTTACCGGTCGCACCCTCGCGCAGGTCCTTGTCCAGCGTGGAAGCGCTGGCCAGCACCTTGCCACCATCCGGCGAGATAATCTGCGCGTAGATGTGACGCGGGGTACGGTTGACGCACAGGCGATACACGCCCAGCTCGCGAATCTTGGCGCGAGCGCGGCGGGCACGACGGAGACGAGATTCTTTCTTCGCGTTCATAACCCTGCCTTACTTCTTCTTGGCTTCTTTGCGGCGGACCTGCTCGTCGCCGTACCGGATACCCTTGCCCTTGTAGGGCTCGGGCGGACGGAAGGCGCGGATTTCCGCGGCGACCTGGCCGAGGGCCTGCTTGTCCGCGCTCTTCAGCACGATCTGGGTGTTCTTGGGCGTTTCCGCCACAACACCTTCAGGCAGGGTGTACTCGACCGGGTGGGAGAAGCCCAGTGTCAGGTTGAGCGTCTTGCCATTTGCCTGGGCACGATAGCCGACGCCATTGATCTCGAGGGACTTGGTGAAGCCCTCGCTCACACCGGTAACCATGTTCTGTACCAGTGCACGGGTAGTGCCGGCCATTGCCCAGCTCTTGGCAGACTCGCTCGGAGCGAAGGTCAACGTACCCTCCTCCTGGCCGATCACCACGTCTGAATGCACAGTCATGGTGAGCGAACCCTGGCCGCCCTTGACAGTCAGCTGGTTGCCGTCGAGTTTGACATCGACGCCGCTGGGCAATTTAACCGGATATTTGGCTATGCGGGACATTCCAAACTCCTAGAATACGGTGCAGATGACTTCGCCACCGACACCAGCATGACGAGCCGCACGATCGGTCATCACGCCCTTGGAGGTGGAAACGATCGCGACACCCATACCATCGGCGACTTTCGGCAGCGCGTCCTTGCCCTTGTAAGAGCGAAGGGACGGCTTGGAAACCCGCTGGATGTGTTCGATAACCGCCTTGCCCTCGAAGTACTTGAGGGTCACGGTCAGTTCGGGCTTGGTGCCTTCAGCGACGGCGAAGTCGTTGATGTAGCCCTCTTCCTTCAGTACGCGGGCCACTTCGACCTTCAACTTCGAAGACGGCATGGTGACCGTCTCCTTGGTGGCCATCTGCGCATTGCGGATACGAGTGATCATATCCGCCAGCGTGTCTTGCATGCTCATTACGTTGCGCTCCTGATAATTCTACGTGGCGTTACCAGCTGGACTTCTTCAGTCCAGGGACATCGCCTCGCATGGCGGCTTCGCGCAGCATGTTGCGGGCCAGGCCGAACTTGTTGTAGTAGCCGTGCGGACGACCGGTGATGCGGCAGCGGTTACGCTGACGCACCGGACTTGAGTCGCGCGGCAACTGCTGCAACTTAAGCTGCGCGTCGAAGCGCTCTTCATCGGAAGCGTTAACGTCATCGATGATCGCCTTCAGCGAAGCACGCTTTGCAGCGTACTTTGCCACCAGCTTTGTGCGCTTGAGTTCGCGCTCTATCATGCTCTTCTTTGCCATGATCCCACCCTTATTTCTTGAACGGGAAGTTCAGCGCGCTCAGCAGCGCACGTCCTTCTTCATCGGTGTTGGCAGTGGTGGTGATAGTGACATCAAGACCACGAATCCGGTCGATCTTATCATATTCGATCTCCGGGAAGATGATCTGCTCACGCACCCCCATGGAATAGTTGCCACGACCGTCGAAGGACTTCGGGTTAAGGCCCCGAAAGTCACGAACGCGGGGGATCGCGATGTTCACCAGGCGGTCCAGGAACTCCCACATACGCGCACTGCGCAGCGTGACCTTGATCCCGATGGGCCAGCCTTCACGCACCTTGAAGCCCGCGATGGACTTGCGTGCCTTGGTGACCAGCGGCTTCTGACCGGAGAGCTTCTCCAGGTCACCGATGGCATTCTCGATCAGCTTTTTATCGCTGGTCGCTTCGCCGATACCCATGTTCAGGGTCACCTTGGTGATCCGGGGTACCTGCATCACGTTGGCGTAGCTGAACTGCTCTTTGAGTTGAGCCACCACCTCGTTCTGATAACGTTCTTTCAAGTTCGCCATTTTGCCATCCGACTCGCGTTAGGCGTCGATCTGCGTCTGCGTCGACTTGTAGATACGGACCTTGGTACCGTCTTCCTTCACCTGGATGCCGACGCGATCCGCCTTACCGGTCTCCTGATTGAAGATGGCTACGTTGGACGCGTGAATCGGAGCCTCGCGCTCGACGATACCGCCTTGATTACCCGCCATGGGATTGGGCTTGGTGTGACGCTTGATCATGTTCACACCGGACACCACGTAGCGACCGTCCTTGAGGACGCGCTTGATGGTGCCACGCTTGCCCTTATCCTTGCCGGCGATGACGATGACTTCATCGTCACGTTTGATCTTTTGCATATCCGCCTCGCTCCTTACAGCACTTCAGGCGCCAAGGAAATGATCTTCATGAACTTTTCATTACGAAGTTCACGAGTGACCGGCCCAAAAATACGGGTACCGATCGGCTGCTCGTTGGTGTTATTCAACAAAACGGCCGCATTTCCATCGAAGCGGATCAGCGAACCGTCGGGACGACGGACGCCACTACGGGTACGGACGACCACTGCCTTGAGGACCTGGCCCTTCTTGACCTTGCCTCGCGGAATGGCTTCCTTGACCGTGACCTTGATGATGTCACCCACGCGAGCGTATCGACGGTGTGAACCGCCAAGCACCTTGATGCACTGCACCCGGCGCGCTCCGCTGTTGTCGGCGACATCCAGCATTGTCTGAGTCTGAATCATCGGTTTTCTCCAAACCTAATCTGACTGCACTGGTTTCTAAGCCGTGGGCCGATCAGCCCTTGGCCTGCTCGACCACCTCGACCAGGCTCCAGGCTTTTTTCTTGGACAGCGGACGCGATTCCTGAATGGAAACGGTATCGCCGGCCTTAGCCTGGTTCGCCTCGTCATGGGCGTGCAGCTTGGTGGAGCGCTTCATGTATTTGCCGTAGATCGGATGCCGCTCGCGGCGTTCGATCATCACGACGATGGACTTGTCCATCTTGTCGCTCACCACCTTGCCAGTGAGCGTACGGGTTTTCTTCTCTTCGGCCATTTCAGTCACCTGCCTTCTCGTTGAGCACAGTCTTCACCCGGGCAATGTCCCGACGGACCTGCTTGAGCAGATGAGTCTGGCTCAATTGGCCGGTGGCCTTCTGCATGCGCAGGTTGAACTGCTCGCGGAGGAGTTCAAAGAGCTGCTCGCGCAGATCTTCTACTGTCTTTTCACGAATTTCCTGGGCTTTCATCACATCACCGTCCGCTTGACAAAGGTGGTGGAGATCGGAAACTTCTGGGAGGCTAGGCCGAACGCTTCGCGGGCCAGCTCCTCGGAGACGCCTTCAATCTCGAACAGGATACGACCGGGCTGAATCTGTGCGACCCAATACTCGACCGGACCCTTCCCCTTACCCATACGGACTTCCAGGGGCTTCTTGGTGATCGGCTTGTCCGGAAACACACGAATCCAGATCTTGCCGCCACGCTTGACGTGGCGAGTGATGGCACGACGACCAGCTTCGATCTGACGTGCGGTAACACGACCACGACCGGTAGCTTTCAGTGCATACTCACCGAAACTCACCTTGCTTCCGCGATGCGCCAGGCCACGGTTGCGGCCTTTCATCATCTTGCGGAACTTCATACGCTTAGGTTGTAACATCGAATCGCTCTCCCCTTACCTGGAACCTTTCTTCTTGGAGGGCGCGGCCTGAGGCTGTTGCTTAGCCTTGGCGCGGACCTCTTCGATGCCCCCGAGGATTTCACCCTTGAAGATCCACACCTTGACGCCGATGACGCCATAAGTGGTGTGAGCTTCGTAGGTGGCGTAGTCGATGTCCGCGCGCAGCGTATGAAGCGGCACACGGCCTTCGCGATACCACTCGGTACGGGCGATTTCCGCCCCACCCAGACGACCTGCGAGCATCACCTTGATACCGCCGGCGCCAAGACGCATGGCATTCTGCACGGAGCGCTTCATGGCGCGGCGGAACATCACGCGACGCTCGAGCTGACCGGCGATGTTCTGCGCGACGAGCTTGGCGTCGAGCTCCGGCTTGCGGACCTCTTCGATGTTCACATGCACCGGCACGCCCATCATCTGGGTGATGTCGCGACGCAGCTTGTCGACGTCCTCACCCTTCTTGCCAATCACGATGCCCGGACGAGCAGTGTGAATGGTAATGCGTGCATTGTTCGCTGGACGCTCGATGTGGATGCGACTCACGGACGCATTCTTCAGACGCTCCTCGAGGAAGCGACGCACTTCGAGATCGTTGTTCAGCTTGTCGGCATAAGCACCGCGCTCGGCGTACCACACCGAGGTGTGATCCTTGACGATACCTAGCCGAATACCTGTCGGATTTACTTTCTGACCCATCTGGTCGACTCCTACTTCTCGGCTACCTTGACGGTGATGTGGCAGGTGCGCTTCAAGATACGGTCCGCGCGGCCTTTGGCGCGCGGCTTGATACGCTTGAGCGTCATGCCCTCATCGACGCAGATGGTCGAGACACGCAGCTCGTCGATGTCCATGCCGTTATTTTCTTCCGCATTCGCGATGGCGGACTGAAGCACCTTCTTGACCAGCTTGGCAGCCTTCTTCGGGGAGAAGGTCAGCAGGTCAATCGCTTCGGCGACCGGTTTACCGCGCACCTGGTCAGCCACCAAACGGGCCTTCTGGGCGGATAAACGAGCGCCACGCAGCTTAGCTGTGACTTCCATCTCTCAATCCTCTCTGGCTTACCGTTTGGCTTTCTTGTCCGCCGCATGCCCGCGATAGGTGCGGGTGGCAGCGAATTCGCCCAGCTTGTGGCCAACCATTTCCTCGGAGACGTGCACCGGGACGTGTTGGCGACCGTTATGGACTGCAATGGTGAGGCCCACCATGTTCGGCAGGATCATGGAACGACGCGACCAGGTCTTGATCGGTTTGCGGTCGTTCTTTTCCACTGCAGCCTCAACCTTCTTCAACAGATGAAGGTCGATAAAGGGACCTTTCTTCAGTGAACGTGGCACAGCCGTTACCCCTTAATGTGTGTTACTTGGCCTTGCGGCGACGAACGATCAGCTTGTCGGTGCGCTTGTTCTTGCGGGTCTTGTGGCCCTTCGTGGGGACGCCCCACGGAGTCACCGGGTGACGACCACCACTAGTGCGGCCTTCACCGCCACCGTGTGGGTGATCCACCGGGTTCATGGCCACGCCGCGAACAGTCGGACGCACACCTCTCCAGCGCTTCGCACCGGCCTTGCCAAGTTGACGCAGGCTGTGCTCGGAGTTGCTCACTTCACCCAGGGTCGCACGGCACTCGGCCAGGACCTTGCGCATCTCGCCGGAGCGCAGACGCAGAGAGGCGTAGTTGCCTTCGCGTGCGACCAACTGAGCACTGGTGCCGGCGCTGCGAGCGATCTGAGCACCCTTGCCGGGCTTCAGCTCGATACAGTGCACGGTGGAGCCCACCGGGATATTACGCAGCGGCAGGGTGTTGCCCCGCTTGATCGCCGCATTGACACCGGACTCGAGCGTATCGCCAGCACTCACGCCCTTGGGCGCAATGATGTAGCGACGCTCGCCATCCAGATACTTGAGCAGTGCGATATGCGCGCTGCGGTTCGGGTCGTATTCGATGCGCTCGACGACGGCGGGAACGCCATCCTTGGTGCGCTTGAAATCGACCAGACGATAGTGCTGACGGTGACCACCGCCCACGTGGCGGGTGGTGATACGGCCGTTGTTGTTACGCCCACCGGACTTGGACTTCTTCTCAAGCAGCGCGGCGTGCGGCCGGCCCTTGTAGATCTCGTCGTTGACGATCTTGACGACGTGACGACGACCGGCGGATGTGGGTTTGGTCTTTACTACTGCCATGATCCGTACTCCTGCCCTTATTCGGCGCCAGAGAAGTCTTCGAGCGTCTCGCCCGCAGCCAGGGTCACATACGCCTTGCGGCTACCCTTACGCTGGCCGATGCCGTGTGCGGTACGCTTGGTCTTGCCCTTGGTGTTCAGGACCTGAACGCGATCGACCTTCTTGCCGAAGAGTGCCTGAACGGCCTTCTTGATTTCCGGCTTGGTCGCATCATCGGCCACCTTGAACACGTACTGGTTGCGTTCGGCGGCGAAAGCGGCCTTCTCGGTCATGTGCGGACCAAGCAGAACCTTGAATAAACGTTCCTGGTTCATGCCAGCTTCTCCTCGAATTTGCGCAGAGCAGAGACGGTGACCAACACCTTGTCGAAGGCGACCAGGCTGACCGGGTCGGCAGCAGCGACGTCCACGACATCCACGTTGGGAATGTTGCGAGCGGCAAGGTAGAGCTTCTCGTCGACTTCTTCAGTGACGATCAGCACCTTCTCAAGATTGAGCTCCTTGAGCTTGGCGACCAGCTCCTTGGTACGCGGCGCCTCGACGGTGATCTCGTCGATCGCCACCAGACGCTCCTGACGCACCAACTCGGAGAGAATCGAACGCATCGCCGCACGGTACATCTTGCGGTTGACCTTCTGGGTGTAGTCCTGGGGGCGTGCCGCAAAGGTCACGCCGCCGCTACGCCACAGCGGTGAGCGAATGGTGCCGGCACGCGCGCGACCGGTGCCCTTCTGACGCCACGGCTTCTTGCCACCGCCACGCACGTCGGAACGGGTCTTCTGGGCGCGGGTACCCTGACGACCACCAGCCAGATAGGCGGTGACGACTTGGTGCACCAGCGCTTCGTTGAATTCTTTGCCAAAGGTTGCATCGGAAACTTCAACAGTTCCGGCGCTTGCACCTGCAAGATTCAGATTCATCGGTTCCAACCCCCTCAGCGAGCTTTGACGGCAGAGCGCACGACGACATCGCTACCCGGCGCACCAGGGACAGCACCCTTGATGAGCAGCAGATTGCGCTCAGTGTCGACGCGGACGACTTCCAGGCTCTGCACGGTGCAGCGAACGTTGCCCATCTGACCTGCCATCTTCTTGCCTTTGAAGACGCGGCCCGGCGTTTGACACATGCCGATGGAGCCCGGCGCACGATGCGACAGGGAGTTACCGTGAGTCATGTCCTGGGTGCGAAAGTTCCAGCGCTTGACGGCGCCCTGGAAACCCTTGCCCTTGGAGGTACCAGTCACATCGATCAGCTGACCAGTTTCAAAGAGGGATACGGTGAGCTCGCCACCCACTTCAGGAGCATCAACGCCTTCTTCAAGACGAAACTCCATCAGTGAACGACCGGCCTCGACACCTGCCTTGGCGTATTGTCCTGCCTGCGCCTTGGTCAGATGCTTGGCCTTGCGGGAGCCGGTTGTCACCTGAACCGCGCTGTAACCGTCACCTTCGACAGTCTTGACGCGAGTCACGCGGTTGGGCTCAACCTCGATAACGGTTACAGGCACGGATGCGCCATCTTCGGTGAAGATACGGGTCATGCCCGCCTTCTTACCGACCAAACCGATAGTCATGTTCAGTCTCCTAGTAGTGTACGGGGCTATCACCCGCTATGGCTGCCCTTTCCAGAGCATTCCACTAGCACATTGTGTGACGCCATCCCGGCGTGGCGGCTGCTGCGTGGCACGATTGCCAGGCGCTGGGCCGCAAGTGTCTAGTGTGGTATCAGTCGAGTTTGATCTGCACGTCAACGCCAGCGGCGAGGTCGAGCTTCATCAGTGCATCAACGGTCTTTTCGGTGGGTTCGACGATGTCGAGCACACGCTTGTGAGTGCGAATCTCATACTGATCGCGCGCGTCCTTGTTGACGTGCGGAGAGATCAGGATGGTATAGCGCTCACGATTGGTCGGCAGCGGAATCGGCCCACGAACCTGAGCACCGGTACGCTTGGCGGTTTCAACGATCTCCGCAGCGGACTGGTCGATCAGGCGGTGGTCAAAAGCCTTCAACCGAATGCGAATCTTCTGGTTCTGCATTAGCCCTAAACTCCAATGGATGTCGACGGCGCGAGCCGCCTACCCACGCATTCAAAGGATGCGCATTATAGGCATGCAATCCACACGAGTCAAACATCGTATAGAAACATGCGCAGAAAGGGGGCTCCCGCAGGAGCCCCCTTCGATCACCAATCAGCCAAAGGCTTACTGGATAATCTTGGCGACGACGCCGGCGCCGACGGTACGACCGCCTTCGCGGATAGCGAAGCGCAGGCCGTCTTCCATGGCGATCGGGGCGATCAGGGTGACGACCATCTTGACGTTGTCGCCCGGCATGACCATCTCGATGCCTTCCGGCAGTTCACAGGTACCGGTCACGTCGGTGGTACGGAAGTAGAACTGCGGACGGTAGCCCTTGAAGAACGGCGTGTGACGACCCCCCTCTTCCTTGGACAGCACATAGACTTCGGCTTCGAAGACAGTGTGCGGATTGATGGTGCCTGGCTTGGCCAGAACCTGGCCACGCTCGACGTCATCACGCTTGGTGCCGCGCAGCAGGGCGCCAACGTTCTCGCCGGCACGACCTTCGTCGAGCAGCTTGCGGAACATCTCGACACCGGTAACGGTAGTCTTGGTGGTGTCGCGGATACCAACGATTTCCACTTCCTCACCAGACTTGACGATACCACGCTCGATACGACCGGTCACCACGGTGCCGCGGCCGGAAATCGAGAAGACGTCTTCGATCGGCATCAGGAACGGCTGGTCGATGGCGCGCTCAGGCTCGGGGATGTAGTCATCCAGGGCCTTGATCAGGTTGGTAACGGCGGTGGTACCCATGCCGTTGTCATCCTTGCCTTCGAGTGCCATCAGTGCAGAACCGATGATGATCGGCGTGTCGTCACCCGGGAAGTCATACTCGGACAGAAGTTCGCGAACCTCCATCTCTACCAGCTCGAGCAGCTCTTCGTCATCGACCATGTCAGCCTTGTTCAGGAACACGACGATGTAAGGAACGCCAACCTGGCGAGACAGCAGGATGTGCTCGCGAGTCTGCGGCATCGGGCCGTCGGCAGCGGAACAGACCAGGATGGCACCGTCCATCTGAGCGGCACCGGTGATCATGTTCTTGACGTAGTCGGCGTGTCCCGGGCAGTCGACGTGAGCGTAGTGACGCTCTTCGGACTGATACTCCACGTGTGCAGTCGCGATGGTGATACCGCGCTCACGCTCTTCCGGAGCATTGTCGATAGTGTCGAACTGGCGCCATTCGCCACCGAATACTTCGGCGGAAACGCGAGTCAGGGCCGCAGTCAGCGTGGTCTTGCCGTGGTCGACGTGACCGATGGTGCCGACGTTGACGTGCGGTTTGGAACGTTCAAATTTTTCCTTAGCCACTGCTATAACCTCTTTACGTTAGCTAACGGTTATCCGTTCTGGTTGATGACGGCTTCAACGACGCTGGAGGGCGCCTCGTCGTACTTAGCAAACTCCATGGAGTAGCTTGCGCGGCCTTGGGACTGAGAACGCAGGTCGGTTGCATAACCAAACATCTCGCCCAACGGCACCATTGCGCGGATGATCTTGCCCGAAGACGAGTCATCCATGCCCTGCACCAGACCGCGACGACGGTTCAGGTCACCCATGACGTCACCCATGAACTCCTCGGGGGTCACGACTTCGACCTTCATCATCGGCTCCAGCAGCACGGCCTTGGCCTTTCTGGCCCCTTCCTTGACCGCCATCGAAGAGGCGATCTTGAACGCGGTCTCGTTGGAGTCCACATCATGGTAGGAACCATCGTACAGCGTGACCTTGACGTCGATCATCGGGTAACCCGCGATGACACCGTTCTGCAGCTGCTCATAGGCCCCTTTCTCGACGGCGGGCACGTATTCCTTGGGAACCACACCACCGACGATTTCGGACACGAACTTGAAGTGCATCTCTTCGTCGTCGCCCTTGTCCGCCTCGGTCAGCGGCTCGATACGCAGCCAGACATGACCGAACTGGCCACGACCACCCGACTGACGCACGAACTTGCCTTCCTGCTCGACCTTGCCACGAATGGTCTCGCGATAGGCGACCTGCGGCTTACCAATGTTGGCCTCGACCTTGAACTCGCGACGCATGCGGTCGACGATGATATCGAGGTGCAACTCACCCATACCAGAGATGATGGTCTGACCCGTTTCCTCGTCAGTCTTGACGCGGAATGAGGGATCTTCCTGGGCCAGCTTGCCCAGCGCCACACCCATCTTCTCCTGGTCGGCTTTCGATTTCGGCTCAACCGCCACCGAGATAACCGGATCCGGAAACTCCATGCGCTCGAGAACGATCTTGTCATTCAGGTCACACAGGGTATCGCCTGTGGTGACATCCTTCAGGCCGATACAGGCCGCGATGTCGCCCGCCAGCACTTCCTTGATCTCTTCACGCGAGTTGGCGTGCATCTGAACGATACGACCGATGCGCTCCTTCTTCTCCTTGACGGAGTTGTAGACGCTGTCACCGGACTTCAACACCCCCGAGTAGACGCGAATGAAGGTCAGCGTACCCACGAACGGGTCGGTAGCGATCTTGAACGCCAGTGCCGCGAACGGTGCATCGTCATCCGCTTCGCGGGTGGCGATGGTGCCGTCCTTGTCATCCAGCTCACCCTCGATGGCCTTGACCTCGGTGGGTGACGGCATGTATTCGATGACAGCATCCAGCACCGCCTGCACGCCCTTGTTCTTGAACGCGGAGCCACAGGCGACCAGAACGATCTCGTTGGCCAGGGTGCGCGCGCGCAGGCCAGCCTTGATCTCTTCCTTGGAAAGCTCGCCGCCCTCGAGATACTTGTCCATCAGCTCTTCGGAGCCTTCGGCAGCAGCCTCGATCATCTCATCGCGGAACTTCTCGGCGGTCTCCTGCAGCTCAGCAGGAATGTCAACCAGCTCATAGCTCATGCCCTGGTCGGCTTCGTTCCACAAGATCGCCTTCATCTCGAGCAGATCGACGACGCCCTTGAATTCATCTTCGGCGCCCCAGTTGATCTGGATCGGCACCGCATTAGCGCCCAGACGCTGCTTGAGCTGCTCGACGACCATGAAGAAGTCGGCACCGGCACGGTCCATCTTGTTGACGAACACCATGCGCGGCACTTCGTACTTATTGGCCTGACGCCATACGGTCTCGGTCTGCGGCTGCACGCCGGAGGAGCCACACAGCACGACCACGGCACCGTCGAGCACACGTAGGGAGCGCTCGACTTCGATGGTGAAGTCGACGTGCCCCGGGGTGTCGATGATGTTGATGCGGTGCTCATCGAACTGCTGATTCATGCCCTTCCAGAAAGTGGTAACAGCAGCGGAGGTGATAGTGATACCACGCTCCTGCTCCTGTTCCATCCAGTCTGTGGTGGCAGCACCCTCATGAACTTCACCCAGCTTGTGAGACAGGCCGGTATAGAACAGCACGCGCTCGGTAGTGGTGGTCTTACCGGCGTCGACGTGGGCACAAATACCAATGTTGCGGTAACGCTTGAGCGGAGTCTTGCGTGCCACGATGGAATTCCCCATTGCTTGGAGGAACCGCCCAGCCGGGCGGAGCCTCGTGTATGGAAGTCGGCGTTGGAAATGCCGTCTTTAGAAACGGTAGTGCGAGAATGCCTTGTTGGCCTCAGCCATACGGTGCACGTCTTCACGCTTCTTGACAGCCGCGCCTTTGCCTTCGGCGGCATCGAGCATTTCACCGGCCAGACGCAGCACCATGGTCTTCTCGCCACGATTACGCGCCGCATCGACCAACCAACGCATGGCCAGCGCTTGGCGACGCGAGGGACGAACTTCCACGGGCACTTGGTAAGTGGCACCACCGACACGGCGTGACTTGACCTCGACCATCGGCTGGATGGTCTCGAGCGCCTTATCGAAGATGTCCAGCGGCTCTTCTTTGCTACGCTCGGCAACCTTGTCCAGCGCACCATAGACGATCTTTTCAGCGACAGACTTCTTGCCACTGAACATCAGATGGTTCATGAACTTCGCCAGGCGCTCACTTCCGAACTTGGGATCCGGCAGGATTTCGCGCTTCGCGGCAACTCTTCTTCTAGGCATGATAAGCCCTCAGGTAAAGGGTCCTTCAGGTAAACTCAAGACTCCCGACTGTTGTCATGGTGACGCAGCGGCGCTCGACCTTACTCTTATCTGACCGTTGAAATTCTAGATGTCACATTCAGCCAACAGGCAATCGCCTATCAGGCCTTCGGACGCTTGGTGCCGTACTTGGAACGACCCTGCTTACGATTCTGCACGCCCGAGGTATCTAGCGCCCCGCGCACGGTGTGATAACGCACACCCGGCAAGTCCTTGACGCGGCCGCCGCGAATCAGAACAACGGAGTGCTCCTGCAGGTTGTGACCTTCACCGCCGATATACGAGGAGACCTCGAAACCGTTGGTCAGGCGCACACGGCATACCTTACGCAGGGCCGAGTTCGGCTTCTTCGGGGTGGTGGTGTAGACGCGGGTGCAAACGCCGCGCTTTTGCGGGCAGGCCTGCAGCGCCGGCACGTCGCTCTTGGCGACGGGACGCTTGCGCGGCTTGCGCACGAGCTGATTGATAGTTGCCATGGTCTGTCGCTGACTCCAATGGTTGCCTTGGCCTTGCAGCGGGCGCGGGCGTACCCACCCCACTATTGAAGGCTGCGCATTCTACTGTCTTGATTGGATGTTAGTCAAGACCGGCGCCCCGAGGACGCCGGCTTGAGGTGACATCGACTAGATTTCGTCGTCATCGGCATCGAGCGCGGTGAGCTGAGCGCCCAGTTCCGCTTCGACATCGTAGGCCGACGGGTGGAGCGTACGCTCGGCGTCTTCACGCTTGCGCTTGCGCTCGGCGTGGTGAGTCAGACCGGTACCGGCCGGGATTAGACGTCCCACCACCACGTTCTCCTTCAAGCCGCGCAGGTAGTCGCGCTTGCCAGTCACCGCCGCTTCGGTCAGCACCCGTGTGGTCTCCTGGAAGGAGGCCGCGGATATGAACGACTCGGTGGCCAGGCTAGCCTTGGTGATACCCAGCAGCAAGCGGTCGTACTTGGCCGGGAACTTGTCTTCCGTGGCCAGGCGCACATTCTCCTCGAGCACCCGCACCAGCTCGACCTGATCGCCGGTGATAAAGCTCGAGTCGCCGGCATCGGTGATCTCGACCTTGCGCAGCATCTGACGCACGATCACTTCGATGTGCTTGTCGTTGATGCCCACGCCCTGCAAGCGGTAAACCTCCTGCACCTCGGCGGTGATGTACTTGGCCAGCTCAGCGACACCCAGTAGACGTAGGATGTCGTGCGGGCTGCTGGGGCCGTCGGAGATCACCTCGCCACGCTCGACGCTCTCGCCCTCGAACACCGCGATCTGACGCCACTTGGGAATCAGCATCTCGAACGGATCGCCGGATTCCGGGGTAATCGTCAGACGACGCTTGCCCTTGGTCTCCTTGCCGAAGCTGATCACGCCGCCGATTTCGGCGAGGATGGCAGGTTCTTTCGGCTTGCGCGCCTCGAACAGGTCGGCGACGCGCGGCAGACCCCCGGTGATGTCCTTGTTACCCGACGCCTCCACCGGGATACGCGCCACCACCTCACCGACGCCGATACGCGCGCCGTTCTCCGCCGAGACGATCGCCTTGCCCGGCAGCAGGTACTGGACGGGCGTATTGGAGCCCGGCAGCGCGATATGCTCGCCTGCATCGTTGGTGAGCATGATCATCGGGCGCTTGTCGCGACCGGAGGCCGGACGCGCCGCGGACTCGATCACCTCGATCGACGAAAGCCCGGTCATCTCATCCACCGTGCGGTGGATGGAGATGCCTTCATCCATATCGGTGTACTGAACCTTACCCTCGACCTCGGCGACGATCGGATGGGTGTGCGGATCCCACTTGGCCACCAGCGCACCAGCGTCGACCTGATCGCCATCCTTCACCGACAGCTCGGCACCGTAGGGCAGCTTGTAGTACTCGCGCTCACGACCGTGGTCGTCGGCGACGGCCAGGGCGCTGGAGCGCGATACCACCACCAGCTTGCCATCGGCACGCTCGACCGACTTGATGTTGTGCAGACGCACGCGGCCGCCGTGCTTGACCTGGACGCTGTCCACGGCGGAGGCTCGTGATGCCGCGCCCCCGATGTGGAAGGTCCGCATGGTCAGCTGGGTACCCGGCTCACCGATCGACTGGGCCGCGATGACACCCACCGCCTCACCGATGTTGACCTGATGGCCACGCGCCAGGTCGCGACCGTAGCAGGATGAACATACGCCGTGTGCGGTTTCACAGGCGATGGTGCTGCGCACCACGATCTCATCGACACCCATGGTGTCGAGCTGGGCGCACCAAGCTTCGTCGAGCAGGGTACCGCGAGGAATCAACACCTCGTCGGTCGCCGGATCGACGACATCCTGCGCCACCACGCGACCCAGTACACGCTGAGCCAGCGAGACGATGATGTCGCCGCCCTCGATCACCGGGTGCAGGGTCAGACCCTCCTCGGTGCCGCAGTCCGGCTCGGTGATGACCAGATCCTGAGCCACATCGACCAGACGGCGGGTCAGGTAACCGGAGTTGGCGGTCTTGAGTGCCGTGTCTGCCAGACCCTTACGTGCGCCGTGGGTCGAGATGAAGTACTGCAGTACATTCAGACCTTCGCGGAAGTTGGCGATGATCGGCGTCTCGATGATCGAGCCATCCGGCTTGGCCATTAGACCACGCATCCCCGCCAGCTGGCGGATCTGGGCAGCACTACCACGGGCGCCGGAGTCGGCCATGATGAATACGCTGTTGAACGAGTCCTGCTCCACCTCGTTGCCGTCGCGATCGACCACGGTCTCCTTGGAGATCCCCGCCATCATCGCCTTGGCCACCTTGTCGTTGGCCTTGGACCAGATATCGATGACCTTGTTGTACTTCTCGCCGGCGGTGACGAGGCCCGAGGAGAACTGGTCCTCGATCTCTTTCACTTCATCCTCGGCGGCGTCCACGATGCCCTTCTTGGCATCGGGAATGACGAAGTCGTTGACGCCGATGGAGGCGCCTGACCAGGTCGCCATCCGGAAACCGGTATACATCAGCTGGTCGGCGAAGATGACCGCCTGCTTGAGGCCCGCGCGGCGGTAGACTTCGTTGATCAGCCGCGAGATCGACTTCTTCTTCATCGGCTGGTTGACCAGCTCGAAGGGCGCCCCCTTGGGCAGAATGCGAAACAGCAGCGCACGACCCACAGTGGTGTCGAAGAGCGAGGTCTGTTCGACCTTCTCGCCGTCCTCTTCCTCCGCCAGGTACTCGGTCAGACGCACCTTGACTCGAGCGTGCATGGAGACGCTCTGGGTACCGAAGGCACGCTCGACTTCCATGAGGTTGGCGAACACCATGCCCTCGCCCTTGGCATTGATCTTCTCACGGGTCATGTAGTACAGACCCAACACCACGTCCTGGGACGGGACGATGATCGGTTCACCGTTGGCCGGTGACAGCACGTTGTTGGTGGCCATCATCAGCGCCCGCGCCTCGAGCTGGGCTTCCAGCGTCAGCGGTACGTGAACCGCCATCTGGTCACCGTCGAAGTCGGCGTTGTAGGCAGCACACACCAGCGGGTGCAGCTGGATCGCCTTGCCCTCGATCAGCAGCGGCTCGAAGGCCTGGATGCCGAGACGGTGCAGCGTCGGCGCACGGTTGAGCAGCACCGGGTGTTCACGAATGACATCGGCGAGAATATCCCACACCTCGGGCAGTTCGCGCTCGACCATCTTCTTGGCCGCCTTGATGGTCGAGGCGTACCCCTGGGACTGCAGCTTGGAGTAGATGAACGGCTTGAACAACTCAAGCGCCATCTTCTTCGGCAGACCGCACTGGTGCAGACGCAAGGTCGGACCGACGGTAATGACCGAACGGCCCGAGTAGTCGACGCGCTTGCCCAGCAGGTTCTGGCGGAAACGCCCCTGCTTGCCCTTGATCATGTCGGCCAGCGACTTCAGCGGACGCTTGTTCGAGCCAGTGATGGCACGACCGCGACGGCCGTTGTCGAGCAGCGCATCCACCGACTCCTGCAGCATGCGCTTCTCGTTGCGCACGATGATATCCGGTGCGTTGAGATCGAGCAGTCGCTTCAAGCGGTTGTTGCGGTTGATCACGCGGCGATAGAGATCGTTGAGATCCGAGGTCGCGAAGCGGCCACCATCCAGCGGTACCAACGGACGCAGGTCCGGCGGCAGCACCGGCAGCACCTCCATGACCATCCACGCCGGCGCGTTGCCGGACTTGTAGAAAGCCTCGAGAAGCTTCAGGCGCTTGGAGAGCTTCTTGATCTTGGTCTCGGAGTTGGTCTGCGGAATCTCCTCACGCAGGCGGTCGATCTCCTCGGCCAGGTCGATATCCTTGAGCAGCGCCTGGACGGCTTCGGCACCCATGCGGGCGTCGAAGTCGTCACCGAACTCCTCGAGGGCCTCGAAGTACTGCTCGTCGTTGAGCAGCTGACCACGCTCCAGCGTGGTCATGCCGGGATCGATGACCACGAAGCTCTCGAAATAGAGCACTCGCTCGATATCGCGCAGAGTCATGTCGAGGAACATGCCGATGCGTGACGGCAGCGATTTGAGGAACCAGATATGCGCGACCGGCGAGGCCAGTTCGATATGGCCCATGCGTTCGCGGCGCACGGCGGCCTTGGTCACTTCGACGCCGCACTTCTCGCAGATGATGCCACGGTGCTTCATGCGCTTGTACTTGCCGCACAGGCACTCGTAGTCCTTCACCGGACCGAAGATCTTGGCGCAGAACAGGCCATCACGCTCCGGCTTGAAGGTCCGGTAGTTGATGGTCTCGGGCTTCTTGACTTCGCCATAGGACCAGGAGCGGATCATGTCCGGTGACGCGAGCGTGATCTTGATCGCGTCGAACTCTTCGGTCTGAGCCTGCGATTTGAGTACTTTCACCAAATCTTTCATTGAGGGGCTCCTAGCTCTCTAACTCGATATCGATGCCCAGCGAGCGGATTTCCTTCACCAGTACATTAAAGGATTCCGGCATGCCTGCCTGCATGGTGTGGTCGCCGTCGACGATGCTCTTGTACATCTTGGTACGACCCTCCACGTCATCGGACTTGACCGTGAGCATCTCCTGGAGGGTGTAGGCCGCGCCGTAGGCTTCCAACGCCCAGACCTCCATCTCCCCGAAGCGCTGGCCACCGAACTGCGCCTTGCCGCCCAGCGGCTGCTGAGTGACCAGCGAGTAAGACCCGGTGGAGCGCGCGTGCATCTTGTCGTCGACCAGGTGGTTGAGCTTGAGCATGTACATATAGCCCACGGTCACCGGCCGGTCGAAGGATTCGCCAGTACGTCCATCGAACAGCGTCATCTGGCCGGACTCCGGCAGATCGGCAAGCTTCAGCAGATGCTTGATCTCGTGCTCCTTGGCGCCGTCGAACACCGGCGAAGCCATCGGCACGCCGCCCTGCAGGTTCTTGGCCAGGGCGATGATCTCATCGTCGGAGAGCGAGTCGAGATCCTCGACACGGGTGCCCGGCGAGTTGTATATCTCACTCAGGAAGCTGCGGATCTCGGCGACCTGCTGTTCGCGTGCATCACGTAACATACGCTCGATCTTCATGCCAAGCCCACGCGCCGCCATGCCGAGGTGGGTCTCCAGTACCTGGCCCACGTTCATGCGTGACGGCACGCCCAGCGGGTTGAGGACCACGTCGACGGGCTCGCCATTGGCATCGAAGGGCATGTCCTCGATCGGCATGATCGCCGAGATGACACCCTTGTTACCGTGACGTCCGGCCATCTTGTCACCCGGCTGGATGCGGCGCTTGACCGCCATGTAGACCTTGACGATCTTGAGCACGCCCGGCGCGAGGTCATCGCCCTGGGTGAGCTTGCGCTTCTTGTCTTCGAAACGCTCATCCATCTCCTTGCGGCGATTCTCGAGCTGTTCGTCGGCCTGAGCGAGCAGCTCGTTGAGCGACTCGTCCTGCAGACGCAGCTTGAACCACTGCTGACGCGGCAGCTCGTCGAGATACTCGTCGGAGAGCACGTCGCCCTTCTTGAGCTTGGGCCCGCCATTGACCGCCTGGCCGCTGAGCGTGCGCTGCAGACGCTCGAAGGTGGCTTCCTCGGCGATACGGTAGGTCTCCTGAAGGTCCTTGCGTACCTCGTCGAGTTGCATCTGCTCGATGGAAAGCGCCCGGGAGTCCTTCTCGACGCCGTCACGGGTGAAGACCTGCACGTCGATGACGGTTCCCTTCATGCCTGTCGGCGCACGTAGCGAAGTGTCCTTAACGTCGGAGGCCTTCTCACCGAAGATCGCGCGCAGCAGCTTCTCTTCCGGAGTCAGCTGAGTCTCGCCCTTGGGCGTGACCTTGCCGACCAGGATGTCGCCGGGGCCCACTTCGGCACCGATATAGACCACACCGGCCTCGTCGAGCTTGGAGAGCGCCGACTCGCCGACGTTGGGAATATCGGAGGTGATCTCCTCGGCACCTAGCTTGGTGTCGCGAGATACACAGGTGAGTTCCTGAATATGGATGGTGGTGAAGCGGTCCTCCTGCACCACGCGCTCCGAGACCAGGATCGAGTCCTCGAAGTTGTAGCCGTTCCAGGGCATGAAGGCGATGCGCATGTTCTGGCCAAGGGCCAGGTCGCCCATATCGACGGAGGGGCCGTCGGCAAGAATGTCGCCACGCGCCACCTCGTCGCCGGGACGCACGATGGGGCGCTGATTCATGCAGGTGTTCTGGTTGGAACGCACGTACTTGGTGAGGTTATAGATATCGACGCCAGCTTCACCGCCGATGATCTCGTCCTCATTGATACGTACCACGATGCGCTTGGCATCCACCGAGTCGATCACCCCGCCACGGCGTGCCACGGCGCAGACGCCTGAGTCACGGGCAACGAAGCGTTCCATGCCGGTGCCGACGAGCGGCTTGTCAGCACGCAGGGTGGGTACCGCCTGACGCTGCATGTTCGAGCCCATCAGGGCGCGGTTGGCGTCATCGTGCTCGAGGAACGGGATTAGGGCGGCCGCCACGGAGACTACCTGACGCGGCGAGACGTCCATCAGAGTCACCTTGTCGGGTGCCATGAAGGTGGTTTCGCCGCGGTGACGCACCTGGACCAGATCGTCGACCAACTTGTTGGACTCATCCACGGTGGCCGAGGCCTGGGCGATGATGTAGTCGCCCTCCTCGATCGCCGAGAGATGTACCACCTCGTCGGTGACCTGACGATCCACGACCTTGCGGTACGGCGTCTCGAGGAAGCCGTAGCTGTTGGTGTGGCTGTAGGTGGCCAGCGAGTTGATTAGACCGATGTTCGGGCCTTCCGGCGTCTCGATCGGACACAGCCGCCCGTAGTGCGTAGCGTGTACGTCGCGCACTTCGAAGCCCGCACGCTCACGGGTCAGACCGCCCGGGCCGAGTGCGGAGACGCGGCGCTTGTGGGTGACCTCGGAGAGCGGGTTGTTCTGGTCCATGAACTGCGAGAGCTGACTGGAGCCGAAGAACTCCTTGACCGCCGCGGCCACCGGCTTGGCGTTGATCAGGTCTTGGGGCATCAGGCCCTCGCTCTCGGCCATCGAGAGACGCTCCTTGACCGCGCGCTCGACGCGCACCAGACCGACACGGAACTGGTTCTCGGCCATCTCGCCGACGCAGCGGATACGACGGTTGCCCAGGTGGTCGATATCGTCGACGTCGCCGAAACCGTTACGGATGGCAATCAGCTCCTTGAGCACGTCAAGGATGTCGTCGTTGTCGAGCACGCCGGAACCGGTATCGGACTCGCGACGCAGGCGACGGTTGAACTTCATGCGCCCCACGCCCGACAGATCGTAGCGGTCCTCGCTGAAGAACAGGTTGCGGAACAGGGTCTCGGCGGCCTCCTTGGTGGGCGGCTCGCCGGGACGCATCATGCGGTATATCTCGACCAACGCCTCGAGCTGCGAACGCGTGGTGTCGAGCTTCAAGGTGTCGGAGATGAACGGACCGCAGTCGAGATCATTGGTATACAGCGTCTCGAGGGTCGCAATACCGGCTTTGGCCAGCTTCTCCATCAGCTCCGGGGTGATCTCGGTGTTGCATTCGCAGATCAGTTCGCCGGAGTTGGGATCGACCTGGTCGCGGGCCAGAGTCTTGCCGTACAGGTACTCCATCGGCACTTCGAGACGCTCGAGGCCCGATTTTTCCATCTGACGGATGTGCTTCTGGGTGATGCGACGGCTCTCTTCGACGATCACGCTGCCATCGGCATCCTTGATGTCGAAGGTGGCGGTCTCGCCGCGCAGGCGCGACGGCACCAGATCCACGGAGAAGCCGGACTTCTCGATGTGAAAGGTGCTGGTCTCGAAGAACTGCTCGAGGATCTCCTCGGCGCTCATGCCCAGCGCGCGCAGCAGCACCGTGGCCGGCAGCTTGCGGCGACGGTCGATACGCACGAAGACGCTGTCCTTCGGATCGAACTCGAAGTCCAGCCAGGAGCCGCGGTAGGGAATCACACGGGCCGAGTAGAGCAGCTTGCCTGACGAGTGGCTCTTGCCCTTGTCATGGTCGAAGAACACGCCCGGAGAGCGGTGCAGCTGGGAGACGATGACGCGCTCGGTACCGTTGATGACGAAGGTACCGTTCTCGGTCATCAGGGGGATCTCCCCCATGTAGACTTCCTGCTCCTTGATATCCTTGATCGCCTTGTTCGATGACTCACGATCATAGATGATCAGACGAACCTTGACCCGCAGCGGTGCAGAATAGGTGACGCCACGCAGCTGACACTCCTTGACGTCGAACGCCGGAGTACCAAAGCGGTAGCTGACATACTCGAGCGCTGCGTTACCGGAGAAGCTCTCGATCGGAAACACGGACTTGAACGCGGCGTTCAAGCCGATCTCAAGCCGTTCTTCCGGCGCCCTATCCTGCTGGAGGAAGTCGTAGTAGGAATCAAGCTGGATGGCCAGCAGGTAGGGCACATCCATCACTTGGGGCAGTTTGCCGAAATCCTTGCGGATGCGTTTTTTCTCAGTGTATGAGTAAGCCATCTGTATTCCCCAGCTTGTTCACCATGGGTGACCGATGCGTGTCGGCGCCACCCGACGGGAGCGGCTCCGTCAGGCGCTGACGGCAAGCCCCCGAATGAGGGCTCGCCGTCGGAATTCGGCTAGCAGCAACGCCAGTAATGGCGGCCAGCTAGTAACAACAGAAAAAGGCCGGCAGCGGGTGTCCCGCCACCAGCCGTGGAAGCTTACGCAGCGCGTGAAGCCATGGGCACAAGGATTACTTGAGCTCCACAGACGCGCCAGCTTCTTCCAGCTTCTTCTTGGCCGCTTCGGCGTCGTCCTTGGACATCGCTTCCTTGATGGTCGCCGGAGCGCCGTCGACGGCGCCCTTGGCTTCCTTCAGGCCAAGACCGGTGATCTCGCGAACCACCTTGATCACGTTGACTTTCTTATCGCCAGCAGCGGTCAGGACCAGATCGAACTCGGTCTGCTCTTCTGCAGCTTCGCCAGCAGCAGCCGGGCCAGCCACGACAGCGGCAGCGGCAGACACGCCGAACTTCTCTTCCATCGCAGAAACCAGCTCGGCGACTTCCATCACGGACATGTCGGCGACGGCGTTGATGATGTCTTCTTGAGTCAGTGCCATTTTCATCTTCCTAAACTTTGCGGAGCCTTGCCCAATATTGGTCAAGTACTCGTACTTTCAATGCGATCAGACGACGCGAAAAAACAGTCCGCTCAGGCGGCCTGCTCCTGCTTCTGATCGCGCAGGGCTGCAAGGGTACGGACCAGCTTGCCGGCTGAAGCTTCCTTCATGACCGACATCAGCTTGGCGATCGCCTCGTCGTAGGTCGGCAGCGTTGCCAGACGGTCCAGATCGGAAGCCGGGATCAGCTCACCTTCGTAGGCCAGCGCCTTGACCTCGAAATCCTTCTGCGTCTTGGCGAATTCCTTGAACAGACGGGCGGCAGCACCCGGATGCTCGGTGGAAAAGGCCAGCAGAGTCGGACCAACGAAAGTCTCGTTCAAGCACTCCCAAGGAGTACCTGACAGGGCGCGACGTGCCAGCGTGTTGCGGACAACACGAATCTGCACGCCATTGTCACGGGCCTGTTTGCGCAGATCGGTCATTGCGCTAACGGTTACA
This sequence comes from Halomonas sp. TA22, assembly GCF_013009075.1. Taxonomy (NCBI): domain Bacteria; kingdom Pseudomonadati; phylum Pseudomonadota; class Gammaproteobacteria; order Oceanospirillales; family Halomonadaceae; genus Halomonas; species Halomonas sp. TA22. The sequence continues at coordinate 876,957 of NZ_CP053108.1, read as the reverse complement.
CCGCGAGAATCGGCGACCACGACGGAGAGAGCGTCCTTGGCGGCTTCACTGACCTCGGCAACAATCGCCTTCTTGCCTTCGAGAGCTAGTGCCACTGTGTTCACTCCTTCGTTCCGGGAACACGTTCACAACGGCGAACGTGCCGGGGTTACCATCCCCTCCTGCTCATGCGACCAGGAGGCCTTGGGTGATGGTGCACACCAGCGCACTGGCGGCCACACCATCTGCGCAGGCACCCTTCCGGGAGATTAAACCGCCCAACGTAAGCGAAGGGCGGTGCCTGCGGTCTTTGACGGTGCCCACTGTCCTCTTGAGAAAGGGCTGCAGGGACCGCAAAGTTTATTGCCTGTGTAGACGCCGATCAGGCCGTCAGGTTCACACCAGCGCAGAATGATCGACAGTCAGACCCGGGCCCATGGTAGTGGACAGGGTCAGTTTCTTGAAGTACACACCCTTCGAGGTGCTCGGCTTGAGGCGCTTGAGATCGGCAACCAGCGCTTCCAGATTGCCCTGGATCGCAGCGGTATCGAAATCGACCTTGCCAAGTGTGGTGTGAATGATGCCATTCTTGTCGGTACGGAAACGCACCTGACCGGCCTTGGCATTCTTCACCGCGGTCACGACATCGGGAGTCACGGTGCCAACCTTGGGGTTGGGCATCAGGCCACGCGGACCGAGGATCTGGCCCAGCTGACCGACGACGCGCATGGCGTCCGGTGAGGCGATGACCACGTCAAAGTCGAGCTGGCCTTTCTTGACCTGCTCGGCCAGGTCGTCCATGCCGACGATATCGGCACCGGCTTCCTTGGCCGCCTCGGCATTGGCACCCTGGGTAAAGACGGCGACACGCACGTCCTTGCCGGTACCATTGGGCATGACGGTTGCGCCACGCACCACCTGGTCGGATTTGCGCGGATCGACGCCCAGATTGATGGCGACGTCCAGCGACTCCTTGAACTTGACGGTGGAGAGCTCGTTGAGCAGCGCCACGGCTTCTTCAAGACCGTACACCTTGGTGGAGTCGATCTTCTCCTGAATCAGCTTTGCACGCTTGGTCAGTTTAGCCATGATCAGAGGCCCTCCACGTTGAGGCCCATGCTACGGGCGCTACCGGCAATAGTACGCACAGCGGCGTCGAGATCGGCAGCCGTCAGATCCGGCTCCTTGGTCTTGGCGATCTCTTCGAGCTGCTCGCGAGTCACGGTACCGACCTTCTTCTTGTTCGGCTCGCCAGAGCCGGACTTAATGCCGGCCGCCTTCTTCAGCAGAACGGCAGCAGGCGGAGTCTTGGTGATGAAGGTAAAACTACGGTCGGAATAGACCGTGATCACCACGGGTGTCGGCAGACCCGGCTCGATTTCCTGGGTCGCGGCGTTGAACGCCTTGCAGAATTCCATGATATTGACGCCGTGCTGACCCAGCGCGGGGCCCACGGGGGGGCTCGGGTTGGCCTTGCCGGCAGCAACCTGCAGCTTGATATAAGCCTGTACTTTCTTGGCCATGATGAACTCCAGTTGGGTAGTAACGCCTTGCGGCTCCCCGGGTTAACGGACCGAGAACGGCCCGGAAAAAATCGTGTCGAATGCTGCGCTTTCCGATTACTCTTTCTCGACCTGCGAGAACTCGAGCTCGACAGGCGTAGCTCGCCCGAAGATCAGCACGCTGACCTGTAGGCGGCTCTTGTCGTAGTTGACCTCTTCGACCACACCGTTGAAGTCGGCGAACGGTCCGTCGATGACACGCACGGACTGCCCTGGCTCGAACATCGTCTTGGGGCGTGGCTTGTCGGTCCCATCCTGGACGCGACGCAAGATGGCGTCCGCTTCCTTCTGGGTGATCGGGGCCGGCTTCTCCTTGGTCCCGCCAATGAACCCCATGACGCGCGGTGTCTCATTGACCAGATGCCAGGTAGCGTCTTCCATCTCCATCTCGACCAACACGTAGCCGGGATAGAACTTGCGCTCACTCTTGCGGCGCTTGCCGTCACGCATCTCGACGACTTCTTCAGTAGGCACCAGAATCTCGCCGAAGCGATCTTCCATGCCATGCATCTTCACGCGTTCGATGAGCGAGCGCATGACATGCTTTTCGAAGCCGGAATAAGCATGCACGACATACCAACGCTTGGACATGGAAACTCCTAACCTATGACGCCGGACATTGCCCAGCCAAGAAGGGTGTCGATCAGCCACAGCATCAGGCCCACCACCAGCACGGCCACCAGCACGATGGCCGTGGTCTGCACAGTTTCCGGGCGAGTCGGCCAAATGACGCGCTGTATTTCCTTGCGCGAACTGCGAGCCAACTCCAGCAAATCACGTCCCTTGGCGGTGGTGAATGCCACCACGGCAGCCAGCGCGCATAGCAGAACCACACCAATCACGCGGTAGAGCATGGCCTGATCGGCGAAATAGGTATTACCGACCACGGCAAGAACGACCAGTGTGACGACAACCGCCCATTTAAGCCCGTCGTGGCGCGACTCCTGCACCTCGGCGTTATGTTTCATGAAAACGAGACTCCTCAGGGCGCGGCAATCGAAACATGAAATTATATGAGATCTCGCCAGCCTGGGGAAGACTGGCAGGCCAGGAGGGAATCGAACCCCCAACCTGCGGTTTTGGAGACCGCTGCTCTGCCAATTGAGCTACTGGCCTGTATTTACTGTTGCTTTTGCCCTTTGCAGGCAGCCTACGCGACAGCGGGCGTAATCATAGCGAATTGCTCTTCACCTTACAACCCTTAGCCGCCTTTCCCGCCAAATAAGTCCTTTACTACCGCCTCTCGCACATTGCGCAAGGCCTTCTCATCCTCTTTAGAGCCGCCAGCAGCTCTTGACAAGACCAATCGCAAGCTTAAGCGCTTACATTTCGCGTCAGGAGAGGCGCTCAGCGCTATAGAGAACATCACAAAGAGAGACAAACCACCCAAGGAATTACCCCTGCCCCTGGCGCCTAAAAACCCTGCCCTATCCCCCCCCGCCATAAAAAAGCCCCGTGCGGTGAGCACGGGGCGTTGCGATGGATGCCTGGCGAGCCGCTGCGGCGGTACTCGTAGAGGGAGTAGTCCTCCTCCTGGGCGGTGAGCAGGTCGATCCGATTGCCGGCCAGCAGGGCGGCGCTGCCACCGGCCTGCAGCTGGCTGGCGGTGAGGCGTAGATTATTGCCGGCTTGCAAGAGCAGGTCGCCGCCGGCATCGAGGGTGGTGGATTGCACCCGGGTCTGACTGTCGATGGTGTGGGCTCGATGGGTGCGCCCATGATTCATCGCCAAATCTGAAAAATTTTCGCCGCGTCAACCAAGGATAAAATGATGCTATAAAATATTATAGCTCGCCTTCAGAGAAATCGATAAAAAATTTATAAAACCCTACTGAAACGAGCTTCTCAACCCCCGGCCCTATCGCCCAAATATGTGTTTCGGGTGATTTTCTGGCATCAAGAAAAAACGTCATCCCCATGCCATCATCAGAAATCGGAATAAAGTGAGCATTCTCCTCCCAATAACCAGCACTCTTTCTCAAGCGCTGTGTATTTACAACCACATCCTCCCACAATGGCGGGTCATTCTTTTCACTATCAACTAAGCCATAGATATAGTGGCCACATATTCCGCCCGCTCCGAAGCTACTTAAAAATTCTTTGTATTCATGTGGAAATATGACTCCAAGCTTATCCTCAGCCTCTTCTATCTTTTCCTGAGAAACACCACCAGCAATTAACTCTACATTATTTTCAAATCTTTCCTTCGGGGACATATGCTTCTCCTACTCTATAATCAAGCCTTGACGAACAAACTCTTGATACCTTTCCTTCCAATAAGTCGACGTATAGTCACGCTGCCTTACAGGAGCTCCAGGTCCAGGAATGTGGAGCGGACCACCCGTCGTGGGGCTATATGTATTTTGTGACTTTGTTACCTCTATCATTTTTCCAGTTTCGCGCCCTACGTGGTGCAGCTGAACTTGCTCCCACTCCCCATTAGAATTTTTTACGCGTGGTGCATATCCATTCTTCATTGCAGTAGCATTCTGTGGACTTAGCTCAATATCTGAGCGCTGAATGACTAACTCGTCTCGGTGCCTGACGACGCCAGTCCACGTGGAACTATTCTCAAACGTTGCCTGAGCATTGGCAAGGAATTGAGCTTCTTCAATGTTACGCGGCTTAGCCCCACCAAAGTACCCCGTGGTGGTTGCTTTCCTATTAACCCCCCACGGGGCTGCAGCCAGCAGAGCCGCGACCTCCGGCGATAATCCCGCCCCTTCCTCCAAGGCACGGGCAATGGTCGCTTCACCCAGGCTATTCTGCACGCCGATGTTCTCATCGAACAAGGCTTGCATGTAGGGCAACGCTTCGTTTGACAGATCCCACAGAGCGTCATCCCCGTAGCGGGCGTATTCACCATCCGCTGCGGCGAGCGAGTGTTCCTGACAGGCAGCCAAATCGGTGCTACAGGCTTCGATAGCGGCTTTGTTTTGCTCTTCGCTGATAGCCTGATAGCGAGCTACCACATCGGCCATGCAGTCGCTGTCGCCGTCACAGCCCACCAGCTCGGCACGCGCCATGGCGAGTTGATCATGCCGCAGGTAGTTATACCGCGTTGCCTGCCCGGCAATAAACGCTCCATCGTTCACATCGCCGTTGACCAGCTCGGCGGCGACGATACCCACCAGTTGCGAGGCGGTGGTCAGGAGGTGGGTTCGCGTTTCGGGGTCACTGCCCAGGTGGCTGTCTAGGTACTCCACCAGGGCTTCATTGGCGCCTGCCGCCAGCGCCCCGGTCTTGAAGTCGCCGCCCATGGCTTCGGCAGTCAGGCCTCCCACCAAGGCATGTAGAGCGATTTTCTCGGGGCTGGCGTTAGCGAAGCGACCATGACTGACGTCGCCCACGGCATTGAACAGCACCCCGCTGACCACATGTGCCACGGCGTTCTCGAGGCTGTCGCCGAGATGATCGCCGAGGCTGCCGCCTGCGATGGCGGTGCGGATGCCGGCATCGATGGCGGCCTGGGTGGCGCGTTGCCCGGCGAAGCGGGCGATGTCGCTACCATTGCCGAAGCTGAGGTTAAGGTTGGTGGTGGCGCCGGTGGTGGAATTGGTCTGGGTTCCCCAGACGCGGTCGGTCATGCCACGGGTGGCACCGGCCGTCAAGGCGGCGGTGGCGGCACCGCGAAGGCTGTCGCTGGAGAAGGTGTTTGAACCGATGACCTTCGGGTTATGAGCCCGACGAGCTACCAGACTGCTCCACCCCGCATCAACGTGGAGCGTATTCTACACATGATTTGTCTTATGTCAAGGGCAGGACTGTCAATCGTGCACAGGGCGGGTAAAGCATTCATACTGCAGAAGGACGCCTAGGAAGCCGCTCACATACGCCAACAACAACACTCCACTGATAAATGTTCTACTCTGACATTCAGTGGTTCTATGGCATAGATATCAGGAGATTAGCAATGACAAAGACAGCACCCGTAGCCTGGGTTACCGGTGGTACCGGGGGTATCGGCTCCGCCATTTGTCGTGCCTTGGCCAAGGAGGGTTACCAAGTGGTTGCGGGATACCACAATCCTGAAAAAGCCAAGAACTGGCTCGAGACGCAGAAGTCCGAAGGTTTCGACAATATTGCCCTTTCCGGGGTGGATCTAACGGATCACGAGGCGTGCGTGAAGGGCGTCACCGAGATTCGCGAGACCTATGGGCCGGTCAGTGTGCTGGTCAACTGCGCGGGTATCACCCGTGATGGCACCATGAAGAAAATGACCCCCGACCAGTGGCATGAGGTGATCGACACCAACCTCAACAGTGTCTTCAATACTTGCCGTAGCGTGATCGAGGACATGTTCGAGGCGGGCTATGGTCGGATCATCAATATCTCCTCGATCAACGGACGCAAGGGGCAGTTCGGGCAAGTCAATTATGCCGCCGCCAAGGCGGGCATGCATGGCCTGACCATGTCGCTGGCCCAAGAGACCGCCACCAAGGGCATCACCGTCAATACGCTGTCGCCTGGCTATATCGCCACCGACATGATCATGAAGATTCCCGAGAAGGTCCGCGAGTCGATTCGAGAGGGAATCCCCGTCAAGCGTTTCGGCACGCCAGAAGAGATTGCGCGAGCGGTGGTGTTCCTGGCCGATAGCGAATCGGGGTTCATCACCGGGGCCAACCTGGATATCAACGGTGGCCAGTTCATGGGCTGAGCGAGCAGGCTAGCCCTTTTATGAAATGACGCGAGATTAAGATCTCGCGTTTTTTTGTCGCTCGGTTTGCGATGTTGTCGGAGCGCTTGAGTAGACCGACAAGCGCAGCAGGTGGGCAAGGGCGGCATCGAGTTCAGGTGCCTCGCGTTCCCAGAGCGATGCTGACACCGGACCGGTGGCCAGGATACCGTACAGTACTTCATGAAGCTCCTCGGCCTTGCTGCGCTCGCGCCCCAGTCCTTCATTGAGTCGTTCGACCTGTATCGCCAGGCGCAGGGGGTCGTCACGTTGGCTGACTCGGGCGCCGGCGAGCAGCGCCAGATGGACGCGCAGGCGAGCCAGTGCTTCCTCCACCTCGAGCGGCTCGGGGGGGTGTTGGCGTATGGCGTTGCGTCGCTGATGGGCCCGGACCATGTCACCATCCAAGGCTTCACCAGCAGCGACCGGCTCGGCAGGGGCGCCCTCAAGTGTCGCAGCATCGGCTGACAAGTGCGCGCCGAGTAGTGGCTGCAGCGCTTTCCAGCGGGCCACTTCTTCGCTGATGTCCACGCGAGCGAGCTGCTCTCGCCGTGCGCGCACGATACCTTGCCAGCGCTTGCGCATGCCCTCGGTACGGCGTCCCGCGGGCAGCGGCTCCAGCTGCTCCGCCTCAGCCAGCGCCTGGTCGAGCTGAGCGGCATCCTCTCGGCGGGTGGGGTGCCAGCTATCCAGCCTGTCTATCAAGGCTTGCATGACATCGAGCTGAGCCTTGGCGCGCTGGACGCGATCGTTGCGCTCAGCTTCGCGGCCGGCAAAGATGCGGTCGCAAAGGGCACGAAACTCACGCCACAAGGCTTGCTCTTCTCCCTTGGGCGCCCGTCCCAGGTCGCGCCAGCGTTGCTGAAGCGCCTTGGCCCGTTCGGCGCGCTGGTGGCTTGGGGCCTCGCTCTCGAGCAGTGCTGCGGCCTGTTCGATCAGCTCACGCTTGGCCGTGGCGATCTCCTGAGCGCGGCGGTCGATCAGTGCCTGCAAGCCGTGGCGCACCCGGCCAAAGCGGCGCCCGATGCTATCGGACTGCTTGCGTGGCACGGGTGAGTAGCGCTGCCACTGTTCGCGCGACTTGTCGCGAATTTCGCGGAGCACGTCGGGGTTGGCGGCCGGGTCGGGCTGGTTGAGCAGCGCTTCGAGCTGCTCGCAGAGTGCTTTCCGAGCCTCCAGATTACGCTGGCGCTGGGCGTCGCGCTGTGCTTGCCAAGGGGCCAGGCGAGCATGGATGCGGTCGGATGCGCTGCGGAAGTGAGCGGCGAGCTCACGATTGACGGCGGCGTCTCCCAGTACTTTCCACTCCCTGACCAGCTGACGATGGCGTCGGTCGATCTCGGGCTCCGCCAGCATCGTGTCGTCGGCCAATTCGGTAATCGCCTGACAGAGCTGGGTACGTTTCGGCCCGGCAACGAAGCCTCGCCAATCACGCAACTCGGCAAGCTGGGCCCCGAGCCGCTTGAGGATAGGCAGCAGCTCTTGGCGATCCTGCTCTGCGAGGAGCTCGCTGCGCTGACGCAGGCGTTGGTGCAGACGGCTGGCGCTCTTGAATGCGCCACGCTCGAGTAGCGACTGCACCTGCTGAAGTTCCTGCAGGAAGGGCTCGCGGTGTACTTCCGCCGGGAGGGCGGCGTCGAGAGTGAGGGCGGCAGTGGCCTTGGCCAGTAGCGATGGCAAGGGGAGATCATCAGGCCAGGCGCAGGCGTGGAGGCGCTCTCTCAGTCGGGCCACATCATGCTCGCCAAGGGCCTCTTCCATAGCGGTGCTCTGGGCCCGGAAGCGCTCCCAGGCATGGCCGATGTAGTCGTACGCCTCTAGCGTCGTGTCATAGCGTAGGCTCAGCGCCTCATCGGGGGGGTGCTTGTCGGAAAGCGTCTGCCAGCGATTGGTCAGTAGTTGTTTCTGAGAACGCAGGCTGTCGATATCCTGAGCGGCGAGCCTCTTGTCTTCGCGTAATCCGGTGATAGCTTCCTCAAACGCCTCGAGCAGCGATTCTCGTGTCTGGTCGGCATCCTCACGTCGGCGATCGGCGGCCTCATGGACATGTTGCTGGGCCTCATGGTCGGCCAGCGTCTTGCGGCACAGTAGGCAGGCTTCTTGATAACGCTGCTCCTGTTCAGGACTGGGAACGTCGCCAAGCCCTTCCCACTTGCGCTTCAGGTGACGGTAATGGCCACCATAGAGTGGCTCCCAGGTATGCTGGGCATGCCGCTCGAGGGTCTGCAGGATGCGCTCGCGCTCGGCCCGGCGAGCGGCACTCTGCGAGGCATCGGCACGCAGCCGGTTGAGCTTCTCGCGGGCAAGGCGCACGACCTGCTTGTCGCGTCGTGCCTGGCGCACCAGTCGGGCCAACCCCTCTTCGCTGGCGATACGGCCGGCGGCGGCATGGCGCACGGCGGCAATGCCGTTCTCACAGGCTTGCAGGATCAGCGTCTCTTCTTCGTCATCGCAAATGCTTGCCAGGGCCACCAGGCGCAGTTGCTGGTTGTCGCCATGCAGGGCGACCTCGGCGAGTAGCGCCGCATCGGCGAGACGCTCGACACACTCAAGTCGCCGGTCAAGGGGAAGGCCGCCGTCGGCACCGATCAGCAGCGCTGTCAGGCGCCCCAGCAGCTCGGGGCTATCCTGCTCATTTCCTTTCAGTTCCAGCAGGCGGTCGGGGTCGTTGAGTCTTGCCAGGGCGCTCTGACGTACACCGGCATCGCTGTCGATGGCAAGACGTTCGAGGATTACCCGGTCATCGGTACTGCTGGCATCCAGCCCCTCGCAGGCCAAGCGCCGGCGCTTGGGGTCCGGGTGCTGCCAGCTGGGAGAAAAGAGCTGGCGAAACCATCCTGACATGAACCTTCCTGACATAACGACGCACATTCCTGTAGTGGTCTGCGAAACTTATCTAAGCATGAGTCGATGTGGCGTAAAAGCCTGAAACCGCCCTCGCTGGGTATCGAAGCGCTGACAAGAGCCACGGCTGGTCTTATGATCAGTTGCAGGGGGAACTCCCCTCGCTTAGCTTTACTCACATCAACCGACGCGTGGAGTCCGGCTATGAGCCTGAACATGGACAGGGAAAGCATCGCCTTCACTTTCAAAGGCGGTATGCTCCCCATGACGGTCATGGAACTGGTCAGTGCCGACCCTGAGCAGATCCGCACGCAACTGGCCAGCAAGGTCAGCCAGTCGCCGGCCTTCTTTCAGCATACCCCGGTAGTGCTCAGCGTGGAAAAGCTCGATGAGCCCCACCTGGCGCTCGAGCGGATCTGTGCAGTATGCCGGGCGCACAAGTTGTTGCCGGTCGCTGTGCGCGGCGGTTCCGACCCAGTCAAGCAGTCGGCCTGGGCGCTGGGGCTGGGCTGGTTTCCGCCGCAGGACATCAAGCCGCGCACGCTGGAGAGTGTCACGCCCGTCCAAGAGATGGCACTCTCCGATGATGCCGCCGAAATCGAATTGCCGGTGACCGTGGCAAGCGGTGGTCGCATTCATCGCGGTACCGTGCGTTCCGGTCAGCAGGTGACGGCACCGACAGGCGACCTGGTGGTGATCGGCGCGGTGAATGCCGGTGCCGAGGTGTTGGCCGGCGGTAGTGTCCATGTCTACGGCGCCTTGCGCGGCCGGGCTCTGGCGGGAATTCATGGTGATCGCCAGGCGGGCATCTTCTGTCGGGAACTGCATGCCGAGCTGCTCTCGGTGGCGGGTCATTACAAGCGTTTGGAAGATATCGACCCACGGTTGCTCGGGACTCCCGTGCAGGTCCGTCTCAGCGACGACGACCAACTGGCCATCGCCTCGCTGAGCTAGGCTCATGAGCCCCAGTGGCTCACCCCACACCATTTATAGCGACTAGCGACAGGACGTTTATCTTGGCCAAGATCATCGTAGTGACCTCCGGGAAAGGCGGGGTCGGAAAAACCACCAGCGCGGCTGCGATTGCCACCGGCCTCGCCCTGCGTGGCAACAAGACGGTAGTGATCGACTTTGACGTGGGGCTGCGTAACCTCGATTTGATCATGGGTTGCGAGCGCCGCGTGGTCTATGACCTGGTGAACGTGATCCAGGGCGAGGCGGGACTCAATCAGGCATTGATCCGCGACAAGCGCGTCGACAACCTGCACATTCTTCCGGCCTCCCAGACACGCGACAAGGATGCCCTGACAACCGAGGGTGTCGAGAAGATACTCGAGACGCTGGCGAAGGATTTCGATTACATCATCTGTGACTCGCCAGCCGGCATCGAGCGTGGCGCCCAGTTGGCCATGTACTATGCCGACGAAGCGGTGGTGGTCACCAACCCGGAGGTCTCGTCGGTACGCGACTCGGACCGCATCCTGGGATTGCTGGCCTCCAAGACTCGGCGTGCCGAGCGTGGCGAGGATCCGATCAAGGAGCATCTGCTGATCACCCGCTACAACCCTGCACGGGTCGATGACGGCGACATGCTCAATCTCGACGACATCCGTGAAATCCTGGCCATCGATCTGATTGGCCTGATCCCCGAGTCCGAGGCGGTACTGAGAGCCTCCAACCAGGGGGTGCCCGTCACTCACGACATCAAGAGCGATGCGGGCCAAGCCTATACCGATACGGTCTCGCGCCTGCTCGGTGAAGAGGTCCCGCTGCGCTTCCATGAGTTCCAGAAGAAGAGTCTGCTGAGCCGAGTATTCGGGGGAGGTCGCCGTTGAAACTACTGGATTTTCTCAGAGGCGAACGCAAGAAGACCGCTTCTGTCGCCAAGGAGAGGCTGCAGATCATCGTGGCCCACCAGCGCAGCCAGCGCGATCAGCCGGACTACATGCCGATGCTGGAGCGTGAGCTGCTCGAAGTGATTCGCCGCTACGTCAAGGTGGATCAGGACGCCATCAACATCAGTCTCGATCGTGACGATGACTGCTCGGTGCTCGAGCTGAATGTGACACTGCCGCGCAGCTAGTGGCGATAGTCCCGGTGCATGCCGCTCGTCTGCAATGCGGCCTGAGCGCTGCCAGGGAGTGTGGGCTGTGATAGGCTGTGCTCCCGGCCCGCTGAAGAGAGATTGCCCATGGCGCAGCCCAACGCCGCGCCACAGTGTTTTCTGTGGCACGATTACGAGACTTTCGGCGCCGACCCGCGCCGTGATCGCCCCTCTCAGTTTGCCGCCATTCGAACCGATGCCGACCTAAACGAGATCGGCGAGCCGATCATGTGGTACTGCAAGCTCGCCGATGACTACCTACCGCACCCCCAGGCCTGCCTGATCACCGGCATCACTCCCCAGCAGGTGCGTCGACGCGGCATGCCCGAAGTGGAGTTCGCCCAGCGCATCAACGCCTTGATGAGCGAAGCCGGTAGCTGCGTGCTGGGCTACAACAGCCTGCGCTTCGACGATGAGGTCAGTCGCCATCTCTTCTACCGCAACCTGATCGATCCCTATGCCCGTGAGTGGCAGAATGGCAATTCGCGCTGGGATCTGATCGATGTGGTAAGGGCCTTTCATGCACTGCGCCCCGAGGGTATCGAATGGCCGAAGCGCGATGATGGCACGCCGAGCTTCAAGCTCGAACATCTGACGGCTGCCAACGGCATCGAACATGCCGGGGCTCATGACGCCCTGGCCGATGTGCGTGCCACTATTGCCCTGGCGCGACTGCTGAAGGCACGCAATCCTCAGCTATTCGACTTCCTACTGCGGCTGCGCAGCAAGCGCGAGGTCGCCCGGCTGCTGGATATCCCACTGCGCAAGCCGATGCTGCATATCTCGCGCCGCTATCCCGCCAGTCGTGGCTGCGGTGCCCTGGTGGTGCCGCTGGCCGAACACCCCCTCAATCCCAACGGGGTGATCGTCTACGATCTCTCGGAGGACCCAACTCCCTTGTTCGAACTCTCCGTCGAGGAGATACGCGCACGCGTCTTCGTCAGCGCCGATGAGCTTGCCGAGGGGGAAACGCGGATACCGCTCAAGGTGATCCACATCAACCGCAGCCCGGTGGTAATGCCGATCAAGGCGGTCACCGAACCGGTGGCGGCCCGCCTCTGCCTCGATCGGGCGCGCTGTGAGCAGCACTGGAAGACGCTTTGCGCCCACCCAGAAGCGGCGCGCAAGGCGGCGCAGGCGTTTGCCGAGCCGCCGGCCGAGGGGCCGCACGACCCGGACATGATGCTCTACTCAGGTGGCTTCTTTTCACCGGCGGACCGCAAGGAGATGCAGCGTGCGCTGAAGAGCGACCCCTGGTCGCTGGGCGATACCCCCTTCGCGTTTCAGGATCCGCGCCTGGAGGAGATGCTGTTCCGTCTGCGCGCCCGCAGTTATCCCGACACCCTCTCGAGTAGTGAAAATGCCCGCTGGGATGCCTACCGCTGGGCACGCATGAATGACAGCACGCTTGGGGGGTTGACCCTGCAGGGATTCGCTCGCGAGATCGAACGCCTCAATCAGGTAGCGCTGGATGACGACCAGCGGCAAGTGCTGGAGGAGCTGGTGATGCATGTCGAGGCCATCATGCCGCCGCAGGCCTTCGGCTAGCGTTTTCTCGGTCAGAACGCATCACGCCCGGACAAGTTCGTCCGGGCGTGATGCGTTTGGAGATGAGGAATCAGTCCTCGCCGTCGGGAAGCGGTTGTAGCCCTTCGGTCAGCGAGGTGATATCGCTCGGCGTATCGCCCGGGTCGAAGGTGACATTGATCGCTTCGCGTTCGCGCAGGGCCGACCAGGTATCGCACAACTCATCGGTACCGGTCTGCATGACCTGTGCCGCCAGACGCTCACGGCGGTCGAAGTCGGTATCGCCATAGGAGAGCGCTATCCACAGGCGGTTGGCCAGAGCCCCCAGCGAGGTGTCGCGACGCAGCAGGCTATCACGCACCGACTGGCGGTAGGGGGCAAGGGCGTCGTCATCCAGCTCGGCCAGGTAGGTTTCGAAATCGTCGAGAAAGAGATCGATACGCTCCTGAATCACCTCGCGAGTAGTGTCGGGCGACTGCACCAGAAGCGCCAGGCCGGGGGCATCGAGCAGAGGCGAATAGCCCGCGTGGACCACATAGCCCAGCTGCTCCTCGCTACGTAGGCGTGTATAAAACGGCGTATCGATCAGTTGACCGAGTATCGCCAGTCTCGCCTGACTCTCCAGAGAGCGGTTGGGGCCCTGCAGATAGCGCAGCACGATTGACTCTTCGCGAGTGGTTTGTGGGTGCAGGTCGGGCAGCCCCTTGCCTTGCAAGGGAGTCAGCGAGGTAATGGCATCGCCGCCGAGTCGGGGGCGCAGCGCATTGGCTACCAGGCTGGCTTCGCGCTCGGCGAGCTCCGAGCGCAGATTGCCTACCGCCATGGCCTCGATGCGCAGCGCATCGAGGAACTGCTGTCGAAACTCTCGCAGGTCATCCGCGTCGAGCTCGGAGATGGCCTTCAGCAGGGCGGGAGTGGACCACTGTGGCCGTACCAGGGCTTCGCCCAGGGTGCGGTTGGCCTGCTGGTGCAGGGCGCCCTGGGGCGCATTACGCCACTCCCGCACCAGGCGATAGCGGACCCGGTCGACGCTGGCGTCATCGATGGTGCCCTCGATCAGTTGGGAGAGTGCCTGGCGCATCAGCAGATCCTGACGATCCCGCCATCCCGAGAAGGAGAGCGTGATGCCGCGCGAGTGGGCGTAGGACTCGAAGCGATGACCCGCCAGACGCGCCGGGTAGAACGTTTCGTTGAGACTGTCGTCGAGCCAGCCGGCCAGCAGTCGTGTCAGGGCCGCGTCACGAGCGCTTTGGGCCACCTGAGGATGCTGCAGACTGAAGCGCCATTCGACGGTGGGGGTATTGAAGCCCGAGTGGGTCTGATGCCACAGCGTGAAGCCGTTGGTATCGACCAGTTGCACGGGTAGGCTGTCCTGCTCTTCGATAAGGGTCAGATCCTCGGCGACATAAGGATTGGGCGAGGGGAGGGCGAGGCCGTCGAGAGCCTCGGCGCTCTCCCAGGCCTCGGGCTGCTCGACACGATAGTCGGCATCGAACCAGGGAGAGGTCTGGTCGCCCTCGATGTCAGGGGCGCTGTAGATCCTGGTCATGTTATCGGGGGTCAGTGCCGAGAGGTAGCGCTCGATCTGCTCGCGATCGAAGCCATCCATGCGATAGGAGGCGTAGTTGACGTCCTCGCTCGGGTAGTAGGCCAAATTCATGGCCAGACTCATGGCGCTCTGCATGGGGGCGCCATGCTGCTGAAAGCGGAACTGCTGCTCGGCAAGACTGGTCTGCTCCGTGTAGCGCCACTCATCGAGACCCTCGTCGCGAATCTGCTCGATGGCCTGCATCAGGGTGGCCTGGATGACGGCCTGCTGCTCGGCGCCGCGGGGCGTCAGGCTGATATCGATCGAGAACAGCGCCTGGTTACCGTCGCTACGGCTCACACCGGCGGAGAGACCATCGGCAAGTCCGGCATCGCGGAGTACCGCCAGCAGGCTGCCATCGCCCTCATGGCCCAGTAGGTGCGCGATGTAATCGGCCGGCTTGGTACGGTAGTCGTCGCGCGGGTCCTGCATGGGGAACAAAAAGCGTAGACGACGGCTGTCGCGTAGCGACTGGATCTCGACCGCCATCGGCAGGCTTCCCTCACGCACCAGCGGTGCCTCGATCTGCGGGCGAGAGCGGTCGCCGCTGGCGATATCGGTGAAGCGCTCCTGTACCAGCGTTTCCAGTTCATCGAGCGGCTGGGGTGCGACGATCGCCAGCTGCATGAGATTGGTATCGTAGTAGCGCTCGTAGAATTCGATCACCCGCTCACGCAGGCTTGGCTCGCCCTCGGGACGATCCGCTAGGGTCTCGCGGCTACCCACGGCGAACTGAGTGGTGGGGTTATCGGGATTGAGCAGCTGGTTCATCACGTCGAGCTCGCGACGCCCTTCGTCTCGCCGGCGCGCCTGATACTCGGAATGCACGATGCTGCGCTCGCTGCTGAGCTGGTCGGCATTGAAGAGGGGCGAGACGAAGAAGCGGCTGAAACGCTCCAACGCTCCGGGCAACGCCTCGGGCTCGATATCAAAGAAGTAGTTGGTGTCCTGGGGGGCGGTGAAGGCGTTGTGAGTCCCGCCGTGACGGTTGATATAGCTCTGATAGGCATCCGCTTCAGGAAACTCCTCGGTGCCCAGGAACAGCATGTGCTCAAGAAAGTGCGCAAGGCCGGCCAGATCCTCGGGGTCATGAGCACTGCCTACGCTGACATTCATCGAGGCGGCGGCCTTGTCGGCCTCCCCATCGCTCACCAGCAGTACCTGGAGCCCATTGTCGAGGGTCAGAAGGCGGTAGTCGCGGGTGTCGTGTGGACTGACGCGAGGCGTCTTGACGGCCGCAATACCGTCGTCGTCCGCCTGGACCGGCATCAGGCTGGTGCCCAGTGCCAGAACGAGCGCCATGGCGACGAGGCGGCATAGGGCAGCCTTCGATAAGGACAGAGTAGGCATCATGTCTCCTGTGAGGTGGTCCAGCGAAGCATGGGGCCGGTGGGGTGAGCACAGCCCCAATCCTGGTCAAGCGGATCATTGACTCGTCTTGATACCGGAAAAGCGCCCAACAGTTCCAAAGGAGCCGGCATGAGCATGCGCTCGACCATGCCCATCGGAGTCGCTGGATCGAGCCAGGCGGGGGCGTCGGCGGGCGCAATCACGGCCGGAAAGCGATCACTTAACGGGGCCAGCAGCGTGTTGGTGGCCACGGTGATCAGTGCGGTCGAGTCATGGTGAGCGGTCAGCGTGGTGTGGTAACGGCACCAGAGCCCCGCCAGCAACAGCGGGCCGCGATCGGCGCGGGTCACGAGAAAGGGCTGCTTGAAACGTGGCTGCGGCTTCCAGAGGTAGACGCCGCTGGCCGGGATCAAACAGCGGCGCGCACCGAATGCCTCGCGAAACATGTCGCGTGAGGCGAGTGATTCCGCCCGGGCACAGTGCGGGGCATGATCGAGCACCTTGAGCCAGGGCGGTGTCAGGCCCCAGAAGGCGGTTGTCAGTCCGAACCCCTGCTGGCGCTGACGAATCATCGACACCGGGTTCCTCGGCGCGCGGTTGGCCCCGGACAGCAGCGGCATGTCGACATGAAGCCCGAGCAGGAGTGCGTCGGGGGCAGTCGGGCTGATATAGAGTCGGCCGGCCATTCAATCTCCTGGCGTGGGCGAGACGTCAGGGTACGCAACTCACGCCACTCGGGAAAGCGAATTGCAAAGATCCTCTCGTTCCGGGCTTGCGTTTGTGCGCGGTATCGATATGCTGGTCGAAAACAGTGTTCGACAAATGCTGAGCTACTCCTCGGCTTGATCTGTCAACATGCGAGGAAATCGATGGCCCGTCCCAGACAGCACGCGCCCGAGGCGCTGCATGCCCACGTCATGTTGGCATGCGATGCCTGGCTGCGGGAGAACCCCGTGCACACCCTGTCGCTTCGAGCGCTGGCACGTGAGGTGGGCTGTGCGCCGAGTACCCTGCTCAAGCTATATGGCAGTTTCGGCAACCTGCTACAGCACGTCAACATCGATACCTTGGCCCAGCTGCACCTGGCGATCGAGGAGCAGGCCGACGCCAGTCCCAAGCAGCGCCTCAAGGCCCTGGCGCGGGCCTATTGGCACTTCGCCAGGCAGGATCCCTATCGCTGGCAGTTGCTGTTCGACTACCCGCTGGCCCAGGAGGGCGAGCTGGATCAGCGGCAGAGCGAAATGATCGGCGTGCTGTTCCTGCGCGTCGAAGCCACGCTCAGGGAGTACCAGCCGGCACTGGATGATCTCGAGGCGCAGCGCCTGGGTCGTACCCTGTGGGGAAGCGTCCACGGGTTGGTCCAGTTGGGGCTCAACGAACGACTCGGCTATTGGCAGGGCCAGCAGCTGGAGGTAGGTGAATTGATCGATCAACTGCTGGTGACCATCCTGGCTGGCCTTGACCATATTCCGGCACAGGCGTGAGTGCAGCACTGATCACGCAGCGACATTTTGCTCCGCTGTTCTGGACCCAGGCGCTGGGAGTCGGCAACACCGCCTTTCTGTTCGGTTACCTAGCGACGCCAGCCGCTGGCGAGGAGGGGATCGCTCCCGGGCTGCTGTTAGGGCTCCTCATCGCTCCGCTTCTGCTCCTTTCGCTGTGGGGAGGCGTGCTTGGCGACCGCCTCGACAAGTCGCGACTGATTCGGCGGTTGAAACTGCTCGAGCTGGGCATCGCGCTGCTGGCGGCGCTGCTGATCTGGCTGGCCAGCGGGCCGCTGCTCTATCTCCTGCCGCTGCTGCTGGGGGGGCAGGCCGCACTGTTTGGCCCGGTGAGGTACGCCATTCTGCCACAGCATCTCCTGCCCACCGAGTGGGTGAGCGGCAATGCCTGGATAAGCCTGGGGACCTTTCTGGCTCTTTCGTTGGGACTCGTGCTGGGGGCTTGGGTCGCCGGGTTGCCGGAGTGGTCGAGGCTGACGGCTGTGCTCGTGATCATCGCGACTGCCCTGCTGGGGCTGGTGGCGAGCCTGGCGATACCTTTTCTGCCCTCTCGAGAGGCGCGCATCGTCCCCCCGCGTACCCCAGCGCCACGCCTGAGCGTCGCAGGGCCGAGCCGTCCGTTGCTGCTCGCCATGCTGGGGCTCGGCATCTTCTGGTTTCTCGGCACCAGCTATCTGCTCCAGCTTCCCGGCTGGGCCCATGGGGTGGTCGGAGGAGCGACGACGCTGTTCTCTTTGTTGCTGGCGGTACTGACGATCGGCGCGGCTCTGGGCGCCCTGCTCTGCGCGCGCTTCTCCGCCGGTCGTCTGGAGTTGGGGCTGGTGGTGATCGGCGCGCTATTGATGGGCGCCGGTGGGCTTGTCCTCTCGACGACACCGGTACTTGCGGGGGACGATCAATCCCTCGCCCAGCGGATCGCGCAGTACGATTTATGGAAGATGCTGCTGGCGCTGGGCATGACGGGCGTGGGGGGAGGTCTCTTCATCGTACCGCTGCAGACCCTGATACAACTGATGACACAAGAGGAGGGCCGTGCCCGCATGATAGCCATCAACAATATTCTCGCTGCGCTGCTGATGGCGATGGCGCTACTCGTCGGTGTCGTCATGAGCGTCTGGCTCGGCATGGGGCCGCAGCCTTTCATGGGTGGCCTGGGGCTCATCGCTTTGCTGGTCGGCGTGGGGCTGATGATTCGCAATCCGCGCCCGGTGCTGCGCCTGTTGATATTTGCTCTGGTGCACCTCATCTATCGCCTGCGCTTTCGCGGGCGTCAGCACATTCCGGCACGCGGCGCGGCGCTGGTCATCTGCAACCACGTGAGCTTCATGGATGCACTGGTGATCGGCGGCGCCAGCCCCAGACCGCTGCGTTTCTTGATGGATCGCCCCATCTATGAGTCCCCCTGGCTGAACTGGTGGTTTCGCATCGTAGGCGCGATTCCGGTGGACTCCGAACGACACGATCCCGGCAGCGTACGGCGCGCACTGGACGAAGTGAGCCGTGCCTTACGCCAGGGCGACGTGGTGATGCTGTTTCCCGAGGGGCGCTTGACCACCGATGGCGAGATACACCGCTTCCGGCGAGGCCTGGATATCATTCTGGCGCGCGATCCCGTGCCGGTGGTGCCGGCCGGGCTGGCCGGGCTGTGGGGCTCGTGGACCTCGCACTGCAGTGGACGAGCGCTGACCAAGTTCCCGCGCCGCTTCCGGGCCAGGGTGGCGCTATTCTTCGGCGAACCGCTGACGCCCGAACAGGCGCGTCGCGGGGTGCTCGAGGCGCGGGTGCGTGAATTGAAGGCCGGGGCCGATCAGTGTGTGGCAAGAGTGCGTCCTGGCTGGGGGCACGCCCCTGATCGCTGATGCCGATTAGAGCAGAAGGTGAGCTCTTGTCAGGAGTGTCGAGTGGCTCGCCGGGTATGCGGCCAGCAGCGCGCCGAGGTGATCAGCTTGTCCTTGACCTGCAGGATCTCCATGCGAGTGGTGCCGACCTGCAGGCAGGCGGGACCATCGGGAAAGGATTCGAGGTGCTCGAGGATCAATCCATTGAGTGTCTTGGGACCATCGGTGGGCAGCTGCCAACCCAGTGACTTGTTGATCTCGCGGATGTTGGCGGTACCCTCGATCACGTAGCTGCCATCCTCCTGCAGGTGGATCTCCTGATGCATGCCCGCCACGTCGGTGGTGAACTCGCCGACGATCTCCTCGAGAATGTCCTCCAGTGTGACCAGCCCCTCCACGTCACCATACTCATCGACCACGATGCCGATGCGTCGCTTCTGCTGCTGAAAGTTGAGCAACTGGGTGTGCAGCGGGGTGGACTCGGGAATGAAATAGGGCTCGCGGGCCTCCTGAACGATCGAGGCCTTGGTGATCTCGCTCTTTGACAGGAAGCGCGCTGCATTGCGCAGATGCAGCATACCGATGATGTTGTTGATGTCGCCCTTGTAGACCGGTACCCGCGTATGCTGGCTGGTGCGGATCTGCGCCAGGATCTCCTCCAGATCGTCCTCGAGGTCGATACCGACCACCTCGTGACGCGGCACCATGATGTCATTGACGGTGACGTTCTCCAGATCGAGGATCGATAGCAGCATCGCCTGGTGGCGTCGTGGGATCAGCGTACCTGCCTCATGCACTACGGTGCGCAGCTCGTCGCGAGTCAGGTTATCCGCGCCGCCGCTGATGCTCTTGACCCCGATAAGCCTCAGCAAGCCATTGGAGATGACGTTGACCAGCCATACCAGCGGGTAGAGCAGCTTGAGCAGCGGCTCAAGCGCCACCGAGGTGGGGTAGGCGACGCGCTCAGGCTTGATGGCGGCGTAGGTCTTGGGAGTGACCTCGGCGAAGATGAGGATGGTGATGGTCAGCAGCGCCGTGGCCACTGCAGGCCCGGTCACTTCGCCGAAATAGTGGATCGCGATGATCGTGGCGATGGAGGCTGCGAGGTTGTTGACGAAGTTGTTGCCGATCAGGATCACGCCGATCAGCCGATCGGGGCGTGCCAGCAGGCGCAGCACACGCTTGGCGGAGCGATCCCCGCTGTTCGCCTCGTGGCTGAGGCGGTAGCGGTTGATCGACATCATGCCGGTCTCGGAGCTGGAGAAGAAGGCAGACAGGCAGACGAGCAGAAACAACAGGCCGAACAGCAGTCCCAGGGGGAAGTCGTCGCTCAAGTGTAATGGATCCTCAATGGCGTACCAGGCTCGTTTGTAGGGATTCCCCAGCAGTGTGTCAAGGCGACCGAGGTCTAGGGGTCAGCCGCGCTGGAAGACGATTTCGAGCGCAAACTTGCTGCCGAAGTAAGCCAGCAGCAGCAGAGCGCAGCCCCCCAGCGTCCAGCGTACCGCCTTGAGGCCGCGCCAGCCGAGAAAGTGGTGCCCGGCCAGCAGGATGGAGAAGATTACCCAGGCCGCCAGCGAGAGCAGCGTCTTATGGACCAAGTGCTGGGCGAACAGGTTATCGAGAAACATGAAGCCGCTGGCGATGGAGAGCGTCAGCAGTGCCATGCCGGCCCAGATCAGCTCGAACAGCACGCGCTCCATGGTGGTCAATGGCGGCAGCGACTGTACCAGGCCGCGGATATGGTGATGGCGCAGCGCATGATTTTGAAGCGCCAGCAAGACCGCCTGAGCGGCGGCGATGGCCAGTAGCGCAAAGGCCAGCGCCGAGCTAATCGCATGCAGCGCGATGCCTGGAGGCATGCCGCTCTCCTGGCCCGAACGGGGCAGCCCGACGGCCAGCAGCAGACTGGCGGCGGCCAGCGGGTAGAGCGCCACCGAGGCGTTGAGAATCGGCTTGACCAGGCTGCCGCCGAGCAGGACCGCGACGATCAGCGCACTGACCACCACGGCGCTGGACGAAAGCCCGAGCCATAACCCCTGCGCGGCCTGCATGAAGGCGACGATCACCAAACCATGGCAGATCAGCGCCAGCAGACCTACGCCACGCACCAGGGGTGGGCGCTGCGGCACGCGACGCGTCAGCGCCAGGGCCTGCCAGGAGGCGGCGCCCAGATAAAGAACCATGGCGACAAGTGCAAAGGGAATGGCCTGCATCGGTAGCTATCCATGCGCCGTCGATGACGGCAATGTGGCTGAAGGAAACACATCGGGTGTCACTATACCGAATCCATGGCATGGCGCACAGCCGCTCGCCCGCTCTGCTGGGAGCATACGCATGCATGGAGAGTGCCGTCGCTAACGCGTATAATCCTTGGCCAAAGCAAGCTCCGCCGGAGAGGCCCATGTTCGAGAATCTCACGGAGCGTCTATCGCGGACGCTCAAGTCCATCAGCGGTCAGGCCAAACTGACCGAGGACAATATCAAGGATACCCTGCGCGAGGTGCGTCGTGCGCTGCTTGAGGCCGACGTGGCCCTGCCGGTGGTCAAGGCGTTCATCGATCGTGTGCGCGAGCGTGCGGTGGGGCAGGAGGTGTCGCGCAGCCTGTCGCCGGGCCAGCAGTTCGTCAAGATCGTCCAGCAGGAACTCGAGGCGATCATGGGCGAGGCCAACGAAGGGCTAGCCCTCAAGGGCGCGCCGGCGGTAGTGCTGATGGCAGGCCTGCAAGGGGCGGGCAAGACCACCTCGGTGGCCAAGCTGGCGCGCTACCTGCGCGAACGCGAGAAAAAGAAGGTGCTGGTGGTGTCGGCGGACATCTATCGCCCGGCGGCCATCGCCCAGCTCGAGACGCTGGCGCGCGAGGTCGGTGCCGATTTCTTCCCGTCGAGTTCCGATCAGCGGCCGGTGGCCATCGCCGAGGCGGCGATCCGTCACGCCAAGATCCAGTTCCATGATGTGGTGATCGTCGATACCGCCGGGCGTCTGGCGGTGGATGAGGCGATGATGGCCGAGATCCAGGCCCTGCATAAGGCGATCGCGCCGCAGGAGACGCTGTTCGTGGTCGACGCCATGACCGGCCAGGATGCCGCCAATACCGCCAAGGCCTTCCATGAGGCGCTGCCGCTGACCGGGGTGATCCTGACCAAGGCCGACGGCGATGCCCGCGGCGGTGCGGCGCTCTCGGTGCGCCACGTCACCGGCAAGCCGATCAAGTTCATGGGCATGGGCGAGAAGGTCGATGCGCTCGAGCCCTTCCACCCCGACCGCGTGGCGTCGCGGATTCTCGGCATGGGCGACGTGCTGTCGCTGATCGAGGAGGCCGAGCGCACCGTCGACAAGGGCAAGGCCGAGAAGCTGGCCAAGAAGGTCAAGAAGGGCGAGGGGTTCGATCTCGAGGACTTCCGCGACCAGCTCCAGCAGCTCAAGAAGATGGGTGGGATGGGCGGTCTGCTCGGCAAGCTGCCGGGCATGGGCCAGATGGCGGAACTCGCCCAGGGGCCGGGCCCCGAGAAGGAGCTGGGCAAGCTCGAGGCGCTGATCAACTCGATGACGCCCAAGGAGCGCCGCAAGCCCGAGATCATCAATGGCTCGCGCAAGCGCCGTATCGCGGCCGGTGCCGGCCTGCAGGTGCCCGACCTCAATCGTCTGCTCAAGCAGCACAAGCAGATGCAGAAGATGATGAAGAAGGCCGGTCAGAAGGGCGGCATGCAGAAGATGATGCGCGGTATGTCCGGGATGATGGGCGGCGGAGGTCCAGGCGGGCCCGGCGGCCCCATGGGCGGTGGTGGTGGCATGGGCGGTCCCGGCGGCTTCCCCTGGCGCTAGCTCGAAGGGGCGATATGGAAAAAGGTTTCCATGTCGTCTCGATTTCCGTAGAATGCTGCGTCTTCGTGGCAGGGTCGCGCGAAAAAGCGTGTCCCGAACGACTCAATTGATTTCAGCAACTCCAACCGAAGGACTGTTAACGCAATGGTTACCATTCGTCTGGCACGTGGTGGCGCCAAGAAGCGTCCCTTCTATCACCTGACTGTTAGCGATTCACGCAAGTCTCGTGACGGCCGTTTCATCGAGCGCATTGGCTTCTTCAACCCGGTAGCACGTGGTCAGGAAGAGCGTCTGCGCGTCGACCTGGATCGCGTCACTCACTGGCAGGGCCAGGGTGCGCAGGTCTCCGATCGCGTTGCCGAACTGATCAAGGAAGCCCGCAAGCAGGCCTGAGCCTGTCTGTGAGCCCTGAGTAAATGTGGTAATGGTCATGACCAACGACGTATCGGCAACGACGCAGGACGTCGTCAGTGAAGACCGGCACGTGGTGCTGGGCAAGCTGACCAGCCCCTACGGCGTCAAGGGATGGCTGAAGGTGTACTCCTACACCAGTCCGATGGACGGCATTCTCGACTACCCCGAGTGGCAGCTTCGCCTGAATGGCAAGGTGTTCTCACGGCGTGTCAGTCAGGGGCGTAGCCAGGGCAAAGGCCTGGTGGCGAGCCTCGAGGGGGTGGCGTCGCGCGAGCAGGCCGAGCAGTTGGCCGGGGCGGAGATACTGTTGCCCAAGGATGCCCTGCCGTCGCTCGATGCGGACGAGTATTACTGGCACCAGTTGGAAGGCCTGCGGGTCGTCACGCAAGAGGGCGTCGATCTGGGTCGTGTCAGCTATCTGTTCGAAACCGGCGCCAATGACGTGATGGTGGTCAGGGGTGACGGTAATACGTCGGATGGCAAGGAGCGGCTGCTGCCCTTCCTGCCCGATGACGTCATAGTGAAGGTGGATCTGGACGCCGGCATGATGACGGTGGACTGGGATCCCGAATTCTGAGCGAGTCTTGATGCGCAGCGCCTGCCGTAGTTCGGCAGGGCGATTGCCTGGAAACGTTGCCGTGTGGATTGGGGTTGTTTCACTGTTCCCGGAGATGTTCGACGCGATCAGCCGTTATGGCGTGACGGGCAGAGCGGTCAAGCAGGGTCTGTTGGAACTCGAGTTCTGCAACCCCCGGGACTACGCCACGGACAAGCACCGCACGGTGGATGACCGCCCCTATGGTGGCGGACCCGGCATGCTGATGAAGGTCGAGACGCTGCGCCAGGCGATCCATGCTGCGCGCGCCAAGGCCGAGGCGAGTACCGGTCAGAGAGCCAAGGTGATCTACCTTTCGCCCCAAGGGCGGGTGCTGGATCAGCGTGGCGTGCAGGCACTGGCCGCAAGTGGACCCCTGGTCGTGGTCGCCGGACGCTACGAAGGGGTCGACGAGCGCATCGTCGAGGCCGATATCGACGAAGAGTGGTCGATCGGCGACTATGTGCTCAGTGGCGGCGAACTGCCGGCCATGGTGCTGATCGATGCCGCGGCGCGACTCGTGCCAGGAGTACTGGGCCATCAGGACTCGGCGGTCGAGGATTCGTTCAACGACGGGCTGCTTGACTGCCCCCACTATACTCGCCCCGAGCAGATCGATGGGCGCACGGTCCCGGAAGTGTTGCTGAGCGGTCACCATGGGGCGATCAAGCGCTGGCGGTTGAAGCAGTCACTGGGGCGGACCTGGTTGAGGCGTCCCGATCTATTGCAGGACAAGGCGTTGGATCGAGAGCAGCAGATGCTGCTCGATGAGTTCATCGCCGAATACGCCCTGTCACCAGAGGATCAGGGCGGCGGTGCAGGGTAACCTGGAGCGTGAAGCGCCGGTTGCACCTGTGTCATACACCCATCGATTCCCGCCTCGTGCCTTGGGTCGAGCGTCGGGATCACGGCCAGCCGATAGCGGCGGCATCGTAACTATTGAGGATAAGTCATGAGCAGCAAGAGCAAGGTGATCCAGGCGATCGAGTCCGAGCAGATGTCTAAGGAAGTCCCGGCCTTCGCCCCAGGCGATACCGTGATCGTCCAGGTCAAGGTCAAGGAAGGGACTCGCGAGCGTCTTCAGGCGTTCGAAGGGGTGGTGATCGGCAAGCGTAACCGTGGCCTGAACTCCGCCTTCACCGTACGCAAGATCTCCCACGGTGTCGGTGTCGAACGTACCTTCCAGACCTACAGCCCGCTGGTCGCCACTATCGAAGTCAAGCGTCGCGGTGACGTGCGTCAGGCCAAGCTGTACTACCTCCGCGAGCGCAGCGGCAAGTCTGCACGCATCAAGGAAAAGCTGGCCTAAGCGCCGAGGCGCCGCTAGCACTTGCATGCCTCCGGGCATGCCCAACGAAACCCCGTCGCCGCTCATGCGGGGCGGGGTTTCGGCGTTCTGGGTTCGATATCCAGGGAATCGCTGTTCTGGAGAGTGACTCATGCCCACAAACGTCGATAGCCCCATCGAGATATTTCTCGATGCGCTCTGGCTCGAGCGAGGAGCCAGCGAGAATACCCTCGAGGCGTATCGACGCGACCTGGAGGCGTGGCAGCGACATCTGCAGTGCGAAGGCGAGAGCTTGCTTGCGCCATCATCGGTGCGGCTGGGCCAGTGGCTGGAGGAGCGTCGCGCTGGAGGCTATCAGCTGCGCAGCAATGCGCGTCTGCTGTCGAGCCTGCGTAGCTTCTATCGCTGGGCGCTGGCCAATGGTCATATCGACCACGACCCCTTGAGCGAGGTGCGCTTGCCAAGGCTGAATCCGAGCCTGCCCGATACGCTGGACGAGGCGGAGGTCGAGCGGCTGCTGCAAGCGCCGGATACCGCAACGTCTCTTGGGCTGCGCGACCGCGCCATGCTCGAGATCCTCTATGCCGCCGGCCTGCGGGTCTCGGAGCTGGTCGGCCTGAGAATGGACTCGATCAATCCGCGCCAGGGCGTGGTGCGAATAGTGGGCAAGGGCGATAAGGAGCGACTGGTGCCGCTGGGCGAGGAGGCGCTGATCTGGCTCGAGCGCTACCTACGGGCGGGACGTGGTGCGCTGATGACCGATATCACCCGCCCTGCACTATTCCCGGGCCGCCAAGACGGCTTCATGACGCGTCAGACCTTCTGGCACCGGATCAAGGCGCATGCCAGAACGGCCGGCATCGACAAGCCGCTCTCGCCGCACACCCTTCGCCATGCCTTTGCGACTCATTTATTGAATCATGGAGCCAATTTGCGTGTCGTACAGCTGCTGTTGGGTCATAGCGACCTGTCGACTACCCAGATCTATACGCATGTCGCCCAGGCGCGCCTGGAAGCGCTGCATGCCGAACACCATCCTCGAGGTTGATCATGAAACGAGTTCTTTCGCCGCTGCTAGGCAGCCTGGCCACGTTCACGCTCTCCGCCTTTACCCTGGCCGGCGGTGTACAGGCCAATACGGCCCAGGCACTGGCCGAGCGGCTGCAAGTGCATGGCGAGCGAATGCCGGTCGCAAGCATACGTGAGACGCCATTGCCGGATTTCTTCGAGGTGCGCCTGGAGAATGGCGAAACCTTCTATAGCGATAGTCAGGGTCAGTACTTTCTGGTCGGCGATATCTTCGAGAATGGCCCGCAGGGGCTGGTGAACATTACCGAGCAGACGCGCAATGCCGAACGGGCCGAGCGGCTGGCCGCGGTACCCGATGCCGACAAGGTGATCTTCCGGGGCGAGCAGAGCCATGCGGTGGTACAGGTATTCACCGACACCACCTGCCCCTACTGCCGTCGTCTGCACGAGGAGGTGCCGCAGCTCAACCAAATGGGCATCGAGGTGCACTATCTGGCCTTCCCGAGGGCCGGCATGGCTTCGGAAGGGGGGCGTATCCTGAGACAGATCTGGTGCGCCGAGAACCGCAGCGAGGCGATGACCGCGGCCAAGCGCGAGGAGACGCTGAACAGTGCGACGGGCTGCGACAATCCGGTCGAGGAGCAGTATCATCTGGGCATGGAAGTCGGCGTGCAGGGCACACCGGCCATCGTCCTGCCCGATGGCCGCATGGTGCCGGGCTACGTGCCCGCCGAGCGTCTGGCCGAGATGCTGGAATTGAACGAACAATGAGATAGTAATGAGCCGCCGACGCGGTGGCCAATCATGCTCGACACAAGCAAGGGGATAGCGAGTTGAAACCGGTGAGAGTAGGAATCTGTGGTCTGGGTACCGTGGGCGGCGGTACCTTCAATGTGCTGACGCGTAACGCCGACGAGATCGCTCGGCGTGCTGGGCGCCCCATCGTCATCGAGCAGGTGGCGATGCGTCGCGACAATCCGGACTGCGACACCACCGGCGTCAAGACCACCTCCGATGTCTTTGAGGTGGCCAGAAACCCCAACGTGGACGTGCTGGTCGAGCTGGTCGGCGGCTACGACGTGGCACGCGAGCTGGTGCTTACCGCCATCGACCATGGCAAGCACGTGGTCACCGCCAACAAGGCGCTGATCGCCGTGCACGGCAACGAGATCTTCCAGGCTGCCCACGAGAAGGGCGTGATCGTCGCCTTCGAGGCCGCCGTGGCCGGCGGCATCCCGGTGATCAAGTCGCTGCGCGAGGGGCTTGGGGCCAACCGTATCGAGTGGCTGGCCGGGATCATCAATGGTACCGGCAATTACATCCTCACCCATATGCGTGACCAGGGACGGGCCTTCGAGGACGTCCTCGCCGAAGCCCAGGCGCTGGGGTACGCCGAGGCCGACCCGACCTTCGATGTCGAGGGCATCGATGCCGCCCACAAGCTGACCATCCTCGCCTCGATCGCCTATGGCGTGCCGCTGCAGTTCGAGAAGGCCTATACCGAAGGCATTGCACGGATCACCTCGGAGGATGTCGAGCAGGCCGACAATCTGGGCTACGTCATCAAGCATCTGGGCATCTCAAAACGCACCGATGCCGGCTTCGAGCTGCGCGTGCACCCGACGCTGATTCCCAAGGAGCGGCTGCTGGCCAACGTGAATGGCGTCAAGAATGCCATCGCCATCATGGGCGACGCCGTGGGACCTACCCTCTATTACGGTGCCGGTGCCGGTGCCGAGCCGACCGCCTCGGCGGTGGTCGCCGATCTGCTCGACGTGGCCCGTGACATCACCACCGATCATCACTACCGCGTGCCCTATCTCGCCTTCAGCGGCATCCACGACGAGATCAACGCCCTGCCGATGCTGCCGATGGAGGAGATCGTCACCGCCTACTATCTGCGGCTGCTGGCGGTGGACCGCCCCGGGGTGCTGGCGCGAGTGGCGACCATCCTGGCCGAACAGGGCATCTCCATCGAGGCGATCATCCAGAAGGAAGCCACCGAAGGGGAGCTGGTGCCGATCATCCTGATGACGCACCGTACCCGCGAAAAGAGCATGAACGATGCCATTCGCCAATTGGAGTCGCTGTCCGATATCGCCGGAACGGTGACACGGATCCGTGTCGAAAGCCTCGACGAGCAGGAGTGAGCGATGCGCTATATCAGTACCCGCGGGCAGGCGCCCGCACTGAGCTTCGAGGAGGTCGTGCTGACCGGCATGGCAAGCGACGGCGGGCTTTACGTACCTGAGACCGTGCCGCAGCTCTCCCATGATGAGCTGGCGGCGATGGCCGGGCTCTCCTATGCCGAGATCGCGTTTCGGGTGATGAGGCCCTACGTGAATGGCGAGATCGACGACGCGACGTTCCGCGACATCGTGCGCGATGCCTACGCGACGTTCAGCCATGATGCGGTGGTGCCGCTCAACCAGCTCGATGCCAATCACTTCCTGCTCGAGCTATTCCACGGCCCGACACTGGCCTTCAAGGATGTCGCCCTGCAGCTGCTCGGGCGGCTACTCGACCATTTCCTGAAGAAGAGCGGCGAGCGCGCGGTGATCATGGGCGCCACCTCCGGCGATACTGGCTCGGCGGCCATCGAGGGGTGCCGCCACTGCGACAACCTCGATATCTTCATCCTGCATCCATACCAGCGTGTCTCGGAAGTGCAGCGCCGTCAGATGACCTCGGTACTGGCCGACAATGTCTTCAACATCGCCATCGAGGGCAACTTCGACGACGCCCAGGCGATGGTCAAGGCGAGCTTCGCCAACCAGGCGTTCCTCGACGGTACGCGCCTGGTGGCGGTCAACTCGATCAACTGGGCGCGGATCATGGCCCAGATCGTCTATTACGTTGCCTCTGCCGTGGCGCTTGGTGCGCCGCACCGGCAGGTCAGCTTCTGCGTGCCGTCGGCCAACTTCGGCAACCTGTTCGCCGGCTACATGGCGTTCAAGATGGGACTGCCGGTCAAGCAGTTCATCATCGCCACCAATGCCAACGACATCCTGCACCGCACGCTTGCCGACAACGACTTCTCCAAGCGCGAGCTCGAGGCGACCCTGGCGCCGTCCATGGACATCGTGGTGTCGTCGAACTTCGAGCGCCTGCTGTTCGATGCCTACGATCGCAATGGTGACGCCGTGCGCGAACTGCTCGAGCGTTTCCAGGCCGAGCCTACGGCCCTGGCCGAGGCGCCGCTGGCCAAGCTGCGGACGCTGTTCGCCAGCCACAGCGTGGATGACGAGACCATCCTCGAGGTGATCCGCGAGGCGCACCAGCGCACCAAGGAACTGCTCGACCCGCATACCGCCACCGGCTACCGCGCTGCCGAGCGTGCGCGCAGCGATGCGACCACGCCGATGATCACGCTTGCTACCGCACACCCAGCGAAGTTCGCCGATGCGGTGGTCAAGGCCGGCTTCCCGGGGGCGCCGTTGCCACCGCACATGGACGATCTGCTCGAGCGCGAGGAGCGCTACACGGTACTCCCCGCCGAGCTTGCGCGGGTGCAGGCCTTCGTCGCCGAGCATCGCCGTAAGTAACCCCCCTCGACTCGGATCCATTGACGCCTGGCTGGCCGGGCGTCCTTGCAGGGAGAGTGTCCTTGGACGCGGAAGTCATTACGCCAGCCGTCAGCGACCCGTACCGTACGCGCCTCAAGCGCCGCCCGCTCAACGAGGCGCTCTATGTGCTTGCCCGGGGCGAGGGGCTCAGCGAGCTCCAGGCACGGATCATGGCCGGGCGTCTAGCCGACTATGGCGGCGAACTTGGTCCACTGGTCACGCCGAGCCTCAAGAATCTCGAGCACCCAGAGCGTCTGGCGGATGCCCGGCGTGCTGCCGAACGCATCGCCCAGGCGGTGGTGGAGGGTGAGCACATCGGCATTCTCACTGACTACGACGTCGACGGCATCACCTCCCATGTGGTGATCCTGCGCACCCTCAACGAGCTGTTCGGCGTGCCGGCACACCGACTGCACAGCCTGATCGGGCACCGCATCAATGATGGCTACGGCATCAGCCTGCCGCTGGTGGAGCGTACGCTCAAGCTTTCGCCACGCCCGAGCCTGGTGATCACCGCCGACTGCGGTAGCTCTGATGAGCCGCGCATCGCCCGGCTCAAGGCGGCCGGCATCGATGTGGTGGTCTCCGATCACCACGCGCTGCCGATCGAGGGACCACCGGTATCGGCCTATGCCACGGTCAATCCCACCCGCGACGACTGCACCTATCCCGATGCCACCATCGCCGGCTGCATGGTGGCCTGGCTGGTGATGTCGCTTTCGCGTTCTGTGCTGGTCGAATGGGGGGTGCTGGCTCCCTCCACGCCCAAGCTCTCGCCCTGGCTCTCCTATGTGGCGCTGGGGACCGTGGCCGACTGTGTCTCGTTGGGGGGCAGTGCCGCCAACCGCGCGGTGGTGACCCACGGGCTGACCTTGATCAATCGCATGCAGGCTGCCTGCTGGCGCGCCATGGCCGAGCGCCTTGGCGTGGACAGCGTGCCCTTCGATGCCGAGACCTTGGCCTTCCAAATGGGCCCGCGCATCAACGCCCGTTCGCGCCTCGACGACCCCTATGCCGCCCTGCACTTCATGCTCGCGGCAAGCGACGAGGTGGCACGCCAGCATCTTGACGTGCTGGATCAGGACAACCAGTCGCGCAAGGCAATCGAGGCCGACATGGCCGAGGAGGCCAGGCGCCTCGCCATGCCGCAACTGGCCGCCAACGCCCCGGCGCTGGTGATCTATCTCGAGGAGGGACATGCCGGCGTGCAGGGCATCGTCGCCTCGCGCCTGGTGCAGGCGTTCGGACGGCCGACACTGGTGCTGACCCGAGCGGCGGCCCCGAGTATGCTCACCGGCTCGGGGCGCTCCATCGAGGGCCTGCACCTGCGCCAGGCCCTGCAGCGCACCTTCGATCTGGCCCCCGAGGCACTGCCGCGCTTCGGCGGGCATCGCGGTGCGGCCGGCATCGGGTTGCCTGTCGAGCAGCTGAGGCGGTTTCGCGAGGCGTTTCTGATCGCGGTGGAGGAGCAGTTGCTGGGCCGTGAGCTCTACCCCTGCGTGTGGACCGATGGCGAGCTGAGCGCCGAGCAGCTATCGCTCGCCACCCTCGACGAGCTGGAGCGCCTGGCACCCTACGGTCGCGAGTTCGATGCCCCGCTGTTCGAGGGGGAGTTTCTGGTCGAGTCGTTGCGTGTGGTGGGTGCCGAAGGGATCCACCTGATGCTCGACCTGTCCCACGGTGGGGCGGCGCTGCGTGCGATCTGGTTTCGGGCCCTCAGCCCAGGTGAGGTGCCGGCCTTCGGGCTCGGGGCACGGCTACGCTGCGCCTACAAGCTCAATCGCAACCGCTGGAAGGGGCGAGAGACACTGCAGTTGATGATCGAGCATGCCGAGCCGCTGCAATAATCCCAATAATGCTACAGCCCGTTCAAGGAAACACTGATGTCCGCCTCACCCGCCGAGCCCGTCAAGGCCGACCCGCACCGTCCCCATGAGGATATCCTGGCCATGCTGCTGGGCACGCTGTTCGTTGCCCTGGGCGTGACCTTCTACACCCATGCCACGCTGCTCACCGGCAGTACCGCCGGGCTCGCTCTGCTGCTGCAATACTGGACGGAGCTTGGCTTCGGCATTCTGTTCTTCACCATCAATCTGCCGTTCTACTATCTCGCCATCAAACGCATGGGGTGGTCGTTCACGCTGCGTACCTTCATTGCTATCGGCCTGGTGTCGCTGTTTTCCGCCCTGACGCCGCGCTGGATCGTACTCGAGTCGCTCCATCCGCTCTATGGTGCCCTGATCGGCGGCTGCCTGATGGGGATCGGCCTGCTGGTGCTGTTTCGTCACCGCACCAGCCTGGGCGGGATCAATATCCTGGCACTCTATCTTCAGGACCGCTATGGATGGCGGGCAGGATACGTGCAGCTCGGTATCGATGGCTTGATCCTGCTGCTCGCCTTCTTCGTGCTGCCGCTGGATCGAGTGGCACTGTCAGTGCTGGGGGCCGTGGCGCTCAACATGATCATCGCCCTGAACCACAAGCCCGGCCGCTATATCGGCGTGAGTTGAGGCGCGCGCTTCGCCAATCAGCTAATGGCTAGGCGGTTCCACCTAGGCGGTCCCCCAGAACCACCAGGCGATGGCCACGATCACTATCATGCCGATCAGGTTGACGATAAGGGTCATAAGGTGGCCTCCACGGCAGGTGACGGCGTGACCCGTTCGCGCGTTGCGCACTCCTTCGATTTCCACAGCCGCAGGCGGTTGGCGTTGCTGACCACGGTGAGCGAGGAGAGCGACATCGCCGCGGCGGCGATCATCGGCGAGAGCAGCATGCCGGTGAGGGGATAGAAGACGCCGGCGGCGATGGGAATGCACAAGCTGTTGTAACCGAAAGCCCCCCACAGGTTCTGCTTGATGTTACGCAGGGTGGCACGGCTGATCTCGATGGCGTCGGCTACGCCGTGCAGCGAGTCACGCATCAGGGTGATGCCGGCACTCTCGATGGCGACATCGGTGCCCTGGCCAATGGCGAAGCCGACATTGGCGCGAGCCAGCGCCGGGGCATCGTTGATGCCGTCGCCGACCATGCCGACGATCTCGCCGGCTGCCTGGCGCCGCTCGATCTCGGCGTGCTTCTCCTCCGGCATCAGCCCGGCGCGATAGTCGTCGATGCCGACTTCACGCGCGATGGCAGCGGCGGTATGGGCGTTGTCGCCGGTCAGCATCACCACTCGCAGGCCATCACCCTGCAGCCGCTTCACCGCAGCGAGGCTGTCGGCGCGCAGCGGGTCGCTGATGCCGAACAGCGCGGTCAGCTGCTCGCCCACGCTTAAATAGACCACGGTACGCGCCTGTTTCTCGAGTCGTTCGGCACGCTCACGGCCCAGTGAAAGATCGATCCCCGCCTCCTCGAGCAGGCGCGCATTGCCCAGGCGCAGCAGGCGGCCCTCGGCGTCGCGCGCCGTCACGCCGCCGCCGGTGATGCTCTGGAAATCGCGGATTTCAGCGGGCGGGGTACCCGCTTCTTCTCGCTCTTGAGAATAGGTAAGCAGGGCCGTGGCCAACGGATGCTCCGAGCCGCGCTCGAGGGCGGCGACCAGAGGCAGAACGCGCTGAGTATCGCCTGCGAGCCACTCGGCATCGGTGACCTTCGGCTTGCCTTGGGTCAGGGTGCCGGTCTTGTCGACCAGCAGGGTGGTGAGCCGGCTGGCGGTCTGCAGCGCCTCGCCGTTTCTGACCAGTACCCCATGTTCGGCGGCCTTGCCGATGCCGATCATGGTCGAGATCGGTGTGGCCAGCCCCAGCGCGCAGGGGCAGGCGATGATCAACACGGTGGTCGCTGCGACCAGCATATGGACCATGCGCGGCTCGGGGCCGATGTTGAACCACACCAATGCCGTGGCCACGGCGATGATCATCACCGTGGGCACGAAGATGCTCGATACCTTGTCGGCCAGGGCACCGATCGGCGGCTTGCTGTTCTGAGCGCGGGCCACCTGGTCGGTGATCTGCCCCAGACGGGTATCGGCGCCGACGCGGGTCGCTCGGTAGACGAGCCCGCCCTTGCCGTTGACGGTGCCGGCGCTCACCTCATCGCCCTGACGCTTGGCCACGGGAATCGGCTCGCCGGTGAGCATCGATTCGTCGATATGGGAGTTGCCCTCTTCGACTTCGCCATCCACGGGCAGGCGCTCGCCGGGGCGCACGCGGATGCGATCGCTGGGCATCACTTCGTCGATTGCCACTTCGCGCTCCTCGCCGTCGCGTATCACTCGGGCCGTGCGGCTCTGCAGATCGAGCAGGCGCTTGAGCGCCTCGCTGGTGCGACCGCGGGCCTTGAGCTCCATGGCGTTGCCGAGCAGCACCAGGCCGACGATCATCGCTGAGGCCTCGAAATAGATGCCGTGGGCCACGGCGGGTAGCCAGTGGGCAAACAGCACTACCACCATTGAGTAGAGCCAGGCGGTACCGGTGCCGATGGCGATCAGCGTGTCCATGTTGGCCTGGTGATGCCTGAACGCCTTCCATGCGTTGACGAAGAAGTGCCGGCCAGGCCCTGCCAGTATGGCCAGCGTGAGCAGGCCGACCACCAGCCAGAACAGCCGGCCGGTACCCACCGGATGCGGGTGGTAGACGAACATGCTGGCCATCAGCGGTACCGCAAGCGCAAGCGACAGGGCACTGCCGCGCAAGCGGCGGCGATACTCGGCGGCATCGTTGGCGCTGCGCGTGGCCTGGGCCTGGTGCAGGTCGACGATCGGTTCGGCGCCGTAGCCGGCCTCCGCCACTGCCTTGACGAGGGAATCAAGCGAGGCCGTGCCGCTGACCTGGGCGGTATGGGTACCGAAATTGACCTCGGCGCGCGTCACGCCGGGGGTGCGTCTCAAGGCCTCCTGTACGCTGCGTACGCAGCTCGCGCAGGTCATGCCCGAGAGCGACAGGCGCTGCGTGACGGGTGGCGCTTGGCGTGCGGTCGAGGCGGGGGCTGCTTCGGCTTGTGGTGTCGCCGACGCGGATTGGAGCTTGATTTCACCGGCGGGAAAGCCACTCTCCTCGAGCAGCCGATCGAGGCGTTCGCCATCGAGCCGGGTGGTGACCTCCAGGCGCTTCTGCTGCGGAAAGCCGGTGACCTCCGCCTCCGTGTCTTCGGTCACGATGGCGCGGCGGATCTTGCCGACGCACCCCTGGCAACTGATTCCCGGAACATGACGCTCGTGATGTACGCTCATGATGACTCGCCTCCTTGAGACGTGGACTTCCCTTCGTCCGAGGCTTCGACGGGTGCGGGAAAGCTTTCGATCAAGCGGCAAAGGCTATGCCCATTCGGCGTGCCGTCAGGCATGTCGGACCAAGTATCGAGGGCCTGCTCCATGCGTGCCGCCAGGGCCTGGAGTCTGGCGATACGCTCGCGGATCTGGGGCAGTCGGGCCGCCAGCAGGTCACGCACCAGCGGGCAGGGAGAGTCGCCGTGATCGGCATGGGCGAGGATCTCGCCGATCTCGCGCACGCTGAAGCCCAAGGTGCGAGCGCGCTGGATGAAGCGCAGGCGCGACAGGTCGTGCCCATCGTAGAGTTGATAGCCATTGTCAGGATGACGGCGCGGGGTCAGAAGCCCCTCACGTGTGTAGTGGCGTACGGTTTCGCCGGTGACCCCGGCGCGCTTGGCAAGTTCACTGACTTTCATGACGACCTCTTGGGTCGGAGGGAAGTGAATTCAGTGTAAAACCTATGGGTTACCCCATGGTCAAGCAGGGTCGAGCCATCTCTCATGCGCATTGATGTGTAGCGGCTAAGTTGATGAAAGTTCATAATATCAATCGCTTGCAATACTAAAGTATTAACGGATTTTGTATTAAAACGAACGTTTGGCCTTGAACATGGCGGCGCTTTAGGCCAAAAAGAGTGGGCACGTGGCCAAGAAAAGGCACGCCCTTGCCCAGCCGGGCAATCACTCATCACCCATCAATCCAGCGTTTTCTTACTGGAGCAGGATGTTTAATGATAAACAATAAATTTAATAAGCTCGCGGTGGCCGTTGCTTTCGCAACTATCGCTGTTCAGGCCAACGCTGGCGGTTACCAGATCAACGAGCAAAGTGTCAGTGGTCAGGGATACGGTCATGCCGGTCGCAGCTCGAATGTCAACGATGCGACCATCGTGTTCGGCAACCCAGCGGGGATGTCATTTCTCGACCGGGCGCAACTGACTGCAGGGGGAACCTACCTCAACGTCAATAGCGACATTAACAATGTAACCGCCAACAGGACGGTAGATGCCGGTGTTGCCCAAGGGGGGGCGCCAATCGGCATGCAGGTCCCGGTGGGGTCTATTCCTGGCGGTAACGAGGGGGACATGGTCCCCGGTACTCTGGTCCCCTTCGCCTTCTATGCTCAGCCCATCAACGAGCGTCTGGCCTTTGGCTTCGGAGTCTATGCGCCCTTCGGCTCCAAGACCGATTACGAGAACGATTTCCAAGGCCGTTATTTTGGGGATTATACGGAAGTACGCGTCATCAGCGCCCAGCCAACGGTCTCCTACCGGTTCAACGAGCAATGGGCCGTGGGCGCTGGGGTCACCTATAACCGGGTCGACGGAGAGTTGCGTCGTCAGTTGCCAACCTCGGCCGATTTCAACCCTGCTGGTGATATCGACTCGCGTGTCGAAGGCGATGATGAAGGATGGGGTTATAATCTCGGTGTGATTTTCCAGCCAGTACCAGAAACCACCTTGGGTCTGACTTATCGCTCCAAGGTGGATTACACCCTGACGGGTGATTTTAGGGCCACCGATCCGGCGGGTAACGTGGTGGCTGTTGATTCGGCCAATCTTGATCTGATCACGCCAGAAACCGTTAATTTCTCTGTCACCCAGCAGATGAGCAATAATCTCAAATTGATGGCGGGTGCTTCCTGGACGCGCTGGAGCCGCTTCGATCAGATTCTTGTCACTGGCAGTCAAGGCAACCAGATTACTCTTGAGACTCAAGATTACTCCAATGCTTGGGCATTTGCCGTGGGTGGCGAGTATCAGCTCAATAATCAGTGGGCGCTGCGTGCAGGGGTAACACTCGACAATACGCCAACCAGCGATCAACATCGTAGCGTGCGGATTCCTTCCGATGATCGGCGTATCTTCTCCATCGGCGCCGGCTGGACTCCTGTGCCTGATCTGACGGTAGATGTGGCTTACTCCTATCTGACCGAGCGGGAAACGTTTATCGAGCAATCTCGCAATGATCTGTTGAATGGGGTGGGTGGTGCCAACTACTCCGCCAATTACAAGAACGAGGCCCATGGCTTCGGTGCCCAGCTCACCTATCGCTTCTGATGCTCGCGCATGGAAGGGTTGCCCGGCTTCGGCCGGGCTTCTGCTTTCTATGAAGCAGCGAGCGGGATGGCTGGCGGGTGAGGGTTTCGCTACAATGGTGGGCTTTTCAGCGCCGTCGCCTTTTATGCGCGACGGTCTTTACGCCCAAGCACATCTTCAGGCCGTCATCCCATGCTAGAGATCAACCCGATCAACAACCTCATCAAGGACCTGTCCGAGCGGACAGACGTCCTGAGGGGGTATCTTTGACTATGCCGAGAAGAAGGACCGGCTAGAGGAAGTCTCCCGCGAGCTAGAGAATCCCGACGTCTGGAACGACCCGGACTACGCCCAGAAACTGGGCAAGGAGCGCGCCTCCCTCGAGCTGGTGGTGCAGACCATCGATGAGCTCGATCAGGGATTGGCCGACAGCCGCGACCTGCTCGAACTTGCAGTGATGGAGGATGACGAGGAAACCGTCGCCGAAGTCCAGAAGGAGCTCGACGGGCTGCAGGCCAGCCTGGCCAAGCTCGAATTCCGGCGCATGTTCGCAGGCGAGATGGACGAGAGCAACGCCTATCTCGACATTCAGGCCGGCTCCGGCGGCACCGAGGCCCAGGACTGGGCCAACATGCTGCTGCGCATGTACCTGCGCTGGGCCGAGCACCATGGCTTCAAGGCCGAGCTGACCGAGGTGTCGGCAGGCGAGGTGGCCGGTATCAAGTCGGCCACGGTGCATATCCAGGGTGACCACGCCTTCGGCTGGTTGCGTACCGAAACCGGCGTGCACCGCCTGGTGCGCAAGAGCCCGTTCGACTCCGGCGGCCGGCGTCACACCTCGTTCGCTTCGGTGTTCCTGTCGCCTGAGGTCGATGACAGCTTCGAGGTCGAGATCAACCCGGCCGACATCCGTACCGATACCTATCGCTCCAGCGGTGCCGGCGGTCAGCACGTCAACACCACCGACTCGGCGGTGCGCATCACCCACGTGCCTACCGGCATCGTGGTGGCTTGCCAGAACCAGCGCAGCCAGCACGCCAACCGCGACTTCGCCATGAAACAGCTCAAGGCGAAACTGTGGGAGCATGAGATGCAGAAGCGCAACGCCGCCAAGCAGCAGGCCGAGGACTCCAAGGCCGACATCGGCTGGGGCAGCCAGATCCGCTCCTACGTGCTTGATGACCAGCGCATCAAGGATTTGCGCACCGGCGTGCAGTCCAGCAACTGCGACAAGGTGCTGGACGGCGATCTG
The DNA here is from genome assembly GCF_013009075.1 of Halomonas sp. TA22. Taxonomy (NCBI): domain Bacteria; kingdom Pseudomonadati; phylum Pseudomonadota; class Gammaproteobacteria; order Oceanospirillales; family Halomonadaceae; genus Halomonas; species Halomonas sp. TA22. Next base: position 838,766 of record NZ_CP053108.1, on the reverse strand, counting down.
GACCAGTTCATCGAAGCCAGTCTGAAGCAAGGCTTGTGATCCACTTTCAACGGGTAGCGTAATGGCCAATCAAGACCAACCCCAGCACGATGAGAACCACCTGATCGCCGAGCGGCGCGCCAAGCTGTCGGCGCGTCGTGAGCGCGCCGCTGCCACTGGTGAGAGCGCCTTTCCCAACGACTTTCGCCGCGACAGCCTGGCCGCGGAGCTCGAGGCCGAACTGGGTCACAAGGAAAAGGCCGAGCTGGAGGCGCTGAGCCGGCAGGCGGCAGTGGCCGGGCGCATCATGCGCAAGCGCGGGCCGTTCATCGTCATCCAGGACGTCTCCGGGCAGATCCAGCTCTATGTCGACAAGCAGGGGCTGCCCGAGGAAGTGCTCGACGACGTCAAGGGGTGGGATATCGGTGACATCGTTGCCGCACGCGGCCCGGTGCACAAGTCCGGGAAGGGCGATCTCTACGTGATGATGGTCGAGGCTCAGCTGCTGACCAAGAGCCTGCGTCCGCTGCCCGACAAGTTCCACGGCCTGACCAACCAGGAGAGTCGCTATCGTCAGCGCTACGTCGATCTGATCATGAACCCTGAGTCGCGGCGCGCCTTCGAGGTGCGGGCCGGTGTGATCGCTTCGATCCGCCGCTTCTTTACCGCCCGCGGCTTCATGGAGGTGGAAACACCGATGCTGCAGCCGATTCCCGGCGGCGCGGCGGCGCGCCCCTTCATCACCCACCACAATGCGCTGGATATCGACATGTACCTGCGCATCGCGCCGGAGCTCTATCTCAAGCGCCTGGTAGTGGGGGGCTTCGAGCGGGTCTTCGAGATCAACCGCAACTTCCGCAACGAGGGGCTCTCCACGCGTCACAACCCCGAGTTCACCATGCTCGAGTTCTACTGGGCCTATGCCGACTACCAAGACCTGCTCGACCTCACCGAGGAGATGATCCGAAAGGCGGCCGAAGAGGTGCTCGGCACCACCACGCTGGTCTATCAGGGTACCACCTACGCACTGGGCGAGCCGTTCAAGCGGCTGACCATGCGCCAGGCGATCCTCGAGCATGGCGAAGGCATCGAGGAGAGCGACCTCGACAGCCGCGAGGCCGCCAGCGCGGTCGCTGCGCGACTCGGCATCCAGGTCAAGGAGAGCTGGGGCCTTGGCAAGCTGCACACCGAGATCTTCGAGGAGGTCGCCGAGCACAGGCTCGACCAGCCGACCTTCATCACCGAGTACCCGGCCGAGGTGAGTCCGCTGGCGCGGCGCAACGACGCCAACCCCTTCGTCACCGACCGCTTCGAGTTCTTCGTCGGTGGGCGCGAGATCGCCAACGGCTTCTCGGAGCTCAACGATGCCGAGGACCAGGCCGAGCGCTTCCGCGAACAAGCCGCGGAGAAGGAGGCCGGCGATCTGGAAGCGATGTACTACGACGCCGACTACGTGCGTGCGCTGGAGTACGGCATGCCGCCCACGGCAGGAGAAGGGATCGGCATCGATCGACTGGTGATGCTGTTCACCGATAGTCCGTCGATTCGCGATGTGCTGCTGTTTCCGGCGATGCGGCCGGAATAATTGGTAACCGGCGGGGCTTGCGACCATAATGATCAGCGTTTCGACGTCGAGGAGAGTCCGATGAAACTGCTAAACCGCTCCGCCCTGAGCGTCAAGCCGACCCAGCTGTTCCTGGATTGGATCAATAGCCTGGAGCCGATGGTAGGCGACGACGACTTGACACTCGATGACGTCGATAGTGAGAACACCGTTTATCTGATTCCCGAAATGGACACGCCCGAGGCGCTCGAAGCGTTCGTGCGCGAGCGCTACATGGAGATTCTGGAGTCTGAGTTGCGCGCCTGGGAAGAGGACGAGCGGCAATGGCCCGAACGCCTCGACTGGACGCTGTTCCAGCGCTTCGTGCAGGTCGAGCACAGCTATCTGGCGGTCGATCTGGATGACGAGGCGCCGCTGGAAATCGCCGAGATGGACGATGCCCTATTGCTCGAGACTGACCAGGATTGATCTTAGTAGATCGCTGCAGTGGCAAATCGAGACGGCAAGGCAAGTCGGTGAATTGAGAGTGGGATGAGTGCCGAAGGCTATATATGGCGTCACGGCAAATGCGTTGATGATTCATCGAGACCGGCCAAGGCCGGTTTTCTCGTTTCAGTCCTTATGCTTTAGGTGATGTGTTCATGAGTCGAATGTTCGAGACCCGCCCCGGCGATGACGGTCTGCCGGGCCCCGAGCGCCGTGTCGCCGTGCTGGCGCTGATGTTGGGTACTCTGATGGCGGTCATGGACGCCACCATGATCAACATCGCATTGCCTTCCATTGCTCAGGATCTGGAGATATCGGCCTCGCGAGCGGTGTGGGTGGTCAACTTGTTCCAGATCGTCACTGCAGCCTTCCTGCTGGTGTTCGCCTCCTTCAGTGAACTGGTCAGCCGGCGCCGTCTTTATCTGGCGGGGCTTGCCGTGTTCGTGATCGCTTCCTTCGGGGCGGCGTTATCGACTCGCCTGGAGCCCTTGCTGGCATTTCGCGCCCTGCAGGGACTGGGGGCTGCCGCCACGCTCTCCATTGGCCCTTCGCTCTACCGGATGATCTTTCCCACGCGCCTGTTGGGCAGCGCCCTGGGGCTCAGTGCCCTGGTGGTGGCGGGTGGCTATGCGGTAGGGCCCGCTCTGGGGGGTATCGTGCTCTCGTTTGCTAACTGGCCGTGGCTATTTGCCCTGCATGTGCCGCTCGGGCTCTGCTCATTGCTGCTGGCCTGGCGGGCCATGCCCCGGGAGCCGCGCCGGCGCGGTGCCTTCGATGGGCGTGGCGCGGTCTATTCGGTGGTCATGCTGGGCAGCTTCTTCATCGCCATGGACGGACTTGGTCATGGCATGTCGCCATGGCAGGTACTGGCCTGGACGCTGCTGTGCCTGGTTTCGATCACGCTGTTCATTCGTCGCCAGCGACGCGCCTCGCATCCGCTGCTGCCACTGTCGCTGTTCGCCGAGCGGCGCTTCTCGCTTGCGGTCAGCGCCTCCGGGCTGGCTTTCATTGGCCAGGGGCTGGCCTTCGTCGCGCTCTCCTTTCTTTATCAGCAGGAGCGGGGGCTCTCGCCGCTCGAGACCGCCATGCTGTTCACCCCTTGGCCGCTGGCCATCATGCTGGTGGGGCCCATGGCCGGGCGACTGGCGGATCGCGTCAACCCCGGCATACTCTCCAGTGCCGGCTTGACGGCGCTGCTGTTGGGATTGGTGTCGCTTGCGCTGCTCGACAGCGATGCCAGCATGTTCGACAGTCTCTGGCGTATCGGGCTGTGCGGGATCGGTTTCGGGTTGTTCCAGCCGCCCAACAATCGCGAAATGATGACCAGTGTGCCGCGAGAGCGAAGCACCAGTGCCTCCGGTGTGCTGAGCACCACGCGCACCGTCGGTCAGTCACTGGGCGTGGCGCTGGTGGGTGTGTTCCTGGCCGCCGGTGCCGGTTCGGTGCAGTCGTCGCTGTGGTTGGGCTGCATTGCCGCTGCGATAGCCTTGATGATCAGCGTGTGGCGAATTCCGTCAGCGCACAAAAGCGCCGAGGCGATGGAGCGAGCATCGCCGGAGCGTGATTGAAGGAGTACAATGGAGCCCTATTCACGACAGCAATTGACGTCATGAGGCCCCATAATGAGCATCCAGGCACAGATCGAAGACAAGCTCAAGACGCTCTCGCCCACCTGGCTTACGGTGGAGAACGAGAGCCATATGCATCATGTGCCGCCCAACTCCGAGACGCACTTCAAGGTCACCTTGGTGTCCGAGCGTTTCGAGGGGATGATGCCGGTCAAGCGCCACCAGCAGATCTATGCACTGCTGGCCGAGGAGCTGGCCGGGCCAGTGCACGCGCTTGCGCTACACCCTTACACGCCCGGTGAGTGGCAGGCACGCGGCGAGAATCGCCCGGATTCACCCAATTGCCGGGGCGTCGGCGCCTGATCGTGACCACCGAGCCGCAGCGGCTGCAGTATCTCGACGCGATGGGCCTGACCGCTTGGGTGGGGCGCTATCGCCTGCCCAACGCGCGGGAAACGCCACGCTGCGAATGGGAGATGCCCGAGCCCGCCGCTGCCGAGCCGCCCACCCAGCGTTTGCATGCGCTGCTCGAGATGCCATCGCCGGCGACCCCACGGCCAGCCTCCACGGGGGATTCCGCGCCAAGCAAGCCGCGGCGTGGCAAGGCCCGTGCGCTGCTCGGCGAGGAGGATCCCCAAGCTTCATCCTCGTCAACGTCGGAGACACCTGCAGTCGATGCCCCAGCGGCGAACGCCTCTTCCGAACCCCTCGAAGCGCTACGCTTCGAGGTGCAGCTGGCCGCGCTCGAGGGGCGCTGGCTGATACTGCTGCCTGGCGAGGCGGCTCCCGACGGCGAGATGCAGCGGTTGCTGCAGAACCTGCTGCTGGCGGCGGGGATCACCCTCGGTAGCGCACCGGTCTTTCAGGCATTCCGCTGGCCGATGATGGCCGAGCTGCCGGTGGACGCGCCGCTGGAGGAGGCGCGCGATGGCTTGCGCGCCTTTATCGAGGGGCGCCGGCGTGCCGGATGGCGGCCCGAGCGCCTGCTGATCTTCGGTCGCCACCCGGTGCTCGAGCAGGTGCTGGCCTTGCAGGATGAACACTGCCCATTGCTCGATGTACCGGGCTGGCAGGGACCGGCGCTGGTTACCCTGGGAGGCGATGCCCAGGCCAAGCGGGCCTTGATGGCACTGCTGCCGACATGGCGCAGCGCCTGGTTTGGTGCCGTCGGCGATGCCATTGGGGATGGCCGGGACGATGACTGAGGCGCAGCGGCTAGCGCTGCAGGCGTTGAATGGAAGGTATCTGGCCGAGCTCGCCGCGCTGGAGCGACTCGGGCAGCGTTACCCCTGGAGTGAGGGGCAGTTGGCCAAGGCCCTGGACGATGCTGATACGAATGTCTGGGGGGCGCTGGCAGGCGAAGGATACGTGCTGGGGTTTGCCGTGTTGTGTCGGCTACCCTTCGATGCCGAGCTGCAGGCCATCACCGTGGCGCCGGCCGCGCGCCGACAGGGCATTGCCGGCGCTTTGCTGGTACGCCTCGAGCAGCAGGCGAGAGCGTGGGGCAGCGAGCGCCTGCTTCTGGAGGTGAGGGAGAGCAATACCGCAGCGATCGCTCTCTATCGGGGCCATGGCTTCGTCGAGGATGGCCGCCGGCGCGGTTATTATCCGGCATTGGCGGGGCAGCGCGAGGATGCCCTGCTGATGTCGCGTCCGCTCATCTGACAAGCGAGGGATTGTCCCGCTATCTCAGGCGCCACCATCGCCTTCGAGTTCGTTGAACTTGCCCAGCAGCGCGTTCAGGCGGCGCTCCCACTCGTCATGCTCCTGCTTCAGGCGGGCATTTTCCTCGCGCAGCTCTTCGGTTTCCATCTTCAACATCTCGATGGCTTCGACGGCATTGCTGACTTTCTGTTCGAGCTGATTGAAGAGTTCGATGCTCATCCTGTTCTCCTGATTACTTGCGGCTTGGCGGCTGCCCTTGGGCATGTCAGGGCGAAGCGTACGACGCCGAGTCAGGCTCAGCAAGCGTCGCCTGGCGGCGACGGCTTGCGCCGGTAGAGTCGGCCGCTGCTGTCGCCGGCGTGCACCTCGCGATGGAGCTGCCAGCTGCGCGGCACTTCTGGGGGCAGTTCCTGTTCGGTTTCGACGTAGATCCAGGCGTCATCGCTCAACCAGCCACGACTTTCCAGTGTGTGGCAGGCAGGAGTGGTCAGGCCTTGGCGAAACGGCGGATCAACAAAGACCACGTCGAAGGTTGCTGTAGCATGGGTCAGATAGTGCATGGCATCGAGGCGCTCCACCTGGCCATTGGCGCCCAGGGTTGCCAGATTGGCCTCGAGCGCTGCTGCCACGTCTGGCGCGCGTTCTATGAAGACCGCCTCGCTGGCACCTCGGGAGAGCGCTTCCAGGCCCAGCGCGCCGGTGCCGGCATAGAGATCGAGGACACGAGCGCCTGAGGTGGCCGCTTGCAACCAGTTGAACAGCGTTTCGCGTACCCGGTCGGGGGTCGGACGCAAGCCGGGGCTGTCGATCACCGGCAGCAGGCGGCGGCGGTACTCGCCACCGATGATGCGCAGGCGGCCGGTTGCCTGATGGCGAGCGTTGGCCGATCTTGGGCGGCGGGGACGGGATGAGGGTTGGCGTCGTGTCATGGTCGGCGAATTGTACCTGCTGGCTTATCCACAGTCATGGCGGGCGATGGTAGGATGATCCGATTCTTCAGGTCTCGAGGTCAGATCACCCCCATGTTCGGATTTTTCAAGCGCAAGAAGAAACACGAGAGCGATCGCGAGTCTCAGGAAAACCAGGTGCAGGAGCCGCTGGTCGACCAGACCGTCGAGGCGACCGACGCGCCTGCGCCGACACACGATGCCGCCGAGGTGGTGGTGGAGCATGATCCCGCCGACTCGCCGATAGTCGAAATCGAGCCCGATGCACCGCAACGTGACGGCGCGCGGGAGGCCTTGCGCGACGAGGTGGTGCCGGGGGACGCGACGAGTGGCCTGGACGAAACGCCGGTCGAGACGCCTCGCGATCAGCTGGCCGAGGAGGTGACGCGGCCCGAGGCCGAGGCGGCGAAGGAGGCAATGGCTTACGACGCTGCGGCTGAGCCCGAAAAGGCTCCGGTGATTGAATCCGAGCCTATGCCCGAACCCGAATTGCTTGCGGCGCAGGCCAGCGTTGAAGTGGACGCGCCCGATGCTGCTGCCGAAAAGCGTGGCTGGTTTGCGCGCATCAAGGCCGGTCTTGGCAAGACCCGCGCCAATCTCTCCGATGGCATCGCCGATCTGTTTTTGGGCAAGAAGCAGATCGATGACGAGCTGATGGAGGATCTCGAGACGCAGTTGCTGATGGCCGACGTGGGAATCGAGGCAACCAGCGAGATCATCGACAGCCTGGCCGGACGGGTATCGCGCAAGGAGCTCAGGGACCCCCAGGCGCTCTATCGCGCCCTGCAGGATGAACTGGCGGCCATGCTCGAGCCGGTGGCGAAGCCACTGCAATTGCCGCCCAAGGGCGAGGGGCCCTTCGTGATCCTGATGGTCGGCGTCAATGGCGTGGGCAAGACCACCACCATCGGCAAGCTGACCAAGCACTTCCAGGCCGAGGGGCGCAGCGTGATGCTCGCCGCCGGCGACACCTTCCGTGCCGCCGCCGTCGAACAGCTCAAGGTATGGGGCGAGCGCAACACGGTGCCAGTGATCGCTCAGCATACCGGCGCCGACAGCGCCTCGGTGATCTATGACGCACTCTCGGCGGCGCGCGCGCGCAAGGTCGATGTGCTGATCGCCGATACCGCAGGTCGGCTGCATAACAAGAGCCACCTGATGGAGGAGCTCAAGAAGGTGCGCCGGGTGATGGCCAAGCTCGACGAGGCGGCGCCCCACGAAGTGATGCTGGTGCTGGATGCCGGCACCGGCCAGAACGCGCTCGCTCAGGCCAGTACCTTTCATGAGGCGGTGCCGATTACCGGCATCACCTTGACCAAGCTCGACGGCACCGCCAAGGGTGGCATCATCTTCGCCCTGGCCAAGCAGCTCGCCACCCCGATTCGCTACATCGGGGTGGGCGAGACGGCGGATGACCTGCGCGCCTTCGAGGCCCGCGACTTCGTCAAGGCGCTGTTCGAGCGTGACGACAGCAGCGGCGACGAGACGCCCTGAGTCATGATCGCTTTCGAGCACGTCGGCAAGCGTTATGGCGGCCGCTTCGAGGCGCTGGCCAACATCCACTTTCGCGTGGGGCGCGGCGAGATGGTGTTTCTTACCGGCCACTCGGGCGCCGGCAAGAGTTCGCTGCTGCGCCTGATCATGCGGCTCGAGCGCCCCTCGCGTGGCAAGGTGCTGGTGGCCGGCCACGACCTGGAGCGCCTGCACCCCAGTCACTTGCCTTTCTACCGTCGTCAGATCGGCGTGGTATTCCAGGACCATCAGCTGCTGTTCGATCGCTCGATCTACCATAACGTGGCGTTGCCGCTGGAGATCCAGGGTGTCGAGCCGCGCGAGGCGGCGCGTCGGGTGCGCGCGGCCCTCGACAAGGTCGGCCTGCTGCACCGCGAGAAAGCGCTGCCCATCGAGCTCTCCGGTGGCGAGCAGCAGCGCGTCGGCATTGCCCGGGCGGTGGTCAACAAGCCCTCGCTGCTGCTCGCTGACGAGCCCACCGGCAATCTCGACCCGCAGCTCTCAGCCGACATCATGGCGCTGTTCGAGGACTTCAACCGTATCGGGACCACGGTGATGATCGCCAGCCACGACCTGGCGCTGATTGCCCGGCTGCGCCACCGCGTGCTGCGCCTGCGCGAAGGGCGGCTGGTCGCCGATGAGGAGGCTACATGAGCCGCCAGGAGAGCCGTGCGGTGCCGCGTGGCGCACGTAGCCACCAGACCCGCACGGCAAGCCGGATGCGGGCGTGGTCGCGCCATCACCGGGCGATGTGCGTCGACAGTGCCCGCCGCCTGGTGCATCAGCCACTGGGCAGCCTGTTGACGATGCTTGCGATCGCCATCGCTCTGGTGCTGCCGGCTGCGCTGTGGCTGACCCTGGATAGTGCGCGGATGCTGGATGCTGAGCTCGAGGAGAGCGCCACGCTCACCGTCTATCTCGATATCGGCGTCGAAGAGGCGCAGGCGATGCGCATCGCGCAAGCACTCGGGGCACACGAGTGGGTTGCCGCGACGCGGTTGATCACGGCCTCGGAGGGCATGGCCGAGTTTCAGCAGGCGCTGGGCCTGAGCGATGCCCTGGGGCGGCTCGAGGAGAATCCGCTGCCGGCAAGCGTGGTGGTCGCCCCTCAGGACTCGAGCCCCGATGCGGTGCGCCACCTGGCCCAAGATCTCGAGACGGTCGTCGGTGTCGATGAGGTGCGCCTCGACCTGGCCTGGCTTGAGCGCTTAGGACGCCTGGCGGAGCTTGGCCAGCGCGTGGCTCTGGCCCTTGCCGTGCTGTTCGGCCTGGGGGTGCTGCTGATCGTCGGCAACACCATTCGCCTGGCGGTGGAGAGCCGGCGCAAGGAGATCGAGGTGGTGACCCTGATCGGCGCCACGCACGCCTTCGTGCGCCGCCCCTTTCTGTATAGCGGTGCCTGGTATGGCCTTGGCGGCGGGTTGCTCGCCTGGGGTCTGCTCACCCTTGGCGGAGAATGGTTGGCGGCACCGGTCACGGCCCTGGCGGAGAGCTATGGTGCGCATTTCGCCATGCCGCGACTCGACGCCCTGGGCTCGGCAATTCTGCTATCATCGAGTACACTATTGGGCCTACTGGGCGCCTGGATGGCGGTGAGCCGTCATCTGGCGGAAATCCGCCCACGTTAGCGTATGGCAGGGAACAGCGACGCCAGCATTATTGGCGGAACCTTTTGCCGAAACAGCCATCGAAATAGATAGTCGTTAGTCAACTAATCATGGTTTGTCGTTTATTAGGCAACTTTGGAGACATCTGCAATGAGCACCAGTCTTCAGCCTCTTGGTAATCTATCGCCGGGTCGCGACCTGAATGGCTACATTCAGGCAGTGAATGGTATCGCCGTGCTGACCGTCGAGGAGGAGCGCGAGCTCGCCTTCCGCTTGCATGAGCAGAGCGATCTCGATGCCGCCCGCCGGTTGGTCATGTCGCACCTGCGCTTCGTCGTGCATATCGCGCGCAGTTATTCGGGCTATGGCCTGCCCCAGGCCGACCTGATCCAAGAGGGCAACGTGGGCCTGATGAAGGCCGTCAAGCGCTTCGATCCCAACCAGGGCGTACGCCTGGTCTCCTTTGCGGTGCACTGGATCAAGGCCGAGATTCACGAGTTCGTGCTGCGCAACTGGCGCATCGTCAAGATCGCCACCACCAAGGCGCAGCGCAAGCTGTTCTTCAATCTGCGCAGCGCCAAGAAGCGCCTGGCTTGGCTGAACAATGACGAAGTCGATGCCATTGCCAAGGATCTCGATGTCAAGCCGGAGGTGGTGCGCGAGATGGAGGGTCGGCTGACGGCTTATGATGCCGGATTCGACGCCGCGCCCGGCGAGGACGACGAGCAAGGCTATCAGGCACCGGTGTTCTTCCTCGATGACGCTCGCTACGATCCGGCGACCCAGATCGAGGACAACGACTGGGAGGAGGACTCCACGCGTCGGCTCCAGGGGGCGCTTGAGACGCTGGATGAGCGTTCGCGGGATATCCTGCAACGTCGCTGGCTGAACGAGCCCAAGGCGACCCTGCATGAATTGGCCGATGTCTATGGCGTCTCCGCCGAGCGCATTCGACAGCTCGAGAAGAACGCCATGAACAAGATCAAGCTGCAGATCGGCGACGCTCTGGTGGCGTGACGCCTGGATCGCTACAGGAAAACCCGGCCATGCGCCGGGTTTTGTTTTTGACGATGCGGTTATCGGCCGGCGAAAGCGAGTATAGGGGTCAGGGACAAACCTTGGCCGGGGCGATATGCGGCACATCGACCAGCAACTGGGCTGAGAGCAGCGGCCACTGATCCTCCCAGAACTCGGTGGGCCGGCGACGGAAGTCGCTGCGCACATATTGAGAAATACGCCCTTCGACATGCGCCATCAGCACGTTGGCGCCACTTGCCGCGGGAACGGCGGGGCGCCTGGCCTCGCGTATCTCGGCCTCACGCAGGATCTGCTTGAGCTGGGTTTCCAGGCGTTCGAAGAGCTGATGGATACGCAGCCGCAGACGCGCTGTCTCGCCGGTCAGGGCATCGCCGCCGAGCAGTCGCGACAGCCCGGGATTCTTCTCGGCGAAGGCCAGCAGCAGGGTGAGGATCTGCTGGCAACGGGGCAGCGCTTCCGGTGTCTCGTCGAGGATACGTCGGATGCGTTCGAACAGGGTCTCCTCGATGAACTCGATCAACCCCTCGAACATGCGCGCCTTGCTGGGAAAATGGCGGTAGAGCGCCGCTTCCGATACCCCGACCTGGCGGGCCAGTGCGGCGATAGTGATGCGCTTGCCACTATCTTCCTCAAGCATTAGCGCGAGCGCCTGGAGGATCTGCTCCTGGCGGCTCTGCTTGGGTATTACCTGCGTCATGATAGTTCTTCTAATGATTCTATTGTTCGCACATCCTACTGCCGTGCTCGCGGCGGGGCAAACCCGTCGCGTCATGCCTGGACGGGAAGGTCCTCGGGATCGAGGATCTGGGTGCCGACCCCGGAGTTGGTGAAGATCTCGAGCAGCGTGGCGTGGGGCACCCGCCCATCGATGATGTGCGCGCTCTTCACGCCCCCCTTCACCGCGTCGAGGGCACAGCGAATCTTCGGCAACATGCCGCCGTAGATGGTGCCGTCCTCGATCAGCGCATCCACGTCATGGGTCGAGAGGCCGGTGAGCACTTCGCCTTCGGCGTTCATCAAGCCGGCGACATTGGTCAGCAGCATCAGTTTCTCCGCCCCCAGCGCCTCGGCCACCTTGCCGGCCACCAGGTCGGCATTGATGTTGTAGCTGCGCCCCTGTGCGTCGACGCCTATCGGCGCGATCACCGGGATGAAGTCGCGCTCGGCGAGCATCTCGATCAGGTCCGTGGAGATATGCTCGACCTCGCCGACATGACCGATGTCGATGATCTCGGGGACGGTCATCTCGGGTGTCTTGTGGCTCACCTTGAGCTGGCGGGCGATGATCTGGGCGCCATCCTTTCCGGTGAGTCCGATCGCCTTGCCGCCGCACTGGTTGATGAGGTTGACGATTCCCTTGTTGACCAGTCCGCCCAGCACCATCTCCACCACGTCCATGGTCTCGGCATCGGTGACGCGCATGCCGTTGACGAAGCGCGACTCGATCTTGAGCTTGGCCAGCAGATCGCCGATCTGCGGGCCGCCGCCATGCACGACCACCGGATTGATGCCGACCTCCTTGAGCAGCACCATGTCGCGGGCGAAGGAGTCGATCAGGGTGTCTTCGGTCATGGCGTTGCCGCCATACTTGACCACGATGGTCTTGCCGGAAAAGCGCTGGATGTAAGGAAGGGCTTCGGAGAGTACTTCGACCACCTGGCGGGGGTCGCGTGGTGTCTGTTCGCTCATGCAAGGGTCTCGTGAGGCACTCGACAGGCCGCGGTGTGCTGGGCACACCGCGGCGATCGTGGGTCAGTAGGGCAGTTCGATGTCCGGTGCGACCTGCTTGAGGGCGGCGCCGAAGCTTTGCTGGATGCGTGTCAACGCTTCCTGGCTCTTGCCTTCGAAGCGCATCACCAGCACCGGGGTGGTGTTCGAGGCGCGGCACAGGCCCCAGCCGTCCGGGTAGTCGACACGAATCCCGTCGAGGGTGGTCTTGACGCCATCCTCACCGAAGTCGCCCTCGTTGGCCAGGCGCTCGACCAGGTCGAACTTGGTCTCGTCGGTGACGGTGATGTTCAGCTCCGGCGTGCCGAGGTCCTGGGGGAAGCGGTCGAAGAAGGCATCGGCGTCGATCTCCTGCTTGGAGAGAATCTCGAGCAGGCGAGCGGCGCCGTAGAGGCCATCATCGAAGCCGTACCAGCGCTCCTTGAAGAAGATATGACCGCTCATCTCGCCGGCGAGCAGGGCGCCGGTCTCCTTCATGCGTGCCTTGATCAGCGAGTGGCCGGTGCGCCACATCTCCGGCGTGCCGCCGGATTTCTCGATGACCTGGGCCAGATTGCCGGTGCACTTGACGTCGAAGATCACCTTGGCGCCTGGGTTGCGAGTCAGCATGTCCTCGGCGAAGGCCATCATCAGCCGGTCGGGGTAGATCAGCTCGCCCTTGGGAGTGATCACCCCCAGACGGTCGCCGTCGCCGTCGAAAGCCAGGCCGATGTCGGCGCCGCTGGCCTTGACCTCGCGGATCAGGTCCTTGAGGTTCTCGGGCTTGCCGGGGTCGGGGTGGTGATTGGGGAAGTTGCCGTCTATCTCGGCGAACAGCGGAATCATCTCCGCACCGAGCTGCTCGACCAGCTTGGGCCCCAATTCGCCGGCCACGCCGTTGCCGCAGTCGACCACCGCCTTGATCGGGCCGGCCAGCTTGACGTCGCCGAGGATGCGCTCGAGGTAGGATTCGCGTACGTCCTGTTCGCTTACGCTCCCTTCGCCGCTCTCAAGGTCGCCCTCGACGATGCGCTGGTAGAGAGCGGTGATCGCGTCGCCGGAGAGCGTCTCGCCGCCGAGCACGATCTTGAAGCCGTTGTAGTCCGGCGGGTTGTGGCTGCCGGTGACCATCACGCCAGAGGCGGTGCCTTCGGTGATATGGGTGGCGTAGTAGAGCACCGGGGTGGGCACCATGCCGATGTCGACAACGTCGCGCCCGGCGGCGGTGAGCCCGCGCGTCAGGGCCGCCTGCAGGCGCGGGCCGGAGAGACGCCCGTCGCGGGCGACGATGACCTTCGATTCGCCGCGCTTGGCGGCCTCGCTGCCGATGGCGCGGCCGATCTGTTCGACGGCCTCCTCGGTCAGGGTGTCATCGACGATGCCGCGAATATCGTAGGCACGGAAGATGGAGGCGGGTACCTGTGTCATGTCGCAATTCCCTCGCTGTTGATGATGCTTGGGCAGAGATCGGCTCTGCCTCGGTGGTGATGATCGTCGCTGATGATGTCGATCGTGCAATCAGTGGCGGCCGGAGCTGCCGAATCCGCCAGCGCCACGCAGGCTCTCGTCGAAATCATCGACGATCTCGAGCTCGGCCTGCACCACGGGGACAAGCACGTACTGTGCCAGGCGCTCGAAGGGATCGAGCACGAAGCGCGTGGTGCCTCGGTTCCAGATCGAGATCATCAATTCGCCCTGATAGTCCGAATCGATCAGGCCGACCAGATTGCCGAGCACGATGCCATGCTTGTGGCCCAGGCCGGAGCGGGGCAGCACGAGGCCGGCAAGCCCTGGATCGGCAATGTGGATGGCAAGGCCGGTGCGCACCAGTTGGCACTGGCCGGGCTCAAGCGTTAGCGGTGCATCGAGCAGGGCACGCAGGTCCATGCCGGCACTGCCATGGGTCGCATAGTGCGGCAGCGGGTAGTCGCGTATCCGCTCGTCGAGAATCTTGACGGCGAGCGTGGGGCGGGCCCGCAAGGGTTCGTCGGATGAAGGGGTGTCGGCTGTGTCGGACATGGTCATTCCTGTCAGGCCCCTAGCCGGGGCGGAGCGTCGCCTGCCCCGGCTAGGGGCAGGCGCTCGAGGATGCTGTGGAGGATCGCCTCTGCGAGCTCGCGCTTGGTGCTTCTGGGCATGTCGCGCCGTCCGGGTGCGGCACCTTCGCCCGTGCGCCACAGCAGCAGGGCGGCATTGTGATCGGCACCGAATCCCTGGTCTGCCAGCGATACGTCATTGGCCACGATCATGTCGAGTCCCTTGCGCTCGAGCTTGTCGGCGGCGTAGGTCTCGAGGTCACGGGTTTCAGCGGCAAAGCCCACCATGAAGGGACGCGGGGTGGAGGCGGCGATTTCGGCGATGATGTCGGGATTGCGGACCAGCCTGAGCGTCAGCCCCTTTTCTCCCGCTGCGCGCTTCTTGATCTTGTGCTCGCTGACCTGCTCGGCGCGGTAGTCGGCCACTGCCGCGCAACCGATGAAAACATCGCTCTCGCCGGCCACGCGCTTGGCTGCGGCGAGCATCTCGCAGGCCGACTCTACGGCGATCCTCTCGACACCGCGGGGCGTTTCCAGCGCCACCGGGCCGCTGATCAACCTGACCGTGGCGCCGAGGTTGGCCGCTATTTCGGCCAGCGCAAAGCCCATCTTGCCGGAGCTATGGTTGGAGAGATAGCGCACCGGGTCGAGGGCTTCGCGGGTAGGTCCGGCGGTGATGGTGATCACAAGCCCGGCGGCAGGCCTTTGATCGACAGGGAACAGCGCCTGCGCGTCGGGCGTCTGGGTAAGCCCGGCGAGGATCGCCTCGGGCTCCAGCATGCGCCCAGGCCCCACATCGCCGCAGGCCTGGTCGCCGGCATCGGGGCCGAGCAGGCGCCAGCCGTCCTCCTCTAACTGGGCGGCGTTGCGCAGCGTGGCCGGGTGACGCCACATCGCCTGGTTCATGGCCGGGACCATCACCCGCTTGGCACCGCTTGCCAGGCACAGGGTGGTGAGCAGATCATCGGCCATGCCAGTGGCCAGGCGCGCCATCAGATCGGCGGTGGCGGGGGCGACGAGGATCATCTCGGCCCAGCGAGCCAGTGCGATATGGCCCATGCCAGCCTCGGCCTCGGGGTCGAGCAGCGAGGTATGCACTGCTTCGCCGGTCAGTGCCTGCAGGGTCAGTGGCGTGATGAAGGCCTGGGCGCCTTCGGTCATGACCACGCGCACCTCCGCCCCGGCCTTCTTCAAAAGCCGTGCCAGATGCGCGCTCTTGTAGGCGGCGATGCCGCCGCTGATGCCGAGCAGAATGCGTTTGTCGAGCAGTGATGTCATGGCACTAGTCATGGCACTATCCGAGCCGAAACAGGCCTCTACCTTACCACTGGCCTGGCGTTTTGCGTAGGGAGGACCGCGCCGGGCGAGGCGGGTAGAATACGCTATGCATCGAGCGAATCATGCCGATCACGGAGCATGGCGATAACAACAAACGCAGGGGGAAATTACGTGTCGATTCGTGACTGGCCGGAGGGTGAACGGCCCAGAGAGAAGTTGCTTGCGATCGGGCCGGCGGGACTGTCGGATGCCGAGCTGTTGGCGATCTTCCTGCGGGTGGGCGTCAAGGGGCGTTCGGCGGTGGATCTGGCGCGCGATCTGCTCACCGCCTTCGGTGGGCTGCGTCAGCTGCTCGAGGCCGACCGCGTGCGCTTCTGCGCCGAGCATGGCCTGGGCGAGGCCAAGTACGTTCAGCTACAGGCGGTGCACGAGCTGTCGCGTCGCCACCTGGCGGCGCAGCTGGAGCGGGGTGGCGCGCTGACCTCACCGGGGCTGGTGCGGGCCTATTTCGCCTCGCAGCTTCGCCATCTTGGTCATGAGGAGTTCGCTGCCCTGTTTCTCGACAGCCAGCACCGGGTGATTCGCTACGAGTCGCTGTTTCGCGGCACCCTGGACAGTGCCTCCGTCTACCCCCGCGAGGTGGCCAGGCGCGCACTGGAGCTAGGTGCCGGCGCGATCATCTTCGCTCACAATCACCCCTCCGGCGTGGCCGAGCCGAGCGACGCCGACCGACGCATCACCGAGCGCCTCAGAACGGCACTGGATCTGTTCGGGATACGCGTGCTCGATCACTTCGTCGTCGGCGATGGGGAAGTGGTCTCGTTCGCCGAGCGTGGATGGTTATAGCGGTCGATGCTTGCCGTTCAGGGGCGGGTCTGGTATAAAGTGCTCCCTTTGAATTCCCTTGGGTTAAATTAAGGGGGCTGTGAGGCGGTAGTCAGCCTAGCGCCAGCCCGGTTTGCCCGACAGGTTTTGAACACTCAGGTCTGAACACCTGGCCAAGCGGTTGGAGGCTTCCATGTCCAAAGTATGTCAGGTTACCGGCAAGCGCCCGGTGACTGGTAATAACGTATCGCACTCCCAGCGCAAGACGCGTCGTCGTTTCTTGCCGAACCTGCACTCCCACCGTTTCTGGGTGGAGTCAGAGAAGCGCTTCGTCAAGCTGCGCATCTCCTCCAAGGGCATGCGTATCATCGACAAGAAGGGTATCGAGGCAGTCATCGCCGATATCCGCAAGCGCGGCGAAAGCGTCTAAACGACCTTCCTAGGGAGACAGGATCATGCGTGACAAGATCAGGATGGTGTCCAGCGCCGGTACCGGCCACTTCTACACCACCGACAAGAACAAGCGGAACACTCCGGACAAGCTCGAGATGAAGAAGTTCGATCCAGTGATCCGTCAGCACGTGATGTACAAGGAAGCCAAGATCAAGTAAATCGCTGCGCGATCTCGCTTGAAGGCTCCTGCCGCAGGCGCAAGCCTGTCACAAGAACCCGGTTAACGCCGGGTTCTTGCGTATCGGTTTTTCGAGATTTTCGTCATGCCAGAGTTGCCCGAAGTCGAAACTACCCGCCGAGGCCTTGCGCCCCATGTCGAAGGGCGCGAGATTCGCGAGGTCGTGGTGCGTCAGCGCCGCCTGCGCACGCCAGTGCCGGAAGGGCTCGAGAACGCCTTGGTGGGGTCGCGTATCGGCCCGCTTGGGCGCCGTGCCAAGTACCTGCTCGTGCCGCTGTCAGGTGCCCAGGGCGAGGGCGACACCTTGATCTGGCATCTCGGCATGTCCGGTAGCCTGCGCATCGCCCGGCTGGGCGACGTGCCCAAGAAGCACGACCATATCGATCTGGTGCTGGAGGATGGTGCCATCCTGCGCTATCACGACCCGCGCCGCTTCGGCTTCGTCGACTGGCTAAAGGGGAACGTCGAGCAGGATCCGCGCCTGGCAAGGCTCGGTCCCGAGCCGCTCTCGCCTGCGTTTCATGGCAGCCGGCTGCACGCCTTGTCACGCGGGCGTCGCATTGCCGTGAAACCCTTCCTGATGGACAACGCCGTGGTGGTGGGGGTGGGCAACATCTACGCAAGCGAAGCACTGTTCCTGGCTGGCATCGATCCGAGGCGCGCTGCCGGGCGCATCTCCCAGGAACGCTACGAGCGCCTGGCCGTCGCTGTGCGCGAGGTGCTCACCGCTGCCATCACCCAGGGCGGGACGACCCTGCGCGACTTTGTCAGCGGCACCGGTGAACCGGGCTATTTTGCCCAGCGCTTGAGTGTCTATGGTCGTCATGGTCAGCCCTGCCAACACTGTGGCGGTGAGCTCAGGCTGGTGACACTTGGCCAGCGCGCCAGCGTGTTCTGCGCGGTCTGTCAGACCTGAGCCGACTGCCGTTTCCGGCTTGTCGCCCGCACGGTCTTGGCCGGGGCGGGCCTGCGCGCGCTAGAATGCCATATCACTGTTTTCCATGACGGCATACCACTGTTTACATGACGGAGAGTTCCGTGACCGAACGCCTGCGCTTGAAGAAGAATGCCGACCGCCGCCTCAAGGCGGGGCATCTGTGGTTGTACTCCAACGAGATCGATATCGAGGCCACGCCGCTCAAGACCTTCGAGCCCGGTGCCCAGGCGGTGATCGAGGCTGCCAACGGCAAAGCGATGGGGGTGGCCTACGTCAACCCCCACTCGCTGATCTGCGCCCGTGTCGTCTCGCGCGATGCGGACGTGCGGCTCGACCGCTCGCTGCTGGTCCACCGCTTCAACCAGGCGTTGGGGCTGCGCGAGCGTCTGTATGCCAAGCCCTTCTATCGGCTGGTGCACGGCGAGGGCGATCTGCTGCCTGGCTTGATCGTCGATCGTTTCGATGACGTGCTGGTGGTGCAGCTCAATACCCTGGGCATGGAGCATCTCGGCGAGGAGGTGATCGCGGCGCTCGACAAGGTGCTCTCGCCACGTGCCATCGTGTTCAAGAACGACTCCTCCGGACGGCGTCAGGAGCAGCTCGAATCCCAGGTGGAGGTGGTCAAGGGCGAGCTGCCCGAGCAGGTGGTGCTCGAGGAGAATGGCGTGCGCTTCGTGGTGCCGGTACTCGATGGCCAGAAGACTGGCTGGTTCTATGATCACCGTGATAACCGCGCCTGGCTCAATGGTCTGGTGGCCGGCAAGCGGGTGCTAGACGTGTTCAGCTACGTCGGTGGCTGGGGGGTGCAGGCGGCGGCACATGGGGCAAGCGAAGTGTTGTGTGTGGACGCCTCGGGCGACGCGCTGGAGCGGGTCGCCGAGAACGCTGCCCTCAACGGCTTGGCCGAGCAGGTGGCGGTGGGCCAGGGCGATGCCTTCGAGGCGCTCGCCGCGCTCAAGGCCGATGGCGAACAGTTCGACGTAATCGTCCTCGACCCACCGGCATTCATCAAGAAGCGCAAGGATATTCCCAACGGGGAGCGAGCCTACTCACGGCTCAACCGTGAAGCGATTCGTCTGCTGGGTCGCGATGGGCTACTGATCAGCGCCTCCTGTTCGATGCATCTGGCCACGGAGCGACTGATGGAGTGCGTGCGCAGCGCGGTGCGCCATCAGGACCGCCATGGACAGGTGATCTATCAGGGACATCAGGGCGGGGATCATCCGGTGCATCCGGCGATCCCGGAAACGGCCTATCTCAAGGCGCTCGGCGTGCGCGTCTTTCGCGACTGAGCGTCATGGCGCCTGGCTACGTTCGCGTCTTCGCCCATGCCAACGCGCTGCTGGTCAGCCATGTGCGCAATGTGTTGAGTGGCGCCGAAATCCCCGCCGAACTTCGCAACATGACGCTGGGCGGTGGTGCCGGCGAGTTGCCGCTAGGGGAGTGCGAACCGGAGGTCTGGGTCGCCCGAGACAATGCCGAGCGTGCTATTTCCCTGATCCACGAGTCGCTTCGGGGAGGTGGCGAAACGTTGCCTGACTGGTGCTGTCCGCAATGTGGCGAGACCCTGGAAGGGGCCTTCGATACCTGCTGGAACTGTGGTGAGTCGCGCCGCTGAGGAGACCTAACCCATGAAGTGGGATCTGGCCCATCCGTATATTCTGCCAATCAAGGTCGAGGCGTCCGCCATCGACGATTTCGATCACGTCAACAATATCGAGTACCTGCGCTGGATCGAGGCGATCAGCTGGGCGCACTCCGTCGAGCTTGGACTCGACATGGCGCGCTATCGCGAATTCGACCGTGCCATGGCGGTACACCGCCATGAGCTCGACTATCTTGCGCCGGCCTTTCTCGGTGAGCGCCTCGAGCTCGCCACTTGGATTGTCGCGTGTGACGGCCGCCTGACGCTGACGCGCCGCTTCCAGCTCAGGCGCCCTGGCGATGACAGGACGCTGTTGCGCGCGTGCACGCGTTTCGCCTGCATCGAACTCTCCACGGGGCGTGCGCGGCGTATGCCCGCCGAGTACGTGACGACCTATGGTGCCGCACTCACGCAAGAGTGAGTCACAGGCCTCGGTCGCCTTGGCCAGGGCGGCGCGGTAAACTGACCCCACATGCCATTCACCTAGTGGATCCGTCCGATTTCATGAACAAGACACGCGTTCTCACCGGTATCACGACCACCGGTACGCCGCACCTCGGCAACTATGTCGGGGCGATCAAGCCGGCCATCGCCGCCAGCCAGGACCCCAATGTCCAGTCCTTCTACTTCCTTGCCGACCTGCACGCGCTAATCAAGTGCCAGGAGCCGCAGCGGGTCCAGGAGTCGCGTCTGGAGATCGCTGCCACCTGGCTGGCGCTTGGGCTGGATACCGACAATGCCATCTTCTACCGTCAGTCCGACGTGCCCGAGATCCCCGAACTGACCTGGATGCTCTCCTGCGTCTGCGCCAAGGGATTGATGAACCGGGCCCACGCCTACAAGGCGGCAGTTGCCGAGAACGAGGCCGCCGACAACCAGGACCCGGACAAGGGCATCACCATGGGGCTATTCGGCTATCCGGTGCTGATGGCCGCCGATATCCTGATGTTCAATGCCCACAAGGTGCCGGTGGGGCGCGACCAGATCCAGCATATCGAGATGGCGCGCGACATCGCCGGACGTTTCAACCATCTCTACAAGGGCGAGTTCTTTACCCAGCCCGAGGCCGTGGTCGACGACAAGGTCAAGGTGTTGGGCGGGCTCGACGGACGCAAGATGTCCAAGAGCTACAACAATACGATTCCGCTGTTCGTCTCCGAAAAGAAGCTCCAGAAGCTGGTGCGCAAGATCAAGACCAACTCACTGGAGCCTGGCGAGCCCAAGGACCCCGAGGGCTGCACGCTGTTCCAGATCTATTCGGCCTTCGCCACGCCCCAGGAGAGCGAGGCGATGCGTCAGCGCTACACTGATGGGATCGGCTGGGGGGAGGCCAAGAACGAGGTATTCGAGTACCTCAATGCCCACCTGAGCGAGCCGCGTGAACGTTACTTGGCGTTGATGGAGGACCCGGGCCACATCGAGCAGGTGTTGTTGAAGGGTGCCGAGCGTGCCCGCGCCGAGGCAGCGCCGTTCATGGATCAGCTGCGACAGGCAGTGGGACTGGCTCGATTCGTCTAGCGTCCCGAACGCTGATTGAACGAGAGGGCGCCTGTAGGGCGCCCTCCTGCGTTGTTGCCATTTAGTCTGACAATGATGGCGATGGTTTTTTGCCAATTCACAATAGTTGAGTCTTTTACTAGGCTTTAGCTTCCAAGCGAAAGCGTATCCTCTCTGGAGCCTCACATGAGTGAACTCACTCTGTCGTCGCAGCGCCCGGCGCCGACAACCTGGATTGCCGTTGCGCTGCTGGTCCTGGGCGCCCTAGCCGTTGGCTTGGCCTTCGACTGGCGCCTTACCGGTCTGATGCTGATTGGCGGTGCCCTGGGCCTGGTGCTCTATCATGCCGCCTTCGGCTTCACCGCCGCGTGGCGGGTATTCATCACCGAGCGACGCGGGCGGGGGCTGCGTGCGCAAATGGTGATGTTGACCATCGCTGTCGTGCTGTTCTTTCCCGCCCTTGGCAGCAATATCCTGTTCGGTCGGGAGGTGAGTGGCTTCGTCTCGCCGATCGGCGTCTCGGTGCTATTCGGCGCTTTTCTGTTCGGCATCGGCATGCAGCTGGGTGGCGGCTGCGCCTCCGGTACGCTGTTCACCGCAGGCGGCGGCAATGCACGCATGCTGGTTACGCTTACGTTCTTCATCGTCGGCTCGGTGATCGGCAGCGCTCACTTCGCCTGGTGGCAGAGCCAGCCGGCGTTCGAACCCGTCTCGCTGGTCGAGACGTTTGGAGCAGGGGGTGGTATTGCGGTCAGCCTGACGCTGTTCGCTGCCATCGCTGCGTTCACCGTAGTGATGGAGAGGCGCCGACATGGCCGGCTCGAGGAGGTGCCCCGCGTCAATCTCGGTCATCGCCGCTGGCTCACCGGCCCCTGGCCCTTGCTGTTCGGTGCCGTGGCGCTGGCGCTGCTCAACTTCGCCACCCTGACACTTGCCGGGCGCCCTTGGGGCATCACCTCGGCCTTTGCGCTGTGGGGCGCCAAGGGTTACGAGTTCCTCGGCGGTGAGGTCTCAAGTTGGGGCTACTGGCAGGCACCGGCCAACGCGGCCGCTCTGGAGGCGAGCGTGTGGAGCGACATCACTACGGTGATGAACGTCGGCATCATCCTGGGCGCCATGGTTGCGGCCTCACTGGCGGGACGATTTGCGCCTAGCCTGCGCATCCCGCTGCGCTCGCTTGCGGCGGCGGTGGTCGGCGGGCTGATGCTGGGCTATGGGGCGCGGTTGGCCTTCGGTTGCAATATCGGCGCCTACTTCAGCGGGATCGCCTCGGGCAGCCTGCATGGCTGGGTCTGGATGGTGGCGGCCTTTGCCGGCAATGTGGTGGGCGTCAGGCTGCGTCCGCTGTTCTTCCCGGGTCCCGCTACGCCAGTCGCCAGAAGCTGCTAATGGGGCATGATGGAGCGAATGACGCTGCGCTCATGGTAAAGTATGTGCCCTGAGCGTCGCCAGAACGCCAAGGTTCCCAAGCCAACAGTGTGAGACGAAAGATGACCCATCCTGCAAGACGACCGCTTTACGTTCCTTATGCCGGCCCGACGCTGCTGGGCATGCCGCTGCTCAACAAGGGCAGTGCTTTCACTCTGGCCGAGCGCATGGCGTTCAACCTCGTGGGTCTGCTGCCGCAGAACGTTGAGTCGATCGAGGAGCAGGCCGAGCGTGCCTATCGCCAGTATCAGGCGTGTCAGAATGACTTGGATCGCCATATCTATCTGCGCGCCATCCAGGATGACAACGAGACGCTCTTCTTCCGCCTGCTCGAGGAGCATCTCGAGGAGATGCTGCCGATCATCTACACGCCGACGGTAGGCGAGGCGTGCGAGGAGTTTTCCAACATCTATCGCAATCACCGTGGGCTGTTCATCTCCTACCCCGACCGCGATCATATGGACGATATCCTGCGCAGCGCCACCAAGGACAAGGTGAAGGTGATCGTCGTCACCGATGGCGAGCGTATCCTGGGGCTGGGCGACCAGGGGCTCGGCGGGATGGGCATCCCCATCGGTAAGCTGTCGCTGTATACCGCCTGTGGCGGCATCAGCCCGGCCTATACCCTGCCGATCATGCTCGATGTGGGTACCAACAATCAGGCATTGCTCGACGATCCCATGTACATGGGCTGGCGCCATCAGCGTGTTTCCCAGGATGAGTACAACGCGTTCATCGCTACCTTCATCGCTGCGGTGAAGCGCCGCTGGCCTGGGGTGCTGCTGCAGTTCGAGGACTTCGCCCAGGCCAATGCGATGCCGCTGCTCGAACGCTATCGCGACGAGCTGTGCTGCTTCAATGATGACATTCAGGGCACGGCATCGGTATGTGTGGGCACCCTGTTGGCTGCCTGCAAGGCCAAGGGCGAGAAGGTCAGCGACCAGCGCGTGGTTTTCGTCGGCGCCGGCTCGGCGGGCTGCGGCATTGCAGAGCAGATCATTCTGGCCATGTGCAGCGAGGGGCTGCCGGAAGCCGAGGCCCGTTCGCGTGTCTTCATGGTCGATCGTTTCGGTCTGCTGACCCGCGACATGAAGGGGTTGTATGATTTCCAGCTGCGTCTGGCCCACGACCCCGCGGCGGTCGAGGAGTGGGGCGACAAGACCTTGCTCGATGTCGTGCGTCACGCCAAGCCGACGGTATTGATCGGCGTTTCCGGTCAGCGCGGGCTGTTCACACGGGAAGTGATCGAATCGCTTCATGCCGGCTGCGCTCAGCCGCTGGTCATGCCACTCTCCAACCCGACCTCCAAGGTGGAAGCCACGCCGCAGGACGTGCTGGCATGGACCGATGGCCAAGCGCTGGTCGCCACCGGCAGCCCCTTCGCGCCGGTGTCGCTCAATGGGCATGACTACCCGATTGCGCAGTGCAACAACGCCTATATCTTTCCCGGGATCGGTCTGGGCGTGCTCGCCTCGGGCGCTTCCCGGGTGACCGATGCCATGTTGATGGCGGCCTCCAATGCACTGGCCAACGGCTCGCCCATCGTCAAGCATGGCGAAGGCGCCCTGCTGCCGCCGCTGAGCGAGATCCGCGAGATCAGCAAGGCGATCGCCTTCGATGTGGCCAAGCAGGCCCAGGAGGATGGCGTGGCGCTCAAGAGCGATGATGACCTGCTGCGCGAGAATATCGAGCAGGGTTTCTGGTACCCGCGCTACCGCGAGTATCGTCGCAAGGCGTCCTGAGCATCACCTCGTCGCTACAAGTGCCCCGCTGTTGATCAGCGGGGTTTTTTTATTGGAAATGACAGCCTATCCGTGGCGAGTCACCTAGGCTGTAAGACGCAGGCGGGAGACCGTGCCCGAAAGAGTGACCGAGACAAGGAGGCTTCGTGCTCGATTGGATAACGCAACATTCGGATGCGCTCACGGTATTCACCAATGTGGGCACGCTGATCATCTGGTTGGTCTACGCCCAATTGCTCTACTTGGGCTTTCGCCGCCAGCGCCGGCCCCGGCTGATCATCAACCGGGGCAAGAACAAGGATATCAACGGCCTTTGCATCATCAGCAACATGAGTGCCGAGTCGGTCTATATCCAGTACATCATTGCCGATCTAACGACATCGCGCGGCACGATTACCCAGGACGTGACCG
Organism: Halomonas sp. TA22; assembly: GCF_013009075.1. Taxonomy (NCBI): domain Bacteria; kingdom Pseudomonadati; phylum Pseudomonadota; class Gammaproteobacteria; order Oceanospirillales; family Halomonadaceae; genus Halomonas; species Halomonas sp. TA22. Next base: position 814,263 of record NZ_CP053108.1, on the reverse strand, counting down.
ACTTCGAACAGTTCAATGACGACGAAGGCAAGCAGGACAACGACGATCAGGCTTCGCTCGCCTTCGGCCCGGTCGAGGACAATACACGACAGGGACCAATGGCTTCCGGGAGCTGTCGCCATATCGGCAGCTATGCCGATCTGATTATTCGCCTGGCACGCGATGAGGGGGTCGAGATGGTGGGCTACCGTCCCAAGGATGAGTCGCTCGAGTTTCACAGCCTGACGATCCGCCTGATCGCCATCTATGGGCCCGAGGATCAACCCATCGGCGCCGAGCGTACTTTCAAACTGGAAGATCGGAGCGGTCATTGCAACCTGGTGCCTGCCTCCTGGGATACACGGCGGCTGGCCTCGAAATGGCAACGCCGCAAGCTGGCCAAGCAAGTGAAGCGGCTCAATGACACCAATTTCATCTCCTCCTCTCAGCTCAAGGAGTAGTCGGCCGCTGCTCCCACCAACGACGCGGAAGGGTTCCTGCCACCAGTGCCTGAGCGTGTGCCTCGATATCGCTCGGCATCAGCCGCTCGAGTGCTATCTGCTCCTCTTCCCAAGGCGGCAGCGTATCTAGCGGCTTCTCCCGTGAATGGCGACGTAGCGCCTGCCAGGTACGCTCGAGGGCCTCGGCGATGGTTTCAGGCGGCCCCTGACGGGCCAGCAATCCTCGGCGTAGGCAGTTGAATTCATCGAAAGTGAGCCTGGCCAGACGCAGCGCCTGAGCATTGAGAAATGCCTCTATGGCGGCGCGCAGGGCGTCGATATCGGCATGGGGCGACTGCACGACATAGCCCAGCCGCGGCCAGCCCGCGGCCTCGCGATAGCGTACCGCCGCCACATAGCCCAGGCCGCGCCGCTGGCGCATCTCACGGTAGAACGCTGCATCATGACACTGCCCCAGCAGCTGCATCAGCCAGCGGCTGCGGGAGCTTTCATCTGCACCCTGAACTTCGAGCAGTAGCGCCCAATCCTTGCCTACGGGGGGAAGAGAGAGCTGGGGTTCCCGACTATTTGCTGGGTCACCGCGCAGTCTCATGGGCTCGATGTCGGGCAGGAGCACTCTTACCCGCTCGGCCCAAAGATGCGCTTGATCGCTCCCGATATGCTCCCCTATCCAGCAGCTCAGCGCCGAGGAGTGTGCCTGACGCAGCGCCGGCGAGGGTGTTTCTAGCCGTGCCAGCATACGCTGGGCGACCAATCCTGCGGTAGGCGATGGTTGGGACGGGGCGTTGTCGGCGAGGGGCAAGTCGTGCCATGCAGCCACGGCCTGTTCGGCAAGTGAGAGAAGTGGTGCGGTGCTGCCATGTGTCATCAGCCAGTCGCCCTGGGAATCGCCGCCCAGGCGCAGCGTCATGCCGCGCGCGCGTGCGGCTTGGGCCAGTGCCAGGGTGCTGGCTCGCCAGCGCATCAGGCGCTCATGCTGGTGGATGGGCGGTGCGGGCCAGCCCAGGCAGCAGTAGGTATCCATCGCATCGTCCATCTGCGAGGTTACAAACCCACCCCACCACAGCGCCAGATGCTCACGAGACGTGAGCCGTTGTGGTATTCCATGACGTTTGGCTTCGGGTGGCTGAGGTGTTATGGCGTCGGGCTGCATGGGCATGAAGCGTGGCGCCGAGCGCAAGGCAAGCGGCGGCGGCTCATCGAAAACGGGGAGCGGGGAGAAACGAAACGGAGTGCCTGTCTCCTCGGTATCGCCATCGGCTCGTTGCCCAAGTGTGCCAGGGGAGCAGCGCTCCAGCATTCGACAGCGCCTTGGTGCCAGCCAGTGCGCCAAAGCCTTTCGAGCCTCGTGAAGGGGCTCGCACGGTGCAGCGACGCTGGTGCTCAAGGGGATACCCTGGGCCAGTCGGCAGGCCTGTTCCCTGGGCCACTCATCGAGATCGACAGGCGACGCGAGAGGGGGGGGATCCTGTTCGTTCAGCGCTTTCAGCGCGGCTTGAAGGCATGCCAGGCAGGTGGTGTATAGCGCCGTCATCGCGTCCTGCTCTACACTCCCCTCCAAGTCGAGCGTAATGCCGAACAACGCCTGGGGACCCTGCCAGGATAGTGTGGCCTCAAGCTCCTGAAGGCTCGCTCGATTGTGCAGTTGGACAGAAAGAGAGGCTGCGAGATTGGCCGAAAGAGTGCCGTCATTGAGGATGCCGAGAAGGTGTTCGATCCAGCCACCATGACGCAGCACGAGCTCGGTAGGCAGTGCCCACAGCAGCTCGAGAGAGTGTGAGTTATCACTTTTGCTATCCCCTATTGGCGGCGTGCACCAGCGCACCCAGGCGCCGAGCTGCGCTTCGCGCCAGTAGGGCTGACGCGTGGGAGGCGAGGTGGTGGCCTTGCCGATACAGGCGCCATGGCGCGCCAGCAGCGCTAGCTGCTCGTCAAGTGTCTGAGGTCCCAGCATGACCAGACCCATGCGCTCGGCGTGATAGTGGCGGCGATGAAACTCGCCAAGTCGTGCGCTCAACTGGCCTGCGTCCTCGCCCAGGCTGGCACGGTGGCCGGCGTGACAGTGGCGGGCGGGATGGGATGGCTCGCTGAACCGGCCCAGCGCGGCCAGGCGGTGCAAGGCGGGGTCGGCAAGGCGGGCATGGAACTCGGCATCCAACACCTTGACCTCAGCGGCGATCAGCGAAGAATCGAGCAGGGGACGGTAGAGCAGCGCCACTAGCCGAGCGAGCCCTTCGTCGGCGCACTCGGGTGGCAGGTATAGATGCACGTGGGTGGTGTACGCTTCGGTACGCGCGTTGTAGCGTCCGCCCCGCTCGCCGACCCAGCGGGCTAGCTCGCCAGGCTCGGAATGGGGAAGGCTGCCTAAAAACAGCGCGTGCTCAAGCAGATGAGCCAAGCCGCGGCACTTGGCCGGTTCGTCGAAAAAGCCCGCATCGACAGCGCCTACAAGGCGTAGCTTTCGGGCACTTGGCACCTCCACGGCCATGACGTTAAGACCATTTTCCAGTTCCCGAATGGCATATCGGCTCTCGCGGGGAAGACCTGGCGCTTCTACCTTGCTCATTCGCGACAGAACACCCTCGACTCGCGGGCATTGCGCAGTGTCAGCTCCTCGATGCTGCGGGTGTCGCCTGCCGCTTCGTGGCGTGCGGCTTCGATCAAATGGTGATCGGCAGAGAGCGAGCATACCGGGTCGGTGGCCGCGGGATCTCCAGTGAGCAGGAAAGCCTGGCAGCGGCAGCCGCCGAAGTCCTTGTCACGCTCGTCGCAGCTGCGGCAGGGCTGGGGCATCCAGGCATCGCCACGAAAGCGGTTGAAAGGATCGCTTTGATACCAGATCTCCCTGAGCGGCTGATCGCGAACCGTGGGGAACTGCATGGGCAGCATGCGGGCGCTGTGGCAGGGGAGCACGGCACCGTCCGGCGCCACGGTCATGAAGATCGAGCCCCAACCGCCCATGCACGCCTTGGGGCGATCGGCGTAGTAGTCCGGCACCACGAACAGCAGGCGCATGTCGCGCCCTCTGGCAGCCAGCGCTTCGCGCCAGCGCTGGGTGGTGGCCTCGGCGGCCTGCAACTGCGCCTCGCTCGGCAAAAGCCCGGTACGATTGAGGTGCGCCCAGCCGTAGAGCTGGCAGTTGGCCAGCTCTACGGCATCGGCGCCGAGGTCGTCGCACAGCGCGATGATAGTATCGAGCTGATCGATGTTGTGACGGTGCAGCACGACGTTGAGCACCATCGGATAGCCGGCCGCCTTGACGGCGCGGGCCATGCTCAGCTTCTTGGCGTGGGCCTTGCGCGAGCCGGCCACCGCGGCGGCGACGTCGGCATCGGCAGCCTGCAGGCTGATCTGGATGTGATCGAGCCCAGCATCGCGCAGCGCATTGATGCGCGCCTCGTCGAGCCCTAGCCCCGAGGTGATCAGGTTGGTGTAGAACCCAAGGTCGCGGGCCTCCTGCACCAATGCTTCCAGGTCCTTGCGCACCAGTGGTTCGCCACCGGAAAAGCCCATCTGTACGGCGCCCATGGCGCGCGCCTGGCGCAGCACGTCGCGCCACTCATCGGTCGTCAGCTCCTGCTGATGGGCGGCGAAGTCCAAGGGGTTGGAGCAGTAGGAACACTGCAGCGGACAGCGGTAGGTCAGCTCGGCGAGTAACCACAGGGGAGCGCCGGTACCGCCCATCGTGGTGAAGTCATTCATGGTGAATCCAGCCTTGCCGTGCGGCATCGTCGATGAACTCATGAACGTCCTGTGCGATGGCCTCGCGCGGGGCCTGGGGATAGGCGCTGTGTAGCGCCTCGATCAACGCCTCCACGCTGCGCTTCCCGTCCAGGCGCTGCAGGATGGCGCCCGCACTTTCGTTGAGCTGTACCATCCCCTCTGGGTAGAGCAGGACGTGGCGCTGCTGTGCCTCTTCCCATTGTAGGCGCCAGCCGGGCCTGAGCCGATAGATATCGCTTGGGTTCATGCAAGCCCCTTATGGTAGACGCGCCGATCGGTGATGGTGTGGTAGGGCGCGCGGTCCAGCTGATAGGCCAGAGTCATGGCGTCGAGCATCGACCACAGCACGTCGAGCTTGAACTGGAGGATGTCGAGTGCCCGTTGCTGTGACACGGCGGTGGTGCAGATATCCAGCGCCAATTCCAGGCCATGCTCGACATCGCGGCGCGCCTCCTTGAGGCGCTTGCGGAAGTAGCCGTAGCCGGCCTGATCGATCCAGGGGTAGTGCTGGGGCCAGGTATCGAGCCGGCTCTTGTGGGCCTGGGGAGCAAAGAGCTCGGTGAGCGAGGAGATCGCCGCTTCGCGCCAGTCGGCACGCCGCACGAAATTGAGATAGGCATCCACGGCGAAGCGCACCCCAGGCAGCACATGCTCCTGTGACCAGAGTTCCTCCCGCGATAGCCCCACCGCTTCGCCCAGCACCAGCCACGCCTCGATGCCGCCGCTGTCGTGGTCATGGCCATCGTGATCGAGCAGACGCTGTATCCAGCGTCGTCGGGTTGCGGCGTCCGGACAGTTGGCCAGCAGCGCGGCATCCTTCTGAGGTATGTTGATCTGGTAGTAGAAGCGATTGGCGACCCAGCCACGTAACTGTTCCCGGGTGGCGCGCCCTTCGGTCATGTCGACCTGAAACGGATGATGGGTATGGTAGTAGTCGCCCTTGGCCAGCAGGGCTTCACGGAACGCCTCGCGATCCAGAGCCTCTCCGTTGGCACTAGCCAGGGGCGACACGATGCTCGTCATGGTGGCTCCTCCTGCGTGATCCTTCGGCGTGCTGGAATCAGATCTCCAGCCGCATCCCATCGAAGGCGACTTCGATTCCCTCCCGCGCCAGGGTGTCGCGCTCCTTGGAGCGCTCGTCAAGGATCGGGTTGGTGTTGTTGATATGGATCAGAATGCGGCGGGTCGTCTCTGGCAGCCCGCGAAGCTCGGCGATCAGCCCTCCATCGCCGGCAAGCGCCAGATGACCCATGTCCCTGCCGCTGGCGGTGCCGACGCCGGCACGCTTGAGCTCGTCGTCGTGCCATAACGTTCCATCTACCAGTACGCAATCGGCACGGCCCAGCCAGCCACGCACTCGCTCGTCGAGCTGGCCAAGGCCGGGGGCGTAGAAGAGACTGTTGCCGCTTCGCCTATCCTCGATGAAGAGTCCGATATTGTCTCCCGGCGTAGGAGAGCCGCGGCGGGGGGAATAGGGCGGGGCGTTGCTGGTCAGCGCCACGGCGGTAAAGGCAAGTCCTGGGCAGGCATCGATGGTGAAGTCGCTTTCGGTGACCTCCTCGCCAATATCCAGGGGGCGCCAGCGCAGCCCGCCATTCCAGTGCTTCAGCATGGGAAACAGCGGGAATCCGGTGCTCAAGTCCTGATGGACATTGGAGGTGCACCACACATCGAAGGGGCACCCCTCGCGCAGCGACAGCAGGCCGGTGGCATGGTCGATTTGCCCGTCCATCAACAGCACGCCCGATATGCCGCTGTCACGCGGTATCCGCTTGGGGTGCAATTCGGAATTGGCGGCCAGTTGCGCACGTATATCCGGCGAGGCATTGCACAAAAGCCAGCGTTCGCCGTCGCTGCTGATCGCAATCGAGGATTGAGTGCGCGGCTGGACCTCGAGCGTACCCTGACGCACTCCATGGCAGAGCGAACAGTTGCAGTTCCATTGAGGAAAGCCGCCTCCCGCGGCCGAGCCCAGTACCAACACCTGCATGACTCGCTCCTCGGTATTCAGTAAAGCCTTCCGACAAAGCAAGACGCTCCGCAAAACGGAGCGCCTTGGATCGTGATCAGAGGATCATGACATGGTCAGCGATTGGCGATATAGAGTGTCACTTCGAAACCGAGACGAATGTCCTGATAAACGGGCTTTGTCCACATGGCGTTTCTCCTTTCTGTCTGGTTGCAATCTTTGGCTCTCATCGATTGATACGGGCCAAAGAGACGATGGGCTTCTCTAATTCCTAGTTCATGCGCCAGCTCAGGTCAAGCGAGGGGGTGATCGGCGGTTACTGCACCTCGCGTCGCTTGACCTCGTAATCGCCCTCTAGCACCTGTGTGCGAGGGGAGGCGCCATCAAATCCGTCCCGAAAACCCGAGATATCCTCGGCCTGCTGTGCTCTCATGCGCTCCATGCGTTTCTTCATGCGGTAGCGAAGGATAGGCAGCATGGCCCAACCGATCAGCAGAAACACCAGCCCCAGTAGCGTCCCCACGATCATCAGCACGCCGAACATCAGCCAGGTAATGACCAGCCTGAGCCCTCCCATGCCGCCATTGGGCCGGGAGCGCTGCGCACGTTCGCGCCACTGCTGGGTAACGTGCCAGGCGGCGTTGTTATTGCTGTCACGACGGGAGTCGGTCATTGAGCCTCCAGCGGCCGGCAGCAATTGCCGGCGCATGAATGTGTGTCATAAGTATTTGAGGGGTCGATGCAGATAAGGTTCACTGCGTTGGTCTTACCATAGCCTGACCAGTGCCGCCGTCACGATACCGCTGCTGATGGCGGCCAGCGGCTTGCGTGTCGCCAGCATGGTGCCGAGGGTGGCCAGTAGCGCCAGGCGCGCCGCACCATCGCCTTGAACGGCCATGGGAGCTATCACTGCCACCAGCACCGAACCGGCCATGGCGTTGATGAAGCGCTCGACACGCGGGCCGATAGGGATGCGCGACATGATGAGCAAGCCGCCGACGCGGGTGAGGTAGGTGATCAGCGCCATGGTCACGATGGCGATGAAGGCACCCAACGGGGTGAGGGGAAGCATCATGATGTCCTCCTCTCCTGGCGCTTGCCTGGCAGCATGAGTCCGGCGATGCCGCCTGCCAGTGCTCCGACGATGACATGCGAATGGGGCGGTAGCCACCATAGGGCCATCAGCGCCGCAAGCCCTGCCACGCTCCAGGGCAGCAGCATCGAGCGGTCGCTGCGCCCGCCGACCAGCATGGAGAGCAGAAAGCAGCCCATGATCACATCGAGTCCAAGACGCTCGGGCTCGCTAATGCCACTGCCGAAGAGCACTCCCAATAGCGTTCCGATCATCCAGGCCAGCCACAGCGCGAGGCCGCCTCCCACCAGCATGCCGATATTGGTCTCGCCACGCCTGCGATCGGAGGCGGCCATGGCCCAGTTGGAGTCGCTCATGAGTACGGTGCTGGCATAGCGTTGGTGAGGTGGCAGGGCGCGAAGCCAGGGATAGAGGGCCGCGCCCATGAGTAGATGACGGGCATTGATGGCGAACGTCGAGGCGATCAGCGCGATGAGCGGGATCTGGGGGCCCCACATCTCCAGGGCGGCAAACTGCGAGGCGCCGGCAAATACCAGGCTGCTCATCAGCAGGGTTTCGAAGGCGGAGAGACCACGCTGCATGGCGGCAACGCCAAAGGCTAGCCCAAAGGCAATCACGAACAGTGAAATGGGAGCCATGCGACGAATGCCTGAGAGTGTCCCGGCGGCATCGAGCCAGGCATCTGGAGTAGTGCGAGGGGCCATGCAAAGCCTCGTTTAGTCATTGTTAAGTCAGGCAAATACTATCGTGCGCCAGCTATCCCTCTGCGGCAAGTCTCACATCCTTTCAATAGACGAAAAATTAGCTGGCGTCGGATCTGGCGTGGTCTACGCTTGGCTTTGCATCATCGATAGAAACTGGTTTGATGCATGAGAGTTCTAATGTAAGGCCTCAGCCAATGCTAATTGCTAAAGCAAAGTGGCGGAAATAAACATGAGTCGCCTAGTGTAGTTAGACGCCTCGCTTATTATTTTTCTGATGCGTGGTGTGTTTTTATGGAGTGTGTCATCGCCTTTCAATGTGGTTTGTGGATAGTAATAGATAAGTCGAGTGCGACGCTCGATCAAATTCCTCTTTATTAAATATTGTTAATATAAAAAATAATAATCGAGAGCGCGCTTATATGTGAGCTTTTGGGTGGTGTGGGGCAGGCATGCCCACAGCCGGTACAACGGGGTGCAATGTGCCAGAGGGCCCAAGCTTTTCTTGAGGTTTAAGAAAGGTTTGTTATTGCTATGGTGTGATTACGTATGGATAACGATAATCAAGCGATCCTTCCGCTTAATGCGAGCATGGATGAAGCATGCAATGTCGATATACTTTTCTTGGCTGACGAGATAAATCTACTCATACGCGACTGCAGCCCCTTGATGCTCTCCTTGGTAGAGCAAGGGAAATCGGTGGCCATGTTGAGTCCACCAAACGAATTATTATCGACGTTAAAGGATAAGGGCGTGCGTATCGTGACCTACGATAGCGATCCTTTCATGGGAAATGCCAGACAGCGGTTGCTGCGTTTCTTCCCTCTGGTCGCGCTCATTCACCGGCTCAAGCCGGCATCGGTCTTCGCCTACTCCCTCAGAACATCGCTAGTGGCCAGCCTCGCTGCCCGCTTTTCCCGAGTATCCGACGTCTACTGTCTAGTCAATGGGGTGGCGCGGACAGGGAACAAAACGGTGGCGTCTCGCCGAACCTCCCGGTTGAAAATCGCCTCGTATGGTGTGATAGGCGGCTTGAGCCAGCTGGTCATATGTCAGAACGCGGACGACCTTCAGGAGCTCAGGAAAAGCCGCATCTTCCGCCGTATGACGGAGACTCATCTCACTCATGGTGTCGGGGTGGACCTCAAGCATTTTTCCATGATGCCAGTGTCGCTCGAGCCGACGACCTTCCTGTGCCTGGCCTCATCGACCTCTCTTGAAGAGGTGCGCGCCTTCGCGACCGCTGCGATGGCACTGAAGTGCCAGTTTCCCCAGGTCAGATTCCAGCTCGCTGCTATCGCAGATCGTTCTCTTGAAGGCGGTTCTCTCGAAGATTTTTCTTTTGAAAAAGAGCAGCGGGCGCTGTGGGGCAAAAAAGGGGTTGAGATCCTTGATGCCTGTGACCCCCTACCCTGGATCAAGCAGGCATCGGTGGTGATATTCCCTGGCAGCAGTAGAAAGGCGGGGCGAATCGCGCTGGAGGCGATGGGCTGTGGTCGAGCGCTCATCGCCTGCGATGACCTTGCCGAGCCCGGCCCGTTGGTGAATGGTATCAATGGGCTAGTGGTAAGAGCACGCGATGCCGAGGATCTCGCCCATGCGGTTCGCGAGTTGCTGAGATATCCACAGCGCATCTGCTCGATGGGCCGGATGTCACGTTATATCGCGGAGGCGAAATATGACCTGGCACAGGTCAACAACGCCATGTTGGCGGCCATGCTTGACCTCAAGCGGGGCGAACTGACTCGCCCCAGCGCCTATTCCTAGCCTTTCCATACCTGGGCCACGATCTCATAACTGCGCAGCCGATCCTGGTGGTGGTAGACGTCGGTATTGAGCATCAGCTCATCGGCGCCGGTGCGCTCTAGAAACTCCTCAAGCCCCTGGCGGACCGTTTCGGGGCCGCCAATCACTGCTGCGCCAAGGTTCTGTCCTACCATCGCCTGCTCCTGGGGCGACCAGTCCAACTGCTCCACTGGTGGAAGCGCCTTGGTGCTCTTGCCCCGGATCAGATTGAGAAACTTCTGCTGAGCGGTAGTCGCCAGGAAGCGAGCTTGATCGTCGCTCTCAGCGGCGATCACCGGCATGCCCACCATGGCGTAGGGTTTGGCGAGTACCTCGGAGGGGCGAAAGTTGTCGCGATAGAGTCGCAGTGCCTCGAACAGGTAGCCCGGGGCGAACTGGGCGGCGAAGGCGAACGGCAAGCCAAGGCGGGCGGCGAGCTGCGCACTGTAGCCGCTCGAACCCAGCAGCCAGAGCGGGACGCGGGTGCCCTGTCCAGGGACCGCCTTGACGCGCTGGTTTGGGCGCGCCTCATTCAGATACCCCCAAAGCTCCTCGACCTGTTCGGGAAAATCGCTCACACCCGACTGTGGATGGCGGCGCATGGCCGCCATGGTGGCGCCGTCCGATCCCGGCGCACGGCCTAGCCCCAGGTCGACGCGTCCGGGATAGAGCGTCTCGAGCGTGCCGAACTGTTCGGCGATCACTAGCGGTGGATGGTTGGGCAACATGATACCGCCACTGCCAACGCGAATACGGGAGGTATGCCCGGCGATATGGCCGATAAGTACTGCCGTGGCGGCGCTGGCGATGCCATCGATATTGTGATGCTCGGCCAGCCAGTAGCGATTGAAGCCCAGCTCGTCGGCCCGGCGCGCCAGGCCGACGGTCTCCTGAAAGCTGTCAGCGATGCTCGCACCCTGGCGGATCGGTGCCAGATCGAGAACGGAGAGGGGCGTTGTGGCGAGTTGGCTCATGAGATATCCATGATCGGTTGGTAGCATGCTTGCGATTGGCTTGGTTATGGGGACGCCGAGGAAGAAATGCAAATGGAGGGGACGGCGTCCCGGGCGAGCCCATGAGCCCATGAGCCCATGATGGGGTGCTGTGGGTTGCTAACCGATATGGCAGATGATACTGCTAGAGGCTAGGTTATTTATACAGCGGCTATACAGAATAAGGGAGTATTCGATGGCCAACACTGACGGGCAGCGGGTTTTTAGGATTTCGGCTTTTATCATCGTTGCACTGGTCGCTGTTGGGGCTGCCTTTCCGGATCGTTTCGGGGCAGGTGCCGAAGCGGCACTCAATCGCGTTACCGAACTCTTCGGCTGGTTCTATCTCTTCTCCGTTTTCGGCTTCGTGATCTTTTTGCTGGTGCTGGCCTTCAGCAAGTACGGCAAGATTCGCCTGGGCCCTCAGGATAGTTCGCCAAGCTACACCTTCTTCTCCTGGATCAGCATGTTGCTGGCCGCCGGTTTCGGTGTCGGCCTGGTCTTCTATGGTATGGCCGAGCCGATGTTTCACTATATCGAGCCACCCTATGGCGACGTCACGGCGGAGACGCAAGCCGCGGCGCGCTACGCCATCCAGTACAGTTTCTTCAACTGGGGGGTGCACCAATGGGCGGCGTTCTCGGTGGTGGGCTTGATCATCGCTTACTTTCAATTCCGCAAGGGGCAGGCGGGACTGGTCTCCTCGGTGCTCTCCTCGGTGACTGCCAAGTACCCCAAGGCACGGCCCTATGCGCCGGCTCTGGATGTATTCGCGGTTGTGGCCACGGTGATGGGGGTTGCTACGTCGCTGGGGCTGGGTGTGCTGCAGATGAATGGCGGCTTGAATGCGGTATTCGGCATACCCGAGGGCGTGCTTTGGCAATTCATCATCCTGTTCGTGATGTTTCTCGCCTACATGGCCTCGACCTGGTCGGGGCTGGACAAGGGCATAAAGCGCCTCTCCAATCTCAACATGATTCTGTGCATCGGGTTGATGCTCTATGTACTGATCACCGGCCCGACCCTGGCGATTCTCGAGACGATCACCCTGGGCCTGGGTGACTATCTGCAGAATTTCATCGGCATGAGCCTGCGTATCTCGCCCTACAGCGACAATACCTGGGCCGCTTCATGGACCATCTTCTACTGGGCGTGGGTCATCGCCTGGTCGCCCTTCGTGGGTACCTTCGTGGCACGTGTCTCGCGAGGCCGCACCATCAAGGAGTATGTCTTTGGCGTGCTGGTGGTGCCACCGCTGCTGGCCTGCCTGTGGATCGGCGTATTCGGCGGTGCGGCGCTCAATATGGAGCTCAATGGCGATGTCGGCCTGGCGGCTGCCACCGAGGCCAACATCACCGTGGCGCTGTTCGAGATGTTCGCGCTGATGCCCTTCACGCCGGTACTGTCGATCATCGCCATGTGCCTGATCTTCATCTTCCTGGTCACCTCCGCCGACTCGGCCTCCTATATCGTGGCGCAGATGACCGACAATGGCTCCATCAATCCGCCGCTTCACAAGCGCGTGACCTGGGGCGTGCTGATCGCTGCGATCTGCCTCACGCTGATTGCGGCCGGCGGTCTCACTGGCCTGCAGTCGGCCTCGGTGCTCTCGGCGCTGCCCTTCACCTTCATCCTGTATGGCATGGTGTTCGTATTGATCAAGGAGCTGCGTGCCGATCGCAAGGCGATGCTGACGGCGCTTTATCGCCGCCATGGCGAGACACCGGTAGGTGCCGACGCCTTCGAGGCGGAAATGCTCAGCGAGGAGGAGCGTTTCAGACGCGCTCCCAATGTGGTCAACCGGCGTATCAACGCCCGCGATACTTGATATCTTCGATCATGCGACGTGGCGAGCAGGAGGGTGACGACATATGATAGTCCTAAGCCTATTCACCCAATGACCGTGAAACCTCGATGCCTACGTTCAAGCCACGCCATAGCGGTATGCGTCGCGCAGCGCCCCACGGGGCCACGCCACGCCGGCAGGCCCCGCCCCCGGCGGCCTTCGATCGCTGGCTAAATCGGGCAGTGGATATTGCCGTGATCCTGGCCATGGCGGTGGGAAGCTTGGCTTTCATGATGCACTTGCGCTGAACGCATCGATTGATTCGTACTGAAGCACGGGCCACCTTGGGGTGGCCCGCTTCTATCATTCGTACGATTATCTATCACGTGGTTTGCGCTGATGTCCGACGGATTTATCTGGCAATATTGGGCGGCAGGCTAATAACCTCTGTGGCTTATCTTTCGTTGGCAAGGATTCCTTCAATGAAGATCGCGATTCCCGATGACTATCAGGATGTGGTTCGCACGCTGGATGCTTACGGCAAGCTCGACGGACATGAGGTGACGATATTCAACGATACCCTGACCGATCTCGATGCGCTGGCCGAGCGGCTGGGTGATGCCGAAGCGCTGGTACTGATCCGCGAGCGCACCCGCATCACCGATGAGTTGCTCGTGCGCTTGCCCAATCTCAAATGGATCAGCCAGACCGGCGGGGGGGCGGCACATATCGACAAGCAAGCCTGCGAGCGCCACGGGGTCACGGTTCTGGTCGGCACCGGCTCACCGCATGCCGCCGCTGAGCTGACTTGGGGCCTGGCGATGGCGGCGACCCGGCATATTCCCCAAGAGGTGGAGAACCTCAAGGCGGGGCGCTGGCAGCGTACCCTGGGCACGGGGCTCAAGGGCCGCACCCTGGGGATCTTCGGATATGGCAAGATCGGCAAACTGGTGGCGGGCTACGGCCAGGCCTTCGGCATGAACGTGCTGGTCTGGGGGCGCGAGAGCAGTCTCGAGCGTGCGCGTGATGCGGGGCTGGCCACCGCGGAGAGTCAGCGTGACCTGTTTGAGCGCGCCGACGTGCTGAGTCTGCATCTGCGCCTCAATGAGGGCACACAGGGCATCGTCACCGGTGAGCATCTGGCGTGCATGAAGCCCGAAGCGGTGCTGATCAACACCAGTCGTGCCGAACTGATCGAAAGCGGTGCACTGGAGGCGGCGCTGCGTGCCGGTCGTCCGGGCCGGGCAGGCATCGATGTCTTCGAGCAGGAGCCGCTTTTCGAGCACCCCATGCTCGAACTGCCGGGGCTGGTCGCTACCCCGCACCTTGGCTATGTCGAGCAGGACAGCTATGAGCTCTATTTCGGCGATGCCTTCGACAACCTGCTGGCAGCAGCCGAAGAGCGGCAGTAGAGGAGCGGGCTGTTACGCCTCCTGCAAGCGGGGCGTAGTGGCGGTAGCATCGTCGAAGCGATCCACCTGGCGTAGCGGGGCAAAGACCTTCGCCCACACGCCGACTACCGCCAGGGTGCCGAGCCCGCCAATCACCGCGGCCGGCACTACACCGAACCAGGCCGCCATGCTGCCGGCTCGAAATTCGCCCAGCTCGTTACTCGAGCCGATGAACAGCATATTGACGGCGTTCACGCGGCCCCGCATCTCGTCCGGTGTCGCCAGCTGGATCAGCGTCATGCGCACGTAGACGCTGATCATGTCGGCGGCGCCGGCAACCAGCATGGCAACGAAGGAGAGCCAGAACAGCGTCGAGAAGGCAAATACCAGGTTGGCGATGCCGAACACGCCCACCGCGATGAACATCACCAGGCCGGTATGGCGCTTGATGCCACGCACCCCGAGGTAGAGGCTCATCAGCAGCGCGCCAAGCGCTATCGCACTGCGCAGTGCCCCCAGTCCTTCCGGTCCCACATGCAGTATCTCCTGAGCATAGATCGGCAGCAGCGCCACCACCCCGCCCAGCAGCACCGCGAACAGATCCAACGAGATGGCGCCGAGGATGATCGGCTGCGAGCGCATATAGCTAATGCCGGCAGTGAAGCGCCGCCAGGCGGTGGTCTCCAGGGTCTTGAGGGGCTGTGTATAACGCACCACCACTCCCTGCAGCAGCAATAGCGCCACCACGAAGCACCCAAGGCAGACCGCATAGGCCAGGCTTCCCCCGACTGCATAGAGAATACCGCCGAGCAGGGGGCCACCGATCACCGCGATCTTCATGATCGAGCTGTTGAGGGCAATCGCCTGGGCCAGTTGCGCGCGAGGCACCAGATTGGGCAACAGGCTCTGCAGGGCCGGGCCGGTGAAGGCGCGGGCACAGCCGAACAGGGCCAGCACAAAATAGTAGAGCGTGACCTCGCCGTTGCCAGCCGCCGAGAGCCACAGCAGCAGAGCGCTGCAGACCCCTTGTAGGGCCCAGCTCAGCTGCAGGATGCGCTTGCGCGGGAAGCGGTCGACCAGATCGCCGGCCGGCAATAGCAGCAACAGCATGGGCAGGAACTGGGCAAGCCCGACATAGGCCAGCGACATGGGGTCGCGGGTGATGTCATAGACCTGCCAGGCCACCACGATCGCCTGGATCTGCATCGCGAACACCGCCGCCAGGCGGGCCGAGAGAAAGGCCAGGAAGCCAGGCTGGCGGTACAGGGGGAGCGTGTCGCTATCGTCGGTTCGGGAAGCGGTCGTGGACATGTTCACTCAGGGCGTCGGATCGTAAGCGTGCGAAATGTATAGCATGTCACAGAATGTCGTCGCAGGCTCGCTCATATCCGCCGCCCTCGCCTCAGGGAGACGCTGGTCGGGGAGGTGGGCTGATCGCCTCGTCCGAGAGCATAGGCTGGCTCAGCTCGCCGCGGTGGCGGGGGAGAGCCTCGGGGCAGTGATCGCGCAGGAAGGCGAGCATCTTCTCGCGCACCTCGCAGCGCAGGTCGAAGGCGGTCCCCGCATTTCTCGCACTGACCAAGGCACGGACCTCGACGGTCCACTCCTTCACTTCCGTCACCTGCAGGACGATTACCTTGCCATCCCAGTGCGGGGAGTCGCGAACGATCTCCTCGAGCTTGGTACGCAGGCGGTCGAATGGAGTTCGATGATCCAGATAGAAGAAAGCGGTCCCCAAGAGTTCCGAGCCTTCACGGGTCCAGTTCTGGAACGGCTGTTGTATGAAGTAGGAGAGGGGCACCACTAGACGGCGCAGATCCCAGATTTTCACTACCACATAGGTGCCGGTAATCTCTTCGATCTTTCCCCACTCGTTCTCGACGATCACGACGTCGTCGATGCGGATCGGCTGGGTGATGGCCAGCTGTATTCCGGCGATCAGGTTGGCCAGTACCGGCTGTGCGGCGAAACCGACCACGATGCCGGCAACGCCCGCCGAGGCGAACATGCTGACGCCATAGGGGCGTACCGCCTCGAACGTCATTAGCGCCAGCGCCGTGGTGAGAATGACGATGAGTGTGGTCGCCGCCTGACGCAGTATGCGCACCTGAGTATAGTGCTTGCGCGCGATCAGGTTGTCTTCGACATCCATCCGGTAGCGGCGCAGGTAGAGCGCGGAGACGACCCGCACGATGGTCAATGCCGTCCAGCCCACCAAGATGATGAAGGCGACCAGCAGCGCATGCTGCATCATCTCGGTCAATTGGGGCGGCAGCGGTGCCACACGCAGCGCGATGGAGAGGCCGACCATCACCAATGCCTGGCGTGTGGGGCCTCGCGTCTGGGCGAGGATGGAGAGCAGCCACGGATGCCGTACTCCGAGTGCGCGCCGAATCAGGCGCACCAGCAGTCGGTGCAGCCCCAGCGTCAGCATGGCGGCGATGACTAGCACCACGGCGCTTACCAGCCAATTGGGGAGCCAAACCAGGGTTGAGTTGATCCGAGCGACTAGCCCGGCCATGCTATCGATGAATCCTTCCATGTGTTTCGTCCTTAAAAGCGGGTCTTGCTTACTCTTCCTAGCAGCGTTTTCAACAGCGTTTGTTATTAAGGTAGCACTGTATGAGCAGGTGATATCGCAACACTGTCGCTTCTGCGGCTTTGTATGCCGCCTCGTTGCCGTTACGCTGAACGAGAAACCATGGATGGGTGAGGACAGGCATGCGTGCGTTAGTTTTTTTTCTGCTGCTGGGGGGAGCTGCCCTGGCATTATGGTATTACGAGGACGAGATCCCACGTCATTGGCATCCCTGGGAGCCCCTGACGGTCGATGATCCGCTGACGCCGATCACCAAATGGAAGCTCACGCAGCTCGCGGATGATCGCGAGGGGTGTCTGGCGGCACTCGATACGGCCCCCGGAGGAGAGCTCTCCTATACGCCTCTGGCCGACTACACCCCGGTGGAGAGCTGTCCGCTCGAGAACGTGGTGCGCATGCAGAGCAGCGAGGTGAGCTTCAATTCGTCATTCGTGGCCTCCTGCCCACTGGCGCTCGCCTGGGTGATCTTCGAGCGTCAGCGGTTGCAGCCGGCGGCTCAAGAGGTCTTTGGCAGCCGTGTCTCCCGCGTCGAGCACTACGGCAGCTTCGCCTGTCGCAACATCTACCACCGCGAGGGGGGGAGGCGCAGCGAGCACGCCACGGCCGAGGCGCTGGATGTCGCAGCATTCAGGCTGGCCAACGGACGGCGCATCGTGCTGCTCAATCACTGGCACGAAGATGGCGAGGCAGGCGAGTTCCTGCGCCTGGCCCGCGACGGCGCCTGCGATATCTTCGGCAACGTGCTGGGACCCGATTACAATCAGGCCCATGCCGATCATTTCCATTTCGGCATGCGCGGCTTTCGCACCTGTCGCTGAGACCGTGAGAAACAGCAAAGCCCACCGAGGTGGGCTTTGCAAGGGAGCACAACTATCGCTCAACGGTTGAGATCGAGATCATCCGAGTCGGTGGCGGCACCTGTCGCGGCACCGGCCCCTGCCCCTATCACTGCGCCGCGCACGGCACTGCCGCCGGTGGCGGCTCCAGCACCGGCACCTACCGCAGCACCTACGCCAGCACCGCTGGCGGCACGCTCACCCGTGCCCGTCCCGCAGCCAGCGAGCAGCAGCATCACGCTGAGCACTGCCAGTGCGCTTGTCAGTCGTCCTTGGGTCATAGGTTACCTCCATTTCCTTGGCTTTACCTTTATCACCGTAGTGAGGATCGTTGCTCCAGGCAATGTTCGGCAATGTTCTCAGGTCCTAGCAGTATCGTTGCGCCTGGCATCAGGGACGCGGTTGCTGCTGCGTGATGCAATGGATGTTGCCTCCGCCGAGCAGAATCTCGCGGGCGGGTACACCGATCACGCGCCTGTCGGGGAAGGCCTCCTCGAGTACGGCAAGGGCTTGATCGTCATGAGCCGGGTCGAGCAATGGCATCACCACTACCGTGTTGCCGATATAGAAATTGACGTAGGAAGCGGCCATGCGATCGCCGGGCTGGCGTGGGTGCGAGCTGCTCAGGCGATCGATGCCGCTGGCCTCCTCTTCGGCGATGGTCAGTGGCCCCGGCTGGGGCAGCTTGTGCACCTTGAAGTCGCGGCCCATCGCATCGCTGCTCTGCTCGAGCACTGCCAGGGCGGCCCGGGAGATGGCATACTGCGGGTCGCTCTCGTCATCGCACCAGGTCAGGGCCACGACACCCGGGGCGATGAAACAGCACAGGTTGTCGATATGGCCATCGGTCTCGTCCAGGTAGCAGCCGTTGGGCAGCCAGATCACCTTCTTCACGCCCAGGTAGTCGAATAGCACCTGCTCGATCTCGGCACGCCCCAGTTCGGGATTGCGGTTGGGGTTGAGCAGGCACTCCTCGGTGGTGAGCAGGGTGCCTTCACCGTCGACGTGAATGGCGCCGCCCTCCAGCACCACCGGGGCCTGGAAGCGCTCGATGTTGAGCATCTCGGCGATCTTGGCGCGGATCCGGCGGTCCTTGTCCCACGGGAAGTAAAGCCCGCCCTTGAGGCCGCCCCAGGCATTGAAGTCCCAGTCGACCATTGCCAGCTTGCCATCCGGATGGGTCAGGAAGGTGGGACCGACATCGCGCATCCAGGCATCGTTACTGGAAAGCTCCACCACGCGAATGTACTCGGGCAGCTGGAAGCGTGCGTTCTCGTACTGCTCGTCGTTGACGCCGACATAGACCGTTTCGCTTTCAGCAATGGCACGCGCCACGGCGACGAAGGCCTTCTGCGCCGGCTTGGCGCCATATCGCCAGGTATCCGGGCGCTGCGGCCAGAGCATCCAGCAGGCGTCGTGAGGGGCGAATTCGGCGGGCATGCGAAAGCCCAGTGCGGCCGGTGTGGAAACCGGGTCCGTGAGCGATGAAACGGACGGGGTCATGGTCATGTCTAATCCTGGAAATTCACATCAACCAATAACAAAGTCGCGATAGTGAATCCAGCGAGGAAACGCGTCCAGCGCTTTATTGCGCCATTCGTGTTCCTCTACACTCATGCTTCCTTCCCTACGGTCGGGCAACGTCATCTATGCTGGGATTTCTTCAAGGATTTGCCTATGGGCTCTTTCTCACCTGTCTGCCATGGTTCCTCGCAGGGATGGTCAACCCTTCGCTTGCCATGCCCGGCGAGTCGCCGAACCGGTTGCAGGTCATCTGGCGTTATTGGCTGCTGGTGCCATTCATCGGCTTTCTGATCTGGCTAACCTCGCTATGGGGCGGTTTCGGTCCCAGCTTGTGGGGCTGGCTGGCGGGACTGGGCGCGATCGCCGTTGAGCTGCCCCTGGAGCGGCGCTTTCGTGACTGGCGCGCCAGGCGTCGCCAACGCAAGTTCGAGGCCGAGCACGCCAGGCAGGAGGCGCTACGCCGGGCAGCCCTTGCCCGGGAGTCAAGCGAAGCGGGTGTCGAGATACTCGACCCAAGCGAGCCTCCTGCCAATGCCGACGAGGTCGTGCTGGCGCTGTGGCGGGCCAAGCAGGCGCTGCTGGGTGCCCAGCGCAGCGATCTGGCGACCCAGGCCGACCGTCTCTACAGCCGTTACCGGCATGTATTGGGTGTGCTGGGCAATCGGTTCGACAGTGGCGAGCTGGCCTTCGAGCGCTCGCGGACGCTGATCAGTGAGGTCTGCTTTGGTGCGGTGGACAATCTCACCGCGATGGCGTCCCAGGCGCGGGGAGTGGCTGGCGTCGATGGCGATTTCGTACGCCGCCGCCTGGCGCGTGAAGGCAAGCAGCTATCGACAGCCGAGCGCGTGGCGCTGAAGCGACGCCTGGAGCTGATCGAGGAGACCGAGCGCTACTTGAAGCGATTGTCTGCTCGTAACGAGGCGGCATTGACCGCGCTGGACGATACCGCAGTGGCGATGGCGCGCATCGAGACCGGCCGTCCTCAGGCCTCGGTCGCCGCCGACCAGGCGCTGACCGATCTGCGTGACTTCGTCGGCAGGGCCGACCGCTATGCCCGCCGCGAGTAAGTGGCCATGGCTTCACGAATCGAGAGCATGAACTGTGAGAGAGCGAGCCGATGAGAGAGATCGACGATAAGCCGGGCACCAACCGGCTGTCCCTGCCACCGGTGGAGGTGCTGGCCGAACGCCTGGCAGAAGAGACGACGGAGAAGAGCGAGTTCGAGGAGGATGACGAGCTCGTTGGCGTGGCCGACGCCTTCGTCGAGGAGGTGCTGGCGCGCGACGCTGATATCACCACGGCGGAGCGCCAGCGGCGTGCCGTGGACGAGATGGGCATCGAGATCCAGCGCCAGGCGGCGCATCATAGCGCCATGCTGCAGACGCCGCTGCGCAAGCTGGCGACCCAGGGCGACGATGGTGGGCCGGTGGCCCAGGCACTGGTCAACCTGCGGGGTCGCATGCGCGATCTCGATCCCGGCCAGCACCGCTTGGCACCGGGAGGGCTCGATCGCGTGATGGCGCGTCTACCCGGGGTCGGCTCGCGCCTGCAGCGCTACTTCCGTAAGTTCGAGAATGCCCAGCAGGCGCTCGATGCGATCATCGCCGATCTGGAGAGTGGGCGCGACATGCTGCGCCGCGACAACCTGACGCTCTCCGACGATCAAGCCTCGTTGCATGAGTCGCTGACGCAGCTGCGTCGCCAGATCGAGCTCGGCCGGCTGATCGATCGGCGTCTGGAGAGGGCAGCCGCCAGTCGTGATGTCAACGATGCTCAGCGGGCCTTCATCGAGGAGGAGCTGCTGTTTCCGTTGCGCCAGCGTATCGTCGATCTTCAGCAGCAACTGGCAGTCAGCCAGCAGGGTGTGCTGGCCCTTGAGGTGATCATCCGCAACAACCGCGAGCTGATGCGCGGGGTGGATCGGGCCATCAACGTCACCGTGTCGGCATTGACCGTGGCCGTCACCGTGGCGATGGCGCTGGCCAATCAACGCCTGGTGCTGGATCGAGTGGAGGCACTGAACAGCACCACCTCGGAGATCATCGGCGGTACCGCCCGCGCGCTCCGGCAGCAGGGGGTGGACATCCAGACCCGTGCCTCGTCGGCGATGCTCGACATGCAGACGCTCGAGGAAGCCTTCGGCGAGGTGATGGGCGCCATCGACGATCTGTCACGCTACCGTCAGGAGGCGCTGCCGACCCTGCAGGCGCAGATCTCGCGGCTGGAGTCGCTGTCACGCAAGGGGGGCGAGGCGATCGACAAGCTCGAGCGTGGCAACCAGGTCCAGGAGCCAGAACAGGACCGCGAGCCGAAGCCCGATGGCCCCGCATAAGACTGGTGCTTCAGGCGACTTTGTTGCGCCCCTCATCCTTGGCGCGATAGAGCCGCTGATCGGCAAGCGCCAGCAGCCTCGCCAGGGTCATCTCGCCTTGCGCCGGGCGGGTGCTGGCGACCCCTAGGCTTGCGGTGACCTGATCGTGCTCGCCATGACCGTCATGGGCAATGTTCAGCTCAAGGATCGCCTGCTTGATACGTAGGGCAACGCCATGGGCCCCCTTGAGGTCGGTGTCGGTCAGCACGCAGACGAACTCCTCGCCGCCGTAACGTGCCACCAGATCGCCGGGTCGGGTTACGACGATGCTCAGCGCATGCGCTACGGCCCGCAGGGTATCGTCACCCATGGTATGGCCATAATGGTCGTTGTAGGCCTTGAAGTTATCGATATCAATAAAGATGACCGACAGGGGTTGGCCGCTGTGATAGGTACTCTGCCACGCCTCGCTCAGGAAGAGGTCGAAACGGCGACGATTGGCGATGCCGGTCAGGCCATCCAGCGTCGAGATCTGATGTAGCTGATCGCGCTGATCGAGGCCGTGCTGGAAGGCGCCGAGCAGGCCGTCGAGACTCTCCACCAGTTCACCCAACTCATCCTGGTCGTGATATTTCAGCCGGGGTTTGGGCCATGCGCCGGGTGTGAGTGGGTCGGTGGCGGCGATCGCCTTATGGACCTTGAGTAGGGGCCTGGTGATGAAGATATGGAAGAGTGCAACCACCAGCGCGGCGATGGCGAAGGCCTTGAGTACGCTGAGTGAAAAGATCATCACGCTGCGTTCGAGAAAGGCCTGTCCCAGGCTGTCCAGCGCCAGGGTCAGCTCGAGTTCGCCCACCGAGCCGGCCGGGTTGCCTGGGCCCATGTCATACTCGAGGGTGATGCGATGATCGATTATGTCACTGAACAGGTGCTGGACGAGCCAGCTGGTCTGGCCCTCCTGCAGCTGCTGGCGCTGCCCCATGATGCGACCGAAGTCGTCGCGGATGATGACCTGCTGCACACTACCGGCGGCGAACAGCCCGGCGACAACCTGCTCGGCGAGATCGGGATTGAGCTGAAAGGCGGCCTCGGCAGCAGTGGCATGAATCAGCGCCAGGTTGTGGCAGGTCTGCTCGTTGATATCCTTGCGCATGTCGCGCACGTTCCAGGCGAGCTCCAGTGCACCGGCGATGATGCTCAACATCACGGCGATGATCAGCGTCAGCGCGGCCTGCTTGATGGTCAGGCTGGAGTGACGTATCACTCTTCGCGAAGACAAGCTCATGGCGCGATCCCCAGTGCGTCGAGCAGCTCGTCCTCGATCCGGGCAAGCCCTGAGGTGGCGGCGAGCCGGTCTAGGGAGGCCTGTAGTGCGCTCAAGAAGGCGTCATCCACCGAGGGGTGGCAAGCCAGGTAGAGTTCGGCCCGCTTGAAGCTGAACAGGCGGCGCAGCGCAACCTCCGCCTCGGTGGCGATCTGGCGTGCCGCCAGGTCGCCGGTGACCCACACGTCGATCAGGCCTGCCGTGAGGCGCTGGATATTGTCGCGCTCCTGGGTCGAGAGCATCACAGGCAGGCCTTGTTCTGCCACGTACTGCCCCACCGCATCTTCGCGGAAACTGCCCATGCGCAACCCTTCGAGCTCCGTCAATGACGTGGCCGAAATATCGCTTTCGGCGAGCACGAAGGCCGACCACTCGTTGAGGCCCAGCGGCCCTACCCAGGAGAATAACGGTTCACGCTCGGCCGTACGGGTGGTCGAGTAAACACAGTGATCCTCGCGCAGGCGCGCCTCGGTGTAGGCACGCGCCCACGGCAGCAGGCGAAAAGTGACTGCAAGCCCGGCATCCGCAAGGGCGGCACGCAACACCCGCGTGGTCAGCCCATCGATCTGGTCATCCTCATTCATGAAGTTGAATGGTGGATACTCTTCGGTGGTGAAGGTAATGCCATTGCCGAGGATTGCCGTCAGCCTGCCGTTGCGGCGCAGGTCGTCGAGGGTCTGCTGCATGTGGCCGACCAGTTGTGCGTCGCTCTGCTTGTTGAAGGCGAAATAGAGTTCGGACTCGCTGAGCGTCAGCACCGACTCGAACTCCCGAGTATCGAGACCATGCTGCTCCATGAGCCAGAACGCCACGTTCTCACTGTAGGCCCACAGATCGACCCGGCCACGTTCGAGCATGTTGAGTGCGCTGAGGTTGGTCAAGGCCGGCAGCAAGCGACCGGCATCGATACTTGCTTCAGCCAGTCGCTGGGCGCCAATGTCCTCGCGTATCACGGCGATGCGGTAGGGGCTTGTCTGCAGCGAGGCGATGTCAGTGAGCTGGATGCCGCTATCGCGCCGGGCAATTAGCGTCACCCTGTCCTTGGCGATCGGGCCGACCCAATCGAATAACGCTTCGCGCTGTTCGGTGCGAGTGGTGGAGAACAACACCGTGCCGGGCTCGGAAAGAGCGGTATCGTAACCACGCGCCCAGGGAAGGTAGTGGATGGTGTCGCGTTGGAGCGCAGTGCCACTGGAGGCGAATATAGCCTCCAGCACGTCGATGGAGAGCCCCTTGAGCTGGCCCTCCTGCAGATAGTTGTAAGGCGGGTACTCTTCGGTGATGAACGAAAGCTCATCCAGCCCCGCCATGGCGGAGAGCGGCAGCAGCGAGACACCTGCACTTGCAAGCCAAAAATGTATTGTTTTCCTGCATATCGACCTTCCCAGCGAGCCGATAAGCATGGCGCTGCCTGTTTTCGCCATGTATTGGGGTGTCTTGTTGACTTTACTTACCAGTGCTATCGGCCATTGGCGAGGAAACTGAATGCCATTCGAGGGAGGCGGTTCAATGCTGTTACGCCGCAAATGATGAGGCCGGTCCAAGGGACCGGCCTCACCTGGTGTCAGAGTGAACATGGAATGACGGGGAACGTCACTCCTCGTCGGCAGAGAGACTCAGCAGGTAGCTGCCGGTAGCCGAGCTGTCGAAGGCCCTGGCGACCAGGCGGTACTCACCTGGTTCCAGGTGAGCGCGGATACGGGCATCGTAGCCTTCGCCGCCATCGTCGTCGGTGAGGTAGACCTCGTCGCCCTCCAGCTCCAGGTAGCTGTCGAGTTCGCTCGACTGCATGTCGAACGTATAGTCGCCAGCGCTTTCGACATTGAAGCTGTAGAAGTTGCGCGCCCCCGTTTCCAGCTGGCCGGCGATGGTCATGCCAATGCTGAGCTCACCATTGATGACCTCGGTGACGACCTCGCTGGTGCTGGTCTGAAGGGTGAACAGACCCGAGCTGCCACTATTGAAGCCTCTCGCCGTCAGGGTATAGATGCCCGGTTGCAGAAGTGTTTGCAGGCGCGAATTGAGCCCTGCGCCGCCATCGTCGTCGCTGAGAGAAACTCCCTCGCCGCTCAGTTCCAGGTAGCTATCCATGGCATCCGACATCATGTCGATGGTGACCATGGCGGTCTCGTCAATCTGCAGCCGGTATTCGAGCGGCGAATTGCTGAACCAGCCCTGTAGCGTCTGCTGCGCGGAAAGCTCGCCACCGTTCTGGAAATCGACGCCTTCCGGAAGCTCGAGGGCCTCGATATCCAGACTATAGAGGCCCTCGCCCCGGTCATAGGCGGTACGTGCCGTGAGCTGGTAATGGCCAGCCGGCAGATAGCTCGAGATACGGGCGTCGAGGTTGCCGGCACTGTCGTCATCGCTCAGGTCGATGTCGTTGCCGGTCAGCGCCAGATAGGCATCGAATTCGTCGGAACGCATCTCGAGGCTGTAGAGACCCGCTTCCTCGATCTCCAGTTCATAGGTGTTGGCAGCGTTGTGCATCCACCCAATGATTGCCGAGGGAACCGTCAGCAGGCCGGAGTCCTGGGCTTGCATCTCGCGACTATCGATCCGGAATGGCCCGTAGCTGCGGGCGTCGTGGCCACTGACCACCAGCGTGTACTCGCCCTCTTCGGCAATTCGCTGGCGCAGGCGAGTGGGCATCTCCGTCGTGGCGTCACCGGGAGAGGTGGCGAGCAGCTGTCCACTGACGTCATACAGCGAGAGCGTACCCTTGAGTGCGCCCCCTAGCTCCAGCTCGACAAGCGCATCCTGGGCGAGTGAGATACGGTAGCGCTCGAAGCGGCTGCCATCCTTGCCGTTGAGCTCGCTTGCCGAGGTGATCTCGCCGCGCTGCCGCTCTCCCAAGGAGACCAAGGGGGGCTGGTCGAGCTCGGGTTCACGCTCCTTTTGCAGATGATCGGCCGCGAGCCAGCCGAGTACCAGGCCGATGGCCAGAAACACCAGGGAGGAGAGCGTGCGAAACAGGGAACGCATGGACACGGGATAGTCCTTGTACGAGAGAGGAGAGATCGATCACGGCCGCCGGCAGTCGCCAGGTAGTCGTCGACGAGCAATATAAAGGCTTTTGATGCTTTAATCACCAATCGGCAATATAAGCCTTCGCACGAAAATGCCTCGCAGAGGCCGCGCGGGCCAGAGAAACGGGAGTCATCATGCAAGCACGTGCGTCGCGTCGGGAAATCGTCGGTTGGGCGATGTTCGATTTCGCCAACCAGGCCTACACGCTGCTGATCATCACCGTGGTCTTCGGTGAGTTGTTCACTACCGTTATTGTCGGGGATCGTGGCGATGAGTATCGCCTGGCTAACTTGCTATGGAGCCTGGCGCTTGCCGTGAGCTACCTGATGGTGGTGATCAGCGGGCCCGTGTGCGGTGCGGTGATGGATTTCGCCGCGGCCAAGAAGCGCTTCCTGTTCGCCAGCTACCTGGCCACGGTCGCCACCACGGCCATGCTATACTTCG
This sequence comes from Halomonas sp. TA22, assembly GCF_013009075.1. Lineage (NCBI taxonomy): Bacteria > Pseudomonadati > Pseudomonadota > Gammaproteobacteria > Oceanospirillales > Halomonadaceae > Halomonas > Halomonas sp. TA22. The sequence continues at coordinate 788,315 of NZ_CP053108.1, read as the reverse complement.
TGGCGCCCGGCTATGTGGTGCTCGGGCTTCTGCTGATCACGCTTTCCAACTACGCCTACTCGATGGGGGAGTCGTTCATTGCCGCCTTCCTGCCCGATCTCGGTCCGCCCGAGGATCTCGGCAAGATCTCCGGCTTCGGCTGGGCGCTGGGCTATATCGGCGGTTTGTTCGCCGCCGGTTTCACCCTGCTGGTACTGGGCGAGGCCACTGCGGAAAACTTCGAGCGCATCCGCTGGGTGGGTCCCTTTGCGGCGGGTTTCTTCCTGATCACGGCGATTCCTACCTTCCTGTGGCTCAGGGAGCGCGGCAAGCCCCAACCTCTACCGCCGGGCAAACGCTATCTCAGTATCGCCCTGCAGCGGGTCAAGGATACGATCGCGGAACTGCGAAAGTTTCGCGACCTGGGGGTGTTTCTGATTTCGCTGCTCTTCTCGATGGCCGGGGTCTATATCATCATCGCCTTCGCGTTCATCTATGGCGCCCAGGTGATCGGCTGGGACGAGTCGATCCGCAATATCATGTTCATCATCGTGCAGATCACTGCCGCGGCTGGCGCGCTGGGGTTCGGCTTCCTGCAGGACCGCATCGGCGCCAAGGTCACCTATATCGGCACCCTGCTGCTGTGGGTGGCGGCGATATTGGCGATCTGGGCGACCCCTGAAGTCACGACTTATCTCAATACTAGCTTCGGGCTCGACTGGCAGGCCCAGCACCTGTTTCTGGTCGTGGGGTGCCTGGCCGGACTTAGCCTGGGGTCGAGCCAGTCCGCCAGCCGTGCTCTGGTCGGGCTGTTCTCGCCACTCGAGAAGTCCGCGGAGTTCTTCGGCTTCTGGGGGCTGGCCAACAAACTGGCCGGCGTGCTCGGTATCGTCGGCTTGGGCCTGCTGCAGTCGGTGGTAGGGCTGCAGGCCTCGATCTTGCTCTGCGCGGTGTTGTTCGCCGTCGCCATCCTGATCTGCCTGGCGGTGGACCAGCGCCGCGGCCAACGCACCGCCGAGGCGTGGCAGCCGCGTATCCGCCGAACCTTGGCTGGAGAATAGACCGCTGCTGGCGAATAGCGAGACGGTGTTTAGATCGGACGCGGTAGCGCGAACAGATCGGTGCAGCGGCTGTAGTCCGCGCCGGCCATTCGACCGATGGGCTGGAGCGCCTCGATGCTGACATGGCGTCCGTCCCAGACGTCGGCACTGGCATGAATCAATACCACTTCGGCCAGTACCAGGTTCCCCGCCATCGGTCGGTCGCCGAAGTGCATCACCTCGCGTACCCGGCAGCCAAAGGCCACTGGCGCTTCGGCGATTCGCGGGACCTTGAGGCCGCCAAACGCGACCTTGGTCAAACCGGCGTGGACGAACTCATCCTCATCGCGCGCGAGTGGAGCGCTGGTGGCGTTCAGGGCCTGTGCCAGCCGCTCGCCACCGATATGGATGACGCACTCCCTGACTTCGTCGAGATTACGCGTGGTGTCCTTGGCGTGTCCGCCAGCGCTGAGCAGAGGAGCGAAGGCCAGGATCGGCGGATCGACGCTTGCGACGTTGAAGAATGAAAATGGTGCCAGGTTGGCATTGCCTCGGCTGTCGATGCTCGATACCCAGGCGATAGGGCGTGGCGCAATGGTGCCAGTAAAAAGGCGATAGAGTGTGCCGGTGTCCAGAGCATCGGCTGAGAGTGTATCGTCGCTCACATGCACCTCGTCAGTCAGGGCTTATGTATAGAATCTATGCATCGTTATACCACTCATTTCCCCGAAGCGTGCCGGGATGATTCGCAGCGCCTATGGTCGAATAGCTCACTTCAGTGAACATGGCGCTATGCTTGTCACCAAGCGCCTGCTGCAACAGGCTAAGCTGGTTAATGAGCACTGATGCTGGCCTGCCGGAGGGCGATATGAGCGACGACAAATCATTGCGGCGGGCCGGGCTTGGCATGATGTTGCTATTCTGGATGCTGACCCTGGCCATGGGGACCTGGTGGTTTCAGGGCGTGCTCGAGGAGCGGCGCAACCCCAACGCCAACCTGGTTCACCTGACGGAGGGTGACGAGCCGGTGACCCTGCAGCGTAACATGTCCGGTCATTTCGTGGCGACAGGGCGTATCAATGGCGAGCCGGTGGAGTTTCTGATCGATACCGGCGCTACCTACGTCTCGGTGTCGTCAGAGCTTGCCGAGCAGTTGGGGCTCGAGCCTGGCCGCAGCGCCTCGTTCCATACCGCCAATGGCATGGTCGAAGGGTTTCTGACCGAACTCGATCAGGTCAGCCTGGGGGGATTGACGGCCCTCGACCTGCGGGGCTCGATCAATCCCGGCATGGGCGGGGATACCGCCCTGCTGGGAATGAGCTTTCTCAACCGCTTCGATATCGAGATACGCGGTCCCGAGATGGTGCTCAGGCCAGCCCAGCGCTGATGGACGTGCATGGCAATGATCAAGGGAAGTCGGGAGAAGCGGGTGGCAGACGAGCGGGCAAGAGAACGGCGAGGCCGAAAGGCCGAACAGCCAAGCGACATTCCGCGGATGGGCTGGTGGGACATCCTGTGGCGGGTCAAGTACGAAATGTCGGACGATCGGATCACCCTGCTGGCCGCGGGAGTGGCCTTCTACGCCCTGCTGTCGCTGTTCCCCGCCCTCGCTGCGATCATCTCGGTCTGGGCGCTGGTACTCGATCCTCTCGATATCGCTCGACAGATCGGCGAGCTGACGCAGTTCCTTCCTCCGGGTGCCGCCTCGATCATTCGCGAGCAGGCCAACGAGATCAGTGACAATACCGGTGCCGGGCTCAGCCTCGCGGCTTTCATCAGTATCGTGGTGGCCATGTTCGTCGCCTCCAAGGGCGTACGGGGGCTGATCATGGGGCTCAACATCGTCTATGGCGAGGAGGAGAATCGCAGCCTGCTGCGCAAGGTGCTCACCGTGGTGTTGCTCACCCTGGGACTGATCGTCATGCCGCCCCTGACCATTGCCTTCATCGCCCTGGTGCCGCTCACGATAAGCACCCTGGCGCTCGAGGGGCCGATCGTGACGCTGGTCAACCTGCTGCGCTGGCCGGTGCTGCTGCTGGTGATGATGTTCGTCATTGCGGCGCTCTATCGCTTCGCGCCCTCCCGCGCCGCGCCGCGCTGGGAGTGGACCAGTGTCGGCACCGTCACGGCGACGCTGCTGTGGCTGATCGCTTCGGTAGGGCTGTCGCTCTATGTGCGTTTCGCCCCCAACTTCACCGAGATCTACGGCTCGCTGGGAGCGGTGGTGGTGCTATTGTTGTGGTTCTGGATCTCCTCGCTGATCGTGCTCGTAGGGGGGGAGCTCAATGGCGAGATGGAGCGTCAGACACGCAAGGACACCACCACCGGCGAACCCAAGCCGATGGGCCAGCGCGGCGCCTATGTGGCGGATACGCTCGGCGAAAAGCGTGAACCCAGCCGGCGCTGGAGCAAGACGCCCCCCCCCGATTAGGCCTTGTCGGCATGCTCGCCGAGGTGGGTGAGAGTTGCTATCATGGATAAATGAACAGTATTTCGGCCGCGTCCCCGGTCACGGCGTCGCTCGACGACCCGCTCTACTACCTCAAGAACTTCCGCTTCGTGCTGGCCTGGGTTGCCGAGCGCTACGGCGACCTGCTGAGCGAGTGCCATGTCGTCGCGACATTCAATGAGTTGCCCGAGCCTGCCCAGGCACTGCTGGTGCGCATGATCATGCGCAAGGGCAGCCAGTTTCGCACCGCCAAGTTGAGCTACGTCGAAATTGGCGATACCGACACTGCCCTTGCCCCGCTTTTCGCTCAGGGGTGGGTGGAGGAGGATCCCTCCCTCGATCTCGATACACTGTTTCGCTTGCTGACCAAGGCCGAGATCAACCGAGCGTTGGGTGATGCCATTGCCGACGCCGGCCTCTCCGCCAGTAGCGCCAAGGCAGTGCTTCTCGACACCCTTCGTCCCTTGCTGAACGAACCCCGTTCGTTCTCACGCTGGTGGCCCCAGGCGCCGGATCAGGTGGTGGCTCTGACATCGGCAGCGACCAGCGACCGACTGCGCTTGATGTTCTTCGGCAATCTGCGTCAGGACTGGGCGGAGTTCGTGCTGACCGAGCTTGGGCTGCAGCGCTTCGAGCGTGTCGAGTTCAATGTCGAATCGCGGGCCTTCCAGCACCGCGAGGAGGTCGATGCCTATCTGCATCTGCACCGGCTGCGCGAGCGTTTCGAGGCCGCCGAGCCGCTCGAGGCGGTGTGGCAGGACGTCCCGCCACCGTCTGACAATACCTGGCTGGCATCACGCCGGGCCAAGCTGCTGTTCCAGCTCGCCCGCGAGGCGGAGAGGCGTGACGAGAGTGACATGGCGCTTGAGATCTACCGCGGCTGCACCTATCCCGAGGCGCGGGTTCGGGAGGTCCGGGTGCTCGAGCGGCACGGCAACTACCGCCAAGCCTTGATGCTCGCTGAGCAGGCCCTCGCCGCCTCCTGTGGCGAAGCCGAAATGCAGCATCTCCTGCGCATCGTGCCGAGGCTGCACCGCCGCCTGGGGCTGCCTGCCTGCAAGCTAATGGAAGCAACCGGGGTCGAGACCGAGCGGCTCGATCTGGCGCTGCCAAGACCCCTGGCAGGGGGTGTCGAGGCGGCGGTATGCGAGCATCTGGGCAATGCGCAGGCGCCGGTGCGTTACGTCGAGAATACGCTGATCGGCGGGCTATTTGGCCTGCTGTGCTGGCGGGCGATCTTTGCCCCCTTGCCGGGAGCCTTCTTCCATCCCTTTCAGGCGGCGCCGGCGGACCTCTACCGCGAGGACTTCGTGACGCGGCGTGGCGAGATATTCGCAACCTGCCTGGCGGAGCTGGACGATGGTCGCTATCGACAGACCATTCGCGACACTTACCGCGCCAAGCATGGCCTGGCGTCGTCTTTCGTGCATTGGGGAGTGCTCGACGAGTCGTTGCTCGAGCATACCCTGGCGTGTCTGCCGGCAGCCCACCTGAAGTCGCTGTTTTCGCGACTGTTGGACGATCTCAAGGCCAATCGGGCGGGGCTGCCTGACCTGATCCAGTTATGGCCTGCGCGAACGGAGGGGCAGCGCTATCGGCTGATCGAGGTCAAGGGGCCGGGGGATCGCCTGCAGGACAACCAGCGCCGCTGGCTGGCTTACTTCCAAGAACATGGCATCCCGGTCACGGTCTGCCACGTGCGCTGGCAAGAGGCGTCGAGTGTGGGGCCGACGACGTGATCTACCGGGTGGCGGTACGAGCGTTGTGTGAGTTTACCGCCCGTAGCGGTGACCTGGACCATCGCTTTACCCCTTCACCCACCGCCCAGGAGGGGATGGCAGGGCATCTGCTGGTCGCTGAGCGACGCGGCGAGGCCTATCTCGCCGAATTGCCCCTCTCCGGCGAATACCGAGCGGGCCCGGAGACTGAGGACGTGCTCGTCGTCGCTGGGCGCGCCGATGGCTACGATCCTATCGCCAACCGCCTTGAGGAGGTCAAGACCCATCGAGGCGACCTGCGCCGCATGGCCGGTAACCAGCGTGTCCTGCACTGGGCACAGGTGCGACTTTATGGGGCATTACTGTGTCGCGAACGTAAGCTCGAGGAGGTGACCCTGGCGCTGGTCTATCTAGAGATCGGCAGTGGCCGCGAAACCGTGCTCACCGAACGGGCCAGCAGCGATGCGCTGGAGGTGTTTCTTGCCGAGCAGTGCCGGCGATTCCTGGCGTGGGCCCGGCAGGAGGCCGAGCACCGCGTGCGTCGCGATACCGCGCTTGTGTCGCTTACCTTCCCCCATCCGCAGTTTCGCCGGGGCCAGCGCGAGCTGGCGGAAAGCGTCTACAAGGCGGCAAGCACCGGGCGTTGTCTGATGCTGCAGGCACCCACCGGCATCGGCAAGACGCTCGGCACGCTGTTCCCGATGCTCACCGCCATGCCGCGTCAGTCGCTGGATCGACTCTTCTTCTTGACCATGAAGACCCCGGGGCGTCGCTTGGCGCTCGAGTCGCTCGCTACGCTGGGCTTTGTGCCGCATGACGCGCCGCCCCGAGATGCGGCGGGACAGGCCGAGCTGCGGGTGCTGGAGCTGATCGCCCGCGACAAAGCGTGCGAACATCCGGATAAGGCGTGTCAGGGCGATGCCTGCCCGCTGGCGCGCGGCTTCTACGACCGCCTTCCGGTGGCGCGGCAGGCGGCCGTGACGCGAGGCTGGCTCGATCGCGAGGCGCTGCGCGAAGTGGCGCTTGCCCATCAGGTCTGCCCCTACTACTTGGGTCAGGAGTTGGCCCGCTGGTGCGATCTGGTGGTGGGCGACGTCAACCACTATTTCGATCTCAACGCCATGTTGCATGGCCTGACTCAGCTCAACCACTGGCGTGTCGGCGTGCTGGTGGACGAGGCACACAACCTCGTCGAGCGTGCTCGTGGCATGTTCAGCGCAACGCTCGATCAGCAACGTCTCACTGCGTTGCGCCGCTGCGCTCCCGCCGTGCTGAAGAGTGCGCTGGAGCGGGTCTCTCGTTGCTGGAGCGAGCTTGGCAAGTCAGTAAAGCTCCATGACGAGGCGGTGGGTCTTGGCGATGTGCCCGCTTATCGGGTGCTCGACGAGCCCCCACAGCGCATGCTCAATGCCCTGCAGCAGGCCACTTCCGCGATCAGCGACTATCTTGCCGAGCGCGCCAGCACCGATTCGGCGCTGCAGGAATTTCTGTTCGAGGCGCTGCATCTGTGCCGGCTGGCGGAGCGCTTCGGCGAGCATTCGCTGTTCGATGTGATGCGCCACGGGCGAGGCCGGGCAGTGCTAACCCTGCGCAACCTGGTGCCAGCGGATTTCCTCGCGCCGCGCCTGGCGGCCACGCACGCTACGGTGCTGTTCTCTGCCACCCTGAGCCCGGCTCGCTACTACCGCGACCTGCTCGGCCTGCCCAATGATGCGCCCTGGCTCGAGGTGGCGTCACCCTTCGCCGAGGAGCAGCTCGAGGTGCGCATCAGAAGCGACATCTCCACCCGCTTTTCTCAGCGCGACGCCTCCATCGCCCCGATCATTGCCGTGCTGGCCGCTCAGTATCGGCACCTGCCGGGTAACTACCTGGCCTTTTTCAGCAGCTTCGCCTACCTCAAGGCGGTGCTGGCGCACTTTCGCGAGGGGCATGGGGACATTCCCGTCTGGGAGCAGACCCGCGGCATGCGGGAGGTCGAGCGACAGGCCTTTATCGACGGCTTCGTGCCGGGCGGCCAAGGTATCGGATTTGCAGTGCTGGGTGGCGCCTTCGGCGAGGGGATCGACCTACCCGGCGACCGGCTGATCGGTGCCTTTGTCGCCACGCTGGGCCTGCCGCCTTTCGACCCGGTCAACGAGCAACTCAAGGCGCGTCTCCAGGCGCGCTTCGGTCGTGGCGACGACTACACCTATCGCGTCCCAGGCCTGACCAAGGTGGTACAGGCTGCCGGGCGGGTGATCAGGGGGCCTGAGGATCGTGGGGTGGTGGTGCTGATGGATGACCGCTTCGCCCGTGGCGAGGTGCGGGCGATGCTGCCCAGCTGGTGGCGGGTCGCAGCAACGTGATTGTATCCCAGCCCGAGCTATGCTTCCCTAGAGTGGCTAACCCGTTGAACTGCATAAGGAGTATGCACTATGGGAATTGAAGTAGGCGGCTTGTTGGGCCTGATCTGGTTGATCATCGTCGTCTGGGCAATCGTCAAGGTGGTCAAGAGCGGTGCGGGGCCGATCGCCAAGCTGCTGTGGGTCGTCATCCTGCTGGCCTTTCCCCTGGGTGGCTTGATCCTCTGGATGCTGTTGGGGCCAAAGGGATAGCCTGACGCGGTATCGATCTTGCACACGGGCAGGCCATGGGTCTGCCCGTTTCGCTTCGTACCTGCCTAGTTTTCTACCTGTCTGCCTTATGACGCGGCTTGACCGTAGCGGCAGAGGTTACGATAGTGAATGCAGGGCTTGGATAGCCCACCACTCCATAACGACGGACATACGGACATGATCACGTCGCTTGCACGGCGTCGACTCGAAGGCGAGTTGATGGATGACCCCGATATCGATGATCGGGCTCACCAGAGGGCGCTACACGGGTTGCGTCGCATCAACAACGTTAGCCGAACGGCGGCGGCGCTATGGCCATCCATTGCACGTATCGCCAAGACTCGCCAGAGCCGGACGCTCTCGCTACTGGACGTCGCGACCGGAGGCGGTGATGTGGCGATCTCTCTTGTTCGCCGCGCACGTCGAGCCGGGCTCGACCTGCAGGTCGAGGGCTGTGACATCAGCCCCACCGCGCTTGATTTCGCCGCCCAGGCGGCGCAACGCGCCAAGGTGCCGGTCACCTTCTTCGAGCTGGACGTGCTCACCGAACCGGTTCCACGCCACTACGATATCGTCACCTCGACCCTATTCCTCCACCATCTGGATGACGAGCAGGTCGTGGCGCTACTCGGACAGCTTGCCGATTGCGCCGATCACTTGCTCATCAGTGACCTGATCCGCAATCGTGCCGGCTATGGTCTCGCCTATCTGGGCACACGGCTGCTGTCGGCCTCCCGGGTGGTGCATGTGGATGGCATGCGATCGGTGCGCGCCGCGTTGACGCTGCCTGAGGCGCGTACGCTGGCAGCGCAGGCGGGGCTCGACGGGGTGACCTTCACACGCCACTGGCCGAGCCGCTTCCTGCTCCACTGGGCTCGCCCGCCCGGGATGCACCGATGAGTCTCGAGAGACTGGCCCGCGAATGGGACGTGGTGGTGATCGGTGCGGGAGTTGCCGGCAGCGTGTCCGCCTACCGACTGGCGTGCCGTGGCCTGAGCGTGCTGCTGGTCGAGAAATCCCTATGGCCGCGAGACAAGCCCTGCGGTGGCTGCATCAGTGCCGCGGCACTGCAGGCGCTCGATGACGCGGGTCTGGGCGAGGTGGGGCACGCAGGCCCGCCCTTCTCGCGTCTTCGACTTGCCAGTGGCCGGCACCAGGCATTGGTCGGCTTGCCCAGCGGGCGAGCCATCAGCCGTCGCCTTCTCGATGCACGGCTGGCGGAGCGTGCCGAAGCGGCAGGGGTGACGTTTCTCACAATGACGCATGCGCGCCTCGAGCCGGTCGGGAGTGACGCGCAGGGGCGGGGCGGGGTTCGCCGAATTGCGCTTCGCCAGGCGGACAAGCGATTCACGGTGGCGGCGCGGCTGGTCATCGGCGGTGATGGGTTGGGCAGTCGTCTGCTACATGAGGACGATGCAGCGGCGCTACGAGTCGCGACGAACTCTCGCATTGGCATGGGAGCCACCGTCGACGACGCGCCTGGCTTCTATGAGCAAGGAACGATTCACATGGCGTGCGGGCGGCATGGCTATGTTGGCCTGGTGCGGGTCGAGGAGGGCCGGCTCAACCTCGGTGCGGCGCTCGATCCGAACTGGGTAAAGCGTAGCGGTGGTCCGCTTGCGGCGGTAACGGCGATTCTCGACGAGAACGCCTTTCCGCCTATCGATGCGCTCAGCGCGGCGCAGTGGCAGGGCACCCCGCACCTGACACGCCGCCGCTCCCGGCTCGGAGCCGAGCGGGTGCTGATTCTGGGCGATGCGGCGGGTTACGTGGAGCCTTTCACCGGCGAGGGGATGGGCTGGGCAGTGGCAGGGGCCGCCGCCATCGAGCCGTTGGCGCTGCAGGCTGTACAGGCTTGGAGAGGCGAGCTGGTCGATGAGTGGACGGCACGCCATGCCGAGGTCATTCGTGCGCGCCAGCGGAGCTGCCGTGTGATCTCGGCACTGTTGCGCCGTCCATGGCTGGTGGCGGCCATGCTGCCCCTGGCCAATGCCGCACCGGGGATGGTCGCGCCGTTTACGTCATGGCTCAACCGGCGCTACGCGCTGGACCCCAGGGAGGGGAGATGAAGATGACTCGCTCAACACTCATGGGGGTGGGGTGTGCCTCGCCGCCCGGGACGCTCGACCAGGAGACGACGATTGCCATCGCCCAGGCGCGCTGCTGCAGCGACAGCCGCCAGCAGGCCTGGCTGCGGCGTGTCTATCGCCATAGCCAGGTGCAAACGCGCGGCAGCGTGCTGCTACGTCCGGGAGAGGGGACGCAGGGCTTCGAGCGCTTCTTTCCGCTGCGCGAGGCCCCCGAGTCCCGAGGGCCGACCACCGCGGCAAGATTGCGCCGCTACGTGGAAGAGGCGGGTCCACTGGCGGAGCGGGCGTGCCGCTCGGCCTTCGGGGATAGCGGCGTCGACCCGGCGGCGATCACCCATCTGGTGACCGTCTCGTGTACCGGCATGGTGTCGCCGGGGCTCGATGCGGCGCTGATCCAGCGTCTCGGTCTGTCAGCGGATATCGGTCGGCTCAATATCGGCTTCATGGGGTGCCATGGTGCGCTCAATGGCATGCGTGCGGCGAGCGGACTAGTTGGTGAGCAGCCCGACGCTTGCGTGCTGCTGTGCTGTGTCGAACTGTGCAGCCTGCACTTCCAGTATGGCTGGAACCCTCAGCGAGTGTTGGCCAATGGGCTATTCGCGGATGGCGCGGGTGCTGCGATTCTTGCACCGGCTGTGGATCAAGCCGATGAGTGGCAACTGGTGGATACACAGAGTCGGCTGGCCCAGGGCACGGGCAGCGCCATGACCTGGACGGTCGGCGACCACGGCTTCGAGATGACCTTGTCAAGCGAGGTGCCAAGGCTGATTCGTGCCTCGCTGCGCGAGTGGCTCGAAGGCTGGCTGGCCGGTCATGCCATGACGCTTGGGGACGTCAGCCACTGGGCGATCCACCCGGGTGGGCCGGACATTCTCAAGGCGGTGACCCAGGCCCTGGAGCTTCCCGAAGAGGCGAGTCGGGTCTCGTCAGAGATCCTGGCGGAGCACGGCAACATGTCGTCGCCGACGGTGCTGTTCGTGCTGCAGCGTATGCGAGCGCAGGGGGCGAGGGGGCCCTGTGTCATGCTGGGTTTCGGCCCGGGTCTGTCGTTTGAAGCCGTGCTGCTGAGCTGATCAGTCGGCAGTCACGCCAGATGAAAAATCCACGCCGTCCGATGCATCGGACGGCGTGGACTTCATATTCTCAGCGGGGAGGTGACTTGTAGTGCCCGGGGACCTTGAGTTTCTCCCCGTTGGGCAGGTCGCGTACATGGGTGGGAACATAGACGCGCTTGATCACGCTCTTGCCGTTGCTGTCGGTCATGGATGAACCTCCTCACTCCGTCGATGGTTCAGAGCTCTACATTAGTCCTCGTCGAGTTGCGAATCAATCCCAGCTGAACGCGGCAGCCATTCTTTAGCGGGCCGTTCGGCTCAATTGTTCGAGGCAAACCGCTCGCGTAGCCGCTCGAGCTGCGCATCGGACCACTCTTCCGGCTCGGTCAGCGCCACCCAAGCGTCGATGTAATCGGCAACCGAGTATTCATGGCCATAGCCACGCGGGGCGACGCCGATGGCGAGATCGGCCAGCAGCTGCAGCATGGTCACCACCGGGTACCAGCGAAGCTCCGGCGATACGTCCGGGCCGCGCGGCTCGCGCATCCATTCAGGCTCGCGATATAGCGAACTCGGCTCAAAGAAGGTGACCGGGTCGCTTGCATACTGCAGGTAGGCGATGCGAAACGCGCCCCAGTTCCCCGCAGGGGAGTCTAATCCTTGATGCTGATTCATGAAACGCACTACCGAGCCATTGCGAAACGTCGGCAGCCAGGCTGGGCTGCCTGGGTCGCGCCCCTGGGTTACCGCACGCCAGGTGTCGCTGCGAAACGGTGGGCCGCTCCAGAGAACGCCATGAAAGGGGTCGTCGATGATGTCGTAGATATCGAAGGAGAGATCGGAGTTGAGCGACCCGAGGCTCAAGCCATGCAGATAGAGGCGTGGCCGCTCATCCTCGGGCAGGGTCGTCCAGTAACGGTAGACGGCCTCGAACAGGGCGCGGGCGGTTTCGGCGCCATACTCCCCCTCGATGATCAGCGCCAGGGGGCTTGGCAGATAGGAGTATTGAGCCGCGACGGTGGCGATATCGCCGCGGTGCAGATACTCCACGCTGTTCTGGGCGGCAGGATCCAGCCAGCCGCGACCGGTCGGAGTGGCCAGCAGCAGCAGGGAGCGCTCGAATCCCCCGACCCGCTTGAGCTCCTCGAGGGCCAGGTTGGCCCGCTCTTCCGGGGTCTCCGCGGCATTAAGCCCTACATAGACCCGAATCGGGTCGGGCGCCTGTTCACCGAGAAACGCACTCAACTCCTGCGCCGAAGGCCCCGCCGTGACGAACCTGCGACCGCGGCTGCCTAGCGCTTCCCAGCTTATCAGCGACTCGGCGCTGCCGGTACGCATCGGGTCGGCAGGGGACTGCAGGTCGTCTTGGATCATCTCGTCGACTTGCTGGAAGGAGTTGTCCGCCGCTCGTAGCGCCAGGGTGAACAGCACCCCCTCGATCACCGACCAGAACAGGGCGGCTGCCGCAATCACGCCAATGACATTGGAGACCCGGTGGGGGACGAAACGCTGAAAGCGGCGTGACAGGAAACGGAAGGTGCGGCGAAACAGCCTCGCCAACGTGAGCAGCGCGATGAACAGCAGCAGGGCGATCAGCGCAATGCTGAATGGGCGTATGCCCTCGACTTCGTCCATCTCCATCAATGCTCTGACCGAGTTCTGCCACGCCGAGGCCTGCCACAGGAAGGTTGCGGCGATCAGCGTACAGATGGCCGCCGCGGACAGCTTGACGATGCGCTCCATGCGTGGCCCGGGCACCGGCAGTTGCATATAGCACCATAGCCAGCGTGACACGTAGCCGATCGAATATCCGGCGAACAGCGATAGGCCGGAGATGATTCCCTGTGCGTACAGGGGGCGAGGGAGCAGGCTCGGGGTGAGGGAAAAGGCGAAGAACAGCGTGCCGACCAGCAGGCCAACCGCTGAGAATTGCCTAAGCACTTGCATGGTGATCCATGACCTCTCTTCCCTGATGTGCTGCGACGTCCATGAGTGACGAGCCTACCTAGCCTGGACGCTAAAATCCATGGCGCAGTGAAGCGGGCAGGCTGGCTGATCGGGAGTAAAACAAGACCAATGTCTAGCGATAGGCGGAACAAGTTTCCTTGAATAAAATGTCTGACATTACATAGGGTATAATCAGATATTAGGGAGATCATCTTGTCCATATTATCGGAACTGCCACTTCCTCCTCACACCGGAGGGGCGAGCGCGCTCTCCACTACGCTTGCCCATGCCATCCTATCGGGCAAGTGGGCCAGCGGCGACACCTTCCCCCGTGAGCTGGACTTGTGCGAGCACTTTTCGGTCAGTCGCAACCGGGTACGCAATGCCCTGGCCGCCCTCAGCAGTTGCGGCCTGATCGAAAGAACGGCGGGGCGTGGCACGGTCGTACGTAACATCGTCGAGTGGCATCTGCTCGACCCGCTAATGAGCGACTGGATCTCAAGCCTCGATGAACCCCATCCGCAGCTGGTGCGCGAAGTGCATACTTTCCGGCTCTCCGCCGAGCCCCGCGTCAGCGAGTTGGCGGCATTGTCCGCCACGGCGCAGGATCTGTCGCGCATCGAAGCGGCCTTCATCGGGATGCGCGAGAGCGCTGCGGATCCTGGGCGTCGCGACGAGCACGCCGAGTACGATGTGGCCTTTCACGAAGCGATCTACCGTGCCAGTCACAACCTGGTCTGGCGCCAGATGGGGCTGTTGTTGCGTCCCTCCATCGTTGCCCTGATTCATCACTCCCAGCACAACGCCACCACGCTCGAGGACAGTCTCGAGCGTCACCGCCAGCTGTTCGAGGCGATTCGACTGCGTCAGCCCGATGCGGCACGTCTGGCAACCGAGCGTGTGCTCGAGCGCACCGCCGCTGATCTGGCGGATGCCTGTCGCGGCAGCCATCCGTGATCTCCCCAATATTCTGTCCTTCGCTCAACAAGGAGCCGTTTCATGAAGATAACCCGACTCAAGACTTGGCAAGTGCCGCCGCGCTGGTTGTTTCTCAAGATCGAGACGGATGAAGGCTGCTACGGCTGGGGTGAGCCGGTCATCGAGGGGCGTTCCGCTACCGTCGAGGCGGCGCTGCACGAGCTGGCCGACTATCTGATCGGACAGGATCCACACCGTATCGAGCATCTATGGAACATCATGTACCGGGCCGGCTTCTACCGCGGCGGTCCGATCCTGATGTCGGCCATCGCCGGCATCGATCAGGCTTTGTGGGATCTCAAGGGGCGTGATCTGGGGGTGCCGGTGCATCAACTGCTGGGCGGGGCGGTACGCGACAATATCCGCATGTACGCCTGGACCGGCGGTGATAGGCCAAGCGACGTCGGTGCGGGCGCCAAGGCATTGGTCGAGAAGGGCTTTACCGCCTTCAAGATGAACGGCACGCCGGAAATGCAAATCGTCGACACGCACCGCAAGATCGATGAAGCCGTGGCCCGGGTGGCGGAAGCCCGCGAGGCGGTAGGCACGGATATCGGGATCGGTATCGACTTCCATGGCCGCGTGCATCGCCCGATGGCCAAGGCGCTGCTGCGCGAACTCGAGCAGTTCCATCCGATGTTCATCGAGGAGCCGGTCGCCCCCGAGCACCTGCCGGCACTGAAGCACATCGCACAAGGGCTGGGGACGCCGATCGCCACCGGCGAGCGGCTGCACACGCGTTTCCAGTTTCGCGACCTGCTGACCGAAGGCATGGTCGACATCGTTCAGCCCGACCTCTCCCATTGCGGGGGGATCAGCGAGGGGTTGAAGATCGCCAGTCTCGCCTCCGCCTACGATGTGGCGCTGGCGCCGCACTGCCCGCTGGGACCGCTGACCCTGGCCGCCTCGCTGCAGCTGGATGCGGTGTGTCACAACGCCTTCATCCAGGAGCAGAGCATGGGCATTCACTACAATAAGGACAATGACGTGCTCGACTACCTGGTCGATAAGTCGGCGCTGGCCATCGAGGATGGCTTCTGTATCGTGCCGCAGGGCGTCGGGCTTGGCGTCGAGATCGACGAGGCTTTTGTCGAGGAGCGCGCCAAGGTCGGCCACCGCTGGCGCAATCCAGTATGGAGCCATGATGATGGCTCCGTCGCCGAGTGGTGAGTGCAATGATGGATGCCATGAGTGCGATGTGTCATATGCAAAAGAGAAGCCGCCCATGACCAATACTGCCCCTGCCCTCACAGCCGACTGGGTCGCGGTCGACTGGGGGTCGAGCAACCTGCGTGCCTGGGCCTTGGATGGCGACGACCGGGTGATGGCTGAACGCTCGGCGCCCCGCGGTATGCTCAGCCTGGCGCCGGCGCAGTTCGAGGCGGCACTGCTGGAGACGATCGATGGTTGGCTTGCCGAAGGTCGCCAGACTCAAGTGCTGGTCTGTGGCATGGCCGGGGCCCGTCAGGGGTGGGTCGAGGCGGCCTACCTCGCTCTCGAAGGCTCGGCCAGTTGCGCGCTCGAGCACCTCGCTCATCAGCTAACGCCGGTTGCCACCCGCGATCCTCGTCTTGACGTGGCGATCGTGCCGGGCCTGAGTCAGCACGACGACGGTGAGCGACGCTTCGACGTGATGCGCGGCGAGGAGACGCAACTGGCAGGGTTGCTATCGCGCCATCCGGGGCTTAGTGGCAGCGTCTGCCTGCCGGGTACCCATGCCAAATGGGTCTATCTCGATAACGGGCGGGTGGGCCATTTTCGGACTTACCTGAGCGGCGAGCTTTACAAGCTGCTCAGCGAGACGTCGGTGCTGGCGCACTCGGTGCGCGCTCCGGCCCAAGAGGCGGCTGACAACGGCGAGGCGTGCCAGGCAGCGTATCTGTCGGGTATCGATGAGGCCTGCCGCCACCCCGAGAGCTTGAGTGCGGAGCTGTTCGGCATACGTGCCCGCGACCTGCTCGACAGCCAATTGCCCGCCCACAGGCGCAGCACTGTGCTTGCGGCACGCCTCTCCGGGCTGGTGCTGGGCCTTGAGCTGGCGGGGGCCACCCGGGAGCTTTCACACGGAGAGGCCATCCACTTGATCGGCGATGAGGCGTTGTGTCGACGCTATCGCCTGGCGCTCGAGCACCTGGGATTCGCGGTTCACACTCACGCCAACGCCGAGATGATCGTGGCCGGCCTCGCCCGGGTGCGTCGCCATCATGGATAGGGCGCCCCTTGCGCCCGACTCCTTCGTCCCACTTGCCAAGGAAATACCATGAGCTTACCTCTAGTCGCCATTCTGCGGGGTGTCACGCCGGGTGAGATCGTCATCATCGCCGAGGCGATCATCGCCGCCGGCATTACCCGGATCGAAGTGCCGCTCAATTCCCCCGAGCCGCTCAACAGCATTCGCCTGCTCGGCGAGCACTGCCGTGATCATCATGGCGATCGCATTCTGGTGGGGGCGGGGACTGTACTGAGCGTCGACCAGGTGCGCGAGGTACATGCCGCAGGCGGACGTCTGGTGGTCTCGCCCAACTGCAACGTCGAGGTGATTCGTGCCAGCCGCGACCTGGAGATGGTCTCGATGCCGGGCATCGTGACCCCGAGCGAGGCGTTTGCCGCGCTCGATGCCGGCGCCAGCGGTCTCAAGTTGTTCCCCGCATCCCAGGTCGGCATCAGTGGCATGAAGGCGATGCTCGCGGTGCTGCCGGCAGGCACCGAGCTCTATGCAGTAGGCGGTATCGGGGCCGACAATTTCGCCGAGTGGCGACGAGCCGGCGTCCATGGAGCGGGGCTCGGCACCGCCCTCTACACGCCTGGGCTGAGCGCCGAGCAGGTCGGCGAGCGCGCCGGAGAGCTGGCGCGTGCCTGGCGGGCCGCCGGGCTCGCCCCATGAGTGGGCGGTGGGCAACGCGTGCCCAGGCCAGCGGCTGCGAGCTTGGCGAGAGGCCGCTCTGGTATGCCGCAGAGCGCTCGCTACTGCGTGTCGATACCCACACTAAATATCATGAGCCGCTATACGATTTCGACGCCGACAATGCGCTGACCCGCTCCAATGACGGGCGTGTCGATCGTCACGGCAGCTTGTGGCCCTTCAGCATGGGCAAGAGGGCCGAATCTAGTGCCGACAGCGCAGCCCTCCTGTCCCGCGTTCGGCGGCAAGCAACTGGATCGGCTCTATATCACCACCGCTCGCGAGGGCATGGACGCTGCCCAGCGCGCGCGATACCAAGGCCCGCGCCCTGTTCGTCGCACCGTTGAGTATTGCCGGTCTTGCCGAGCCGCCGCTGAGGCTGGCCTGAACGTAAATATTCCCGCTTAGTGCGGGGCGATTCGCTCATGGAGTCCGCTCCGACCTAGCCTGCGAAGGCCGCATAGATGGAGATAATTGAGCGTGCGGCCTTGTTTCGTGTAGCGTCTCGACGAGGCGATTGGCGTAGCCGCTTATCGAGTGGATAACGTTGTGTATATCTTGTGGTTGGCCTGGGTATGCTTTGACTCGCTCGGAAGTGCCCATTCCTGCACGATTTTTTATCGAGTTTCGCTTCACGCAAGCGGGGAAATGCGCAACACTCACTGCAAGCTCGGTTATTTCGGGTATCTTTGGGTATCATTCGCTAGCATGAGTGTGATGGGCATGTGATCGGAGCATATTGGCCGAGCCTTGTCGGCACTTGCCACGCCCGATGATGACGAACGTCGGTAACTCGCCCACTCAAGGGCGCTTGCCCAAAGGAAAGGACCATACAAAGGGATGGACGATAGCTTGGACAGCAATGACCAGGATCATGTACTGATCATCGAGGACGATGAGCGCCTCGCCGGCCTCACACGTGACTATCTCGAAGCAAATGGCTTTCGCGTTTCGCTGGAGCCCGACGGCGCTCGCGGTGTCGAGCGAATCGTTGATCTGCAACCGGATCTGGTGATCCTCGATCTGATGCTGCCGGGAGAAGATGGCCTGTCGATCTGCCGCCGCGCGCGCCCCGACTATGCCGGCCCGATCCTCATGCTGACCGCCCGCACTGACGATATGGACCAGGTGCTGGGGCTCGAGATGGGGGCTGACGATTACGTGCCCAAGCCGGTACAGCCACGGGTGCTGCTGGCGCGCATGCGCGCGCTGATGCGTAGAAGCGATGCCAGCGAAGCGGTGGGCGAGTCGCGGCTCACCTTCAATAATCTGGTGATCGACAGCGCCACCCGCGAAGCCTGGCTGGAAGGCGCTCGCATTGACTTGACCAGTGCCGAATTCGATCTACTGTGGCTGTTGGCGAGCCACTCCGGTCGGGTATTGACGCGTGAGGAGATATTCTCTCAGCTGCGCGGCATCAAGTATGACGGGCAGGATCGCTCCATCGACGTGCGCGTATCGCGAATCCGGCCCAAGATCGGCGATGATCCCAATCATCCCCACCGCATCAAGACCGTTCGCAGCAAAGGCTATCTCTTCGTCAAGGATGGTTGATGGCGATGTTGCGCCCGCTGGCCGACAGCACCTTCCTGCGAACCTATATGCTGATGGCCCTGGCTCTGGTAGCCACCTTCAGCCTGGCATTGGCCGGCTTTGCCATGGTCGATCAGGTGCGCCGCGAACATTACCGCGAGCAACTCGCCGAAGCGCCGATGCTGCTACTGGTCAGCCAGTTGGCTGAGCAGCCCGAGGAGGCGCGCCCAAGCTGGCTTTCCCAGCATAGTGATCGCTGGGACATCGGGCTGAGAGTGGGAGAGGTCGAACACTTTTCGCTCAACTACTTCGAACGCTCGCGGCTCGCCGATGGCCGTGTGCTGATCACGCCGCGCGGCGAGCGAGGCTGGCGTCTGCTCAAGCGCCTGCCCGGTGAGCCTTTACTGCTGGAAGCGGAGTTGCGCGGGCTGAGCGAGCAGCAGCTGCGCGGTCTGGCCGAAAGCCTGGGCGAATGGCTGGCGGATGAGTCTCTGCGCGTTGCACGGGTCGAGGCGCTGTCGCGCACCGCCCTGCCTGTCACCCTCACTGACCGGCCTCCCGAGGTGCTCGACTCCGGTCAGCTGGCTCGGCTCTACCAGGGCGAAGTAATCCTGCGTCTGCAACCGGAAAACTGGGCGCTCTCCGCCTACCTGCAATTGCGCCATGACGTTGGGGCTGCCCAGTGGGTTCAGATCGGACCGGTCACCGCCTTCGAACCGATGCCGCTGTCGCTGTCATTGCTGCTGCTGGTGGCCATGCTGGTCGTGCTGGCGGCCACCATCTACCTGATCGTGCGTGGCGTCGAGGCGCGCATGGCACGCCTCGAGCTCGCAGCCACGCGCATCGCCGGCGGCCATCTGGACACCCGAGTCAAGGTCGAGAGCGGCGATTTTCTGGGCCGCCTGGGGATGGCCTTCAATGGCATGGCAACACAAGTGCAGTCACTGCTGCGTGCCCAGCAGGAGATGATCCGTGCGGTCTCCCACGAGCTGCGTACTCCGGTGGCCCGGATTCGCTTCGCGGTGCAGATGGTCGAGGACATGACCGACAGCGAGCCGGTGCGCCGGCAGCTCTCGGGGGTCGATGCCGATATCGAGGAGCTCAATGGCCTGATCGACGAGATTCTCACCTATGCGCGGCTTGGCAGCGATCAGGCTCAGGGGACGGAGCTTGCCCTCGAGCCGGTCGAGTGTCGCGCCTTGGCTGGACGAGTGGTGGAGGCGCTGGCACCGCTGCATCGTCATCTCGAGTTGAGCCTGGTACCGGGCGAGGAGATCGAGATTCCCGCCGAGCCTCGCTACTTGCAGCGCGCCTTGCAGAACCTGGTGGCCAATGCCTGCCGGCATGCCGATACACGAGTGCGAATCGCCCTGTATCGCGATTCGCGATCGGTACGTGTCGATATCGAGGACGATGGCCCCGGGGTTCCCGAGAAGCATCGCCAGGAGATTTTCAAACCCTTCGCCCGCCTCGACGACAGCCGTACGCGTCGCTCTGGGGGGTATGGCCTTGGGTTGTCGATCGTGCAGAAGATCATGGTCTCGCATGCCGGCAGCATCATGGTCGACGACAGCCCCACCTTGGGCGGCGCGCGTTTTAGCCTGCTGCTGCCGGCGCCCGCCATGAGCATCAAGCAGGCCTGACCCCCTCCAGCACCGCAAAGGAGGTCTCCCGCGCGGTGCGCAGAAAATCCTCCATCCAGGCCGCGTCGCGACTCTCTTCGCGGATCGCGGCGAACAGCGTGCTCCACATACCCTCCTCGCCGAGCATGACACCCCGTACGTAGTCGCGCTCCAGATACTCGGTAAGTGCCCAGCTGGGCAGCGAGCATACCCCGCGCCCGCTGGCCACCAGTTGCATCATCATGATGGTCAGCTCGGCCGTCCGGATCTCCTTGGGGCGAACGCTGGCCGGATCGAGGAACTGACTGAAGATATCCAGTCGCGAGTGCTCCACCGGATAGGTGATCAGCGTCTCCTCGGCCAGATCCTCGGGGGTGGCCCATTGACGCGTGGCGAGTGGGTGCTGCTTGGCGACGGCCAGCAACCCTTCGTAACGGAACAGCGGCTCATAGACGACCCCGGGGAGCGGTTGCGGGTCGGCGGTGATCACCAGGTCGAGTTGTTCCCGGGAGAGCGCCGGCAGTGGATCGAAATGGTGGCCGCTGGGGATGTCCACCTCCACTTCTGGCCAGTGGTCGCGAAAGTGATCGATGGTCGGCATCAGCCACTGAAAGCAGCTGTGACACTCGATGGCCATATGCAAGCGTCCCTGCTCGTTGCCGGCCAGGCGTGCCAGGTCACGCTCCGCCATGCGTACCTGGGGCAGGATCTGCTCGGCCAAGGCAAGTAGCCGCTGACCGGCACGGGTGAACTCCACCGGACGTGTCTTGCGCAGGAACAGCGGGCTGCCGACCCGCTCCTCGAGATCTTTGATCTGGTGCGACAGCGCCGACTGAGTCAGGTGCACTCGCTCGGCGGCCTCCACCAGGGAGCCGGCATCACGCAAGGCGATCAGCGTGCGGAGATGGCGTAAATCGAGCATATTTATTAGATATTCTCACGATTATGATGATTTAATTTAGTTTGATTCATTTTATACCGCCAGCGACACTGATCGCATCCTTATGAAGAAATTTTTCCCAATTTTATTCGCTAATTCCTAGAGGATATAAATCATGACGCTGGCTCACACACTAGGCTATCCGCGCATCGGCGCGAATCGCGAACTGAAAAAGGCCACCGAGGCCTACTGGGCGGGCGCCATTGACCAGGCGGCTCTGGAACTCACCGGACGTGAGCTGCGCCAACGGCATTGGAAGGCGCAGCGTGACGCCGGGCTCGATCTGGTCACGGTGGGCGACTTCGCCTTCTACGATCAGGTGCTCAACGTTTCGGTGATGTTGGGAGCAGTGCCGGCGCGCTTCGGTCGCGTCGATGGCGAAGTGGATATCGATACCAGCTTTCGCATGGCCCGGGGGCGCGCTCCCAGTGGAACGCCGGCTGCCGCCTGCGAGATGACCAAATATTTCGATACCAATTACCACTATCTAGTCCCTGAACTGCACGCCGGTCAACGCTTCCAGCTTGCTTGCGAGCGTCTTTTTGCTGAGGTCGACGAGGCACTGGCCGCCGGTCATGCGGTCAAGGTCGCACTCACCGGACCGCTGACCTGGTTGTGGCTGGGCAAGGTCAAGGGTGACGATCCGCAGTTCGATCGCCTGACGCTGCTCGACGAGATCGTGCCGGTCTATGGCGAGATTCTCTCAAGGCTTGCCGGCCAAGGCGTTGAGTGGGTGCAGCTCGACGAGCCGGCCTTGGTTCAGGACCTGCCTCAGGCCTGGAAACAGGGCTTCGAGGTGGCGTACAGCAAATTGCAATCGGCCCCGGTCAAGTTGCTGCTAGCCACCTACTTCGGTGGCCTTGGCGACAATCTGCAACTGGCGGTGAGCCTACCGGTAGATGGGCTGCACATCGATGCGGTACGCGCCCCCGGCCAGGTGACCACGGTCATCGACCACCTGCCCGGCTACAAGGTGCTCTCGATAGGGGCCATCGACGGCAGGAATATCTGGCGCGCCGATCTGGCCGTGCTGCGCGAGACATTCGGCGAGGCGAGGCTGCGTCTTGGCAATCGGCTGTGGCTGGCGCCGAGCTGTTCGCTGCTGCACGTACCGGTGGATCTCGAGGCGGAGACCGAGCTTGACGGCGAACTCAAGAGCTGGCTCGCTTTTGCCCGCCAGAAGCTAGACGAGGTGGCGAGCCTGGCGCGGCTACTCGACAATCGCGCCAGCCCCGATGACGATGCGCGACTGCAAGTATCGAGCCAAGCCAGCGAAGCGCGGCGCCGCTCCACGCGCATTCACAGGCCCGCCGTGGCCGAACGGCTAAGGCAGGTGACGGCGAACGATGTCGAGCGAACCAGCGCCTATCCGCAGCGTGCCGCAACGCAACGCACGCACCTCAAGCTGCCGCCGTTTCCGACCACTACCATCGGCTCCTTCCCGCAGACCGGTGAGATTCGCGACGCGCGCCGGGCGCTCAAGGCCGGCGAGCTTGGCGAGGCGGAGTACGAGGCGCGGATGCGCGACGAGATCGCCTACGCCGTGGCGCGCCAGGAGGCGCTTGGGCTGGACATGCCGGTGCATGGCGAACCGGAGCGCAACGACATGGTCGAGTACTTCGGGGAGTTGCTCGAGGGCTTCGCCTTCACCCGCTTCGGCTGGGTGCAGAGTTATGGCTCGCGCTGCGTCAAGCCACCGGTGATCTTCGGTGACGTTAGCCGTCCAGCGCCCATGACGGTACGCTGGAGCGCCTATGCCCAGACGCTTATCGACAAGCCGATGAAGGGTATGCTCACCGGCCCGGTGACGATTCTGCAGTGGTCCTTCGTGCGCGATGACCAGCCGCGTGCCATGACCTGCCGGCAGATTGCGCTTGCGCTGCGCGACGAGGTGGCCGATCTCGAGGCGGCGGGTATCCAGGCGATCCAGATCGACGAGCCGGCGCTGCGCGAGGGGTTGCCGCTGCGTCGCGTTGAATGGCAGGGCTATCTCGACTGGGCGGTGGAGTGCTTTAAGCTCTCGGCGGCGGTGGTGCGTGACGAGACCCAGATTCACACCCACATGTGTTACTCGGAATTCAACGACATCATCGCCTCGATCTCCGCGCTGGATGCCGACGTGATCACCATCGAGACTTCGCGCTCCGACATGGAACTGCTCGACGCCTTCCAGAGCTTCGAGTATCCCAACGAGATCGGGCCGGGAGTCTACGACATCCATTCGCCCAACGTACCCGAGATCGACGGGATGGTCGCGTTGATGGAGAAAGCGCTGGAGCGCATTCCCGTCGAGCGCCTATGGGTCAATCCCGATTGCGGACTCAAGACTCGCCAGTGGGCCGAAGTCGAGCCGGCGCTGGCCAACATGGTCGAGGCAGCCAGGGAGCTGCGCCGCCGTCACGCCTAGGGCGCAAGCCGAGCGCTCGACCAGCCGCCGGGGCCAAACGCCCCGGCGGCTGTTATGCTTGGCCGACGCTGATTAGACCGACTACAAGGAACCCTCGATGCCGCCGTCGCTTGTCCAACCTCGCCTCTGCCGCCCCGCCCCGTGGATAGTGATGGGCAGCATTCTGCTATTGACTGGGTGCGCCTCGGCGCCTCCCGTGCAGGAGCAGGGCAAGCCAGCGGTAGTCGATAGTTCCGCGGCGCTGGCGATCTCCCCGCAGGGAAACGAGGTGGAGATAGAGGCGCTCGTGCACGAACCGGCACCGTTGATGCCCTCGGTCTTCTTTGCCGGCGGGGCGGGGGAGTTCGCTTCCTGGCGTTGCCAGCCAGCGCAGGATCTGGTCTCGGCCCAGGCGGATGCCGAGCTGCGACTGTGGTCGCAACTGGGAGCCTATCGTCTCGCGCCCGCCGTGGTGGCCAGTGGCGCGCGCTATGTGGTCGACGACCTGAGCTTCTGGAACAGGGGTGAGGAGGCACTGGTGGAGAGCAATAATGGGCGGCTCGCCTGCCAGCGCGATATGACCAGGCGCAGCATGACGCGCATCGACCGGCCCGGGGTGATGTTCCACGGACGTGGCAACGAGCCGGGCTGGGTGGTGAGTCTCGATCACGATGCCCCACGCCTCACGCTGCTGCTCGACTATGGCGAGCGGGAGCTGACCCTGCCCTATCGTGTCGAGGCCCTCGACAACCAGGAAGGACGCATGGTGCTGACCAGCGGCCAGGCCACGCAGCCCTTCACCCTGAGCCTCGAGGCGCGGGCCTGCTTCGACGACATGAAGGGCGATCCCTTCCCGGTGCGCGTCACCCTCGGCATCGACGGCAGAACGCTCAGAGGCTGCGGGCAGGGTATCGCACCCTGACCTACCCATGACTCGCTAGCAGCTCTCCTCGGTATGCCACCGGGCTTCGACATGCTCGCCCAGGCATAACCGCCGTCCGGCATCGAAGATGCGCCGCGCCAGTTGCGTCAATGCGTCGCGATCGCCGCGAGACTCGCTATCGAGCTCGAGCTGCTCCGTATACTGAGGTTGCCAGCCTTCCTCGTCGCGGGTGGCCAGGGTGAAGGTGAACGGGTGAAAGCCGGGAAAGCCCAGGCGCAGGTCGGTGGCGGCCAGTGCCGGCGTGTCGCCATGGTCATGGACCTCGTAGCGCAGGAAGGGGCCGGCGAACCAGCCGAGGCGCTCGCCTGCGGGAAGCGCCAGGGCCTGCTCCTGCCATTGCGCCCCCCGGGAAAAACGCTCCAGCTGCAAGGGCGCATCGCCATCGAAAAGACCCATCAGCCCCTCGTAATGATCGTCACCCTCGATGAGCGTGACCCGCCACAGCAGGGTATTGAAGGGGCTTGGCTGCACCAGTCGCGGGGCCTCGTCGAGTCCGCGTTCGGCCAGCGCTGGTTCCAGGCGGCTCTCGATCACCGCCTTGGCGCCTAACGCGAAGAGTAGATAGGCGCAGGAGAGCGCCAGGCCCCAAGCCGGCGCCCGGCGTCCATTGCCAGTGAACAGCGCCACGATGACGCCCACCAGTAGAGGAAGGGTATAGAGCGGGTCAATGATGAAGATGACCGGCCAACCGCTGGGGTGTACCTCCAGCGGCCACCACAGCTGGGTACCGTAGGTGGTCAGTGCATCGAGCAACGGGTGGGTGGTCAGGCAAAGCACGAAGAACAGCCACCAGTGACGAAAGGGGATGTCTCGGGCCGGGGCGAAACGCGAGCACAGTGCCGCCAGCAGCGTACCCAATCCGCTGAGCACGAACAGCGAGTGGCTGAAGCCGCGATGCTCGGTGAAGTTGGCCACGGCATCGCCGTAGTCGATGAGCACATCCAAGTCGGGCAGAGTGCCGAGGGCGGCACCGATCAGCAACGCCTTGCGTCCTAGGCGGCGGCCGAGCACGGCCCCGCCCACGGCGGCACCGAGTACCGCCTGGGTAAGCGAATCCATGGGGGAACAATCTCCTTATCCTGTCAGTCTTACGGGCCAGTCACGCATGATGCTGGAATGCCCAATGCTGCGCCAGATCATGATAATGCCTCATTGCTACTCGCTTGCCAGGCTTCGGCATTGGCAAGCCTTGCCGGGCTTGCCATGATGCCTTTACCGCTTTTCTGTTTCTGGAGTCGATTGTCATGATCCCTTCTATTCGTCGTAGTGTGGCGGGTTCGCTGCTCGCCTTGATGGCCACCGCTTCCTGGGCCAGCGAACCCATGGTCGAGATGTTCAAGGATCCCAACTGTGGATGCTGTTCGGCCTGGGCCGAGCACCTCGAGGCCGAGGGCTTCGTCGTGCATGCTCACGATGCCCGCGACATGCGCGCGGTGAAGGCCGAGCACGGTGTGCCGCCCGCCCTGGCTTCCTGTCATACTGCGCTGGTCGATGGCTACGTGATCGAAGGCCATGTGCCGGCCGCCGACATTCGCCGCCTGCTCGAAGAGGGCAGCGACATTGTCGGTCTGGCCGTGCCGGGCATGCCGCATGGCTCGCCGGGCATGGAGACCGGTCGTGTCGATGACTATGAGGTGATCAGCTGGCGCCAGGGCGAGGAGCCCGAGGTGTTCCAGCGCTATATGCAACAGTGACTGGGAGAAGCGACGACATGCAGTATCTGCACACCATGGTACGCGTCAGTGATCTTGACGCCTCGCTGCATTTCTACTGCGACTTGCTGGGACTGAAGGAGGTGCGTCGCAAGGAGAGCGAGAAGGGGCGCTTTACGCTGATCTTTCTTGCTGCACCGCAGGACGAGGCGCGCAGCACCGAACGCCAGGCACCGGAGCTTGAATTGACCTACAACTGGGACCCCGAGGAGTATGGCGGTGGGCGCAACTTCGGCCATCTGGCCTATCGTGTCGACGATATCTATGCGCTGTGCCAGCATCTCCAGGACAACGGCGTGACCATCAACCGTCCGCCGCGTGATGGCCACATGGCCTTCGTGCGCAGCCCCGATGGCATCTCCGTCGAGCTGCTGCAGGAAGGCGAGGCGTTGCCGCCCCAGGAGCCCTGGGCTTCAATGGAGAATACCGGCAGCTGGTGACAGCCAGGCCGTTTCGCCCAAGAAGGAGCTTCGCTCAAGGAGGAGCACATGCCGCTCGACGATACAATGCGCGAGGCGTTTCGCCGCGAGGCGCAGCATCTCGAAGGCGCCGATCTCCCTACCTATCGGGAGTTCGACAAGGATCCCCTCGAGCCGATCATCGGTCTAGGCCCCCGCGACGCTCCGGTGGGCTTCTTCGGGCGCGACCCGGGCAAGCAGGAGGTGAAGTGGGGCGAGCCGTTCATCGGAAGTGGTGGGCAGAAGGTGCGTCAGGGGCTCTATCTGGCCATGCATGGCGAGCCGCTGCCCGACTTCGAGGCCTCGCGAGAGGTGGGGCGCCATGTGTTCTGGGCCAATACCGTGCCCTACAAACCGACTGGCAACAAGGCCTGGTCGATGGCCGTCAAGAAGCGCTTCCAGCCGCTGATGGCCGAACTGCTGATCGAATACTGGCAGGGCCGCGACGTGATCACCCTGGGCCGCGAAGCCTTTCTATGGTTCGGTATCAACCAGCCGCGCGACGTGCGCCAGGCGCTTGAAGCATTCTGGCGGCGTGACGATCGCTTCGAGGCCTGCCACACCACCACGCTCACCCTCGAGGATGGCCGCGCGGCGACCTTCGAGCTGGCACCGCTGCCTCACCCATCGCCACTCAACCAGACCTGGTTCAAGCGCTTTCCCGAGCTGCTCAAGGCGCGTCTGGAGCAGCTCGGCGTGGCCCAGCGCCTGGCGGCCAAGGTCTGATTGCTCAATCCGGCCGATAAGCCGTGCTGCCACTGCCCAGAAACACGATCGCCAGCGCCCCGAACAGGAACAGTCCCTGCAGCTCCAGTGCCCAGCCACCTGCACCGCCTAGGGCGAGCAGCTCGTGGCTGTGCACGAGATAGATCGCAACGATCATGTTGGCTGCCATCAACAGGCCGGCGATGCGTGTCTGCCAGCCGATGATCGCCATCAAGGGGGCGATGACCTCTCCGATGATCACGCCGTAGGCGAGGAAGCTCGGCAATCCCTGGGCGGATACCGCATTGCCGATCCAGGTCAGGCTGCCGGGGTTGAGCAACTTGGCGACACCGTGCAGCAGCAGCAGGCCGCCAATCGACAGGCGCAGGATAAGTTTGCCGAGTGCATCGTTATGCAGGGCATGAAGCATGGTGGTTCCTTGGCAGGCGTATCGGGAAGTTCTCTACTTTGCCATCCTGCCCGTCACAATGACAGCCGCCGGACCGGGAAGGCGGGAAGGAAAGAAAGCCGATTCAGGCGTTTGCGGAGCGCTGGCCAAGCGCTTTGCGATACGGCACTCTAGCGCGCGTGCCCTTGGTGAAGAGGAATGACGATGGTAAGACCCTGGATGGTAGGAGTGACGTTCGCGGTACTTCTGGCAGGCTGTTCAAGCTCACCCGCGCCTGCGCCGGAGCGTGGATCAGGGCAGGTGAGCCAGGCCTCGCCCGTCATTGGTCCTCGCTGGCAGGTGATTCTGCTGGGCACCGATGAGGGCTGGTCAGGTGAGCAGCCCGCCTATATCGAGGTGGAGCCGGGGCGGGGCGGGGCGCCGCGCCTGACCGGCAGCAATGGCTGCAATACCCTGAATGGCGAGGTGCGTTTCGACGACGGCAATCGCATCCAGATCGGCAACCTGGCCTCCACGCGCATGGCATGTCCTAACGCGGACAAGGCCCAGCGGGTCGAGGCCATGCTGGAGAACGCTTATCGCTACTTGATCGACCATGACCGGCTAGTGTTCTTTGGCAGCGATAGCCGCGTGCTGGGCGCTTTTCAGCGGCGCTGATACTCACGCCCGATAAGCGCACCGCCGCCGGCAAGAGCCGGAGGCGGTGTCGAAACGCTGCATCAGGTTGCGGCGGTTTCGGACCGCTGATTAACGCGCGGCGGTTTCGGGCCGCTAAATCAGAGCGCGGCGATCTTGTCGCGCTGTTCGGCCAGCAGATCTCGGGCGGCCCGGTACTCCTTGAGCTTGCCGCGCTCCTTCTCGACCACCGCCTCCGGCGCCTTGGCAACGAAGCTTTCGTTGCCGAGCTTCTTCTCGATGCCGCCGATCAGCTTGTCCTGCTTTTCAATCTCCTTGGCCAGGCGAGCGAGCTCGGCCTCCTTGTCGATCAGGTCGGCCATTGGCACCAGCACTTCCATGTCGCCGACCAACTGGGTGGCCGAGAGCGGCGCCTGAGTCGGGTCGTCGAGCCAGGTGACGCTCTCGAGCTTGGCCAGCTTGGCCAGGAATGGGCGATTGGCCTCGAGGCGCGCGCGGTCGGCATCGCTGCCCTTGGTCAATAGCACCTCGAGCGGCTTGCCCGGCGCAATGTTCATCTCGGCGCGAATGTTGCGCGCCGCGACGATCACCCCCTTGAGCCACTCGATATCGCGGGTCGCCTGCTCGTCGATCTTCTCCTGCTCCGGCTGCGGCCAGGGCTGGTTCATGATCGACTCGGATCCGTCGCCTGCGGCCTTGCCGGCCAGTGGCGCCACGCGCTGCCATATCTCCTCGCTAATATAGGGCATCATCGGGTGCGCCAGGCGCAGGATCGTCTCCAATACACGCACCAGGGTGCGGCGGGTGCCGCGCTTGGCCGCCTCGCTGGCGCCTTCATCCCACAGTACCGGCTTGGAGAGCTCCAGGTACCAGTCGCAGTACTCGTTCCACACGAAATCGTAGAGCGCTTGCGACGCCTGATCGAAGCGGAACTCCTCCATCGCTTTGGTGACCTGGGTCTCGGTCTGCTGCAGGCGCGAGGCGATCCAGCGGTCTGCCAGGGACAGCTCGTCCTCGGCTCCATCTGCCCCGCAGTCCTGGCCCTCGGCATTCATCAGCACATAGCGCGAGGCGTTCCACAGCTTGTTGCAGAAGTTGCGGTAGCCGTCGAGGCGGCCCATGTCGAACTTGATGTCGCGCCCGGTGGTGGCCTGCGACAGGAAGGTGAAGCGCAGCGCATCGGTGCCGTGGGGCTCGATGCCCTCGGGGAACTCGTCGCGGGTGGCCTTGGCGATCGCCTTGGCCTTCTGCGGCTGCATCATGTTGCCGGTGCGCTTCTCCAGCAGCGTGTCCAGCTCGATGCCGTCGATCAGGTCGATGGGGTCGAGCACGTTGCCCTTGGACTTGGACATCTTCTGTCCCTGGCCATCGCGCACCAGGCCGTGGACATAGACCTGCTTGAACGGCACCTCGCCGGTGAACTTCAGGGTCAGCATGATCATCCGCGCGACCCAGAAGAAGATGATATCGAAGCCGGTGACCAAGACGCTCGAGGGATGGAAGGTGGCGAGTTCCGGGGTCTTCTCCGGCCAGCCCAAGGTACCGAAGGTCCACAGCCCGGAGCTGAACCAAGTGTCGAGCACGTCGTCGTCCTGGGTCAGGACGATATCGTCACCCAAAGCGTGTTTCTCGCGGGCCTCGGCCTCGGTGCGTGCCACGTAGACGTTGCCCTCGGCGTCATACCAGGCGGGTATGCGGTGACCCCACCACAGCTGGCGCGAGATGCACCAGTCCTGCAGATCGCGCATCCACGAGAAGTACATGTTCTCGTAGTTCTTCGGCACGAACTGGATGTCGCCATTCTCCACCGCCTCGATGGCGGGCTTGGCCAGGCTCTCCACGGCGACGAACCACTGGTCCGTGAGCAGCGGCTCGATCACGTCGCCGGAGCGGTCGCCATGGGGCAGGGTGTTGTTGACCGTTTCCACCTGCTCGAGCAGGCCGGCGGCCTCCATGTCGGCGACTATCCGCTTGCGCGCCTCGAAGCGGTCGAGGCCAGCGTAGGCCTCGGGCAGACTGGGGTCGATCTCAGGCAGCGGGCGGCCCTGGATGTCGAAGGCCTCGGCCTTCGGCAGGATCGCCGCGTCCTGGGTGAAGACGTTGATCAGCGCCAAGCCCTGGCGGTGGCCCACCTCGTAGTCGTTGAAGTCATGGGCCGGGGTGATCTTCACGCAGCCAGAGCCCTTCTCCATGTCGGCGTGCTCGTCGGCGACGATGGGAATGCGCCGCCCGACCAAAGGCAGCTCGACGAACTTGCCCACCAGCGAGGCGTAGCGCGGGTCTTCGGGGTTGACCGCCACCCCAGTGTCGCCGAGCAGGGTCTCGGGACGGGTGGTGGCGACGACCAGGTAGTCGTGGCCGGCATCGGTCTTGACGCCGTCGGCCAGCGGGTAGCGGAAGTGCCAGAACTGACCCTGCTGCTCGCGGTTCTCGACTTCCAGATCGGAGATGGCGGTGTGCAGGGTCGGGTCCCAGTTGACCAGGCGCTTGCCGCGGTAGATCAGGCCCTCTTCGTAGAGGCGCACGAAGACTTCCTGTACCGCCTGATAGAAGCCGTCGTCCATGGTGAAGCGCTCGCGGCTCCAGTCGACACTGGCGCCCATGCGGCGCAGTTGGCGGGTGATGTGGCCGCCGGATTCACGCTTCCACTCCCACACCTTGTCGATGAAGGCGTCGCGGCCCAGGTCGTGGCGGCTCTTGCCTTCTTCGGCGGCGACCTTGCGCTCGACCAGCATCTGCGTCGCAATGCCGGCGTGGTCGGTGCCTACCTGCCACAGGGCGTTGTGGCCCTGCATGCGTCGCCAGCGGATCAGGGTATCCATGATGGTATCCTGGAAGGCGTGACCCATGTGCAGGCTGCCGGTGACGTTGGGCGGCGGAATCATGATCGAATAGGGGGTACCTTCACCGGAGGGAGCGAAGCGGTTGTCAGCTTCCCAGCGCTGGTACCAGCGGGTTTCGATCTGTTCGGGTTGGTAGGTCTTTTCCATGGATTCTGGACTCTGCAAGACAGGTGGCGAGGTTCGCGCCAATCGCGCACGACGAACGCAATATCGAAAATGGGCCCGATTATAGCGCCCGGGGCGGCGGGCGTCATGGCGAGCGCTTACCCTTGCTGGGCGGGGAGCTTGTGAGCGGTGACCGAATAGCCACGCTGCTTGTAGGTCTGCCAGCAGTCGCGTTTGGCAGTGAGTACGTCCTGATGCTGGTTGATGATCTCGGCGACGCGCTCGAAGCGCGAGAACCACTCGGGAATGTCCGGGGCGAGATTGAGCATCGCCTGGGCGCCTGGGGCGGGCGGACCCTGCCAGCCAATGGTGACCATGTCGGGAACCTCGTCGGCCGGCTGGCCTTCGCCGGGCTCATCGAGCAGGCGGTGGGGCACGAAGCTGTCGGGACGGAAGGTCCACAGCACATCGTCGAGCTCACGCGCCATGGCTTCGTCTTCGGCATGCAGGTGCAGACGATATCCCTTGCGGTAGATCGTCTCCGCCAGCCGACAGGCGAAGGCGAGGCGCGCTTCGAGCGTCGTGTCGGGGAGGATGTAGAAGTCGACCTGGGTCATATTAGGCCTGCTTGGACGTTGCCTGTCGGTCAGGCCCCGGGGCCGGAGCATCGCTAAGGCGTTGCGACCCATCTTGGGCGCGGCATTCGCCATCCATGGCGAATGACCTTGGCTGCGGACAGCCGCCGGTGCCTGGAAGAGATGAGTCGTGTTGCTATGCCAGGCGTGTGAGCCAGCCATGCGTGTCTTCGCCGCGGCCATACTGCAGGTCGAGCAGCTTGGTACGCAGGCGCTTGGCCACCTCGTTGGTGTTGCCGCCCTTGAGCCGGATGCGCTCGTCATCGCTGACCAGCTCGCCGACTGGGGTGATCACCGCAGCGGTACCGCAGGCAAATATCTCGGTGATCTCGCCCGATGCCGCGCCCTCGCGCCACTCGTCGATGCTGATCGGGCGCTCCTCGGGCGTCAGCCCTCCGTCCTTGGCCAGTTGCAGGATCGAATCCCGCGTCACCCCCTCGAGAATGGTGCCGGTGAGCCTCGGCGTGACGACGCGGCCATCGGCATAGACGAAGAATAGGTTCATGCCGCCGAGTTCTTCGACCCATTTATTCTCAGTGGCATCGAGGAAGGCGACCTGTCCGCAGCCGTGGGCCTCGGCTTCCTTCTGAGCGGCGAGCGAGGCGGCGTAGTTGCCGCCGCACTTGGCAAAACCGGTGCCGCCCGGCGCGGCGCGGTTGTAGTTCGAGGAGAGCCAGATCGAGACCGGCTCCACGCCGCCCTTGAAGTAGGCCGCGGCGGGCGAGGCGATGACGTAGTAGTCGACTTCATGGGAGGGACGCACGCCGAGGAACTTCTCGCTTGCGATCATGAAGGGGCGCAGGTAGAGGCTCGATTCATCGGCCTCGCTGGCCGGCGTGGGGACCCAGTCCTGATCCGGGGTCAGCAGAGCGCGCAGCGAGCCGACGAAATCCTCGTCGGAAAGCTCCGGCAGTGCCAGGCGACGGGCGCTACGGCGGAAACGCTCGGCATTCTTCTCGGGCCGGAAGGTCCAGATCGAACCGTCGGCATGGCGGTAGGCCTTGATGCCTTCGAAGATCTCCTGGCCATAGTGCAGCACGGCAGCGGCGGGATCGAGGGTCAGCGGGCCGTAGGGGCGTACTTCATGGCCATGCCATCCGGCATCCTTGGTCCAGCGTACATGGGCCATGTGGTCGGTGAAGTAGCGGCCAAAGCCGGGGTTCTTGAGGATATCGGCACGAATGTCGGCCGCCATTGGCTGGGCATTCGGCAACAGATCAAAATTCGCAGTGGGCACGGCTAGGTCTCCGCTACACCTGAGCGCAGGACGCGGCCTCTTTCGGGGCGCTACCTCTCAGGGCAATATTGGAACACCGAGCC
This sequence comes from Halomonas sp. TA22, assembly GCF_013009075.1. Classification (NCBI taxonomy): domain Bacteria; kingdom Pseudomonadati; phylum Pseudomonadota; class Gammaproteobacteria; order Oceanospirillales; family Halomonadaceae; genus Halomonas; species Halomonas sp. TA22. The sequence continues at coordinate 755,316 of NZ_CP053108.1, read as the reverse complement.
GGGGAGTCCCGGCTCGGTGCGTGGCATTAAGGACACATCACATGTAAATGTCGCCGAGAGAAAAAGGCAACACCTGCATGGCATTACGTAATCAGTCGTCGGCGACCTCGACTTGGGCCTCCGCTTCGCGATCCAGCAGGTACTGGGTCAACAGTCCCACAGGACGACCGCTGGCACCTTTCTGCTTGCCGGAGGTCCAGGCGGTGCCGGCGACATCCAGGTGCGCCCAGGGGAACTTGTCGGCGAAGCGCGAAAGGAAGCAGGCGGCGGTGATGGTGCCGGCCGGACGACCGCCGATGTTGGCCAGGTCGGCGAAGTTGGACTCGAGTTGCTGGTGATACTCCTCCCACAGGGGCAGGTGCCAGGCACGATCCCAGGCGGTCTCTCCGGCATCCAGAAGGTCGAGCGCCAGGTCGTCGTCGTTGGAGAGCAGTCCGGTGGCGTGGTGGCCAAGGCCGACGATCACCGCCCCGGTCAGGGTGGCGATATCCACCACGCTTGCCGGCTCGAAGCGCTCGGCGTAGGTCAGCGCATCGCACAACACCAGGCGCCCCTCGGCGTCGGTGTTGAGCACCTCCACCGTCAGCCCCTTGAGGGTCTTGATGATGTCGCCGGGCTTGGTGGCGCGGCCATCGGGCATGTTCTCTGCGGCGGCGACGATGGCCACCAAATTGATCCTGGGCTTGATGGCGAGCACCGCCTTGACGGTACCGAACACGCTGGCCGCACCGCACATGTCGAACTTCATCTCGTCCATGCCTTCGCCGGCCTTGAGCGAAATGCCGCCGGTATCGAAGGTGATACCCTTGCCGACGAGCACGTGGGGCGCCTCGTCGGCACTCCCGGCGCCCTGGTAGCGCATCACGATCAGTCGCGACGGCTCCTCGCTGCCGCGGCCCACGGAGAGCAGCGAGCCCGCACCGAGCGTCTCCAGCGCCTCCTCGTCGAGAATCTCCACGCTGAGCGCGCCCCGGGAGCCCTTGCCCAGCTGCTCGGCCTGTTCGGCCAGGTAACGCGGCGTGCAGACGTTGCCGGGTAGGTTGCCCAGCGTGCGGGTATAGTTGATGCCCTCGCCGATGGCGGCACCGAGACGAGCCCCCTCCTTGGCAGCGCTGGCGTCACCGCTCTCGCTGACCAGCAGCGTCACGCTCTCGAGCTTGGGTGCAGGCGCTGGCTCGGACTTGAACTCGGTGAAGCGATAGATGGCGCGCAGTGCAGCTTCGGCCGTCATGCGCGCTTTCCATTGGCTGTCGCGGTTGGGGACCGGCACATCGGTAAAGGCAACGGCGGCATCGCCCACCGGCAATTTGGCCAGCTCGCCGAAGGCGGCATCCAGTGCCTTGCGGAAACTGCCCTCGTGACACTTGCCGCGAGCGCCAAGCCCTACCAGCAGCATGCGCTCGGCATTCAACCCCGGGGCGAAGGGAATCATCTGCACGTTACCCAGCTCGGCGGTGAAGTCACCACGCTCGATCAGTTGTCCAATCAGCCGCTCGCTGGCATCGTCGAGCTTGGCGGCGACCGGCAACAGGTCGCCATCCTTGAATACCGGAACCACGAGACACGCCGCTTCGGCCTTGGCCGGATTGGCCGTCTGAACAGGGAATTCCATGACGTCTCCACAAGACAAGCGAAAGAGGATTCTGGATAATGCCGGCACGGCGTTGGCCGCTGCCGAATGACTTCAGTGTACGCAAAGCGCTTCGCCATTGCATGGAGATCGGCACATGCCGTGCCAAGGAGTACCGGGAGAGTGGATTGATCATATTTCGTTATCTGGCCCGTGAGATCCTGCTGACCATGGCTGCGGTGGCGGGGGTGTTGCTGCTGGTGATCATGGGCAGTCGCTTCATTCGCTACTTCACCGACGCTGCCGAAGGCGATATTCCTGCCCACATTCTCGGCACCCTGATGCTCTATCACCTGCCGGGTTTTCTCGAACTCATTCTGCCGCTGGCATTCTTTCTCGGTATCCTGCTCGCTTACGGCCAGCTCTATCTCAATAGCGAGATCACGGTCCTGGTGGCTTGCGGCATCAGTCCGCGCAGGCTGACGAAGATCAGCCTGCTGCCGGCCACGCTGGTGGCGACAATGGTGGCGCTGTGCAGCTTGTGGCTGACGCCGGCTGGCGCGCTCAATAATGCCATCATGCTCGAGGAGCAGCGCAGCCAGCTCGACTTCTCGGTGCTGGGGCCAGGGCGCTTCCAGGACTTTGGTGGTGGCCGGACGGCCTACATCGAGGGGCTCGAGGATAACCAGACCCGCATGCGGGGCGTCTTCATCAGCGAGCGCCAGCAACGTCACGACGGGACACCGGAGGCCGCCGTCACGCGTGCGCAAGGCGGGTACCAGACCGTCGATAGCGAAACCGGCAGCCGCTTTCTGGTGCTGAGCGATGGCGAGCGCTTCAGCGTCGAGCCGGGGCGCTTCGACGCAGAGCATCTGCACTTCGAGACCTATGCGGTACGCCTGTCGCGAGCCGAGGAGATGCGCGAGCTCGATTCGACGGAGTATGCCACCACCGGCAGTCTGCTGCAGAGCGATACGCTGGCGGCCAAGGCCCAGTTGCAGTGGCGCTTCAGCATGCCGATTGCGGTATTCATCCTGACCCTGATCGCTCAGCCGCTGGCCAAGGTCAACCCGCGCCAGGGGCGTTTCGCCAAGTTGCTGCCGGCGATCTTTCTGCATATCAGCTATTTGAGCCTGATGTTGGCGGCGCTCGATGCCATCGAGCGCGGCACTCTCCCACCGGCGATCGGCATGTGGCCCATCCATGCCGTCTACCTACTGTTCGGGCTGTGGCTGACGAGTCGCTCTCAGAAGAGGGGGATGCGTTGATGCTGCTCGATCGTCTCGACCGCTATATCGCCCGTAACGTCCTGGCGGCGATCATCGTCGTCCAGGTGGTGCTGCTGGGCCTCGACCTGGTGATCTCCTACATCAACGATCTGAGCGACGTGGAGGGCGACTATGGCGCTTTTCATGTTCTTTATTACCTGATCCTGCGCTTGCCGTGGCGCTTCTACCAGTATGCCCCGGTAGGGGTGTTGATCGGGGCACTGATCGGTCTTGGCACCATGGCCTCAAGCAATGAATTGACGGTGATGCGTGCCGCCGGGCGCTCGCTGGCGCGCATCGTGTGGGGCGTGATGAAGCCGATCATTGTGGTTGTGATCGTGGTGCTGTGGATCGCCGAATACGTCAGTCCCCGCACCGAGCAGTACGCCGCAGCCTGGCGGATCGAGCAGCTCCAGGGGGAGGGGGCGGTATTGACCCAGCATGGCGGATGGCAGCGCGAGGGCGATGCCTTCTATCGGTTTGGCGCCATTCGCGCCGACGATACCGTGCTGGACCTGCTGCGCTACGAGTTCGACGGCGAGACGTTGCGCTCTGCCTCCCGCGCTGCTCGGGCCGTCTGGCGGGAGGACGCCTGGCTGCTCGAGGATGTCGCCATGACCCGCTTCGAAGAGGAGCGTACCGAGGCAAGCCATTACCAGCATCTGCGCTGGGAGACCAACCTGACGCCCCAGCAGCTCAATCGACTGCTGAGCAGGGTAGAGAGTCAGGCGCCCAGTGAGCTATGGGCCTATGCACGCTTTCTGACCGCGCAAGGGCAGGAGGCCACCCAGCCGCTGCTGTTCTTCTGGCAGAAGATGCTGATGCCGCTGACCATGGGGTCGCTGGTTCTGGTGGCGGCCTCCTTCGTGTTCGGCCCGCTGCGTAGCGTGGCCGCCGGCACGCGTGTGTTCTATGGCGTGATCACTGGGCTGTGCTTCAAGTACATGCAGGACCTGTTGGCACCGGCCTCCATGGTATTCGGCTTTTCGCCGGCCTGGGCGGTACTGGTCCCGATCCTGCTCTCCGCAGGCACGGGACTCTATCTGTTACGCCGAAGTGGATGAGATTTGATGCGAAGACGTTTCACTGAACTCGACAATACCTGGCCGGCAGGCCTGCTGCGCCGGCTTGCCGCGATGCTCTATGACCTGCTGCTGATCGTCGCCGTCTGGATGATGATCGGTTTCGTCGGTGTGGCGCTCAATCATGGTGAGGCCAACGAGACGCCGCTATTTCACAGCCTGCTGTTCATTGTCACCTTTGCCTTTTTTGCCTTCTTCTGGATGCGTGCCGGCATGACGCTGGGCATGCAGGCATGGCGCCTGCGCGTCCAGACGCCGGAGGGGACCAGCCTGACGCTGACGCAGTGCCTGGTGCGCTTCCTGGTGGCCGGGGTCTCGCTCGCTGCGTTTGGGCTCGGCTACTGGTGGGTTCTGTTCGATTCGCAGCGTCGTAGCTGGTCGGATATTGCCTCCGGCACCCAGGTCGTGGTGCTGCCCAAGGCGGAAAAACGTAAAAAGTCGTAACCCGCTATTGCAAGAGCTTCTGCGAATCATTTACATTCACCTCAGCGATGCGTAGCGAGGTGATGTGATGTTCGTATGTCTATGCAAGGGTGTAACCGATCGGGCCATTCGTGAGGCTGTCAGCGACGGTGCACGCAGCTGGCGTGAAGTGCGCGAGCAGACGGGCTGTGCCACCCAGTGCGGCAAATGTGCCTGTGTGGGTAAAACGATTACCCGTGATGCGGTCAGTGCCGAGATGACCTTTGCAGACAGCAATCTTGCCTACGCAGTCTGATCGAAGGGCTCGCCTCGTACGAGGTTCCTGCCTCTGAGTTATTGCGATTGGCAGGCGCTAATTCCTGGCAAATGCGACTCTGTCCCAAGATACTGTTTTATTAGACTTTTTCCCTTTTTTTGGCAATACTCTTCCAGTCGTCGCCAACACAGGCGACACTCATGTCTATGTTTTGTCATGACCACGTCTTGAGGAGAACCGTCAATGAAAGGCGACGCCAAGGTTATCAGCTACCTTAATATTGCCCTCGGCAACGAACTGGTAGCCATCAATCAATACTTCCTACATGCCAAGATGTACAAGGACTGGGGCCTCAAGGCACTGGCCAAGTGGGAGTACGAAGAATCGATCGACGAGATGAAGCACGCCGACAAGTTGATCGAGCGTATCCTGTTCCTGGAAGGCGTGCCCAATCTACAGGATCTCGGCAAACTGCACATCGGTGAGAACGTGCGCGAGATGCTCGAGGCTGACCTGCGCATCGAGCACGAGGGTCGCAACGACTATATCGAGGCGATCACCTACTGCGAACAGGTCAAGGATTATGTCACCCGCGACATGTTCCGCGACATCCTCGCCGATGAAGAGGAGCACATCGATCACATCGAGACCGAGCTGGGTCTGATCGACAAGGTCGGTATCGAGAACTACATGTTGCGCCAGATGCAGGAAGCGGGCGACGAGTGATCCGTTAATGGGCTGCATGGCCGGGTGCGATATACATCCGGCTAGCGTGCACCCTTTCAGTTAACTGTCATACACAACAAGGCATCCTATTGGTGCCTTGTTGTTTTCTGTGCGTTCCATTTTAGTGCGTCCCGAGTAGTGTCGCCCGGAGTACGGTGCCCCAAGATGGCGCGCAAAGATTGACGTTTGGTGTTTCGCGAGACATTGGCAAGAAAACTGCATTACAAAAGCGACCACCTAATGTAGAGATCTTCTTCATGAGTCGCTTCCGTTCCCGCCAGGCGCTGATCGCCGGGCTGCTTGGCTTCTCCCTGTGCTCCGCCTCGTTGTCGCATGCCGATGAGACACGTATCCGTTTCCAACTCGACTGGCGCTTCGAGGGGCCTTCGGCGCCCTTCCTGATGGCGGTCGACCGGGGCTATTTCGCCGACGAAGGATTGTCCGTGCAGGTCGATTCCGGCAGCGGCTCCGCCGGGGCGATCAATCGTATCGCCTCCGGTGCCTACGAGATGGGCTTCGGCGATCTCAACGCCCTGGTCGAGTTCCTCGCCGAGAACCCCGATGCCCCGGGCATCCAGGGCGTCTACGTAGTCTACGACGGTTCGCCGGCAGCGGTACTGGCACGCAAGGATCGAGACATCGAAACGCCCGCTGATCTGGTCGGCAAGACCCTGGCTGCGCCGGCCTTCGATACCGGCTACCGGGCCTGGGGGATCTTCGCCAACGCCAATGGCATCGATACCGACAGCGTGACCTGGCAGAACGTCGATCCGGCGCTGCGCGAGACGCTGCTCGAGCGTGGCGACGTGGATGCCATCACCGGTTTCTACTTCACCAGCCTGCTCAATCTCGAAGGGCGCGGCATGAGCGAGGAGGCGCTGACCATCATGCCGTTCCCCGACTACGGCGTACCGCTCTACGGCAACGCGATCATGGCTCGCCAGGATTTCGCCGAGCAGAACCCCGAGGCAGTGGAGGGCTTCCTGCGCGCCTTCAACCGGGCGTTGAAGGAGACATTGGCCGATCCCGACGCCGCCATCGAATACGTGCGCGCCCGCGATGGGCTGATCGATGTGGAGATGGAGACGCGGCGGCTCAAGCTCGCCATCGAGGGCTCCATCGATACCGAGGAGGCGCGTGCCAATGGTGCCGGTGCCGTCGATGAGGCGCGCCTGCGCGAGTCGATCCAACAAGTGGCCGATGCCTACGGGCTGGCTGCCGTCCCTGAGGCCGAACAGGTCTTTACCTCACGCTTCCTGCCTCAACAGGAAGCGCGCATGATCTTCCCCGAGCGCTCGGAGTGACGACATTGGCAGCTTTCACGCCCTTCGTGCGCTTCGATGGGGTCAGTCTGGCCTACGACACCAGCGGCAACGCCATCGAGGAGATCACCCTCGATATCGAGGAGGGTGAATTCGTCGCCTTCGTCGGGCCGAGCGGTTGCGGCAAGTCCACCTTCATGAAGCTATGTACGGGGCTACACGGCCCCACGCAAGGATGCGTGACGGTCGATGGCGAGCCGGTCAGCGGGCCGCTCAAGATTAGCGGCATGGCATTCCAGAATGCCAATCTGTTGCCATGGCGCACCACGCTGGACAACGTGCTGCTGCCGCTGGAGATCGTCAAGCCGTATCGCTCGCAGTTCCGCAAGCGCAAGGAGGAGTTTCGCGAGCGCGCCCGCCAGCTGCTCAAGACCGTGGGTTTGGAGGGGTATGAAGACCAGTACCCGTGGCAGCTCTCCGGTGGCATGCAGCAGCGCGCCTCGATCTGTCGAGCACTGATCCACGAGCCGCGCCTGTTGATGCTCGACGAGCCGTTCGGGGCGCTGGACGCCTTCACCCGGGAGGAGCTGTGGTGCATTCTGCGCGACCTGTGGGAGGCGCAGCGCTTCACCGTGGTGCTGGTCACCCACGACCTGCGCGAGGCCGCCTTTCTGGCCGACACCGTCTACGTGATGAGCAAGCGCCCCGGTCGTATCCTGGAATGTCGCGAGATTGAGCTGCCCCGCCCCCGTGAGCTGGAGGTGACCTACAGCGAGCCCTTCACTCAACTGGTGCTCGAGCTGCGTGCCAGGATAGGCGAGATAAGAGGAGGGCGGACATGACCCCAAGGACACGTGAGCGGATCGCCCCCTGGGTGGCCGTCGTCGGGCTGGTCGCGATCTGGGAAGCGATCGTGCGGATCATGGGCGTGCCCGAATTCATCTTCCCCGGCCCCTGGGCCACCGCCCAGGCACTGGTCACCTTCGCCGGGCCCATCGGCGTGCACTCCTGGCAGACCTTCTGGACCACCATGGCGGGCTTCGCCCTTGGCGTGGTGGTGGGGCTGGCGCTGGGCTTCGTCGTCGGCTCGTCGCGCTTTCTCTACCACGCCTGCTATCCGCTGCTGGTGGGCTTCAACGCCATACCCAAGGTCGCTTTCGTGCCGATCCTGGTAGTGTGGTTCGGCATCGGCTCGGTGCCGGCGATCCTCACCGCCTTCCTGATCTGCTTCTTCCCCATCGTGGTCAACGTCGCCACCGGGCTCGCGACCCTGGAGCCGGAGCTCGAGGATGTGCTGCGCGTACTGGGCGCGCGTCGGCTGGACGTGTTGCTCAAGGTCGGCCTGCCACGCTCGCTGCCCTACTTCTTCGCCTCGCTCAAGATCGCCATCACGCTGGCCTTCGTCGGTACGGTGGTCTCGGAGACGGTGGCTTCCAACCAGGGCATCGGCTACCTGATGATGAGCGCCGGTTCGCAGATGCGGATGCCATTGGTGTTTGCCGGACTAGTGGTGATCAGCGCCATGGCGATGGTGATGTACGAGCTCTTCGCCTTTCTGGAGAAGCGCATGACGGGGTGGGCGCATCGCGGCCAGAATCGCTAGCAGGTGGACGCTGCCGCATGGCGCATCGAGACGTCATGGACCGATCGCCGCCTTGATGCGTTGACGGGTGATGGGAAGCTCGCGCAGCCGCACGCCGGTGGCGTCGGCGATCGCGTTGGCGATGGCGCCGGCGGTCGGCCCCTGGGCGGCCTCGCCGGTGCCCAGGTAGGGAGCCCCCGGGCGGTCGATCACATGCACCTCGACGCGGTCGGGATCGGGCACCTGGTCGAAGCGCAGTATCGGGTAGCGGCTCCAGTCGAGGCTGGTGATGCGGGTCCGGTCGAAGCGGACCTGCTCCAGCAAGGTCCAGCTGGTGGCCTGGATGATGCCGCCCTCGGTCTGGTTGCGAATGCCGTCGGGGTTGACCGCCTGTCCGCTGTCGATGGCGGCGACCGCGCGGACCAGGCGCGCGGTCCCGGTCTCCCGCTCGACCGCCACCTCCACCGCCACCGCGCAGTAGGCCGCCAGGTTCTTGTACTGGGCGAAGCCGAAGCCTCGGCCGTGTCCGGATGGAAGAGTCGCACCGTTTGCCCAGTCGAAGCGCTCGGCCGCCAGCGCGATCACGTCTCGGGCCCGCTCGTCCTGCAGATGGCGTAGCCGGAATTCGACGGGATCGAGCTCGGCCTCCCGCGCCAGCTCGTCCATGAAGCTCTCCAGGGCGAAGACGTTCATGTAGCCGCCCAGCGCGCGCAGCGCCGAGACGCGCAGCGGCATCTGCGGGATGAAGTGGTGGGTGACGCGCGCGTTGGGCAGGGCGTAGAGCGGGATCGCGTTGCGATCGCCGCCGCCGGTCGGCTGCGGGATCGGCGTGGGGGGCTCGGGCTCGAACGGCTGCGCCAGGTGCCAGGCGGGCATCAGCGCCCCGGCGCCGCCGGGCCGGGTCGAGTGGGCGTTGCTCCAGACCTCGTAGTCCCAGTCGACGATCCGGCCCTCGGCGTCGAGGGCGCCGCGAACCCGCGACAGCATGGCCGGGCCGAACGGCTCCCAGCAGTGCTCCTCCTCGCGCATCCACTGCACGCGCACCGCCCGCCCGGGAAACGCGCGCGCCAGCAGCGCGGCGTCGGCCCCGGCGTCGTCGGCTCCATTGTGGCCGTAGCAGCCGGAGCCTTCGACATGGATGCAGCGCACCCGCTCCTCCGGCATGCCCAGCATCTCGGCCAGCGCTTCGCGCAGCGGGTACATGCCCTGGGCGTGCGACCACACCGTCAGCGCGTCGTTCTCGAACAGGCCGATGGCGCAGGAGGGGCCGATCGAGCCGTGGATCTGGTAGCCGCGCCGGTACTCCGCCTCCAGCCGGTGCACGCTTTCCGCCGCGGCCGGCATCTCCCGCCGGTCGTGGACCACGTCGTCCTCCGACTCAAGGGCGAGCAGCGCCTCGAACAGCGCGGTCTCGTCGGGCAGGCTCCGCGCCTCGTCCCATCGCGCGGTACGGGCGAGGACGCGGGCGGCGACGATCGCCTGCCACTCGCGCTCGGCGACCACGGCGAGGTAGTTGCCGTCGCGGTGAACGCCGACCACGCCGGGCATGTCCTCGACCTCGGAGGTCTCGACTTCGCGCAAACGGGCGGAATAGCTCGGCGGGCGAACCACGCGGGCATGCACCATGCCCGGCAGGCGCATGTCCTGCACGTAGGCCGGCGCGCCGGTGACCTTCGCCGGAATGTCGACCCGCGGCACGTCGCGCCCGATCAACGCATAGTCGCCGGGGTCCTTCAATGGCGAGTCGGGGCGTGCCTCGATCCCCTCCAGGTGCCCCCCGGCCACCAGCTCGCCGTAGTCGAGCGTCGTGCCGTCCGGCGCCACGATGGCGCCGCCCCCGGCACGCAGCTCCTCGGCCGGCACGCCCAGGCGCTGCGCCGCCAGCGCCTGCAGGATGCCGCGCACCTGCGCCGCGGCGTGCAGGATGGCGGTGGCGCTGTCCTGCATGGACTGGCTGCCGGCGGTGAAGCTCTCGTCCGGCGTCCTGGCGGTGTCGGCGGTGACCAGCGTCACCAGTTCGATGGCGTCGGGACCGACGCCGAGCTCCTCCGCAGCGACCTGGAGCAGCGCCGTCTTGATGCCCTGGCCCAGCTCCGCCTTGCCGGTGAGGACGGTGATCGCGCCGTCGTCATCGATGCGAATCCACGAGTCGAGCAACGGGTCGTCGTCGAGGGAGCCGGGTAGCGCAGCGTCGTCCTGCTGCGCCCACAGGCGTCCCGGCATCATCATGAAGCCGACCAGCAGCGCGCCGCCGCCGAGGAAGGCGCGCCTGGAGAGCGGGCGGGAGAAGGCGTTCGCGGGCCGGGTCATGATGTCTCCTCCCGCGCACCCTCGGCCTGCATGAGCTGGGCGGCGCGGCGTACCGCCTTGAAGATCCTCAGGTGGGTGCCGCAGCGGCACAGGTGCGGGTGCAGGGCATCGCCGATCTCCTCGTCCGTGGGCGAGGCGGTGCGCTCGAGCAGCGCCTGGGCGCTGATCATGAAACCGGGGATGCAGTAGCCGCACTGGGCTGCCTGCTCCTCGATGAAGGCGCGCTGCAGCGGTCCCGGATCGTCGAGGGTGCCCAGGTCCTCGACGGTCGTGATCCTCCGACCCTGCATGGCCGCCAGCGGGGTGACGCAGGAGATCACCGGCGCGCCGTCGGCCAGCACCATGCACGAGCCGCACTGCCCCAGGCCGCAGCCGAACTTCGCCCCGTTCAACTCGAGGTCCTCGCGCAGCACGTAGAGCAGCGGCGTCTGCGGATCGGCGTCGATGCGGTGTTCCCGGCCGTTCACGGTCAAGGTGATCATCGCGATGTGGTCTCCTGTTCGGCGTCCGAGGCGCGGGCACGGGCGACCTCGTCTTCCAGGTCGTCCCAGGCGGGCAGATCGGTGAAGCGGGCGCGCAGATAGGCCGTCAGGTCCGCCACCTGCTCGTCGCTCAAGGCGTTGGCGAAGCCCGGCATCAGCGGCTCCGCCTCGAGCGTCGGCGTGTCGATGCCGTGCAGGATGACCTGGATGGCGTTGCGCGGGTCGGGCAGGGCGAGGGAGGTCGCCCGCTCCAGGCTGATCTGTGTCTGGAACCGCAGCGGGCCGCCCGCTTCGTGGCAGGTGGCGCAGGCACCGGCATAGAGCGTCGCGGCCCGCTCCTGCCCCGGCGGCGATGCGTTGCGCACCTGTTCGGCCGCTGGGGCCGCCTCGGCCTCCTCCGCTGCGCCCATCCGGTCGGCGATGTAATGGGCCATCGCCTGGATGTCGCTGTCCGGCGCGAGGGAGAGGTTGCGCACCACCGGGGCCATCGGCCCGGCCGCCTGCGCGTGGTTCGTGCTAAGCCCCTCGCGCAGGTAGGCGAACAGGCTCTCCTCGCTCCAGGGCACCGGCGCCGTGGAGGCGTCGTTCAGGGCCGGGGCGTGCCAGCCTTCCGACTCCCCGCCGGCCAGGGGCCGGCCGCTCTGGCGCGCGCCGAGGAAGTTGCGCGGGGTATGGCAGGCGCCGCAGTGGGCCAGCCCCTCGACCAGATAGGCGCCGCGGTTCCACTCATCCGAGCGGTCCGGGTCCGGACGGAACCTCTCGTCGTCGAGAAACAGCAGTTTCCAGCCCGCCAGCAGCGGGCGAAAGCGCAGCGGCCAGGGCAGCTCGTTCGGCGGCGTCTCGGCGCGCACCGGCTCGCGGGTCATCAGGTAGGCGTAGAGGGCCTGGTTGTCGCGCTGGCTGACCAGGGTGAAGTGGTCGTAGGGAAAGCCCGGATAGAGGTGTTGGCCTGAGCGATCCACGCCTTCCGACATGGCGCGCTGGAAGGCCGCTTCCGACCAGTTGCCGATCCCGGTGTCCGGGTCGGGCGTGATATTGGTACCGTAGATCGTGCCGAATGGCGTCTCCAGTGGATATCCACCCGCATAGGGTCTGCCATCAGGAGCGGTATGACAGTGAAGGCAGTTGCCAATGGCTGCCAGCCTTTCACCTTCGGCGATCATCGCGGGATCGAAGGTGGTTCGTTCGGGAGGAGGGGTCGGATCGATTTCGGGCTGCCAGGCAAGTGCCGCGACACCGGCTCCACCTGCTGCCACGGCCAGCAGTAGCCCGCCAGCAATGTACACGATCCGCATAGGCGGCTCTCCTTGCCAAATCGTTACCCATCAGGCACCTCTGTTCAGGTGCGCGGGAGGTCGATTCTTGTTCGTGTGCTTGGCTGCGTCTTTCAAGGAAAGCGTAAGTGCCTTTTTTTCATCGGTCAAAGCGGGCGCTTCGTAGCGGACAGAATGCGCACCGATGATATCGAGCGGTGAGGTGTGTCAGGTGAAAGGTATCTCCAAGGCGAAGCGCGGTCGCGTTTCGCCCTCTATCACGACACCCTCGCAGAACATCCCAAGTGGCCTGACCCACAGTCCGTAGTCGCCGTAGAGCGCACGGTAGACCACCAGCTCCTCCTCGTTTTCGCTATGACGCGAGATGCCGAGCACTTCATAGCGTGCCCCCTTGTAGTGGCGATAGATGCCCGGAACCGGGCGTGCAGCGTCGTTCACGCGTCTTCTCCTGTCTCATTCGTGGCGGCTTGCCTGGCGCGGCGGGCCAGACGCTCCATCACCCGGGCCGCCGCAGTGAAGCCGAAGCTGCCGGTGACGAAGGTGGCCGCGCCAAAGCCGCTGGCGCAGTCCAGGCGGGTGGGCTCGTTGCCGCCGGGCTTTTGCAGGCACACTTCGCCGTTGTTGTCGGGGTAGACGAGCTGCTCGTCGGAGTAGACGCACTCCACCGAGAAGCGCCGCTTGGGGTTGCGCGAGAAGCCGTGGTCGCGGCGCAGCCGAGCGCGCACCTTGGCCAGCAGGGGGTCGTGCTCGGTGCGTGAGAGATCGGCGATGCGAATACGGGTCGGGTCGCTCTGGCCGCCAGCGGCGCCGGTCACGGTGATGGGCAGCTTGCGGCGCTTGCACCAGGCGATCAGCGCGGCCTTGGCGGCGACGTTATCGATGGCATCGACCAGATGGTCGGCATCTTCGGGGATGCGTTCGGCCAGGTTGTGGGGAGTGACGAAGGCGCAGTCGGCGATCACTTCGATACTGGGATGGATCGCCCGGCAGCGCTCGGCAAGCACCTCGACCTTGGGGCGACCGATGGTGCCGTCAAGCGCATGCAGCTGGCGATTGATGTTGGAGACGCAGACGTCGTCGAGATCGATCAGCGTCAGCTTGCCGATGCCGGCCCGCGCCAGCGCCTCCACCGTCCAACTTCCCACACCGCCGACGCCGACCACCACCACATGGGCGCGGCGAAAGGCATCTGCGGCTAGCGTGCCATAGAGACGGCGGATGCCGCCAAAGCGAAAGTCGTAATCGTCGTTGCGGGGTGTGGCGTCTGTGTCGGTCATAGGGTCAGGGTAGTCGTTGATAGCGGATCATGGGCCGTGGCATGGAGTGTGGCATGCGCAACCGGCGCATGCCCGGACCAGCCGAAGCGCTCGAAGAGCTGCAGCATGTCACTCTCTAGCCCGGCGCCAAGGGTGAGGCGAGCCCCTTCGACGGGGTGCATGAAGGAGAGTTCCACCGCGGCGAGCAGCAGCCGGGGGGCGTCGAGCCTGTCGCGAAAGAAGCGGTTGTGGTTACCCTTGCCGTGCTTGGCATCGCCGATGATCGGATAGCCCCGCTGCGAGAGGTGGCGACGGATCTGATGGCGGCGTCCGGTCAGCGGGCGCGCCTCCATCAACGAATAGCGAGTGCTGGGGTAGCGGTCGACCTGTACCGGCAACTCGACGCTATCCAGCCTGCGCACCTCGGTGACGGCAGACAGGGCCGGCATCTCCGCCTTGGGACGGCTGCCATCCTCCTCGCGCAGGGCATAGCTCAACGTCTCCTGCTGTGGCCCCACCCCGCGCACTACCGCCAGGTAGCGCTTGCTCACCTGCTGGCGGGAGAACGCCTCGGCAAGGCGCGCCGCGATCTCCGACGAGAGCGCCAGGACCATCACCCCGGAGGTAGGCCGGTCGAGGCGGTGCACCGGATAGACGTACTGGCCGAGCTGGTCGCGCAGGGTCTGGACCACGAAGCGGGTATCGCCATGGGCAAGCTTGGTGCGGTGCACGAGCAGGCCGGAGGGCTTGGCGATCGCGACCAGATGCGCGTCACGATAGAGGATCGGCAAGGGAGCAGACAATTGCCGAAGTGGAACTATCTCAGGCAACGCTGCATCAATTGAATTCGTGGGGGGCATGGAGTCGTCGGTGGCAACGCAGAATGGAGAGGCATTGTCGCCGCTGGCGGCATGTAAGTCACCCGTGGCTCGGCGTGCTTCGCTTTGACCGAAGGGAGTGCCTGAATTAAGGTCCTTAACCATGACTGACCAACGCCCTCATCTCGTAGTGTTCACAGGTGCCGGGATCAGTGCCGAAAGCGGCATCCAGACATTTCGCGCCAGCGATGGCCTGTGGGAGAACCATCGTGTGGAGGACGTGGCCACGCCCGCGGCGTGGCACCGCGATCCCGAACAGGTGCTGCGCTTCTACGACCAGCGTCGCAAGCAGGTGCGACGGGCATGCCCCAATGCGGCCCACCTTGCCCTGGCGGAGCTTGAGCGGCAGGGTTTTCGGGTGAGCATCGTCACCCAGAACATCGACGACCTTCACGAGCGGGCTGGCTCGACCGACGTGCTGCACCTGCATGGTGAAATTCTCAAGGCGCGCTCGAGTGTCGATGCCCGCCTGCGCTACCCGTTGACGCGCCGCGGTATCCGCATGGGCGACATATGCGACATGGGCAGCCAGCTGCGTCCCGATGTGGTGTGGTTCGGCGAGGCGGTACCGCGCTACGGTGAGGCGTGCGAGATCGTCGAGCAGGCTGACCTGCTGCTGGTGGTGGGTACCTCGCTTGCCGTGATGCCCGCCGCGTCGCTGCTGCATCAGGTGCCCATGGACGTGGCGGCGATACTCGTCGACCCCCAGGCCGAAACGCTCGCCCCACCGGGCGTGACGCGCCTCTCTCAGCCGGCCGGCACGGGGGTGCCGGCACTGGTGAGCCACTGGCGCCAGGAGGGCAGATTGTGGGTACCTGAGACACTGCTGGGATGACGGCGGCGCTTGGCGTATCGCTGGTGTGGCTCTCCGCCGAGCTCACCACCGGTATGGTGCTGGCCGCCAGAGTGCCGGTGTGGCGTATGCTCTCGAGCATTGCTCAGTTGATGATTGCGCTGATTGCCGCCGGGGGCGTTGGCGACATAGGGTAGGCAGGAGCGGCGTGAGGGGGATGATTCGCAGGCGGCCATGCTAGAATGCCGCCCCTTTGCGATTTGCGTGATGCCATGCCTGACGATATCTGCCGAGAGGATGCGCCGGACCCCTTGTGCGCCCACGACCCCGCCACTGGGCATACGCGCCCGGTGCGTCGCGAGTTCAAGGCGCGTGGCAGCTTCGTCACGCGCTGTGCGGGGTGTGGCCTGCCGGCGCTCAACTGCCTGTGCCCCTACCGCGTCACGGCCGAGAGCCATGCTCGTGTCTGGCTGCTGACCCATCCGTTGGAGCATCACAAGCCGACCAATACCGGGCGGTTGATCAGCGACGTGCTCGATACCACCGAGGTGTTCACCTGGTATCGCACGACGCCCGACGAACGCCTGATGGCGCTGCTCGGCGATCCGGCCTATGCCCCCTTCATCATCTTTCCCGACGACCAGCCCGACTACGCTGAGCGTGTGGTGGGGATCGAGGCGATCGGCGAGGCCAAAACGCAGGCGCGAATTCCGGTCTTCATCATCCTCGACGGCACCTGGCGTCAGGCGCGTCGCATGTTTCGCAAGAGCCCCTACCTGGAGAGACTGCCGGTACTGCCGCTGGCAACCCAGCGTCAGACGCGCTATCGCCTGCGCAAGCCGGCATCACAAGCGCATCTGTGTACCGCCGAGGTGGCCATCGAACTGCTGCGTCAAAGCGGGGACGGAGAGGCTGCCGGGGTTCTCGACGACTACTTCGACGCCTTCAACGACAGCTACGCGGCGAGCCGCACCCATCACAAGCTGGAGCGACCCACTGTCGCCATGCGTCGCTTGCTGGCCCGCCAGGAGGACTAGTTCTCCTGGCGGTTTCATCGATCAACCAGCTCAATAGCCCGCCGCGCCGCCGTCACTGCGCGGGTCGTGGGCGCCCTCGATCAGCCCGTCCGGGTGATGCACGATGCCCCCGGCGTGGCCCATGGTGTCGCTGAAGGCTTCCTCCAGCACCTCCACCTCGTGACCCAGGGCACGCAGTGCCGAGACCATGGCGGGGTAGAAGCGCGGCTCCAGCTTGAGAGTGGTGGTGCTCTCGCCCCAAGTACGGCCAAGTAGCCAGCGCGGCGCCGTCACCGCCTGCTGCAGGCTTTCGCCTTGGAAGGCGTAGCGGGAGAACACCGCGGCCTGGGTCTGCGGCTGACCCTCGCCGCCCATGGTGCCGTAGACCAGCGTGCGCCCATCCCGGAAGCGGGCCAGGGCGGGGTTGAGCGTATGAAAGGGCTTGCGGCCCGGGGCGAGGCCGCGCAGCGCTTCTCCGTCCAGCTCGAAGCTGATGCCGCGGTTCTGCCACAGCACACCGCTCTCGGGCAACACCACACCGCTGCCGAACTCCCAGAAGATGCTCTGGATGAAGCTCACCGCACGGCCTTCAGCATCCACGCAACCCATCCAGATGGTATCGCCAGCTGCCGGCTCATGGGGCCAGGGCAGGGCACTGGCCATGTCGATTTGCGCGGCCTCCCGGATGAGATTGTCCTCCTCGAGCAGGCTCTGCAGCGTCACCGGCAAGCGACCGGGATCGGTCACGCAGCGGTCGCGCAGGATGAAGGCGCGCTTGGTCGCCTCGATCAGCCCATGCAGGTGGGCCACGCTCTTGCCTTCGGCCACCTCGAGCCGCTCATAGAGCGCCAGGATCAGCAGCGAGGCGATGCCCTGGGTGGGGGCGGGCAGGTTGTAGAGTGTGGCATCCTTGAGGGCAACCTCGAGCGGGGCGACCCGCTGGGCGCGGTAGCTGGCGAAATCCGCCAGACGCAGCGGGCTGCCCAGCGCTTCCAGGTCGCGCGCCATGCCGGCGGCGAGCTCGCCGCGATAGAAATCGTCAAGCCCCGCCTTGGCGAGATGCTCGAGCGTCGTCGCCAGGCGGGGCTGGCGCAGGCGGCTGCCCTCGACAGGCGCGTTGCCGTCGACGAGGAACGTCTCGGCGAAGCCTGGGCTGCCGACCAAGGTGTGGCGGTGGCGAGTCGTCAGCGCCTGCTGGCTTTTCGACACCGCCACACCCTGGCGGGCATGGTGGGCGGCATCGCCGAACAGTCGCGATAGCGGCAGTTTGCCGCCCCAGCCCCGCGACACCTCGAGCGCCTCCTGCCAACCGCCCACGGTGCCGGCCATGGTCAGGGTTGCCAGCGGGCCGCGCTCGGGAATGGCGTCATGGCCGGCGTAGAACTCGGGCGTGGCGAGGCCGGCGGCGGGGCCGCAGGCGTCGATCGCCACCGGCGCCTTGCCGGGCTCGTGGATCAGCCAGAAGCCGTCGCCGCCGATGGCGTTCATGTGCGGATAGACCACGGCGATGGTCGCGGCCGCCGCGACCATCGCTTCCACGGCGTTGCCGCCCTCCTTGAGCACGTCGCGTCCCGCTTCGGCGGCAAGATGGTGGGGGGCTACGCACATGCCGCCGTAACTGCGTCGAGTGTGAATCATCGGCTCTCCTTGTTGATTCTTCTTATGCGGATCGGCTCACCAGCCTATCGCCGCGGGTAGCCAGGTGGCGATGGCGGGAAAGGCAAACACCAGCCCCACTGCCAGGAACTGCAGTGCAATGAACGGCAGCGCTCCCTTGTAGATGTCCAGCGTACTCACCTCCCGGGGGGCAACCCCCTTGAGGAAGAACAGCGACCAGCCGAAGGGCGGGGTCAGAAACGAGGTCTGCAGGATCAGGCCGATCAGTATACCCATCCACACCATGTCCACGCCCATCTGGACGAAGAACGGCAGGAACAGCGGCAGGGCGATATAGGTGATCTCGATCCACTCGAGGAAGAAGCCGAGCACGAACATCAGCAGCAGCATGAACAGCAGCGCACCGGACTCGCCGCCCGGGACCCAGTCGAACATGCGACCCACCAGATGTTCGCCGCCCAAGCCACGGAAGGCCAGGCCGAAGACCTGGGCGCAGATCAGAATGAAGAACACCATGGCGGAAATCAGCAGTGTGGCCTTGGCCACCTCCGTGAGCAGGCCCAGCGTCAGGCGGCCGGAGAGCGCGACGAACAGCATGGCACCGACCGCCCCCATGGCGGCCGCCTCGGTGGGCGCGGCAATGCCACCGATGATCGAGCCGAGCACCGCCACCACCAGGCCGACCGGCGGGCCCACCACCAGCAGCACCTTGCGAACCAGCACGCCGCGCGACATGGCGGAGCGCTCCTCCAGGGGAATCGGCGGCATCAAGCCCGGGCGCAGCGCGGCCAGACCCAGAATGGCGATGATGTAGACCGCTGCCAGGGTCAGGCCGGGCACCATGGCGGCGGCGAACATGGTGCCGACGGATTCCCCAAGAATCTCGGCCAGCAGGATCAGTACCAGGCTTGGCGGGATGATCTGCCCGAGGGTTCCCGAGGCGCAGATCATCCCCGTCGCCAGAGACTTGGGATAGCCGCGGCGAAGCAGGGTCGGCAGCGTCAGCAGGCCGAGAGTAACGATGGTGGCCCCGACGATGCCGGTGGCCGCACCCAGCAGGACGCCGACGAAGATGATCGCCACCCCCATGCCACCTGAGACGCCACCGAACAGGTGGCCGACCACATCGATCAGCTCCTCGGCCAGTTTCGATTTCTCGAGCATCACGCCCATGAACACGAACAGCGGTATGGCCATGAAGGTGTAATTCGTCACTACCCCGTAGATGCGCGACGGTAGCAGGTTGAACAGCATGGGACCGAAGCCGACGTAGCCGAAGACGAAGGCCGTGGCGGCGATCGCGATGCCCACTGGCAAGCCAATCAACAGCAGCACGAAGAATGCCACGATCATGCCGATCGCTAGCCACTCATTGGGAGACATCATTCACCTCGTGGAGGAAGGGCAAAAGCGTGACGCAGCGCATGTGCCAGGCTCTGCATGGCAAGCAGCACGAAGCCGAAGGGGATGAAGGCCTTGAGCGCCCAGCGCCAGGGTAGGCCACCAGGGTTGGGTGACCCTTCGTTGCGCAACCAGGATTGGCTGAGCCAGGGTAGTGTCAGCCAGGCGACATAGAGCGCTATACCCATCAGCAGCAGTCCGCCGAGCACCTCGATGGCGCGGCGAAGCCCATCGGGAAAGCGCTCGTAGAACACGTCCACCCGCACCTGCTCCCCGCAGTAGAGGGCGTAGGACATGCCGAACAGCGCGATGGGTGAGATGAGGTGCCACTGCAGCTCTTGGAGCCACAATGCACCGATCCGGAAGAAGTAACGCAGGAAGACATCCCCCGTGACCATCAGCACCAGCAGCACGCAGATCCAGGCGGCAGCCCAACCAAAGAACCGCACCACCGCCTCGGTCCCGTGGACGAAGGTTTCCACGGCTCTCATCTCACACTCCCAGGATGTCTTTGTGCCATGGCCCCTCGCTGACGGCAGCCCAGCGATCGTGATTGGCCTTGAAGGTCATGTAGCTGTCATGGACCTTGCGCACCAGCGGGTCGGCATTGGCCTGGGTCGCCAGTGTATCGAGCGTGGCTTCACGCAGTGCCGCCACCACCGGCTCGGGGAGCACCGTTGCCGTCACGCCGTGGTTCTCGACCAGATCCGTCAGTGCCTCGCCATTCACCGCCTCCGACCAGGTCAGACTCTCCAGGCATGCGGCTTGGCAGGCGCTGCGCACGATCATCTGCAGATCCTCGGGTAACGCATCCCAGTGGCGCTTCGAGATCAGCAGCTCGCCGGTGGTGGCGGGTTCGTGCCAGCCGGTGGTGTGGTAGTACCTGGCGGCGTTCTGCAGCCCCAGCCGGCGATCCTGGTAGGGGCCGACGAATTCGGCGGCATCGATCACGCCACGCTCCAGCGCAGGGAATATCTCGCCGCCCGGCAGCACCCGAGCATCCACACCGAGCGCGGCATAGACTTGGCCTGCCAGCCCCGGAATGCGCATGCGCAGGCCGTTGAGCTGGCTGACATCCTCGATCGGCTCGCGGAACCAGCCGGTCATCTGCACGCCGGTATTGTTCATGGGCAGGGCCATCAGGCCGTAGGGCTCGTAGACCTCCTGCCACAGCTCGAGGCCGCCGCCATGGTAGAGCCAGGCCATGTGACCCATGTAACTCATGCCGAAGGGCACGGTGGTGAAGTACTGCGCGGCAAAGGTGGTGCCGGACCAGAAGTAGCTGTTGGCGGCATTCATCTCGATGGTGCCGCTCTGCACCGCCTCGAAGCCTTCGAAGGCAGG
The DNA here is from genome assembly GCF_013009075.1 of Halomonas sp. TA22. Taxonomy (NCBI): domain Bacteria; kingdom Pseudomonadati; phylum Pseudomonadota; class Gammaproteobacteria; order Oceanospirillales; family Halomonadaceae; genus Halomonas; species Halomonas sp. TA22. The sequence goes on along the minus strand of NZ_CP053108.1, from coordinate 734,776 downwards.
GATTAGTTCACCGGCGGCGAAGTGCTGAATGTTCAGTCGTCCGCCGGACATGGCGTTGATCTTGCGAATGATGTCGGTAGGGCTGCCCGGGCCTTCGACATAGAAGGGCGAGCCGGGGCCGTAGGCGTTGGTCATGCGCCACTGGAACGTTTCGGACGACTGAGCACGCGCAATGGCGGGCGCCCCCATGATCAGTCCGGCGGTGGAGGATACGGCAGCGGTAGCGAGGAACTTGCGTCGAGACAGTGACATGTTTCACCCATGCATTTGAATTGTTGGGATCAGGGTTGCTCACTGAACGATGCAACGGGCATGCCATAAAATCGATTTTTTATGTTGGTTTATGTTTTGTGAGAATTTATCGTTTTGGCAGAGGGCTCACAATCCCGCTCATGCACCGTGATGGCGCTACTGTGGCGGGGAGAGATCAGGCAGAGGCAGGAGTAGCGCGAAAATGTTAATCGATCGTAAGAGAGCGGCCGTCGCCATGTACTGGCGACGGCCGCAGGCACCGCGAGCCGCTGAGGCTAGTTGCCCAGCAGCGCCCCGGCGATACGGAACCCCGCCACCCAGGTGCCGATCGCCGAGCCGGCGGTCGCCAGCATGAAGACCAGCAGGGTGCGCGATACCCGGTTACGCCACCAGCCACGCGGCGAGATGACGTCATGGCGTAGCTGCGAGAAGTCGCTGACCTTGGGCTTGCGCATGAACAGCTCCACCCCGGCGGCAACGAAGCCGGCCCCGATGGTGGGGTTGAGCGAGGTCAGCGGGGCGGCGAAGAAGGTCGCCACCACGGTGATCGGGTGGGCCAGGGCGATGATGGTGCCTGCCGCCGACAGCACGCCATTGATCAGGAACCACTCGATCACCAGTTGCCAGCCCAGATCGGTGTTGCGCGAGAAGCCGATGCCGAAGCCGATCAGCACCAGGGCGGTAATCGCCCAAGGCAAGATCTTCCAGAGCTTTGAGGGTGGTGGCGACGCTTCCAGCGTTTCGCGCTCGGTGCGCGGCTCGGCGGGTAGCGGGGTGTGTAGATGCTCGGCCATGCCCTTGAGGTGGCCGGCGCCGATTACCACCAGCACATGACGGTAACGTCCCGGCGGGCTCTCCTCGCCAAGGCGCAGCGTCATGTAGCGGTCGCGCTCGCTGATCAGGGGCACATAGAGGGTTTCGGACTGCTCGGCGAATTCGTTGAAGGTCGACTCCAGCACGTCGCCCTCCTTGAGACGCTCGATATCCGCAGCGGAGACCTCTTGGCGCGACATGACGCTACCGAGCAGGCCGGTGAACAGGCTGAAGCGCTGCCACCAGGGGACATTGGCATAGATGCGCTTGAGCGTGACACCGACATCGCGGTCGATCAGCAGCAGCGGCAGGCCGGCCGCTTGGCTCTCCTCCAACGCGGCGCGCATCTCGGCCCCCGGCTCGATGCCCGACTGCTCGGCGACGCGCTGTTGGAAGGCGCCCAGTGCCAGGCTCGCGGCGACCATGCCGGCCTTGCCCTGGCGGAACACCTCGAACAGATCCTGGGTGGCCAGGGCGTTGGGCTCGATCAGGCTCTGATGGCGCGAGGCGCACAGCTCGATGGCCACCGCATCGTATTCACCGGAGCGAATCAGGTCACGCACCTCATTGGCGCTTTCGGCCGAGACGTGGGCGGTTCCCAGCAGGGTGTAGCGGGTGTCGCCGATCCGCACGGTCTGGCGCGGCCCACCGGAGGGCGGAGCCGCAGGCTCGGGTGCGCTGGCGGTGATGTCCTGGGAGTGGGTCATGAACGCTCGCTGTCACGGGATGATCGAAGGATTATCCACGATGCCGCCCGCCACGCCAAACCGCGGGCCTATCTTCGCCAGAAGGCGGGGGTGAACAGTACCAGCATGGTGAAGATCTCCAGCCGTCCGAGCAGCATGGCCATGACCAGTATCCACTTGGAGAGGGTCGGCATGTCACCATAGTGGCTGGAGGCTTCGCCCAGCGCCGGCCCCAGGTTGTTGAGTGCCGAGGCCACCGTGGACCAGGCGGTCACCTGATCCACCCCGGTAGCCATGACCCCGATCAGCATCAGGAAGAACAGCATCACGTAGACGGAGAAGAAGCCCCATACCGCCTGGGCGATGCCATCCGGCACGCTCACCTTGCCGACCTTGACGGCGATCACCGCGCTTGGATGGATCAGACGCATCACTTCGCGCATGCCCTGCTTGAAGATCAGGATGATGCGGATCACCTTCATGCCGCCCCCGGTGGAGCCCGAACAGCCGCCGACGAAGGCCGCGACGAACAGCAGAAATGGTAGGGCGCCGGGCCAGGCAGAGAACTCGGCCACGCCGAAGCCAGCAGTGGTGGCGATCGAGACCACCTGGAACAGGCCGTGACGCAGCCCCAGAACGTCACCATAGGTGGCGGTCAGCCATAGGCTGATGACGGTGACCACGGAGAGGCCGGCGAGGAAGAGCAGCAGGAAGCGCGCTTCCGGATCGTTCAGGTACTGGGAGAGCCGCTTCTCGCGCCAGGCGGCGAAGTGCAGGCTATAGCTGATCGCCGAGATGATCATGAACACGATGCAGATCATCTCGATGAGGGCGCTGTCGAAGTGACCGATACTCTCGTCATAGGTCGAGAAACCGCCGAGGGCCACCGTCGAGAAGCCGTGTCCGATGGCATCGAACCAGTCCATCCCCGCCAGCCAGTACGCCGCGATACAGGTCACCGTCAGGCTGGCGTAGATATACCACAGCGCCTTGGCGGTCTCGGTGATGCGCGGAGTCAGCTTGGAGTCCTTGAGCGGGCCTGGGATCTCGGTGCGATAGAGCGCCATCCCGCCGACCCCCAGCGTCGGCAGGATCGCCACCGCCAGTACCACGATCCCCATACCACCGAGCCACTGCAGCTGCTGGCGGTAGTAGCGCAGGCTCTCGGGCAGGAAGTCGATGCCGGTGATGACCGAGGCGCCGGTGGTGGTCAGCCCGGAGAAGGATTCGAATACCGCGTCGGTGGGCGACAGTGCATAGGGTCCATCCATCATCAGCGGCAGGGCGCCGAACAGGCCGAGCACCGTCCAGAACAGTGCGGCGATCAGAAAGCCGTCGCGGGTACGCAGCTCCTTGCGTACATGGCGATTGAGCCAGTAGAGCAGCGCGCCGGTCGCCAGGGTGATGGCCATGGCGATGACGAAGCCGCTCCACATGCCATCCCTGAACAGCAGGGCGATCAGCATCGGCGGCACCATGGACAGGCTGAACAGCATCAGCAGTATGCCCAGAATGCGAAAGATCACGCGCAGGCTCATGGCGGTGCGTTCCTTGCCTCAGTAGTCGATATGCATGACACCGCCATCAGAAGAAGGTCAGGCCAACCTGGAAAAGACGCTCCACCTCGCGGATACGGCGCTTGTCGATCACGAACAGGATGACATGATCGCCCGATTCCACGACCACATCATCGTGGGCGATCAGTACCTCCTTGCCGCGTATCACGGCGCCGATGGTGGTGCCGTTGGGCAAGTCGATCTCGTCGACGGTGCGTCCCACCACCTTGGAGGAGCGCGAGTCGCCGTGGGCGATCGCTTCGATCGCCTCGGCGGCACCGCGCCGCAGCGAGTGCACGTTGACGATGTCGCCGCGCCGTACGTGAGTCAGCAGGCTACCGATGGTGGCCTGCTGGGGGGAGATGGCGATATCGATCTCGCCGCCCTGTACCAGGTCGACGTAGGCGGCATTGTTGATCAGCGTCAGCACTTTCTTGGCGCCGAGCCGCTTGGCCAGCATCGACGACATGATGTTGACCTCGTCGTCGTTGGTCAGCGCGCAGAAGATGTCACAATCCTCAATGTTCTCCTCCAGCAGCAGCTGCTTGCTGGTGGCACTGCCATGCAGCACCACGGTGCGGTCGAGGCGCTCGGAGAGCGTCGTACAGCGGTCGAGGTTATGCTCGATGATCTTGACCTGATGGCTATGCTCGAGATTTTCGGCCAGCCGTTCGCCGATGTTGCCGCCGCCGGCGATCACCACTCGACGGAAGTCGCGGTCGAGGCGCCGCAGTTCGCTCATCACCGCGCGGATGTCGCGGCGGGCGGCGATGAAAAATACCTCGTCGTCGGCCTCGATCACCGTGTCGCCGCGCGGGATGATCGGACGATTGCGCCGGTAGATGGCGGCCACCCGGGTATCCACGTTGGGCATGTGGCGGCGCAGGAAGCCGAGCTCCTGGCCCACCAGCGGCCCGCCGTAGAATGCTTTGACGGCGACCAGCTGCGCCTGGCCTCCGGCGAACTCCAGCACCTGCAGGGCGCCGGGGTATTCGATCAGGCGGCGGATATGGTCGGTGACGACCTGCTCGGGGCTGATCAGCACGTCGATCGGCACGGCGTCGTGGGCAAAGAGACCCTTGCGGGTCAGGTAGGCGTTGGCGCGTACCCGGGCGATCTTGGTCGGGGTACGAAACAGCGTGTGGGCGACCTGGCAGGCGATCATGTTGACTTCATCGGAGTTGGTCACGGCGATCAACATGTCGGCATCTTCGCCGCCGGCCTGGCGCAGGATCATCGGATAGGAGGCCGGGCCCGAGACGGTACGGATGTCGAGGCGATTGTGCAGCTCGCGCAGCCGCTTGCCGTCGGTATCCACCACGGTGATGTCGTTCTCTTCGTGGGCCAGATGTTCGGCAAGCGTACCGCCGACCTGTCCGGCGCCGAGAATGATGATCTTCATGCCGCACGCATTCCATTACGTAGGTGCGCACAGCATAAACCACGCCATTGACGATGGACAGGCGGGTGCCGTCAAGGACGGCACCGAGGGTCAATCGAGGGTGAAGCCAACTTTGACGGTGACCTGCCAGTGGGCGACCCGACCATGCTCGATATGGCCACGGGTATCGGTGACCTCGAACCAGCGCATGTCGTGCAGGGTTTGGTTGGCGCGTCCGAGCGCCTGGGCGACGGCGGCCTCAATGCCGTTGGGAGAGGATCCGGTCAATTCGATATGCTTGTAGACGTGGTCGGACATGAATGGCTCCTTGCCTGAAAAAATGAAAGCTCCGGCTGCCGGGTCATCTCCTCCGGTAGCCTCTCCAGTATAGGGCTCAATACCGCCGACCTTGCAAGTCACGCCTGGTGAGGCACTTGCCGTTACGCCTGCTTCTCCAGTCGTGCGTAGAAGAAGCCGTCATGCCCCCCCTCACGTGGCAGCAGTTGGCGTCCGGCCCCCGCGGTCCGGCCCCAGGCGACATCCTCAGGCGTGGTCACGCGGGCATCCGGGGTGCGCGCCAGGAAGGCCTCGACCTGCTCGGTGTTCTCCGCCGGGAGTACTGAACAGGTGGCGTAGAGCAGGGTGCCGCCCGGGGCCAGTGTCTGCCATAGCGTGTCGAGCAGGTCGGCCTGCAGGCTGGCCAGATGACGAATATCTTCGGGACGACGCAGGCGCTTGATGTCGGGGTGACGGCGAATCACGCCGCTCCCCGAGCAGGGCGCGTCGAGCAGGATCGCATCGAAGGGCGCCCGGTCCCACCACTCGAGGCCGCTGGCATCGGCATGCTTGAGCGTGGCATCGAGGCCCAGGCGGTTGAGCGTCTCGGTAACCCGCTCAAGACGGGCTGCATCGCTGTCCAGTGCGGTAAGGGAGATCTCGAAGACCTCCAGCAGATGCGCCGTCTTGCCGCCCGGCGCACAGCAGGCGTCGAGCACCCGGGCACCGGGGCGGGGTGCCAGTGCCGGCCCCAACAGTTCCACGGCGAGTTGGGCGGCTTCGTCCTGGACGCTGATCTCGCCCTCGGCGAAGCCCGGCAGAGAGCGTACGTCGCACGGCTCCTCCAGGGTCAGGCCATCCGGAGCGTGCTGGCAGAGTTGGCAGCCCAGTCCGCTCTCGGCCAATCGCTCGCGGTAGCGTTCGCGATCGCCATGCCGGCGGTTGATACGCAGCGTCATGGGGCCCGGCTGGTTGTTGGCGATGGCAATCTCGCGCCAGTCGTCGGGCCATGCCTGACGCAGCAGCTTGAGCCACCAGGCCGGATGCAATAGCGCCACGCAGGGGTCACGGTCGACTTTCTCCTGCAGGGCGCTGCTTTCACGCTGCAGACGGCGCAGACAGCCATTGATGACCGCCGTGGCCCACGGCTTGTCGAGCAGGCGCGCGGCACCTGCGGTCTCGCCCACCGCGGCATGCGCCGGCACGCGTAGATAGAGCAGCTGATAGATGCCGAGCAGCAGCAGGGCGTGAACGTCGCGGTCGCGTGACTTGAAGGGGCTGCGCAGCAGCTCGCCGGTGAGGGCCTCGAGGCGTGGCAGCGTACGGCATACCCCATAGCAGAGGGCGCGCAGAAAGGCACGGTCGCGTGCGCTCACCTGCTGCTCGTCGAGGCGTGCAAGCGAGCCCTGGCTGGTCAGTACCGGGATCAGGCCACGAGCGGCGGCAGCACGCACGGCCTGGCCATTGGCGGGGGCTTGAAACGTGTCATTCATGCACTCGGCTCCTGTGATGATGCCTTGGGCTCGCCCAGGCGTGTCAGCGCGGCAAATCGCTCGCCCCGAGCATTGAGCAGGTCGCGCGCGTCGAGCGGCTTGCCGCCAGGCAGCTGGGCGCGCGTCACCCGCAAGATATCGCGTCCCTCTTCACCGCAGGCGATGCGCAACGCACCCCCCGACGTGGGCAGCAGCATGCCGGGCGGCGTTTCGGTGGGGTCGTCGGGCAGGCGATCGCCGCACTCGGCGAACCACAGTCGTAGCGGTTCACCCTCCAGCAGCGTCCAGGCCACCGGCCAGGGGTTGAAGGCGCGGATGTGCGCGGCAAGCTCGCTTGCCGGCCGGGTGAAGTCGAGTTCGGCCTCGGCCTTGGAGAGCTTGGCTGCGTAGGTGACGCCGCTTTCTGGCTGCGGCGTGGCCGTGAGGCCCGATCCGGCCAGGCCATCGAGCGCGGTCACGATCGCTTCGCCACCGAGCGTGGCCAGTATGTCGTGAAGTTCGCCGCCGGTAGTGGTAGCGGTGATCGGTGTACGCCGCTCGAGCAGCATCGCGCCAGTATCGAGCCCTGCATCCATCTGCATGATGGTCACGCCGCTCTCGCTGTCGCCCGCCTCGATGGCGCGTTGTATGGGCGCGGCACCGCGCCAGCGCGGCAGCAGCGAGGCATGCACGTTGAGACAGCCCAGCCGAGGCGTGTCGAGCACCACCTGGGGCAGCAGCAGACCGTAGGCCACCACCACCATGATATCGGCGTCGTGGGCGGCAAGCTGCGCCTGGGCCTCGGTACTCTTGAGTGTTACCGGCTGATGGACGGGCAACCCATGGGCGAGGGCCAGCGTCTTGACCGGACTTGGAGTGAGCTTGCGCCCGCGCCCGGCGGGGCGGTCGGGCTGGGTATAGACGGCCACGACGCGGTGCGTGCTGGCGAGCAGCGTCTGAAGACTTGCGGCTGCGAAGTCTGGCGTACCGGCAAAGATGACGCGCAGGGGTTGGGTCATGGAATGAGCCTTGGCTAAGTCACTTTCATCAATGACATCATGATAGCGGATTGTGGCTGCAAACGGCGAAGGCCGGCCCGGATGTGCCCGATGCCGGCCTTCGCGCCAAGGCGAGCAATGTCAGTTGTCCTGCATCATCCGGTGGCGCTTCTGCATCTTCTTGAGTACTCGATCACGCTTGAGCGGCGAGAGGTAATCGACGAACAGCACCCCTTCGAGGTGATCGTACTCATGCTGAATGCAGTGGGCGAGCAGGCCGTCGGCCTCGAGTTCGTAGGGATTGCCGTCGCGGTCGAGCGCCTTGAGATGGACGCGCAGAGCGCGGGGCACCTCGGCATAGTATTCAGGGATCGACAGGCACCCCTCCTGCAGGGGTTCGCGTTCGTCGCCAAGCGGCGTATATTCGGGATTGATCATTACCCGAGGCTCCCCCTGGCCGTCGCTGACATCCATCACCACGATGCGGCGATGCACGTCGACCTGGGTCGCGGCCAGGCCAATCCCTCGTGCGTCGTACATGGTTTCGAGCATGTCGTCGACCAGTCGACGTACCTCGTCATCGACCTCGGAGACCGGGACGGCCTTGGTGCGCAGGCGCTCGTCCGGAAATTCGAGAATGGGTAACTTGGCCATGGCGTTGAAATCACCGTTATGCTGTATTCGGGAAATATGACCCCTAGTGTAGAGGGCCTTAACGGACAACGATACTGCCGACTATTTTACGCGGCATGATAGGATTCGACTATCAAAGTCTTGGAAAATTAAACGCCTCGATAACGTCAGCGTTTACGCTGCTCGACCCTTCATCGAACGCGACAGGTGTCGATAACAACCAGAGGCGATAATAACGGCATGGTGCGCAGGAGTACGAACATGAGAATCACCACAGCCCGTTCGCGGCGCTGGGTCGGGGTTGGGCTTGCCTGGTTGGTGGCCGGTCTATGCCTGGCGATGAGCGGTGCAAGCCTGGCGCAGAGCGGGCTGCGAGATGACGCCCCCCGTCGCTACAGCGTGGTGAGCGGCGACACGCTATGGGATATTGCTGGGCGCTTTCTTCTTCACCCCTGGCAGTGGCCGCAGGTCTGGCAGGTCAATCCGCAGATCAGCAATCCCCACCTGATCTATCCGGGCGATACGGTCTATCTCTACTATCAGGATGGCCAGCCGCGCCTGGGGCTCGAGCGGGGGCAGGGGGTGGTGCGCCTCTCCCCCGAAGTGAGACGCACGCCACGTCGCGAGGCGATCCCACCGCTGCCGCTGGAGTCGGTGCAAACCTTCCTGGCCGCCCATCGAATTCTCGATGATCCCGCCCAGGCCGCCGATCTCGCCTATGTGGTGGCGGGCGACGACCGGCGCCTGATCAGTGGTGCGGGCGACAGGCTCTATGCCCGCGGCGAGATCGCCGATAGCGGCCTGCTGGGGGTGTATCGCGAGGGGGAGCGCTACCAGCATGCCAGCACCGGCGAGTTCCTTGGTCTGGAGTTGCAGAGTATCGGTCAGGCCCGCTGGGTGCGCGGCGAAGGGGACATTACGCTGCTCGAGGTGGTGTCGGCACGCGAGGAGGTGCGCGGTGGCGACCTAGTCATGCCGCTCGAGGCGGCTTCGCTTGCCACCGAGTTCCATCCTCGGGCACCGGAGGGCGAGATCGAGGGCCGGATACTCTCGGTGCCGGGGGGCGTACACTTCGTCGGCCGCCTCGACGTGGTGGCGCTGGATCTGGGGCGGCAGGATGGCCTGGCACCCGGTCATGTGCTGGCGGTCGAGCAGCGCGGTGAGCTTACCAACGATCCGGTCACTGGCGAGTCGCTGCGCCTTCCCGGCGAAGAGGCGGGAATGGTGATGGTCTTCCGCAGCTACGATAGGGTCAGCTATGCACTGGTCATGCAGGCCAGCCGCACGCTGTCGGTAGGCGATAGAGTGCACAACCCGGAGCGCCGCGGCTGGTTGGCCCAGTCTCCGGCGCGACCCTGAGGCAGCGGCCATGACCACGCTGTCCGACCTGCTTTCCGATCCTTTGCCGAGCGGCCTTGGCTTGAGCGATAGGCAGTGGCTGGTGCTCTCCGCGCTACCAGGCATGGGGGCACGTCGCCTGGCGCGATTGGCCTGCGAATGCCCTGTGTGGCCCGACGGCTGGCTCTCACGCCTACCCGAACAGGCCGCCAGCGCCTTGCGATTGTGGCTCGATCATCCTCAGCGCAGCCCCTTCGGTGCGCTGTTCGATGGTCTGGACGCTTGGCTCACCGCCGATCCACGCAATACCCTGCTGCATCCCGACCACCCCGCCTGGCCGGCGCTGCTGGCTCAACTGCCCGACCCGCCTGGCGTGCTATGGGCGAGCGGCGATCTCACCGCTCTTTCCTTGCCTACGCTTGCCATCGTCGGTTCGCGGCGCCCGAGTCGCGAGGGGCTTCATCAGGCTCACCGCTTCGGTCGTGAGCTTGCCGAGCGCGGCTGGTGCGTGGTCAGCGGCCTGGCGCTGGGGGTCGACGGCGCCGCGCAGGAGGCGGCATTGAACACCCGGGGACGAAGCATCGCCGTGCTCGGCTGTGGTGTAGATGTCATCTATCCGCCTCGCCATGCCACGCTCTACCGTCGCCTGCTCGACGAGGGCGGCTTGCTGCTCTCGGAGCACCCGCCCGGCACGCGTGCCAGGCCGGCCTTCTTTCCGCGCCGCAACCGTATCGTCACCGGTGTGTCGCTCGGTGTGCTGGTGGTCGAGGCAGCCGAGAAGAGTGGGTCGCTGGTCAGTGCACGCCTGGCCATCGAGCAGAATCGCGAGCTCTTCGCGCTGCCCGGTTCGTTGAACAATCCCCAGGCGCGTGGCTGCCTGAACCTGATACGCGAGGGTGCCGTGCTGACTACCTGTGTCGACGACATCCTCGATGAACTGGGCCATTGGGCGGAAACACCCGGGACTCGGTCAGCTGCCCCGGCAGTCCCGGGAAGCGATGACGACGATCCGATGCTTGGCTGGCTCAGCGATGTGCCGACGCCGCTCGATGCACTGGTCACGTTGACAGGGCAGGATGTCACCGCCTGTCAGCTGCAGCTGCTGGAGCTGGAGCTCGAGGGACTCGCCACTCAGGCCGCCGGCGGCTGGATTCGCCTGCCCCGGTAGCCATGCTAGACTCGGTATTTCCACATTCGATCAGGAACGAACGGTGTCGCATGAGTGAACCTGCCAACAGGAGCGCATCAGTCTCCTTTGCCGCCAAGGCCCTGCGTCAGGGAGGAGTGGTCGCCTATCCCACCGAAGCGGTATGGGGCCTGGGTTGCGATCCCTGCAACGATGTGGCGCTGACCGCCCTGTTGCGGCTCAAGCAGCGCGATCCGGCCAAGGGCATGATCCTCATCGCCGGTGATATCAACCAGTTCGCGCCCTATCTGGAAGGATTGCCCCTCGAGCTGCACGCGCCGCTGGTAGCCAGCTGGCCGGGGCCCAACACCTGGCTGGTGCCGGATAACGGCCACGCCCATCCGCTGGTGCGCGGGGGTCATGATCGTGTGGCGCTGCGCGTCAGCAACCATCCTCTCGTGCAGGCGCTGTGTGCCGCCTTCGAGGGGCCGGTCGTGTCGACTTCGGCCAACCACAGTGGCGAAGCGCCCGCCATGACGGCGGACGATATAGCCGAGTGCTTCGGCGGCGAACTCGCGGCGATTCTCGAGGGAGAGCTTGGCGGGCTCGAGCGCCCCAGCACCATCCGCGATCTGGTCAGCGGACGCGTGCTGCGCTGCTGAATACTCTTTCCAGCTTATCTACCGGAGGCCTCGTGGCGCACGCCAATCTCGAAGCGGTCAAGACCTATCTGCTCGATCTTCAGGATCGTCTTTGTCGAGCGCTGGCCAGCGAAGATGGCCAGGCCGAGTTTCAGGAGGAGGCTTGGGAGCGCGCCGAGGGTGGCGGTGGCCGCTCGCGAGTGATCGAAAATGGCGGTGTGTTCGAGAAGGGGGGAGTCAACTTCTCGCATGTGTTCGGCGAGCGATTACCGCCTTCGGCAACGGCCGTACGGCCCGAGCTCGCCGGCCGCAGCTTCCATGCCGTAGGCGTTTCCTGGGTATTGCATCCGCATAATCCCTGTGTGCCCACCAGTCATGGCAACGTGCGCTTCTTCATCGCCGAGAAGTCGGGTGAGGCGCCGGTATGGTGGTTCGGGGGCGGCTACGACCTGACTCCCTTCTATCCGGTGCTCGAGGACGTACAGCACTGGCACCGGGTGGCGCGAGCGGCCTGTGCGCCTTTTGGTGACGAGATCTACCCGCGCTACAAGGCGTGGTGCGACGAGTACTTCTATCTCAAGCATCGCGACGAGACCCGGGGCGTTGGCGGGTTGTTCTTCGATGACCTGAACGAGGGCGGCTTCGAGCCCTGCTTCGCCTTCCAGCGTGCCGTCGGCGACAGCTTCATCGAGGCCTACCTGCCTATCGTCCAGCGCCGCCGCCATGACGACTATGGCAAGCGCGAGCGCGATTTCCAGCTCTACCGGCGCGGCCGCTACGTGGAGTTCAACCTGGTGTGGGACCGCGGCACCTTGTTTGGCCTGCAGAGTGGCGGGCGCACCGAGTCGATCCTGATGTCGATGCCGCCGCTGGCGGCCTGGCACTACGGCTGGGCCCCCGAGCCGAAGAGCGCGGAAGAGATCCTCTACCGCGACTATCTCAGGCCTCGCGACTGGCTGGGTGAGCTCGAGGGAGAGACAAGCGCAGGGAAGGAGCGCGCATGAACGATCGCTACGCAGTCTTTGGTCATCCGATAGGGCATTCCAAGTCCCCTGCCATCCATGCCGCCTTTGCCGAGCAGACCCGCCAGGAGATCGACTACCGCGCCATCGAGGCGCCGCTGGATGGCTTTACCGAGGCCTGGCGAAACTTCGCCGCCTCGGGTGGGCATGGCGCCAACGTGACCGTGCCGTTCAAGGAGGAGGCGTTTCGTCTCTGCGATACCCTCAGCGGCCGCGCCCGACGTGCCGGCGCGGTGAACACCCTGGTGCTGGGCAAGAATGGCCTGACCTACGGCGATACCACCGATGGCGTGGGCTTGGTGCGCGATCTCGAGCGGCATGCGGTTCCGCTGGCGGGAGGGCGTGTGCTGGTGCTGGGGGCCGGCGGGGCGGTGCGTGGAATTCTCGAACCGCTGCTCGAGAAGGGACCGGCGAGTATCACTCTCGTCAATCGCACGCCGCAAAAGGCCGAGCGGCTGGCGGAGGACTTCGCCGACCTGGGGGCCATTCAAGGCGCTGGCTTCGATGCCGTGACCGGCCGCTACGACGTGGTCATCAACGGTACCAGTGCAAGCCTTGCCGGGGATCTTCCGCCACTGCCCGACGCGCTGTTCGCCGAGCATGCCACCGCCTACGACATGATGTACGGCGCCGAGCCTACCGTCTTCCTGCGCTGGGCCGGCGAGCGCGGTGCGCGTTGTATCGACGGCCTCGGCATGCTCGTCGAGCAGGCCGCCGAGTCGTTCTTCCAGTGGCGAAATGCCCGCCCCGATACCGCGCCGGTGATGGAGGCCCTGCGTCAGGCGCTATAACGTTTTCAGTACTTGGTATCAGCGCCGCTTGGTATACAGCCCCACCATGCACATCACCAGCCCCAGCACCGACAGCAGCATGCCGCCGTTGACCAACAACGGATGGCGCTCGAGCCATGAGACGAAGGGCTGGGGGGTGTCGCGGCACCGCCGCTCGTAATAGTCCCAGTAACCGCCGGAGAGCGTGCACTCGCGCACATCCCCCAGCTCCCAGAAGTAGACCCCCATCAGCATGAAGAGGGGGGTCACCAGCAGTAGCAGGCCCAGGCGCATCATCAGGTGTCTATCACCTTAGCCGGGACGCTGGCAGTTGGGCTGGCGTCCGGCGCTGCGCGCCTGCTCATAGCGCGCCAGGGCGTCACCCATGTTGGCCTCGAGACCGGCCATGCGCTGGCCCTGGCTCGGGTGAGTCGACATCCATGCCGGTGGCTGGCCGCCACTCGCCGACTGCATGTTCTGCCACAGGGTGATGCTGGCCCGGGGGTCGAAGCCGGCATCGGCCATCAACTGCAGGCCGATGACGTCGGCTTCGCTCTCGTGACGACGCGAGAAGGGCAGCAGGATGCCGTATTGGGCGCTGGCACCGAGCAGCCCCATCATCTGCTCGCTCTGTGCGCCCTGCAGGCCGGCGACCGAGGAGAGTACCGACAGGCCGGCCTGGGTCGCCGACTGGGTCGAGACGCGCTCGTTGGCATGGTTGGCCATGACGTGACCGATCTCGTGGCCGACGACCGCGGCGAGCTGGTCCTGGTCGGTGGCAATATTGAGCAGGCCAGTGTGCACACCCATGTAGCCGCCGGGCAGGGCGAAGGCGTTGGCCGAGTCATCCTGGAACACGCGAATCTGCCAGTTCTGGTTGCGATAACGCTCCGGCAGCGCCTCGACCAGCGCATCGGCGATGCACTCGGCATAACGATGAGTCGCCCCGCCAACCACGGTCAGATCCTGCTGATACTGGTCGAAGGCCTGCTGGCCCATCTGATTGAGCTGCTCATCCGAGTAGAGAGTGAACTGCTGGCGGCCGGTGGGAGAGCTGCCGCAAGCGGCCAGAGAGAGACACAGTGCGCCAACGGCGAGTCGGGAAGTCCAACGCATGGATAAGGCCTCGTCATGCCCGTTGCTCGCCCGATGTCAGGCGAGCGATGGACGTAAGCGGATAATGTGCCACAAGATACCCTGATGTTGTCAGAGGTCAACCATCAACGAGGCGGCCACGGTCTACTCATCATCGAAGTACAAGGAGCAGAGAACATGGATGCCGAGCTGTCGCAGCGTCTACTCGAGTTACTCGATCGTGCCGAGGCATGGCTGCCGCCGACGCCGCCGCGCATCGACTGGGAGAGCGATGTCGCCGCGTTATGGCAGCGCAATGCGCTGGGCGGGCAACTGCTGCCTGTCCAGGTGCGCGACGCCCTGACCCTGGATGACCTGCTGGGAGTGGCGCGCCAGAAGCGGGCGCTGCTCGACAATACCCGCGCCTTCCTCAAGGGGTTGCCGGCCAACCACGCGCTGCTGTGGGGGGCGCGTGGCAGTGGCAAGTCGTCGATGGTGCGCGCCCTGCTCAATACCCTGGCCGGGGAGGGGCTGCGATTGATCCAGGTCGACCGTCACGACCTGGTGGGCCTGCCGTTGCTGGTGCAGCAGCTGCGTGATGCGCCGCAGCGCTTCGTCGTCTACTGCGACGACCTCTCCTTCGAGGGCAACGACGATGCCTACAAGGCGCTCAAGAGCGTGCTCGACGGCACCCTGACCGGCCCCCCCGAGAACGTGCTGCTCTACGTCACCTCGAACCGCCGCCACCTGCTGCCCGAGTCGCTGGCGGACAACGAGGCCACCCGGCTGGTCGGCGACGAGCTGCACCATGGCGATGCGGTAGAGGAGAAGATCTCGCTGTCGGATCGCTTCGGGCTGTGGCTCGCCTTCCACCCCTTCAACCAGGCGACCTACCTGGAGGTGTGCGAGCACTGGGTCGTGCGAATCGGCGCGGCGAGCGACTGGCACGCCCTGGCGCGGGAGGAGGCGATACGCTTCGCCACCCTGCGCGGCGGGCGCAGCGGCCGCGCCGCCTGGCAGTTCGCCTGTCAGTGGGTTGGCCGGCAGCGCTTGTCTGGCTAGCCTTGCGGCTGGAGCTGGCCGTTTTCGCCCACGGTGAGACGCACGGTGGGCATGAACAGGCCAGCCGGCAGGCTGACCCCGAGACCGCGGATGCCGCCGGGGGTGATCGAGAGTTCGCTGCCCACCGGCAATTCGCCACGATTGGCGAGTTGGCTTGCCAGCTGCACCATGGGCGCGAAGCGTTGACGGTCGCCGAGCACATCGAAGCTCACCGGCAGACGCAGGTCGGCGTCGTCGCCCGGTGTCAGTGCCACGCGCTCCTCATAGCGTCCGCTGACCGCCTCTGCATCAGGCACGTTCAGCGTCCAGGCGAAGCCATTGAGCTCTACCGGCGGCATGCCGCTGGGCAGCCCCAGTCCCAAGGCTAGCGTGGCCTGGATCGGCAGGCTGCCAGTACCCAGGGCAGAGCCGATCAGAGAGGTGATATCGCGGGTATCGAGTCCGGCCCGGATGGGATAAGGGCCGATACGCACCTCCTCGACGCCCAACGAGGTGATCGCCAGGCGCATGGCGAAAAGGCCGGTCTGCGGTAGCGCCAGGCAACCAGCGAGCAGCAGGGCCAGGCCGCTGGGCAGCAGCAGGCGCCAGCGGCGGCGCAGACGAAAAGCGAGAAACGACATGATCACGGACTCCTGAGCGTGGAATAATGGCCGGGGCGCTCCCGGGAGCGGTCGCAGGACGCGCGCATTCTCAGGGGCAGTGTAGCTGGCTACCAAGTAATTTCGCGTCGTGCTGCCGCCGTCAACGATTTGCCAAGGAATGCCGATGATGGCGAGATGGAAGACAAGGCTGTTGGGTTTTGCGTTGGCGCTACTGACGACGACCTTGAGCGGTTCGCTGATCCAGACACAGGTCAACCTGGCGGCAATTGCCGCGTTGGGGGCCGAGGTCAGCCTGGCAATGCGATTGGCCACCAGTGCGCAGGACCTGGTCGGCTTCGCCCCGCTCTACGCCGCCATGGTGGCGGTTGCGCTGGCGGGTGCGCTACCGCTGGCGGCGCTGAGTCGGCGCTGGCTGCCACTGCCGGCCGGCATGCGCTTTGCTTTGGCCGCGGCGCTGGGGCTGTGGCTGGCATTTGTCGTCGCCGATCTTCTGGCGCCGATGCCCACGCTGATTGCCGCGACGCGCAGTCTGGCGGGTACCCTGGCGATGTTGGGTGGTGCTGCGCTGGGTGGTTTTCTCTATACCCGCTATACCTGCTGCCGCGTCGGGAGGGGTTCATGAGGTGTTGGCATGCGCTAGGCCTGTGGCTGGCGGCGCCGCTATTGACTGGGCTTGCCCATGCTGACTACCGGGTCGAGCGCGTGGCCGAGGGGCTCGAATACCCTTGGTCGCTGGCCTTCCTTCCCGATGGCGGCATGCTGGTAACCGAGCGCCCTGGGCGACTGCGCCTGATCGATAGTCAAGGCCAGCTGCGCGAGGCACCGCTGGCCGGGGTGCCGAGAGTGTTCGCCGAGGCCCAGGCGGGGCTGTTCGAGGTGATGCTGGCGCCGGATTTCGCCGAGAGCGGGCTGCTCTACCTGAGCTATGCCTATGGCGACCTGAGCGCCAACAATACCTGCCTGGGGCGGGCGCGCTTCAATGGCGAGCGTCTGAGTGGCGGCGAGGTGCTGTTCTGCGCACTGCCCGCCAAGCGTGGCGCATCGCACTATGGCGGTCGTCTGGCCCTGCTGCCTGACGATACCCTGGTGCTGACCTTGGGCGACGGGTTCGACTATCGTGAGGAGGCGCAGAACACCGGCAATCATCTGGGCAGCCTGGTGCGCCTGACACTGGATGGCCGGGTGCCGGAGGACAATCCCTTCCACGGCGACGAGACAGCGCGTCCCGAGCTCTACAGCCTGGGCCATCGTAACGTGCAGGGCATCGTCTACGATGCCGAACGCGACGAACTGCTGATCAACGAACATGGCCCGCGCGGTGGCGACGAGCTCAATCGAATCGAGCCCGGCGCCAACTACGGCTGGCCGCTGACCACCCATGGCGTCGACTACACCGGAGCGCGAATCACCCCGTTTCGCGAGTTGCCGTCACTGGTGTCGCCCTTGTTGCACTGGACGCCTTCGATCGCTCCGTCGGGGATGGCGCTCTACCGTGGCGAGGCCTTTCCCGACTGGCAGGGCGATCTGTTCGTCTCGGCGCTGGCCGGTCAGCAGGTGCGCCGCTTGATCCGCGAGGAGGGCCAGGTAGTCGAGCAGCAGATGCTCTTCGAGGAGCTCGGAGCGCGTATCCGCGACGTCAGGGTCGGCCCTGACGGCTACCTCTACCTGCTCACCGATCACGCCGAGGGGGCGCTGTTGCGAGTGGTGCCCGCGCCTGAGTAAGCGCTTGATACGCCAAGGGCGCCTGAGTCAGGCGCCCTTGATAGTTCAGACGAAAGTGCACACAACCGTAGGCCGTCAGCGCCGGCTCTTGCGCGCCTCCTTGGTGCGCCCCAGCTCACGCTTCTTGGCTTTCTCTCGATCGCTGGCGTTGGCATCGGCATCGAAGGGGTTCTTGCCGGAGCGGAACTCGAAGCGGATCGGCGTGCCGCGCACCTTGAGCACCTTGCGGAAGGTGTTGGTGAGATAGCGCTTGTAGGCTTCCGGCAGCGAGTCGGTCTGATTGCCATGCACCACGATGATCGGCGGGTTGCTGCCGCCCTGGTGGGCCATGCGCAGCTTGATGCGCCGTCCATGCACCAGCGGCGGCTGATGCTCGCTCACCGCGTCCTGCAGGATGGTCGTCAGGCGGTTGGTCGACCAGTGACTGTTGGCCGAGGTGAAGGCCCGCTCGATCGAGGGATAGAGATCCCCCACCGCCGTACCGTGCAGCGCCGAGATGAAGTGCAGCTCGGCGTAGTCGGCAAAGCCCAGGCGGCGTTTGATATCGGCGCGCATCTTCTCCTTCGCTTCGCTCTCCAGGCCATCCCACTTGTTGACTGCCAGCACCAGCGCACGCCCGGAGGTCAGCACGTAGTCGAGCAGATGCAGGTCCTGCTCGACCAGTCCATTACGCGCGTCGAGTACCATGATCGCGACATGGCACTCCTTGATCGCCTCGAGAGTCTTGATGATCGAGAATTTCTCGGCGATCTCACGGACGTTCTTGCGCCGCCTGACGCCTGCGGTATCGATCAGCACATAGGGCTTGCCACGCCGCTCGAAGGGGATCTCGATGGCGTCGCGGGTGGTGCCGGCCTCGTCGAAGACCACTACCCGCTCTTCGCCGAGCAGGCGGTTGACGAGCGTCGACTTGCCAACGTTGGGCCTGCCAATCACGCCGATACGAATGCCGTTGCTGAGATCCGCCGGTGCGGCATTCTCCTCGCGCTCGGGGAAGGGCTCGAGTACTTCGTCGATCAGTGAAGTGACATTGCGCCCATGCGCGGCAGCGATGGGGCGAGGGTCGCCGAGCCCTAGGCTCCAGAAGTCGGCAACCGCGGCGTGCTCCTCCAGGCCGTCGGTCTTGTTGACCACCAGCCAGGTCTTCTTCTGATTGACCCGCAGGTGGTTGGCGATGGCTTCGTCGGCGACGTTGAGACCGGCTCGGGCATCGACCAGGAACAGTACGATATCGGCCTCGTCGATGGCCATCAGCGACTGCTCGGCCATGGCAGCGTCGATGCCCTCTTCGTCACCGCTGATGCCACCAGTGTCGATCACAGTATAGATCTTGTCGCCAAGCTGGCCGTTACCGTACTTACGATCACGGGTCAGGCCGGGAAAGTCGGCCACCAGCGCGTCCCGTGTGCGGGTCAGCCGGTTGAAGAGAGTGGACTTGCCGACATTGGGTCGACCGACCAAGGCGATGACAGGGTTCATTGCGTCTCGCGTATCTGCAGGGCTTCAAGGCGGCCATCATTGGCCATGGCAAAGATCCAACGGCCATCGGTGAGCGGACGCACGCTGATGCCTGATTTGTTGATGCGGGTGCGTCCGACGAGATCGCCGCTATTGCGATCCATCAGGTGGACGTAACCTTCGAAGTCGCCAAACACCAGCCGGTTGCCGGCAAAGGCCGGGGCGGTGGGCCAGCGTCCCTCAAGTGCCTCCGAACTCCACAGCAGGCGCCCGGAGAGCGCATCCAGGGCGAGCACGTGGCTGGCTGCGTTGACAGTATAGAGGGTATCGCCGACCAGCAGCGGCGAGAGATGGCTTGAGTGCTCACGTTCCCACAGGACCTCGCCACTGGTCGCTTCGAGCGCGAGCAGGCGACCGTTGTAGCTGGTCACGTAGAGTCGGCCATCGGGTGTCAGCAGCGGCTGACCGTTCAGGTCGACCAAGCGGTCCACTTCGCTACGCCCTTGGGGGACTGCTACGCGCATGTCCCACAACGGTTGTCCGCTGGCATTGTCCAGTATCGCCAGGCGGCCATTGGCGAAGCCGACGAAGGTGATCGGATCGATGACCTGCGGTGTACCGGTGCCGCGCAGGGTCAGGGCGGGTTGCGAGGTGGTATGCACCCATACCTCTCGGCCCGTGGCACGATCGAGGGCGGTGACGGCACCATCGACGCTCTGCACCACTAGAAGCTGGTTGTTGGCCTGGGGAGCGGCCAACACTTCGCTGGTGACCCGGGCACGCCACAGCACCGTGCCATCGTTCTGGTCCAGCGCCAGCACTTCACCATTGCGCGTGCCCAGGTAGAGCTGACCGGCCATGGCGGTCAGGGCGCTGGAGACAGATGTCTCGATCTCCTTGCGCCATAGGGTCTCGCCGCTCTCGGCCTGAATCGCTCTCACCTCGCCGCGCTCATCGGCAGCGAAGAGCGTGCCGCCCTCGCGTGCCGGTGCGATAGGGTAGATGGCGCGCCCGAGGCCGCGGCCGATGCGCTGGTTCCAGGCGCTACGCATCTCGGCCTGGGCCTCGATGCGGGTGAGCTCCGTGGGAGGATACTGTGGCTCCACCTTGCCGGCACAGCCCGCCAATAGCGACAGCGCAAGAGCGGCGATCAAATAGGTCGGTTTCATAGGGTGGCATCCTCTGCGCCGAGATTGTCGAGCTTGAGTTGTACGCCATATAGCGACTGGCCAGACTCGATGGAGAGCGCCATGGCCTGGCGGTAGGCGTTGCGCGCATCGTCCTCGCGGCCAAGTGCCAGGTAGGCATCACCGCGAATATCCGACGCCTGGGCCGCCAGCGAGTCGGGAATGCCGCTGTCGAGGGTGGCCAATGCCGCCTCGCCATCACCCGTCACCAGCTGGATGCGGGCCAGACGCAGGCGTGCCAGGCCACGTACGTAATCGCGGCTGCTGGTATCGATGATATCGCCAAGCGCGGCACGCGCCGCCGCGAGGTCGCCTTCGGAGACGGCCAGACGCGCTTCGATCAGTTGGGCAAGCTCGGCATACAGCGTGCGGCCGTGGTTGTCGGTGATCTCGTCGATCAGCCCACGCGCCTGTGCATGCCCGGCTTCATCGAACTCCTCCTGGGCGGTGAGGGTGATCAACTGCTGGTAGCGGTCCGAGGCGGCATAGGTCTGATTCTCCTGATAGTTCTGCCAGGCGTTCCAGCCCAGCACCCCGGCGATGGCAAGCGCGATCCCTGCGATCAGCGAGGTACCGTTCTCTTTCCACCAGCGCTTGATCGCATCAAGCTGCTCTTCTTCGCTTCTCAGCTCCGCCACGGGCGGTCTCCTCTGATTCGGGTTGCCGGCCACCTGCGCACAGGTGGCCAATACGATGGGTGCCTCAGCCTTTCAGGCCAAGCAGCTCGGGTAACTGCGAGACCAGGGCGTCCCGGGCGAGCGTCAACTGTTCGCGATCGTCGCGCAGGAACTTCACCGTCACGCTGCCCTGGGCGACTTCATCCTCGCCAAGCAGCAGCGCCAGGCGGGCGCCGCTCTTGTCGGCGCGCTTGATCTGGCTCTTGAAGCTGCCACCGCCACAGTGGACCTGGACGCGCAGCTCGGGCCGTTCGTTGCGCAGGGTCTCGCCAAGCATGAGCGCGGCGCGGGTGGCGCACTCGTCCATGCCGAGCAGATACAGGTCGGGGAGCGTGCGTGCCTCGTCGGGTACCAACTCGAGTGTCTCGAGCAGCAGCACCAGACGCTCGATGCCCATGGCAAAACCCACCGCGGGAATCGGCTTGCCGCCAAGCTGCTCCACCAGGCCGTCGTAGCGCCCGCCAGCACACACCGTGCCCTGGCTGCCGAGTGCGGTGGTGGTCCACTCGAAGACGGTGCGCGAGTAATAGTCCAGGCCGCGCACCAGCCGCGGGTTGAGCGTATAAGCGATACCGGCCTCGTCGAGAATCGCCTTGAGCTGTTCGAAGTGCTCGCGGGATTCGGTGTCGAGATGATCCACCAACTGGGGCGCATCGGCGAGCATCGCCGCCATGTCGGGATTCTTGGAATCCAGGATGCGCAGCGGATTGCTCTTGAGACGGCGCAGCGAGTCCTCGTCGAGCACATCGCGGTGGCGCTCGAAATAGGCTACCAGGGTCTCGCGATAGGCGGCGCGGGCATCGTTCGAGCCCAGCGAGTTGAGCTCGAGCGTCACGTGCTCGATCAGCCCGAGCTGTTTCCATAGTCGGGCCGAGAGCAGGATCAACTCGGCATCGATATCGGGGCCCTGCATACCGAAGGTTTCCACACCGACCTGATGGAACTGGCGATAGCGCCCTTTCTGCGGACGCTCGTGACGGAACATCGGTCCCTGGTACCACAGTCGCTGCGTCTGATTGTGCAGCAGGCCATGCTCCATGGCCGCCCGCACGCAGCTGGCGGTGCCTTCGGGACGCAGGCTCAGGCTATCGCCATTGCGATCCTCGAAGGTATACATCTCCTTCTCGACGATATCGGTGACTTCGCCAATGGAGCGTGAAAAGAGGGCGGTCTGCTCGACGATGGGTGTGCGGATCTCGTCATAACCATAGCGCTGCATCAGTGCCCGAACCTGGCCTTCGAAATACTGCCACAGGGAGGATTGACCGGGCAGCAGGTCGTTCATGCCACGAATGGCCTGGATCTTCTTGGTGCTCAACACGTGCTCCTTAACGTTTCGCTCGCCAGATCCTCAGGGGAGGCGGGCGATGACATTCTGCTCCGACAGCTCTTTTTCGCGAATCTTCTCACGAATCAGCGCCTCGAGATCGTCGACCAGATGCTCGTTGCGCAGCTTCGAGGCCGGCTTGCCATCGATGTAGACCAGGTTGGCCGGGCTGCCGCCGGTAAGACCAATGTCGACCTCCTTGGCTTCGCCCGGGCCATTGACTACGCAGCCGATCACCGACACATCGAGCGGCGTCAGGATGTCGTCGAGGCGTGCCTCCAGCGCATTCATGGTGCCGATCACGTCGAAGTTCTGACGCGAGCAGCTGGGGCATGCGATGAAATTGATGCCCTTGCTGCGCAGCCGCAGGCTCTTGAGCATGTCGAAACCGACCTTGATCTCCTCGACCGGGTCGGCGGCAAGCGAAACGCGAATGGTATCGCCAATGCCATCCATCAGCAGCATGCCCAGACCGATCGACGACTTGACGGTCCCCGAGCGCAGTCCGCCGGCTTCGGTGATGCCCAGATGCAGCGGCTGTTCGATCAGCGTGGCAAGCTGGCGATAGGCAGCGACGGCCATGAATACGTCGCTGGCCTTGACGCTGACCTTGAATTCATGGAAATCGAGACGCTCGAGATGGTCGATATGGCGCATTGCGGATTCGACCAACGCTTCGGGCGTCGGTTCGCCGTACTTCTTCTGTAGATCCTTCTCAAGCGAGCCGGCGTTGACGCCGATGCGGATCGGGATGCCGTTGTCGCGAGCGGCACTGACCACCGCCTTGACGCGATCCTCGCGGCCGATATTGCCGGGATTGATACGCAGGCAGTCGACCCCCAGCTCGGCGACACGCAAGGCGATCTTGTAGTCGAAGTGTATGTCGGCGACCAGCGGGACATCGACCTCGCGCTTGATCTTGCCGAATGCCTCGGCGGCATCCATGTCGGGCACCGAGACGCGCACGATATCGGCGCCGGCGGCCTCGAGCTGGCGGATCTGGGCCACGGTGGCGGCGACATCGAGGGTGTCGGTATTGGTCATGCTCTGCACGGCGATGGGAGCGTCGCCGCCCACGGCTACCTTGCCGACATGGATCTGTCGTGACACGCGACGTTTGATCGGAGATTGAGCGTGCATGGCTAGGTCATTCTCCCAGAGTGAAGCGAGCGACATTGTTGGTGCCGGCCCGCGCGGTCAGATCGACCTGTTCGCCGCGATAGCGCAATTCGACGCCACTGGCATTGCCGATGGTCAGGCGGAAGGGCGGCTGACCCTCGGCGGTGGCCTGGGTGCCGGGCTCCTGAAGACCGACGAACACGCGCTGGTTGCTGGCATCGAAGATTTCGGTCCACGACTG
This sequence comes from Halomonas sp. TA22, assembly GCF_013009075.1. Lineage (NCBI taxonomy): Bacteria > Pseudomonadati > Pseudomonadota > Gammaproteobacteria > Oceanospirillales > Halomonadaceae > Halomonas > Halomonas sp. TA22. The sequence goes on along the minus strand of NZ_CP053108.1, from coordinate 711,343 downwards.
CTCGTTGAAGGTCAGCTCGAGCACGCGCGGGTCGGCTGCTGCGGGCTGCTCGGTGGCCGGCGCCTCTTCCTCCTGTACTGCCTCTTCGTTGGCAACGGGCTGCTGAGAGCCCGGCTGCTCGAGGGGCGGGGTGGAGGCGATAATGTTGCCGGCCTCTGTCGCAGTGTCTGTTTCGACTGGCGCCACGGCAACGCTGTCGTCGACAGTGGGATCACCGGGGGCGGCTGGTGTGGGCTCGGCCGGCTGCCGATCGTCGACCAGGCCCATCTCGCCGCTGTCGGCGGGAAGGGGCGGCAGCGGTTCACCTGCGGGCGGCGACTCGTCGCCCTCGGTGATGGTGGTGCCATCCAGAGTGTCGACCGCCACCGGTTCGCTGCCACCAAGCCCGAGAAGTTCGTTGCCGCCGCGGCTCTGCCACCACAGTAGTGTCAGGCCGATCAACCCCACCACCACCAGTAGTGTCACCAGCTTGAAGAGCCAGGCGCCGATCCGCGAGGGGGGGCGGGTGACGTGTACCGGCGTCACCTTGCGATCGGTCTCGTCGCCGCCGAACTGGGTATTGTAGGCGGCGATCACGCTCTTCTCGTCGATACCCAGCATGCGCGAGTAGGCGCGCAGATAGCCACGCCGGTAGGCGCTGACCGGTACCTCTTCGTAGCGGTCGCTCTCCAAACCGATGACCACGGCCGGACGCAGGTTGAGGGCGACTGCCGCCTCCTCGATCGACATTCCCTGGCGCTCGCGCTCGTGCTTGAGAATGATGCCGGGTGAGGCTTGGGAGGCGAATTCAACCATTTCGTTGTCGTGGGTGTCGCTCATATCTGAGCATCCTTAAGCTAGATTCAATTGTCAGAGAGCATTGCCGCAAGCGTCGGATTGCTCGGTAAAAACCTTGGACTCATTCTCCCCGGGCCGTGGCGATCTGCTCCGCCAGACTCTGGCTTTCGGTGGTGGTGCCGGCAAGACGCTTGAAAACCTGCAACTGCTCCCAGGCACGTAGATAGTTGCCTTGCGAATATTCGAGCTGCGCCAGCGTGAAGTAGCTGCGCGGGCTGCGTGCATCGATGGCCTGCGCACGCTCGAGACTGGCGCGGGCGGCGCTGGTATCGCCCATGTCGCGCTGGCACTGGCCCAGGTTGGCGAACAGCTGGGCCCGATTGTCGTACTGAGTGTCGCGGGTTGCCAGCTCCAGCTGGGAGCAGGCCTCCGCCAGGCGGCCATGCTCGTAGAGGTATGCCGCATAATTGTTGCGCGCCCGTGTCGAGTCGGGATTGGACTCGAGCGCGCGTCGAAAATAGTCATCGGCCAGTCGCTGCTCGCCTTGACGCTGGTGGACCATCGCCATGGCCTGCAGTGTCTCGGCATCGTCGGGCGCGATCTCCAGGGCCCGGTTGAGTGCACCCCTGGCACGCGGCAGGTTGTCACGCTCCAGGTAGGCCACCCCCAGCTGGGTATAGGCGTCGGCAGGGTTGGCGCCGGACTGTGTCTGCGGGCCCTGGCCGGCACAGCCGGATAGCCAGGCAGCGCTCAGCACGGCGGCCAGAAACGGTCGCGATGTCCAACGCTCTAGCAGGGGGTGAAGACGGATCATGGACTCCTCTCGATACGTCATGAAGGACACCGGGCGACATGTCATGAACAACACCAGGCTCGCCTTGCCCTAGCGGGCGAAAAACGCGACAACGGCTTGAAAAGCCTACCCATCAAAGCGCTGTGTCCAGTTGAAGTCAAGGTCGCCGGACACCTCAGTCGGCGTCGAGCTGGATCGACTGGATATAGCGCGCGTGACGCTTGGTGCGATCCTTGACGCGACCTACCAGCTGGCCGCAGGCCGCATCGATATCGTCTCCCCGCGTGCTGCGAATCGGGGCCGTATAGCCCAGTTCGTAGAGCCACTGCTGGAAGCGCATCACCTGATTGCGCGAAGGCTTCTCGTAGCCGGAGTGCGGGAAGGGATTGAACGGAATCAGGTTGATCTTGCACGGCAACTCCTCGAGCAGCGCGGCAAGCTGTTCTGCATGCTCCTGCTGGTCGTTGACGTCCTTGATCAGGGTGTACTCGACGGTCACCATGCGCGTGTCGCTGCACTTGGCAAGATAGCGATGGCAGGCATCGAGCAACATGCGAATGTTGTACTTGCGATTGATCGGTACTAGCTCGCTGCGCAGCTCGTCGGTGGCGGCATGCAAGGAGATCGCTAGACTCACGTCGAGCTCGTCGCCGAGCTTGTCGAGCATCGGCACCACGCCAGAGGTGGAGAGCGTCACGCGGCGCTTTGAGAGTCCATAGCCGTTGTCGTCGAGCATCAGCTTCATCGCCGGCACCACATTGTCGTAGTTCAGCAGTGGCTCGCCCATGCCCATCATCACCACATTGGTCACCGGCCGGTTGGCGGTGTCCTTGCGAATCGCCCCTGGACTGCGACTGGCCACCCACACCTGGCCGATGATCTCGGCCGCGGTGAGGTTGCGCTCGAAGCCCTGCTTGCCGGTGGAGCAGAAACTGCAATCCAGCGAACAGCCGACCTGCGAGGAGACGCACAGCGTACGGCGGTTGCCGTTCTCGGCCGGAATCAGCACGGTTTCGACATAGCTGCCGTCATCGACCTCGAGCACCCACTTGCGGGTGCCGTCGCTTGACGTGCCCTCGTAGACCACGCTTGGACCACGAATTTCGGCCACCTCGGCGAGACGCGTCCGCAGCGCCTTGGAGAGGTTGGTCATCGCGTCGAAGTCGTCGCAGCCTTCGTGATGAATCCACTTCATCAATTGGGCGGCGCGAAATTTCTTCTCGCCGATGGAGACAAAGAAGGTTTCCATCTGTTCGCGTGAGAGACCGAGCAGATTGGTGCGGGTGGAGACGGTGGTGGCAGTCATGGCGGTCAGCTGGTCGGTGGGGCGGTGAACGCGGGAGCCAGGCTCCCGCGGGCAGGCGAGATCAGCTGCGCGGGCAGATCTCGTCGCTACCGAAGAAGAACGCCACTTCGCGCTCGGCGGAGGCGGCGGAGTCGGAGCCGTGAACGGCGTTGGCGTCGATGGACTGGGCGAAATCGGCGCGAATGGTGCCGGCTGCCGCTTCCTTGGGGTTGGTAGCGCCCATCAGCTCGCGGTTCTTGGCAATCGCGCCTTCACCTTCGAGCACCTGCACCACGACCGGGCCGGAGGTCATGAAGCTGACCAGCTCACCGAAGAAGCCGCGCTCCTTATGCTCGCCATAGAAGCCTTCGGCCTGCTCGCGGCTCAGGTGCAGCATCTTGGAGGCAACGACCTGGAGGCCGGCCTTTTCGAAGCGGCTGACGATCTCGCCGATCACATTCTTGGCGACGGCATCGGGCTTGATGATGGACAGGGTGCGCTCGGTAGCCATGGGCATTCTCCGTATGGGTTGGTAGTGAAGGTCGTGAATGTCTTCTGGATGAAGCTGCGCCGCCCGGGAGTTGCCATTACCTGGCCTCGGGGCGGCGCGTCGAGAAAACGGATCGGTTTGGGAAACACAGGCCGCGGCCGCGCGGCGTTGCCGATTGGCCGCGCATTATAACCCTTTCGCGCGACGGGTAACAATCGGCCAGTCCCCGATGTCAGACACTGAAGCTCTCGCCGCAGCCGCACTGATCCTTGACGTTGGGGTTGTTGAAGCGAAAGAAGCGATTTAGCCCCTCCGAAACGTAGTCGACCTCGCTGCCATCGAGCATCTCCAACGCCTCGGGGGCGACGAAGACCTTGACGCCATGCTCCTCGAAGGCCACGTCGCTTTCGGTGAACTCATCGGCGAAGTCGAGCACGTAGCTGTAGCCGGAGCAGCCGCTGGGCTTGACCGATACGCGCAGCCCAAGGCCCTGGCCGCGCTCGGCGAGCACGGTGCGGATCTGGCTGGCGGCGGATGCGGTTATCGTAAGGTGCGCCATATGGATACTCTCCTGTGAAGCGGTGGTCTCATCATGCGGTGTCAGCGGCGCAGTGCGCTCACCGCATGACGCAGCTCGGCGATGGTGGTCTCGATGTCGGCATCACTGGTGAAGCGGCCGAAACTGAAGCGTAGTGATGCCAGTGCCCGTGAGCGTGGTACCCCGATCCCCGTCAGCACGTAGGAGGGCTCGACACTCGCCGAGTTGCAGGCCGAGCCAGTGGAGATCGCCAGGCCGCGCAGTGCCATCAACAGCGACTCGCCATCCACGCCATCGAAGGCCAGGTTGAGAATGTTGGGTATCGCGACCCGGGTGTCGGTATTGTGATGGATGCCCTCAAGCCCGGTCAGTTCCCTCAGCAGGCGATCACGCAAGCCCAGGATGCGAGCCTGATCGACCTCACGCTCGCGTCCGGCAATGGCGAAGGCTTCGCCCATGCCGACGATCTGGTGGGTGGGCAGGGTGCCCGAGCGCATGCCTCGCTCGTGGCCTCCGCCATGGATCAGCGCGTCAAGGCGAATGTCCGGATGGCGCTTCACATAGAGTGCACCGATCCCCTTGGGACCGTAGATCTTATGGGCCGAGAGCGACAGCATATCGATGCCCATCGCTTCCACATCCAGCACAATCTTGCCGGCGGCCTGTGCGCCGTCCACGTGAAAAATGGCACCATGGGCATGCACCACCTCGGCGAGTGCAGCAAGGTCGTTGATGCAACCAAGCTCATTGTTCACCGCCATCAACGAGACCAGTACGGTATCGTCACGCAGGGTGTCTGCGAGCTGATCGGGGGAGACCCGGCCATCCTCGCCGGGCTCAAGCCAGGTCACCTCGAAGCCCTCGGCCTCCAGTGCCTTGGCCGTGTCCACCACGGCCTTGTGCTCGATACTCGAGGTGATCAGGTGACGGCCCCGGGCACGGTTGGCGCGCATGTAGCCGATCAGCGCCAGGTTGTCCGACTCGGTGGCGCCGCTGGTCCAGACGATTTCGCGGGGATCGGCGTTGATCAGATCGGCAACCTGGCGGCGCGCTCCCTCTACCGCCTGCTCTGCCAGCCAGCCGGACATGTGGCTGCGCGATGCCGGGTTGGCGAAGATGCCATCCAGGGTCAGATGCCGGCTCATCAGCTCCGCCACGCGCGGATCGACGGGGGTAGTGGCGGCGTAATCGAGATAGACCGGTGCGCTCATGGGCTCGTGTTATATCGCTCGTGACGGTGAAAGGAGTCGGGCTTGCATTGGAGTGTAGCGGCGCTGCATGTATCGGTCAGGGAGAGGTCATGGCAATGGTCGAGGCGTCGCAACGGCGGCGCTGGCGTTCGGCGATGCCGCGTACCTCCTGACGACCGACCAGGTCGCCCAGGGTAATGCCATCGAGAAAGCCATGAATCTTACCGGAGAGCTCGCACCATAGATGGTGGGTGAGGCAGGTGTCGCCATGCTGGCAGTCCGACAGCCCCTGACAGCGGGTGGCATCCACCGACTCGTTGACGGCATCGATGACCCGAGCCACCGAGATCTGGGCGGGAGGTAGGGCCAGCAGATAGCCACCGCCCGGCCCGCGTACGCTCTTGACCAGCTGGGCACGCCTCAGCCGGGCGAACAGCTGTTCGAGATAGGAGAGCGAAATTTCCTGGCGGCGTGAAATGTCGGCGAGGCTGGTGGGGCCTTCGGCGGCATTCAGGGCCAGGTCAAGCATCGCGGTGACGGCGTAGCGTCCCTTGGTGGTCAAGCGCATAACATCATAGCCGGCATAATATTTGGGCCATTATGGAAAAACCCAGTGTCTCGGTCAACTATAGCTCGGCGGCGGGTCCTGTCGGCCTTTCAAGGCTGACGCTTGTCGATGCGTGACGCCTCCGGGGAGATGGACGTCTCGTGGGCCGGTGTGGTATCGGGAGAGGAGCAGCCATCGAGATCGTCGAGGATCTCGGCGAAGTCCTCGTCGCGCAGCTCCGGCAAGCGACCCTCGCGATAGCTGGCATCGAGCTTGCGCAGCGTCGAGCACATCCGCTCGATGCGCTCGTCGACGGCATGCATATGATCGAGCATCGCCTGCATCGAGCGGGCCATCGGATCGGGCATGTCCTGGCTTACGCCGTAGGCATCGAAGCCGAATTTCTGGCAGATCGCCTCGCGCCGTGCCGGGTCCACCTCGAGCGGCGCCTCGCTGTCGGGCTCGGCACGCTTGACCACCTTGCCGGGAATACCCACCACGGTGGCGCCGGCCGGCACCTCCTTGGTGACCACCGCATTGGAGCCGATCTTGGCGCCGGCGCCCACCGTGAAGGGGCCCAATATCTTGGCCCCGGCCCCCACGATCACGCCATCGCCCAGCGTCGGGTGGCGCTTGCCCTTGTTCCAACTGGTGCCCCCCAGGGTGACGCCCTGGTAGAGCGTGACGTCATCACCGACCTCGGCAGTCTCGCCGATGACCACGCCCATGCCGTGGTCGATGAAGAAGCGCCGGCCGATACGCGCGCCGGGATGGATCTCGATGCCGGTCAGCCAGCGAAACAGCGACGAGAGGGTGCGCGCGAGCCACTTGAGGTTGCAGTTCCACAGCCAATGGCTCAGGCGGTGGGCCAGCAGCGCATGGAGCCCCGGGTAGTTGGTAAGCACCTCGAGAAAGTTGCGCGCGGCGGGGTCGCGGGCGAATACGCTGTTGATATCTTCACGCAGTCGACGAAACATGCGGCATTCCTTGAATAACGAGCGACCGTCAATTGCCGAGCGGCCGGTGTGGCGTGCAAGACGAAGGCGCGGGATGGGCGCCTACATTATTGGGGTGCGAGCCTTGTCCTGCAAGGCTCGCCTCCTGTGGTCATGGTGCGTCGTTGGGTGAGTTTGGACATCGCTTGTCGACTGCGGTGAGAATGCCGCGCAGGATACTGACCTCCATGCGGTCGGGTCTGGCGCGCAGGTAGAGGCGGCGCAGGCGCGCCATCAGCTGGCGTGGCCGGTCGGGATCGTGGAAATCGATCTCGATCAGGGTGCGCTCCAGATGGGCGAAGAAGTGCTCGAGCTCTTCGTGGCTGGCTGGCGGGTTGTCCCACTCGATGCCGAAGGGCGCTTCCTCGGCCTTGCTGTCGGTACCCTGCGCCTCGCTTTCGAGCCAGGCCAGGCGGCACTCATAGGCGAGTACCTGTACTGCGGTGGCCAGGTTCAGCGAGCTGAAGTCGGGATTGGAAGGGATGTGCACATGCGTGTGGCAGCGCTGCAGCTCGGCGTTGGTCAGACCAGTATCCTCGCGGCCGAAGACCAGCGCCAAGCGTGCCTCGCGGCTGGCAAGCTCGCTCGGCAGCCGTTGGCCGAGGGCGCGAGGGGTGAGCATCGGCCAGGGCAGGGTGCGCGAGCGGGCGCTGGCGCCCACCACCAGGGTGCAGTCGCTCACCGCTTCCTCGAGGGTTTCGACTCGGCGGGCGCTCGCCAGGATTGTGTCGGCACCCGAGGCGCGCGAGATCGCCTCCGCCGAGCGCGGCTCGCCGCGCGGCGCGACCAGGGCCAGCTCGGAGAGCCCCATGTTCTTCATGGCGCGGGCGGTACCGCCGATGTTGCCGGGGTGGCTGGTGCCGATCAGCACGATGCGAATACGGTCGAGCATGGGAAGCCTTGGCGATAGCGTTGAGCGGAAAAGTTGGCCGCAGAGTCTACCATGAGCCAGGCGCGCATGCTTGAGCGATGGCCTCGCGGTGAGGATTCTGCTAGCATGCGCGCCGTTGCCGTCATGTAAAGTCATCTGCGTGCAACACGTTCTTTAACAGCTACCGACTCCTCAAGGCCCGATCATGCATCCGATGGTCCAATTCGGGTTGCGCGCCGCGCGCGCTGCCGCCGAACAGTTTCTGCGCATTCGTGAACGTATCGAGAACGCTCACGAAGAACACAACCTCGATCGTCTGCTGGAAGATACTGCCCGCAACGCCGAGACCCTGATCGCAAGTCAGCTGGTACGCGGCTACCCGTTGCATGGGATCTCCGGTCGATTTACCCCCTATCGCGAAGGAACGGCCGAAGGCCAGGACATCCACTGGAGGATCGAACCCTTCCATGGCTACTCCAACCTGAGCGCGGCGAGCGCCGGTTTCGCCATCTCACTGGTGTGCCTGATCAAGGGGCGCCCTGAGCATGCGGTGGTGATCTGTCCGTTCAGCGACGACGAGTATCTGGCCAGCCGTGGGCGTGGCGCCCAGTACAACGGCAAGCGCATTCGGGTGCCCAAGACCACCGTCATCGGTGGTGCGCGTATTGCCATGAGCCTGCCGGAAACCTGGCTGCGCCCGCGCCATCTGCCCGCCTACATTACCCTGGTTCAGCAGCTCGGCCCGCAGATCGAGATGCAGCGAGCCACCGGCAGTGGCCTGCTGGACATGGCGGAGCTCGCCTCGGGCCGTGCCGATGCGGCCTTCGTGCTAGGGCTCGAGGAGCAGGACAAGCTGGTCGGTAGCCTGCTGCTCAAGGAAGCCGGTGCGTTAATGGGCAGTTTCGACGGCCGCCCCAGCATCGACAACGAGGGTCAGCTGCTGGCCGCCGGCCCGCGCCTCTACAAGGCGCTGGTGCAGCAACTCAAACCGCATTTCTAACTCATCAGTATCCAAAGAAAACCGCCCCCGCAGCAGCGCTGCGGGGGCGGTTTCGTTTTTGCCTTCGAGGAGGGCGGGTTACGGCAACTCCTCCTCTGCCTCCGGGTCTTCCTTCTTTGACGGGATCAGATCCTGGCGCTCCAGCTTGAGTACCAGCAGCAGCGCCGCTGCCATGTAGATGGAGGAGAAGGTACCCACGGCAACGCCGATGATCAGCGCCACCGAGAAATGGTGAATCATGTCGCCACCCAGCACCAGCAGTGCCATGAGTACCAGCAGGGTGGTACCGGACGTCGCCAGCGTGCGCGACAGGGTCATGTTGATGGCATCGTTGAAGATCGCCGCCATGTCGTCGGTACGCGATTTGCGAATGTTTTCCCGAATCCGGTCATAGACGACGATGGTGTCGTTCAGCGAGTAGCCGATCACCGCCAGCAGTGCTGCCAGCACGGTAAGGTCGAAGTCGAGCTGGAACAGCGAGAATATGCCGACCACGATCACCACGTCATGGATCAATGCCAGCAGCGCCCCGAGAGCGAATTTGTACTGGAAGCGGAAGGCGACATAGACCATCACGATTGCCAGTGCCACCAGCAAGCCGAGCCCGCTCTGGTCGCGCAGCTGTTCACCGACCTGGGCGCCGACGAACTCGGCGCGTACCAGCTCAACGCTTGCACCACCTTCGCGCAGCAAGCCGATGATCTGATCGCCCACCTCAGGATCGAAGGCCTGCTGCAGGCGGATCAACACCTCGGTGGAGGCGCCGAAGGTCTGCACCGAGACGTCACGGAAACCGGCGTCGGTGAGCGTCTGGCGGATCATGTCCAGCGCCGGCGCCGTGGCGTAGCGCACCTCCACCAGCGTACCGCCGGTGAAATCGAGCCCCAGGTTGAGCTGTTGCATTACCAGCGAGCCTATCGAGATCAGCAACAGCACTGCCGAGACGATGAAAGCCAGGCGGCGCTTGCCCATGAAGTCGAACTGTCGCATCGCGGGGCTCCTCATATCCATAGTTTCTTCACCGGCTTGCCGCCATAGGTCAGGTTGACCATGGCGCGGGTCACCAGCAGGGCGGTGAACATCGAGGTCAGGATGCCAAGCGACAGCGTCACGGCGAAGCCCTGCACCGGACCAGTGCCGATCGAAAACAGGATCACTGCCACCAGCAGGGTAGTGATGTTGGCATCGACGATCGAGGTGAAGGCGCGTTCATAACCGGCGTGTATCGCCTGTTGCACCGACATGCCGGCACGCAGCTCCTCGCGGATGCGCTCGAATATCAGTACGTTGGCATCCACTGCCATGCCCAGCGTGAGCACGATACCGGCGATGCCAGGCAGTGTCAGCGTGGCGCCGAGCAGCGACATGGCGGCGGCCAGCAGGGTCAGGTTAATGGCCAGCGCCACATTGGCGAACATGCCGAACACCTTGTAGCGAATCAGCATGAACATCACCACCAGCAGCAGGCCGATCATGATTGACATCACGCCGCGGTCGATATTGTCCTGGCCGAGGCTCGGGCCGATGGTGCGCTCCTGCACGAAGTAGATCGGCGCGGCCAGCGAGCCCGAGCGTAGCAGCAGGGCCAGCTCCGCCGCCTCGGTGGGCGAATCCAGGCCGGTGATGCGGAAGCTGTTGCCCAGCGCGCTCTGGATCGTCGCCAGGCTGATCAGGCCGCGCTCCACATAGGGCTCGCGCACCTCGACCTCTTCGCCACCCTCGATCACGATGCGCGTGCGGGTGTGATGCTCGATGAACAGCACCGCCATGTTGCGACCGATGTTGGTCCGGGTGGCACGGTTCATCAGCGTGCCGCCGGTACCATCGAGGTTGATGTTGACCTGCGGGCGGCCATTCTCGTCGAAGCTGCGGCTGGCGCTGGAGACGCTATCACCGGTGATGATCACGTCGCGCATCAGGTCGGCGGTGCGCGAAGGATCGTTGCGGAAGGGGAAACTCTGGGTCTCGGCATCCGGAGTGTCCGGACGCGCCTCGAGGCGGAACTCGAGGTTCGCGGTGGCGCCCACCACACGTTTGGCGGCGGCGGTATCCTGCACGCCGGGCAGTTCGACGACGATCTGATTGGGCCCCTGGCGCTGCACCATCGGCTCGGCCACGCCCAGTTCGTCCACACGGTTGCGCAGGGTGGTGAGGTTCTGGTTGACGGCGTAGTCCTGAATCTCGTTGACGGCCTGATCGGTAAGCGTCATCACCAGGCTGGCACCACGACCGTCGCCTACTGATTCGTAGTCGAAGTCGCGGAATTCGCGGCTGATCAGGCGGCGGGCGGCGTCGCGATCCTCGGCATTGATGAAGGAGAGCGTCAGGCTGCGTGCCTCGACCTCGGAGCCGCGATAGCGGATGCGCTCGCTGCGCAGCATCTCGCGCATGGCGCTGGCATTGACCTCGAGACGCTGGGTCAGTGCGGCGTCCATGTCGACTTCGAGCAGGAAGTGCACGCCACCGCGCAGGTCGAGTCCCAATGTCATCGGTGAAGCGGAGAGGCTCTGCAGCCAGGTGGGGGTGGACTCGGCCAGGTTGATGGCGACCACGAAATCGTTGCCGAGCTGTTCGGCGATCAGATCGCGGGCGCCCAGCTGATCATCGGCCTCCTCGAGACGGATCAGCAAGGTGCCATTGTCAGTGTCGATAGCCTTGATCTCGATGCCGGCATCCAGGAGCATCTGGCGGACGGCCTCTTCCTGCCGCTGATCCAGGGCGGCCTCGCCTCGGGCGCTGCTGATCTGTACCGCGGGGTCTTCGGGGAAGAGATTGGGCAGTGAGTAGATCAGGCCCACGATGAGCACGAGAAGTATAAGAAGATACTTCCACAGGGGATAACGGTTGAGCATGCAAGCCCTGCCTTGTAGCTGACTAATGCAGACGCAATGGAGAGACGGTCGGCATGGCGTCTTGAGCGGTGCGACAGCCGCCGCGCGCGAGGTGACGGCGCGGCGGTATCACAACGGTATCCGAGGGTCAGATGGACTTGATGGTTCCCTTGGGAAGCACCGCCGCAACGGCGTTCTTCTGGACATTGACCTCGGTGCCTTCGGAAATTTCCATGCTGATGAACTCGTCGCTCACCTTGGTGATGCGGCCCAGAATGCCGCCACCGATGACCACTTCGTCACCCTTGGAGAGGCCGCCGACCAGCTGCTTGTGCTGCTTGGCCCGCTTGGCTTGCGGACGCCACAGCAGGAAGTAGAAGATGGCCACGAAGCCGACCAGCATGATGATCTGCGCCATGCCGCCACCGGCGGCGCCGCCTTCGGCATGGGCCGGGGAAATGAAGAAGTCCAGCATTGGTTGTGTCTCCTGGATCAGAGGGGGTAAGAGGTTGGCCAGCGCTACGGAGCGGGCGGCACGGGTAGGCCGCGCTGCTCATAGAACAGTTCCACAAAGTTCGCCAATGTACCCGCTTCGATGGCACCGCGCAAACCGGCCATGACGCGCTGGTAGTAGCGTAGATTGTGGATGGTGTTGAGCATCGAACCGAGCATCTCGCCGCAGCGATCGAGATGATGAAGATAGCCGCGCGAGAAGTGCTGGCAGGTGTAGCAATCGCAGTGTTCCTCCAGCGGCCGGGTATCATGGCGGTGCTTGGCGTTGCGGATCTTGACCGTACCCTCGGCGGTGAACAGATGACCGTTGCGGGCATTGCGGGTCGGCATCACGCAGTCGAACATGTCGATGCCGCGGCGCACGCCCTCGACCAGATCCTCTGGCTTGCCCACACCCATCAGGTAGCGCGGCATCTGCTCGGGCATCCAGGTCGGCAGGTAGTCGAGCACCTTGATCATCTCCTCCTTGGGCTCGCCCACCGAGAGTCCGCCGATGGCCAGGCCGTCGAAGCCGATCTCGAGCAGTCCCTCGAGCGAGCGCTTGCGCAGCTCCGGGTACATGCCACCCTGAATGATGCCGAACAGCGCCGATGGTGAGTCGCCATGGGCGTCGCGGGAGCGTCTGGCCCAGCGCAGTGACAGCTCCATCGAGGTCTGCGCCGCTTCCGGAGTGGCTGGGTAGGGGGTGCATTCGTCGAAGATCATCACCACGTCCGAACCCAGCGTGCGCTGCATGGCGATCGACTCTTCCGGTCCCATGAACACCTTGGCGCCATCCACCGGCGAGCGGAAGTGCACGCCCTGCTCGGTGATCTTGCGCATCTCGCCCAGCGAGAAGACCTGGAAGCCGCCGGAGTCGGTGAGGATCGGCTTCTTCCACTGTGAAAAGTCATGCAGATCGCCATGTGCGGCGATGACCTCGGCACCTGGGCGCAGCCACAGGTGAAAAGTGTTACCAAGGATGATCTCGGCGCCGATCTCCTCCACCGACTGCGGCGTCATGCCCTTGACGGTGCCGTAGGTGCCGACCGGCATGAAGGCGGGCGTCTCCACCGTGCCGCGGGGAAAGCTCAGCCGGCCGCGGCGGGCGCGCCCGTCGCTGGCCAGCTGTTCGAATTTCATAAAGCATTCGTTGCGCATGAAGAGTTCTCAAAACTGGCGGGCGGTTCAGGCGCCCTGGCGGGTCAGGAACATGGCGTCGCCATAACTGAAGAAGCGGTAGCCCTCTCGGACTGCCTCGCGATAGGCCCCCATCACCGTGTCGAATCCGGCGAACGATGCCACCAGCATCATCAACGTCGACTCCGGCAGATGGAAGTTGGTCACCAAGCCATCGACACAGCGCCACTCGTACCCCGGATAGATGAAAATGTCGGTTTCGCCACTGTAGGGCGCTATTGCGCCGTCAGGGCTCGCCGCGCAGGCGCTTTCCAGGCAGCGCACGCTGGTGGTGCCCACTGCGATCACCCGTCTCCCGGCGGCCTGGGCGCGGCGCACCTGCTCGCTCACTGTCTTGGAGACTTCGCACCACTCGCTGTGCATCTGGTGATCGCGAATGTCGTCGGCGCGTACCGGCTGAAAGGTGCCGGCACCCACGTGCAGGGTGACAAAAGCGCTCTCGATGCCCTTGTCGGCGAGTTTGGACAACAGTGCTTCGTCGAAGTGCAATCCTGCGGTGGGAGCCGCCACCGCGCCGTCGCGCCGGGCATACACGGTCTGATAGCGGCTGCGGTCGGCAAGCTCGTCGGCACGGTCGATATAGGGTGGCAACGGCATATGGCCGTGGCGTTCGAGCAGTTCGATCAGCGGGGTTTCGCCAAGAAAGCGCAGCTCGAACAGCGCCTCGCGCCGCCCCTCCACCACGGCACGAATATCGCCCTCGAGAAGTAGCTCGGTGCCAGGCTTGGGCGACTTGCTGGCACGAATGTGCGCCAGGCCGCGGTGGGCATCGAGCGGTCGTTCGAGCAGCATCTCGATCTTGCCGCCGCTGGCCTTTTGCCCATGCAGGCGAGCGGGAATCACCCGGGTGTCGTTGAACACCAGCAGGTCGCCTGGCGCGAGCAGCTCGAGCAGCTCGGGAAAACGACGATGAGCGAGTGCTCCCGTATTGCCATTCACGCACAGCAAGCGGCAGTCGCTGCGCTGCTCGGAGGGGTAGCGCGCAATCAGCTCATCGGGAAGGTCGTAATGGAAATCGGAGCGCTGCATGAGGAGTAAAGAAGCTTCGCCGGAGAGTGGAGAGAGCCGGGCATTGGGCCCGGCAAGGGGGCCATAGGATACTCGACTACGCAGGCGAAGTCAGTTGCGGTGCCAGAGATTCACTGCTCGATCCTGGCGAAGGGCGATATGCGGCATATGGCGTCGATCAGCCGTGAGGCGGCCAGCGACAGGGGACGATGCTGGCGTACGATGAGGTGCGATTCAGCCTCGACGAATACCGGATGGGCAATGGCCAGTGCCACCAACTGGCCGCGTGCCAGTTCGTGGCTGAGGGCCACCTCGGGCATGAAGGTTACGGCGTGACCAGCCGTCACGTACTGCTTGAGGGTGGCAAGCGAGTTGCTGACCAGGCTCGGCGTGAAGTGTCGCTTGTCGAGTATCTCCACGGTGTCGACAAGCTGGCGCAGGCCATAACCCTGGGAGATCAGCCCCAGCGGGTAGTGGAGAAGATCATCCAGTGACAGTGGCGGGGTAAGCCGAGTCAATGGATGGTCGGGGTGCATCACTGCACACACCGGCTGGCGGGCCGAGGCGATCGATTTAACCCCCGGCAACAGGCGCGGCGAATAGGCGAGGCCGAGATGGGCGTCGCCCTCCAGCACCCGGCTGACCACCTGATTGACGCTGGCGATGCTCACCTCGAGATGCAGCTGTGGATGGCATTGGGAGAAGTCGTTGACCACTTCGCTCATCAGGGTCGCGCTATAGCCCTCGCTGATCGCCAGGCGCAGCGTGCCGCGGCTGAGATTGTCGAGCTCGGCAAGATCGCTCAGCAACGCGGCCTCGGCGGCCTGACGCTCGCGGTGAAAGTCGAGCAGCAGCTCGCCGGCTTCGGTGGCGCGCACCCCCCGGCCATGGCGCTCCAGTAGTCTTACCCCCAGCTCCGCTTCCAGGCGGGCGATCTGGCGGCTGATCACCGAAGGTTCGATATCGAGCTGGTCGGCCGCGCGCCGTATCGATCCCTGCGTCATCGCTTCGAAGGCGTAGCGCAGGCGGCGCGAATTGAGCCCTTCATCACTCGACGAGAGACGCGGTGACATATCGGTTTTCATCCTGTTGGCAGCAGTGTTGCTCAATGGGCAACGGATACATGATGCGCCGGTCATTGCATCTCTGTCCACGTCACGCCTAACGTGACAAACAAGGTGCTGCTGCACTGCGTCATACACCTAAGTATAAGAACAGAGGATGACATGAAGATCCTGATTGCGGGCTTCCAGCACGAAACCAATACCTTTGCCCCCACCAGGGCGGACTACTCGAGCTTCGTTCAGGGCGGAGGCTTTCCCGCGCTGTGCCGGGGTGAGGAGGTGCTGGCACTCGAGTGGGTGAACATTCCGGTGGGCGGGTTCATTGCCGCCGCCAAGGCGAGTGGCTATCAGTTGCTGCCGGCGGTATGGGCAGCGGCGAGCCCTTCGGCGCATGTCACCGAAGCGGCCTTCGAGCGGATAGCCGGTGAGATCGTCGCGGCTGCCTCGGCCGCCTGCGTCGATGCCATCTATCTCGACCTGCACGGTGCGATGGTCTGCGAGCATCTCGATGATGGCGAGGGAGAATTGCTGGCCCGTCTGCGAGAGGTCGTAGGCAGCAAGATGCCGATCGTCGCCAGTCTAGACCTGCACGCCAACGTCACCCGCCGCATGCTCGAGTCCGCCTCGGCGCTGGTGGCCTATCGTACCTATCCGCATGTCGACATGGCTGACACCGGTGGCCGTGCGGCAGCGCTGCTTACCCGGCTGCTGAATGGCGAACTCCTCCACTGCGTCTCGCGGCGCATTCCTTTTCTGATTCCGATCTCCGCCGGCAGCACCTTTCTCGAGCCGGCGCACAGCGTCTATGCCGGGCTGGCCGAGCATGACCGGCGCTGTGCGGCAACGCTCTCCTTCGCGGCCGGCTTTCCCGCAGCGGACTTTGACGAGTGCGGGCCCGTGGTGTGGGGGTATGGTGCCGACCAGCCTTTGCTTGAAGCCGAAGTGTCGGCGCTCGCCGTTGAAATCGCCGACTTCGAACCGCGCTGGCAGGTGCCCTTTCTCTCGCCCGAGGAGGCGGTGCGCGAGGCGATGCGTCTCGCCGAGCATGAGCGCAAGCCGGTGGTCATCGCCGATACTCAGGACAACCCCGGCGCTGGCGGTGATGCCACCACCACCGGCATGCTGAGGGCGCTGGTCGAGGCCAGCGCCCAGCAGGCCGCACTGGGACTGATCTGCGATCCCATCGCGGCCGCCAAGGCGCATGCGGCAGGCGAGGGCGCACGACTCCTCCTGGCCCTGGGTGGTGAACCAAGCGTCGGCGATGCACCGCTCGAGGCCGAGTTCGAGGTGGTGCGCTTGAGCGATGGCCGCTGCCGTTACGACGGCCCGATGATGCACGGCAACCAGGTTAATCTCGGCCCCAGCGCACAACTGCGCATCGGGGGGGTCGCGGTGCTGGTCACCAGTCGCAAGACGCAACTGCTCGATCGCAATCTGCTGCGCATGGTTGGCATCGAACCCGAGGCGATGAGCATCCTGGTGCTGAAGAGCTCGGTGCACTTTCGCGCCGACTTCCAGCCGATCGCCGCAGCGATCCTGATCGCCAAGTCGCCCGGTCCGATGGCCGCCGACCCCAGCGAGCTACCCTGGACCCGTTTGGCGCCGGGACTGCGCACTCGGCCGATGGGAGAGCCATTTGCTTCGTCTGCATAAAGAATTCCCGCTCTACTTGGCCGCCCTGGGTGGCTCAACAACAACAACGAAGAGAGGTATCGCGATGCAACCCACAGTAGTGATGAAATCCACCCCCGGCATGGCCCGCACCCTGCTCGGCACGGCACTGCTCGGCCTTGGCGCCATGACGCTTGCCGCCGAGAGCCAGGCGCAGACGGTCAATGCGGTGATGCACTCGGGATTGAGGATCATCGACCCGATCCTGACCACGGCGCACATCACCCGCAACCACGGCTACATGGTCTTCGATACTCTGCTCGGGATGGATGAAGCGTTCCAGCCGCAGCCGCAGATGGCCGACTGGGAAATCTCCGACGATGGCCTGACCTACACCTTCACCCTGCGCGACGGGCTCACCTGGCACGATGGCGAGGCGGTGACCGCCGCCGACTGCGTCGCCTCTCTCGAGCGCTGGGCGAAGCGCGACTCCGGTGGCCTGATGCTGATGGGTCATGTCGAGTCTCTGGAAGCCACCGATGAGCGCACCATCACCCTGATGCTGGCATCCCCCTTCAGCTATGTACTCGAACTGCTCGCCAAGCCCTCCTCGGTGCCGGCCTTCATGATGCCCGAGCGGATTGCCAGCACGAGTGCCGAGGAGGCGATCCCCGAACAGATCGGCTCCGGCCCGTTCCGCTTCGTCGCTGAGGAGTTCCAGCCCGGCAACCGGGTGGTCGCGGCGACTGATGGAGGCGGCCCCGGGGCGTGGCTGGGATTTCATAGCCGGGGCGCCGGTGGCTGAGGTTTTGCAATGAAAAATGATGAAGGAGCGGACATGACGCCTTGCGATTTAAGTGCCACCCAGGCACGCCGCCTGCTGGGTTCCAAACAGCTCTCGGCCGTTGAGCTTGCTGAAAGCTGCATCGCTCGAACCGAGGCGGTGAACCCCGCTGTCAACGCCTTGGTCAGCCATGACTACGACACCATGCTCTCCCATGCCCGCCAGGCCCAGCGAGCCATCGACAGGGGCGAGCCGCTGGGTGTTCTGCATGGCCTACCGTTGTGCGTCAAGGACATGGTCGATGTCATCGGGCTGCCGACGACCTATGGCAGCGAGCTTTATGCCGACAATGTTGCCCAGGCGGACGATCCGATGGTCGTGCAGCTGCGCGAAGCCGGTGCGGTGATCATGGGCAAGACCAACAATCCCGAGTGGAGTGCCGGGGGCAATACTCGCAATGCGGTCTATGGCGTGACGGCCAACCCCTTCGACCTGTCACGCTCTGCGGCGGGCTCGTCGGGTGGCTCGGCGGCGGCGCTGGCCTGCGGCATGTCGCCGCTGGCCACCGGCTCGGATACAGGCGGCAGCCTGCGCAACCCGGCGGCATTCTGCGGCGTGGTCGGCTTTCGCCCTTCACCTGGCGTGGTGCCTGGGCATGGTCGTGCCATGGCCTTGCTGCCACTGTCGACCAGTGGCCCGATGGCACGTACCGTGGAGGATACGGCACTGATGCTATCGGCGATGATTCGTGCCGATCGACGCGATCCCTGGGTCTCGGTTGTCGAGGATCGCTCACCTCATCGGGGCGAGCGCTTCACCCACCTGCCGACCTACGACCTGTGCAGTGCGCGGATCGCCGTGACTCACGATTTCGGCTTCGCCATGACCGAGAAGACGATTGCCGACAGCTTTCATGACAAGCTTGGGCAGTTCGGCAGCCTCTTCGCCCGTCTCGATGAAACGCACCCGAATTGCGAGGGGGCGGACAGGGCATTCGCCGTCCTGCGGGCGGTGCTGTTCTCCGGGCACCACCGCGACCTGCTGCTCAAGTATCCTGACAAGGTGGGACCCAACATCAAGCTCAACGTGGAAGAGGGTGAGCGCTACTCGGTGCTCGATGTGGTGGACGCGTTGAACCTGCAGACCCGGTTGTATCGACACTGGCAAGCCTTTTTCGACCAGCACGACTTCATTCTGGCGCCCACCACGACCATCAGTCCCCGCGATTGGCACGAGCTCTATCCACGGGAGATCGATGGTCAGCCCACCGACAGCTACTACCATTGGCTCTCCATGGCTTATGCCTCGACGCTTGCCGGGCATCCGTCGATCACGCTCCCGGCGGGGCTTGATCGCAATGGCTTGCCCTTCGGTCTGCAAATCATCGGACGCCGTGGCGAGGATCTCGCCACGCTGGCCTTTGCCAGGGAACTCGAAACGCTCTTTGCGGGCAATCCGCAACTGGCGCGCCCCCGGGTCGATATCGATGCACTGCAGAAGGCGCCACCGATCAGCCAAGCCGAGGGGTTTCTCGGTTTTGGCTAGAGCCGGTGGGCATTTTTGCCAGCATTTTCGGCCGAGGGACTCAATGAGTCGGACGGTAGATATCCCGATACAGCTGGCGAAGCTGGTTCTTCTGCACCTTGCCCATGGTGTTGCGCGGCAAATTGTCGACGAAGATTACCCGCTTGGGCTGCTTGTACTTGGCGAGCTGGTCGCTCAGTGAGGCGATCACCTCCTCCTCGCTGAGCGAGGCATATGGCTGGCGTACCACCACGGCCGTCACGCCTTCGCCGAAGTCGGGATGCGCGACACCGATCACGGCGGATTCGACTACCTCGTCGAGTTCGTCGATCACCTGTTCGACCTCCTTGGGGTAGACGTTGTAGCCGCCGGTGATGACCAGGTCCTTGTCGCGCCCGACGATATGGATATAGCCGCGCTCGTCGACCATCGCCAGATCCCCGGTGACGAAGAAGCCGTCGTCGAGGAGCTCCTCGCGGGTCTTTTCCGGCATGCGCCAGTAGCCGATGAAGACGTTGGGGCCGCGCACTTCGAGCATGCCGATCTCGCCGCTCGGCAACGGCTGGTGCGTCTCGCGTTCGGTGACGCGTATTTCGACGCCCGGCAGCGGCATGCCCACGGTGCCGGCGATGCGCTCGCCATCGTAGGGGTTGGAGATGTTCATGTTGGTTTCGGTCATGCCGTAGCGCTCGAGGATGGCATGGCCGGTACGGGCTTCGAAGGCCTGGTGGGTCTCGGCGGTCAGTGGGGCCGAGCCTGACACGAAGAGCCGCATGTGCGCGGTCAGCTCCCGAGTCAGGCGCTCGTCCTGCAGCAGCCGGGTGTAGAAGGTGGGCACGCCCATCATCACGCTGGCGTCGGGGATTGCCTCGATGATCGCATCGGGATCGAAGCGCGACAGGAACAGCAGGCTGGCCCCGCTGATCGTCACCACGTTGCAGGCCACGAACAGGCCATGGGTATGAAATAGCGGCAGCGCATGGATCAGCCGGTCCGCTTCGCTGAAGCGCCAGGCCTCGGCCAGGGTCCTGGCATTGGAGTGCAGGTTGTCGTGGGTCAGCATGGCGCCCTTGGCGCGCCCGGTGGTGCCTGAGGTATAGAGAATGGCCGCCAGATCCCGCTTACCCAGCTCGGCAATGGCCATGCAGGGTTCGACATCCCTGGCGATCGTCATCAGGCTGCCTTCGCCGCTGTCGCCCAGGGTCTCCACCGCCGGGCAGCCACACTCGCCAGCAATGCGCCGGGCCTCGTCGAACATGGCGGGGTGACACACGAACAGTGCAGGCTCGGCATCGCTCAGGAAATAGCGAATCTCCTCGCCGGTATAGCCGGTGTTGAGGGGCAGGTAGACGCCTCCCACCTGCAGGCAGGCCAGGTAGAGCAGGATCGCCTCGGGGCTCTTGTCGACCTGGACCGCGACGCGCTCGCCCTGGGTGACGCCACGTTGACGAAGGGCGCCGGCCAGCCTGGCGGTGGTTTCCAGTGCCTGGGCATGGGTGTAGCCGGCCCCCCTCTGGGTCACGATGAAGGGCGCATCGCCGCGAATGCGCATGCGCTCGGCCAGGGTGGCAAAGAGGTTGTGATTCATTTGACGGTCTCTCCTTTCGCCAGCTTGCTGGCTCGCCGGCCCAGGTCGCGCACCTCGTTGGAGCAGGCAACCGTGGCATTGGCGATGTAGTTTTCATGGTTGCGCTCGATGTCGTCGAGCGCATAAAGATAGTTGACCATCAGGCCGGCGGATTGCCTGAGCCCCTTGCTCGAGGTGTCTCCCAGCCAGTTGATGCGGTGCAGGGAGGCGCCATTGCCGAGATGGAACCGGGCAACCGGGTTGAGGGGGACGCCATGACGGTTCTTTTCATGCGCCAGGTAGCGCGCTGCCAGGGGGCGGATCACGCTCTTGAGCTTGTCGGCCTGTTCCGGCGAGGCGTGCCAGTCGGGGATTTCGAGCAGTTGGAGCGTGCTGCGGGCCTCTTCTGTCACGCCGTCCTGTTCGTTCACCTGCTCCTCGAGCCACTGCCTGAAGCCGGGCACCGGTGACAGCGTCACGAAGTGGCTCAGGTGGGGGAGCTCCTGCTTGAGTTCCTGGACCACTTGCTTGATCAGGAAATTGCCGAAGGAGATGCCACGCAGGCCGGTCTGGCAGTTGCTGATGCCGAAGAAGGCCGCGCTGTCCGCCCCTTCCGGGTCGTCGATGTCGTGGCGATCGCTGTCGAGAATCCGCTGGATCTGGTCGGGCAGCCCCTTGCAGAGCGCGACTTCGACGAAGATCAACGGCTCGTCGCCGATCGCCGGGTGGAAGAAGGCGAAGCAGCGACGATCGCGGGCATCCAGGCGCCGGCGCAGGTCATTCCAGTCGTGGATTTCATGGACCGCCTCGTAGCGGATGATCTTCTCGAGTATCGAGGCTGGCGTGTCCCAGTCGATACGCTTGAGCACCAGAAAGCCGCGATTGAACCAGGAGCCGAAGAGATGGGCGAAGTCCTCGTTCAGCGCCAACAGCTCGGGGTGATCCTGCATGACCTTGAGCAGATCCTCGCGCATGCGCACCAGCTCAAAGGTACCGCCACTTGGCACATTGAGCCGCCGCAGCAACTCCTGGCTACGCGGCTCGCAGGCATTGAACAGGCGATGCAGCGCCTGGCTGTCGCGTCGCTCACGATACTCTTCATAAGCGGCGTCCAGCGCTGCGGGTTCGGCGGTGAACGCCTCGGCAAGCTGCACGAAGAAGCGCTGCTTCTCGTCGTCGTCCAACCGCGAATAGAGCGCCAGGGCACGACTCGCCAGGGTGATGCTCGAGGCTTCCCCATCGCTCTCGAGCAGAACGCGACAGGCGTTGATCACGCGCTCGTGGTCGGGTGGCGGCTCGGGGCTGCTACGCCGTCTCAGTAACGCATCGCGCTGGGTGATGTTGTTGAACAGCTCCTGCAGGAAGCTCATGTTCATGACGCGACTCCTTTTAGCCCATGACCAGGTTGGGCAGCCACAGGGCGATGCCGGGAAAGAGACACAGCAGCAGGATGCCAAGCACCATGCACAGTGCGTAGGGCAGGCTTCCCATCAGGATGTTACGCAGCGAGATATCCGGCGCGATGCTCTTGATGATGAACAGGTTGAGTCCCACCGGGGGCGTGATCAGGCCGATCTCCAGGTTGATGGTCAGAATCACGGCGAACCAGTAGGGATCGAAATCGGCGGCAAGGATGATCGGCAGCAGAATCGGCGCGGTCATCACGATCACGGCCACCGGTGGCAGGAAGAATCCGGCGACCAGCAGGAACAGGTTGATGACCCCCATCAACACCCAGCGGTTGACCTCCATGTCGGCGATGGCGGCGGCCACGGTCTGGGTGATGAACATCGACGACAGGGCGTAGGCGAAGACTTCTGCGGTGGCGATGATCAGCATGATCATCACGCTTTCACGCAGCGAGTCGCGCATGATCAGCTTGATCGGCCCCACCTGCCACATGCGGTAGATCGCGATGGCCAGACCCAGGCACAAGAACGCGCCAACGCCTGCGGCTTCGGAGGGGGTCGCCACCCCGCCATACAGCGCGAACAGGATGCCGGCCACTACGCACAGGAACGGCAGCACGCGCACCAGGGCCTTGAGGTTGGCGTCCACGTTGGCCCTGATGGTCTGCTTCATGCGCTCGCTGGATTGCGCCAGGGGGTTGTCGTAGCCGCCGGCCAGGCGACAGGCGATCATCGTCCAGATCATGAACAGACCGGCGAGCATGAAACCGGGGACGACGCCGGCGATGAATAGCCGGCCGATCGAGGTCTCGGTGGAGATGCCGTAGATGATCATGGTGACCGAGGGCGGAATCAGAATGCCCAGGGTGCCGCCGGCGGCAATGCAGCCTGCCGCCACGCCATCCGGGTAGCCCCGGTTGCGCATCTCGGGAATGCCCATCTTGCCGATCGCGGCGCAAGTGGCGGGAGAGGAGCCGGAGAGGGCAGCAAAGATCGAGCAGGCACCGATGTTGGAGACCGCAAGCCCGCCGGGCAGGCGTCCCATCCACAGGTCGAGCGAGCGGTAGAGGTCGCGCCCGGTGGGCGACGAGGCCACCGCCGCACCCATCAGGATGAACATCGGGATGGCCACGAAGCCGAACTCGGCAATGCGGTCGAAGAAGGTCTCGCCGAAGTAGGTCAGCTCCGGCAGGCCGCGATCGGCCATCAGGGCGACCAGCGAGACGGCGCCAAGCGCGAAGGCGATAGGCGTGCCGATGGCCATCAGCACGATCAGGCCGATGGCCACCAGTAACCCCATGGTCACGGGATCCATATCAGCTCTCTCCGCGCAGGATTTCGGCCACGTACTGCAGCGACAGCAGCGTGGCGCCGACCGCCATCGGCATAAGCGCTGGCCACAGCAGCGGGTTCCACACCGTTCCCGTCGTCCAGTTGCCCTCCCAGGCCTCCCAGACATAGACCCAGGAGGCGTAGGCCAGCGCCATACAGAAACCGAGTCCTACCAGGGCGGCGATGAAACGCATGATCTTGCGGGCAATGCCGCCCAGCGCATCCGGCAGGAAGGTGATGGCGACGTGACCGCCGGTCATCAAGACATAGGGGCTTCCCAGCAGCATGGCACCGGTCACCGAGAAGACCGTGAACTCGGTCTGCCAGCTGGTGCTCATGCCCAGCACGTAGCGCACGAACACCATCTGGCAGACGACGATCACCCCGGCGATGAACAGCGCGCTCGCCAGGTAGGCGGTCGCTCTCGATAGGATGTCCATCAAACGGATGTAACCGCCGATTGCGCCGCCGATGTCGGCTGCGCCGTGGGTGGTGGAGTTGCTCATGGTTCCCCCTGGTCCAAGTCGGGCGGCCACCGACAGGGTGGCCGAGCCAGTGGATGTCACGCCTGGATCATTCGACTGCCAGGGCGGCGTCGATGATGGCTTGACCGTTGGGGACGTTGTCGGCGAAGTTCTTGTAGGAGGTCTGGCGGGCGATTTCCAGCCAGGCGTTGTAATCCTCTTCGCTCATGCTGACCACTTCGACGCCATTCTCGCGATAGACCTCGACCATCCTGTCGTCGATCGCCTGGGCTTCGGCAACGAAAAACTCCTCGGCGGCTCGGCCGGCCTCAAGCAGAGCGTTCTGCTGCTCCTCGCTCAGGCGCTGCCAGACCTGCTCCGAGATCAAGACCGGCTCGTACATGAACCACAGCGCGTAATCGCCCGGCTCGGTGAGGCACTCGACCTGCTCGTAGAGACGAAACGAGACGAACGACATCGACGAGGTATTGGCCGCGTCGAGCACTCCGGTCTGCATCGCGGTGTAGATCTCGGAGGAGGGCATCGAGGCGATGGATGCCCCAGCGGCCTGCAGCATCTGCTCGAAGGCGGGACCGGCGGCGCGAATGTTCTGGCCACGTATCGTCTCCGGCGAGGTGATGCACTGCTCGCTTGAGGCGAAGCCGCCCGACAGCCAGCTATCGGCGAGCACGCGGGCGCCGCCATCGAGAATCACCTGCTTGATCATCTCCATGTACTCGGAGTCGTTCAACCGCTGCGCATGTTCGTGGTTGCGCACCAGGCCGGGCATCAGCGTCGCCGAGAACTCCGGATGGCGACCGCTGGCGTAGTCGAGCGGCAGCGAGGTGATGTCCAGGCGACCACGCGACAGGGCCCCCCACTGCTCGTTGGCCTTGAACAGCGACTGCCCAGGGTAGACCTGGATTTCGAGGCCGACATCGGCTTCGGCGACGTGTCGAGCCATCATCTGTACCATCTCGTCGCGCACATCGCCCTGGCCTCCCGGGAATTGATGCGAGGCGCGCAGGATGGTCTGGGCGGAGGCGGCGCTACTGAGCGCGAGGGTCAGTCCGAGCAGGGTAGCGGTGAGGGTGGCGGTAGAAGCGAGGGGGCGTTTCATTGGCGTCTCCAATCATTATTGTTATATGTGTATATCATCGGTGATGATATATATTTCAATAGACGTTTCGTATACCAGTGTCAATGAATCAATCGTTGCCAATCGCAACATCACACCGTAAAAGCGTGGGACACGGCGATAGGGAGAAGGCGGTGAGTGGAGTGAAACGATCGAATGCCCAGCGTCTCAGGGATTCGCTGGAAAACGACATCATCAACGGGCGACGCATTCCCGGAGAACGGCTCGATCCCGAGGCTCTGGGCAAGGAGTACAGCGTCTCGCGCACGCCGGTTCGCGAGGCGATCCAGCAGCTGGTGGCGAGCGGTCTGGTCACGGTATCGCCCAAGAAGGGCACCTTCGTGGCCAAGGTCGGCCTCGAACAGTTGATCGAGATGTTCGAGGTCATGGCCGAGCTCGAGGGGATGTGTGGGCGTCTGGCGGCACGGCGTATCTCGCAAGGGGAGCTTGAGACCCTGCGCGGCACGCTCAAGCGCTGCGAGGCGGCCGCCGAGGCTGGTGACACCGACGAGTACTACTATGAGAACGAGCTGTTCCATCTCTGCATCTATCAGGCGAGCCATAACCGCTTCCTGGCGGACGAGGCCCAGCAGCTCAAGCAGCGCCTGAAACCCTATCGGCGCCTGCAGCTGCAGGTGCGTCATCGCATGAGCAACTCGCTTGCCGAGCATCGTGACATCGTCGATGCCATCGAGGCGGGCGATACCGCAAGGGCGGAATCCGCGATGCGCGAGCATGTCCTGATTCAGGGCGAAAGGTTCAGCGACTTCGCCGCCAGCGTGAAGCGGTTGGAGCAGGTTGATGCGTGAGAAGAGGAGCGAAGTGCGAGAGCGTTCTTCCGACAAGGTGCCATCAACGCAGGCGCTGGGGTAATCTGTGGCGTATCCAATACGCCAACAAGATACTCACCGCCGAGGCTGTAATGAGATCGCTCAAGACGCTGACACTGGCCATCGCGGCCACCACCCTGGTCGCTTCCTCACTTGCCGTGCAGGCCCGTGACTTCCGTCTGGGGCTGATCACGCCGCCCCAGCACCTGTGGTCCACCGAGGCCGAGGCCTTTGCTGAATCCCTTCACGAGCGCTCCGGGGGCGAGCACAGCGTCAGCGTCTTTCCCGCCCAGCAGCTCGGCAACGAGGCGCAGATGGTGCAGCAGCTGCAGACCGGTGCGCTGGATATGGCCTTTCTGACCATTGCCGAGATATCCAACCGGATTCCCGACTTCGGCGCGCTCTACGCCCCCTATCTGGTCGACGACGTGAACCACGCCGGGCGTCTGCTGCGTTCCGATGCCGCCGCCGAACTGCTCGAGCTGATGCCGGCCGGGGTCGGCATGGTGGGGCTAGGCTACGGCATGGTCGGCATGCGCCAGGTGCTCAGCCGCGCACCGATCGAATCGGCCGCGGACATGCGCGGCAAGCGCCTGCGCATCACGCCCTTCGATCCGATCCGCGACTTCTACACCGCCACTGGGGCGGCGCCGGCACCGATGCCGCTGCTGGAGGTCTACGATGCGCTGGCCAACGGCCAGGTCGACGCCATCGACATGGATTTCGATTCAATCCTGATTCTCAAATTCCATGAGCAGGCCAACCACCTACTGATCTCAAACCACATGATGTTCCCGATGGTGGGCGTGTTCTCGGGGCGTGTATGGAGCCAGCTTTCCGAGCAGGATCGCGAGCTGATCCAAACCACCATGGCCGAGCACCTGGAGAATGTGCTGGCCGGTTTCGAGCAGATGGATGCCGACCAGGAGGCGGAAATTCGCGAGCTCGACATCAATATCGTCGAGGCCGATGCCGAGTTCTTCTCCGAGGCCATCGCCCAGTGGGAAGGCATCTGGGCTGAGAAGGCGCCGGCGCTGGAGCGCCTGCGCGAGGAAGCCGAGCGGCTGAGAGAGGACTGATCGGCCGATGCTGGCACGTCTTTCCGACACCCTGGCTCGAGGCGAGGAGATCGCCGCCGCGCTGCTCGCGGCGGCCGTGACCCTGCTGATCCTGATCAATATCGCGTTTCGTGCCGCAGGCAGCCCGCTCTACTGGATCAGCGAGCTTTCGATCTACGCCATGATCTGGATGACCTTCCTGATCGCGGGGGCGGTGCTCAAGCGTCGCCAGGGGATCGCCGTGACACTGGTGATCGACCTGCTGCCGGGCACGCCGCGGCGCCTGTTGATGCTGTTCGTCGACCTGATGGTGCTCATCTTCGCGCTGGCCCTGCTGTGGCTGTGCTGGCGCTGGTATCAGCCGCTCGCCCTGGCGCGGGCCGGTTTCGATTTCCAGGCCTTCCAGGGCCAGACCTTCAACTTCATCTACTCCGAGAACACCTCGACGCTGGGTATTCGCAAGTTCTGGGTGTGGCTGATCATGCCGCTGTTCGCCCTGTCGCTGACGCTGCACAGCCTGGTCAATGTCGGCCAGGCGCTTTGCGGCCTGCGCCATCCCCTGGCTGCCCACGGAGAGACGCCATGACGCTGGCGGCCTTCACCCTGCTTTTGCTGGCAGCGGTACCGATCGCCCTGGTGCTGGCGCTCACGGCGCTGTTCTACATTGCCGTGTCTGGCAACACGGTGCTGTTCGACTCCTATCCGCAGCAGCTGTTCGGTGCTATCGAGAGTTACGGTCTGCTGGCGATTCCACTGTTCATGCTGGCCGGCGAGCTGATGAACGAGGGCGGTCTGACCCGCCGGCTGATCGACCTGGCACGACTGCTGGTGGGCGGCTTTCGCGGTGGCCTGGCCTACATCAACCTGGTCGCCAACATGATGATGGCGGCGATCATCGGCTCGGCGGCCTCGCAGATCGCGATCATGTCGCGGGCCATGGTGCCGGCCATGGAGGCCGAGGGGTACGACAGGTCCTACGCCGCGGCAATCACTGCCGCCGGGGGGTTGCTTTCGCCGATCATCCCGCCGTCGATGCTGTTCGTGCTGTTCGGTGTCATGGCCCAGGTGCCGATCGCCGAAATGTTCATCGCCGGCATTCTGCCGGGGCTGATTCTCGGCTTCACCTTCTTTCTGGCCATCGCTGGGGTTGGCCTGGTGCAGCAGTATCCGCGCGGCCAGTGGCCGACCAGGGCCCAGGCGCTGCGTGCCCTTCTGATGGGACTGCCGGCACTGAGCATTCCGCTGATCATCATCGGCGGCATCTTGCTGGGGCTGGCCACACCCACCGAATCGGCGGCGCTCGCCTCGCTTGCCGCGCTGCTGATCGGGCGCTTTCTGTATCGTGACCTGGCGCTTGCCCGACTGCCCGAGTTGCTCAAGCGCACGGCGGTGAACGCGGGGCTGGTGATCATGCTGATCGCCGCCGCCGGGGTGTTCGGCTGGGTGGTCACCTACGAGCGCCTGCCGCAGATGGCGGCGGCCTGGATCTCGGCACTGACCACCGATCCGTTCCTGTTCCTGCTGCTGGTGATCGGCGCACTGCTGCTGGTGGGCATGATCGTCGACGGCATCGCCGCGCTGATCCTGGTGGTGCCAATCCTGCTGCCCATCGCCCAGAGCCAGTTCGGCGTGAGCCCCTACCAGTTTGGCGTGGTGGTGTGCCTGACACTGGTGATGGGATTGCTCACCCCCCCGGTGGGGGCGGGGCTGTTCATCGCCTCGTCGATGACCGGTGCCTCGCCGTTGCGCATCTTCCGCGCCCTGCTGCCGTTTCTGTTCGGCACTCTGGTGACGCTGGTGCTGCTCGCCTGGCAACCCTGGCTGACCACGGGGTTGATTGGCAGGTAAATGCCCGAGTCCGCGGATATGTCCTACGCTCATCTGTATCCGTGCCAAACACTTCATCGCCTCTCGCATGAGTGCCAAAGGAATGGCCAATGACATGTCCTCATCCCCTCAAGCAGGCCACGCTACTCTCCGGCGGCGCCCTAGCCCTGCTGGTTACCGCCTCCTCAAGCGCACTGGAGCGCGAGGTGGGCAACACGACGATAGGTCTTGAGGGCTACCTCAAGCTCGACGTGATCCGCGATCTGGATGCCGACCTGGGCAATACCATCGACCGTGAGAGCATTCGTGTGGATGACGAGGGCGAGGATGGCCATACGCGTATCCATGGTTACGAGAGCCGCTTCGGTGTCTCCATCTCGACGCCGCTAGCGGACAGTGAACTCGAGACCATGATCGAGGCCGACTTCCTGCACGGCAGGGGCGGAGGACTGCGCCTGCGCCATCTCTATGGCGAGTGGAACGGCATTCTCATCGGTCAGACCTGGAGTAATTTTGGCAACAACCTCAGTGCCTTTCCCTCCATCGACATCAATGCTCTACCTAGTCAAGATAATGATCGCCAGCTGCAGCTTCGCTACACGACCGGACCTTTCTCGGCCTCCCTGGAGGACGCGCGTGGTACGGGCAATGGCCAGGTGGGCGGGGACATCGCCGCAGACGGCGCCGATCGGCGGCGTTACCCCGACCTGACCCTGCGCTACGAGACCGACGATGGCGACTTCAACTATGCGCTGGCCGGCGTGCTGCGCTACCTCGAGTACGATTCGGCGGGCATGGATGTCGAGAACGCCGCCTGGAGCGACGACAGTACGATCGGCTGGGGGGTGACCTTCGAAGCGAGCAAGTCATTGACGGAGCGGGTCACGCTGCGTGGCTCGGTCACCCACGGCGATGGTGTCGGCAGCTATCTCTATCTCAATCCCGCCGACCCCGGTTACGTCGACGACCAGGGACGCTTGCGCACCATCCGCGCCACCGGTGGCGGGGCGAGTCTCAGTGTCGAGGTCGGGCCGGGGGATGTCAGCTTCGGCTACGGCATCGTGCGCGCCGACCTCGACAGGGCCTACGCCAACGGCGATGTCGAGGCGTCGGATAGCGATGAGTACCAGAGCGTCTTTCTCAATTACATCTGGTCCTCGCGGGGCAATCTCTCCTACGGTCTCGAGGCGGGGTACCATGCCCGCTCTCAGGTCGACGGCCAGGATGGCTCCGCGGCTCGCCTGCAGGGGATGGTGAAATACGACTTCTAGCCCTGGCGTGGCGCGGGCCACCATGACCCGCATGATCTACCCTGAACCGTAATGGTGACAGGCAAATCATTCATCGAACGAGGCCAAGTGCCTCCGGAGAGACGATGTTTCCCGATTTTTCCTTGCGTTATGCCCATTTGCCGGAGCGCTTCTACGAGCGCTTCGATCCCGTGCCGGTCAAGGCGCCGACCTTGGTGGCCTTCAACCGCCCGCTCGCCGAGGCGCTGGGGTTTGAGCTCGAGGCGTTCGACGAGGCGCAGGCCACCGCCTGGTTCTCTGGCAATGCAGTGCCCCCGGGAGCGAGGCCCCTGGCCATGGCCTACGCCGGCCATCAGTTCGGCGGCTTCTCGCCACGGCTGGGCGACGGTCGCGCCGTGCTGCTTGGCGAAGTGACTGATCGCGAGGGGCGGCTGCGCGACATCCAGCTCAAGGGCGCCGGGCGCACGCCCTTCTCGCGCGGAGGGGATGGCCGCTCACCGCTGGGGCCGGTGCTGCGCGAGTACCTTGTCAGCGAGGCGATGCACATCCTGGGTGTGCCCGCGACGCGCGCCCTGGCCGCAGTGACCACCGGCGAGCGGGTCATGCGGCGTGGCATGGAGCCCGGCGGCGTTCTCACGCGGGTCGCCTCGAGCCATATCCGGGTCGGCACCTTTCAGTATCTTGCTGCGCGTGGGGATAGCGACGGGCTGCGCACGCTGGCCGATCATGCCATCGAGCGCCACTATCCGGAACTGGCCAGTAGCGAGCTGCTCTCGCGTCCCGAAGGCGAGCGCTACCTGGCGCTGCTGGAGGTCGTCCAGGCCCGCCAGGCCGCGCTGATCGCCCAATGGATGGGGCTGGGCTTCATCCATGGCGTGATGAATACCGACAATTCGGCGATCTCCGGCGAGACCATCGACTTCGGTCCCTGCGCCTTCATGGAGTCCTACAACCCGCAGACGGTATTCAGCTCCATCGATGAGGGGGGACGTTATGCCTACGCCAACCAACCCCGAATCGCCCAGTGGAACATGGCGCGGCTGGCGGAGACCCTACTGCCGTTGATCGATGACGAGCAGGAGCGCGCCATCGAGCAGGCAACGGCTGTGATTGAGGCCTTTCCCGAGCAGTACGAGACGCAATGGTTTGGTGTGATGCGGGCCAAGCTTGGGCTTGCGCGAGAAGAGCCCGGCGACAAGGCGCTCATCGAGTCGCTGCACGAGGCGATGCAGGCCGGGCGTGCCGACTTCACGCTGTGCTTTCGCGAGCTGTGCAACGCTGCCGAAACCGTCGAGACACCACAAGCGCTACTGGAACTGTTCGAGCGGCGCGAGCCTATCGAGGCGTGGCTCGAGCAGTGGCGCGAGCGGCTGGCCAGGGAGGCGGTAGGGCGCGAGGCGATCGCCCAGCGCATGCGTGGCGTCAATCCGCTCTATATCCCACGCAACCATCGTGTCGAGGAGGCGCTGGCCGCCGCCGCCGAGGGTGACTTTGCGCCTTTCGAGGCACTGCACGAGGTACTCGCCACGCCCTTCGAGGAGCAGCCGGGTCGCGAGGCCTATACGCTGCCGGCAGCGCCAAGCGAACAGGTCTTTCGCACCTTCTGCGGGACCTGATACTGCCCGCCGAATCAGTCTCATCCGGGCATGGCCAGCGTCTCCGTCTCGCCCATCAGGAAGGGCGCGTTCTCCTCGATCGCCTTGCGCAGGAACTCCCACAGCAGGCGTACCCGCGCCAGGCGGCGCTGCTCCTGGCGCGCGGTGATCCAGAACTGACGGGTGATGTCGATCTCGTCGCCGAGCACCTCATGCAGCGCTTGCGAGCCACTGGCCATGAAGCAGGGCAGCACTGCAAGCCCGGCGCCATGCAGAGCGGCGGTATGCTGGGTGGTGACGCTGGTGCTGCGGATGCTGAAGTGGGGCGCTCCGGACAGCCCCGCGTCTAGCAGCGGATCCAGCAGCGGGGCGAGGTAATTGAGCTGGTCGCTGAAGATCAGATCGTCGATGTAGCCGATCAGCCGGTGATGGCTCAGCGCCGATAGGGCGGCGGGAGTGCCGTGGCGGGTCAGGTACGCCTGGCTGCCATACAGTCGCAGGCGATAGTCGCAGAGCCGCGAGATCACCAGGCCGGCGCTGCTGGGGCGCTCCACGGTGATCGCCAGATCAGCCTCGTGGCGGCTCAGGTTGACGACGCGGGGCAGCGCCAGCAGGTCGATGGTGATGCCTGGGTAACGGTCGCAGAACGCCGCCAGCAGCGGGGCAATCACCCAGGTGCCGAAGCCCTCGGTGACACCGAGGCGAATCTGTCCACCGATGCGGTGGTTCTGGTCGCTGAGGCTTTCGCCCGCCTCGATGGCGTGGCGCGCCATCTCCTCGGCATGCGCAAGTAGCCGCTGGCCGGCGTCGGTCAACTGGTAGCCATGCGTGCTGCGCTCGAACAGCTGGGTATTGAGCTTCTGCTCGAAGCGCCGGGTACGCCGCGACAGCGTCGAGTGATCGAGTCCCAGACGGCGTGCGGCATCGGTCAGCCGCTGGCTGCGCGCCACCTCCAGAAAGACCTGAATGTCCTGCCAATCGAGCATGGATAACCTGCCGAGTCTGCCATTGTCTTTGTGTGCTAATGCACAAGCAATGTGCTTCGCTGCCCGTTGTCTGTCAATCCATCTGCGCCCACACTAAAAACCGCACTATCTAATACGATGTTTGTGTAGATATGCACATAAAGTCTAATAACGTGCCGCACAGGCGCGAACTTAACAAACACAACAGGAGCGCCAGGTCATGTCAGTCAAGGAGATTGCGTTGTATATCGATGGCAAACCCGTCCCGTCCAATAGCCAGGAGTGGCGCGACGTGGTCAACCCGGCTACCCAGGAGGTGGTCGCCCGGGTGCCTTTTGCCACGCCTGAGGAGGTCGACCGCGCCGTCGCCAGCGCCAAGGAGGCGTTCAGGAGCTGGCGCAAGGCGCCGCTGGGCAAGCGCATGCGCATCATGCTCAAGTTCCAGGCGCTGATTCGCGAACATACCGAGGAATTGGCCGCGCTGATCACCGAGGAGCATGGCAAGACCCTGCCGGATGCCGAAGGCGAGGTGGGCCGAGGCCTGGAAGTGGTCGAGCATGCCTGTTCGATCACCTCGTTGCAGCTGGGCGAGATCGCCGAGAATGCCGCCGGAGACGTCAACGTCTACTCGCTGAACCAGCCGCTCGGCGTGGGCGCGGGCATCACCGCCTTCAACTTCCCGATCATGCTGCCATGCTTCATGTTCCCGCTGGCCATCGCCACCGGCAATACTTTCGTGCTCAAGCCCTCCGAGCAGGATCCCAGCTCCACCATGCGCCTGGTCGAGTTGGCTCACGAGGCGGGGATTCCGCCTGGCGTGCTCAATGTGGTGCATGGCGGACCCGATGTGGCCAACCAGATCTGCGACCACCCGGATATCAAGGCGCTGTCGTTCATCGGCTCGACCCATGTCGGCACGCACATCTATGAGCGTGCCGGCGCCGCTGGCAAGCGCGTGCAGTCGATGATGGGCGCCAAGAACCATTGTGTCGTGATGCCCGATGCCAACCGCAGCCAGGCGATCAACAACCTGCTGGGTTCGGCGTTCGGCGCGGCCGGCCAGCGCTGCATGGCCAACTCGGTGGTGGTACTGGTGGGCGAGGCGCGCAGCTGGCTCGAGGATATCGTCGAGGGGGCACGCAACATGAAGGTCGGTCCCGGCACCCAGCGCGATGCCGATCTCGGCCCGCTGGTCTCGCCCGCCGCACGCGACCGGGTGATCAGCCTGATCGATACCGGCGAGCGAGAGGGGGCAACGCTGGCCCTCGATGGTCGTGAGCTTCAGGTAGAAGGCTATCCCGACGGCAACTTCGTCGGCCCGACCGTGTTCAGCGATGTCAGCGCCGAGATGGCCATCTACCGCGAGGAGATCTTCGGCCCGGTGCTGTGCGTGGCATGCGTCGAGACGCTGGACGAGGCGATCGCCTTCATCAACGCCAACCCCAACGGCAACGGCACCTCGATCTTCACCAACTCCGGCTGGGTGGCGCGGCGCTTCGAGAGCGACATCGATGTTGGCCAGGTGGGCATCAACGTGCCGATCCCGGTGCCGGTGGCCTACTTCAGCTTCACCGGGTCACGCGCCTCCAAGCTTGGCGATCTCGGCCCCAATGGCAAGCAGGCGATCCAGTTCTGGACCCAGACCAAGACCGTCACCGCGCGCTGGTTCGAGCCGGAGAATATCTCCAGCGGCATCAACAGCACCATTTCACTGGGTTGAGGAGAGCGCCATGACCCCCTCCCTCAGTCGCTTTCCGATTCCCGAGACGCTCCAGGCGCTGCCCGCCGACATTCGCGACGCGATTCTGGCGGTGCAGGAGAAGGCCGGCTTCGTGCCCAACGTGTTCTTGATGCTGTCCCATCGGCCGGACGAGTTTCGCGCCTTCTTCGCCTATCACGACGCCCTCATGGAGCGTGAGTCGGACACCCTGACCAAGGCCGAGAAGGAGATGATCGTGGTCGCCACCAGCGCGCGCAATCGCTGCCTCTACTGCGTGGTGGCCCACGGCGCGCTGGTGCGTCTCTACAGCAAGGATGCACTGCTTGCCGATCAGGTGGCGATCAACCATCGCGCCGCACCGATCAGCGAGCGTCATCGGGTGATGCTCGACTTCGCGCTCTATGTGGGGATCGAGCTTGGCGAACTGACCGACGCCTGGCAGCATCGCCTGTTCGAGGCAGGCTTTACGCTTGACGACATCTGGGACATCGGCGCGGTGGCCGGCTTCTTCGGGATGTCGAATCGCCTGGTGACGCTTGCCGGCACGCCGCCCAATGCCGAGTTCTACCTGATGGGGCGCGTGCCAAAGAAGGGGAGCGTTGGTTAACGGCCAGCGCCCAGGTGCTTGTCGAGGAGCGCGATCATCGGCTCGAGCTGGCTCTCGTGAAGGATGAGCAGCGACTCCTCGGCAGTTTCGGCATCTGCCGTATCGGACGGCACGCACAGCGCGAACTCGCACTCCTCGAGATGAAACTCATGGATTTCGCGCTGTCCCTCCGGCATCTCGCACAGGATGGAGCGATAGCTTTCATCCTCGCCGTAGGTCAGGCGGTGATAGACCTTGAACAGTGTATAGAGGGTCAGTCCCTTCTCGAAGGCCGGCCAGCGTGCGGGATTCTCGCGGGTCTCGGCATCGACCGCCTGGCCATGCCGCCTGGCCTGGGCGATCGCCTCGTCGCGCGCCTCGGAGAGCAGCGAGCCGCCGTCGTCCGGCAGCGGTTCGCTGCGTTCGAATGCCCCCTTGTAGCGGGCGGTCACCTCATGGATGTCGTCAAGTCCTGAGACCGGATGTTCGCTGTGCTGCAGGGCGCCAGGATCGAATGCCCCGTTTTCCCACCCGTGGATCACCTGGAGCCGTAGCCGGCCATTCGTCAGCGGAAGTTCGAGCAGCGTCTTGAGGGTGATATCGAGGTGAAGCTTTCGTTCGAGTACATCATTGTCGAAGGCGGAGTAGGGATCCGTGAAGATGGCATGCAACCGGCACTTGGCGTGCTCATGAGCTTCTTGATAAGACATGGTGATGTCTCGTGAGGATAGGTATTGTTATCGACGAGTATCATGCCGATGCACTAATGGAAGCAAGTCCCACTATCAACAGATCGATTCGATGGATCATGGCAAGGGAGCCAATGCATGAGCGACAAGCCACAGGACTCGCGCCGCCGCCACTCGGCACCGGTGGTGGATGGGGTAGGAAAATCCGCCGGTCGTGCCATGTTGCGCGCGGTGGGGTTCACGGACGAGGACTTTACCAAGCCGCAGGTGGGCATCGCCTCGACCTGGAGCCAGGTCACCCCCTGCAACAGCCATATCGACGAGCTGGCCCGGGAAGCGTGCGCAGGCGCCGACTCGGCTGGCGGCAAGGGGCTGATCTTCAATACCATCACCATCTCCGACGGCATCGCCAACGGTACCGAGGGGATGAAGTACTCGCTGGTGTCGCGGGAGGTGATCGCCGACTCGATCGAGACGGTGGCCGGCTGCGAAGGATTCGATGGCCTGGTGGCGATCGGTGGCTGTGACAAGAACATGCCAGGCTGCCTGATGGGGCTGGCACGCCTCAATCGTCCCAGCATTTTCGTCTATGGCGGCACCATCCTGCCCGGTGCCAACCACACCGATATCGTCTCGGTGTTCGAGGCGATGGGCGCCTATAGCCGCGGCGATCTCGATCTGATCGAGGTCAAGCAGATCGAGGAGACGGCCATTCCCGGCGCCGGTTCGTGCGGTGGCATGTATACCGCCAATACCATGGCCTCGGCGATCGAGGCGATGGGCATGAGCCTGCCGGGCAGTTCGGCGCAGAATGCCGTGTCGATGGAGAAGCGTGTCGACAGCCGTGCCGCTGGCGCTGCGGTGCTTGAGCTGCTCGAGCGCGACATCAAGCCCTCCGACATCATGACACGCGAAGCCTTCGAAAATGCCATCACCGTGGTGATCGCGCTGGGCGGCTCGACCAACGCGGTACTGCACTTGATCGCCATGGCCAGCACCATCGGGGTGCCGCTCTCCCTCGAGGACTTCACCGAGATCGGCAAGCGGGTGCCGGTGATCGCCGACCTGCGCCCTAGCGGTCACTACATGATGAGCGAGCTGGTCGAGATCGGCGGTATCCAGCCGCTGATGAAGATGCTGCTCGATGCCGGCCTGCTGCATGGCGACTGCCTGACGGTCACGGGCCGGACGCTGGCCGAGAACCTGGCCGACGTGGCCCCCTACCCGGATGACCAGAGCATCATTGCTCCGCTGGACAGGCCCATCAAGGCCGAGAGCCACCTGCGCATCCTGTTCGGCAATCTGGCCCCGGCAGGGGCGGTGGCCAAGATCACCGGCAAGGAGGGCACCCGCTTCAGTGGCAGCGCTCGCGTGTTCGGCTCCGAGGAGGAGGCCCAGGCGCGAATCAACGACGGCACCGTGGTGGCCGGTGATGTGGTGGTGATCCGCTACGAAGGGCCCAAGGGCGGTCCTGGCATGCGCGAGATGTTGACGCCCACCTCGGCGATCATGGGCCGCGGGCTAGGCAACGACGTGGCACTGATCACCGATGGGCGCTTCTCCGGTGGCAGCCATGGCTTCGTGGTCGGCCACGTCTCGCCGGAGGCCTTCGATGGCGGACCGCTGGCGCTGGTCGAGGATGGCGATACCATCACCATCGATGCACAGCTCGATACACTGAGCGTCGAACTCGATGATGCTGAACTCGAGCGTCGCCGGGCAGCCTGGCAACAGCCAGCGCCGCGCTATGCGCGAGGCGTGCTGGCCAAGTACGCCAGAACGGTGAGCTCGGCCTCGACCGGTGCGGTCACGGACCTGCCCGTGGGCGATAAGTAGTCAAGCAGGCCGTCTTCCAGGCGCCCTGGGCCGGCAAGCTGATGATACTCGCCGGTGTCGCCGGTATCGTGACCAGCTGGAACGCCTTCTACGTGGGCGGCTCGCGGGCGATCTATGCCCTGGCACATTGCGGCATCGCTGGCCCCGGTGGAGTGGGCCATGTTCATCGGCTGGATGCTGCTGGGGTTTGCGCTCTATGCCTGGTCCCGGGCCAAGTACGGCACGGCCTACAGCGACAGCATGATGAAGCGCAAGATCAACAGCTCTGGCGATTGATGGTGTGCTTGAGGCGTAGCCGGTTGCGCAGGCGGCGGGCGAGGATATCCACCCCGATGTTGAGCAGGGCGGTGATCAGGATCAGTACCATGGCGCGGTCGAAGCGAATCTCCTGGATGGCGCTGTCGACGTAGAAGCCAAGCGTTGCGATGCCGAGAATGCCAAGAATGGCGGTCTCGCGCATGATGATCTCCCAGCGGTAGAAGAGCAGGCCGAGGAACGGACCGTAGACGCGCGGCGCCACCTCATAGGCGTAGCGGTCCATGCCGCTGGGGGCATCCTGACGCAGGGCGATCTCATTGCTGCGTCGCCCCACCAGGTGACCGATGATGCCGCCGTTGTGCAGGGCCAGTGCCACCACCGCCGGCAGCATCGACGGTCCCCACAGCTGCAGCAGGATGAAGGCCAGCAGGTACTCCGGGGTCGAGCGCATCACCACCAGCACGCCATGCCCGAGAGTGCCGCGCACTCTTCCAGTGAGGTGGCGCCCCGTGAAATGATGAGAGATGAGCGGGAACAGCGCCATTGCCACCACCCCGGTAAGTACCAGCGCGATCTGGGTCAGCAGCAGGGTGTTCCAGATCCCCGGCAGTGCCTGATTGACGAACAGCTCGTTCAGCCATGGTATCAGCCCCTCGAGGCCGTCGCCGCGACGCAGCGGCGCGGGCACGATGTCGTGGGTGAAGAAGCGCGTCACGTTGCTCCACATGATCGGCAGACCCGTTCCCAGCAGGAAGGGGGCGGCGAGCAGGTAGAGGGGCAGCAGCCTGGGGCGTACCCACCACCTGAGCGTGGCGATCAGGGCGTAGAACAGCAGCAGTAGCGCGCCCACGGTGCCGTAGTGACCCTGGGCGAAGGCGCCGGCCAGGTGAAAGCCCAGCGTCGGCATGCCGACGAAGCCAAGCACGGCGCTTGAGCGCAGGCCGCACTCCAGGCGGTAGGCGGTGTAGCTGACCAGATGCGGCCAGGCCTGGCTGATGCGGGCATAGACCAGCGCCGAGAGGCGTCCGACCCTGTATGGCAGGGTGCGTGTCGGTTGCGGATCGGTCTCGTCGAGGATCTCGGAGTATACCTTGGCGAAGATACCGGCATAGGGGATGGCGATGGCCAGTACCCCGGTGATCGGATGCAGCCCGAAGCTCTGCAGGAAGATCAGCGCCCAAAACAGCTCATGAATGGCACGGATGAAGGCGCAGAAGGTGCGCACCCACCAGTGCTGGAAGCACAGCGCCAGCAGCATGCCCGCAACGGCACCGAGCCCGACGCCGACGAAGGCGAAGGCCACGGTACGCAGCAGCGCCTCGCCGAGGAAGTCGACGCTCGAGAAGTTGGGCTGGAGCAGCCCCATGAACAGCCGGCCGAGCTCTTGCCAGGGATCGTGCGAGCTGATCTCAAAGTCGCCGAAGAACAGGCAGACCACCGCCAGGGTGATCAGGCCGAGGGTGACGCGGACGGTAGCGGTGAGCGGCATAGTCAAGGACGCGCCATGGTCAGTAGAGCGGCAGCAGGTCGTGGGCGGTCAGGCGGCTGCTTGGCTGGTCGATGGCGATCTCGCCGGCATGGATGCCGATCACCCGATTGCAGTGGCGCAGTGCCAAGTCGAGATCGTGCATCGCCAGTACCGACATCGGATAGGTCGCCGTGAGCGCGTCCATCACGATGGTGGCCTGGGGACCATCCAGCGCCGAGACCGGCTCGTCGGCAAGCAGCACCTGGCCGCCCTGATGGATCACCCGCGCTGCTGCCACCCGCTGGCGCTGGCCGCCGGAGAGTTCGCCGCACGCTACCCAGCGCTTCTCGGCGATGCCAAGCCTGCCCAGCAGGGTGTCGATCGTCTCCACATCGCCGTGCCGTGGACGCAGCAGGGTCAGCAGATTTCGCCACCAGGGGTGGCGGTCGAGTCGCCCCATGTAGACGTTGTGAAATACCGACAGCGTCGGCACTAGCCCCAGGTCCTGGGGCATCAGCGCTGCCCCCTGATCGCGCCACTGGTCATACATCATCGACAGCAGCGTCGACTTGCCGGCGCCGCTCTTGCCCACCAGCGCGACATGCTCGCCCGGGGCGAGTGTCAGGCTCAGTGGGCCGAGCACCCTTATCTCGCCGTAGGCGGCAACGGCGTCGATCAGCGCAAGTGAGCTCATCAGTCGAGCAGGTCCAGCTCGCGGGCGACGTCGAGGATCATGCTGAAATCGTCGTTGCTCGCGGGAATGAAGCCGCTGCGCGGGAAGCTCGCCAGCAGTTCGGGATCATCCATGTCGAGCAGCGCCTGCTGCAGGCGCTCGGTGAAGCCTTCGCCGAAGCGCTCGTCGACATCGCCGCGCACCGTCCAGTGGTAGTCGGGGTAGGAGGGCGACTCCCAGATGAGCTGCACGCGCTCGGGGTCGACATTGCCGGCCTCGACCTCATTCTCCCATGCCGTGTAGCTGAGCACGCCGGCCTGGTAGGCGCCGGACTGCACCAGCGACACGGTGCGGCTGTGGTTACCGCTGAAGCCGACCCGGGCGAACAGCTCCTGCGGCGCTTCGCCGAGGTGCTCGCGCAGGAAGTACTCCGGCAATAGCCGGCCCGAGGTGGAGCTCTGCGAGCCGAAGGTGAAGGTCAAGCCGCGCAGCGCTTCCGGAGCGGTGTCGCCCTCATGGGGTTCGATGCCGGTCTCGCGGTTGGCAATGAAGTAGCTCTTGTACTCCGGATCCTCGACACCCTGGGCGATGGCCAGCGATCCCGGCACCAATTCACGCGCCTGCACGCCGGTGAAGCCGCCGAACCAAGCCAGCTGCACCTGGTTGTTGCGAAATGCGGTGACCGAGGCGGCGTAGGAGGTGACCGGAATGAAGCGCACGTCCACGTAGAGCTCGTCGGCCAGATAGTCGGCGACCTTCTGGAAGCGCTCCTGCAGGCGCGTCTCGTCCTCGTCGGGAATAGCGGTGAAGACCAGGGTATCGGCAACCGCCAGAGAGGAGGCGAGCAGCGTCAGGCCAGCGGTACTGGCGAGAAACAGACGACGAAGCATGAGTGGACATCCATGATGGGAAAACGGCTGGCCATGATAGCAAAAAGAGAAGTTATTCGCGGTAGCGCTTCACGAAGCGCCCATCCAGCCACGCCACACCCAACGGGCGGCTGCGAACGGCACAGCACTCAGCGCGACTCGCGTTCGATACCCGCGGCCTCGTCGCATACCAGCTGCGCACCGGCAAGCTCGCTCAGCCGGCGCAAGTCATGGCACGGCTAGCCTTCCTCTTCGACGCTATCGCGTAGCAGTTCCAACTCTTCGACGGAAAATTGTTCGATCTTGCCGGCCAGCAGGTCGCTGAGCCGTTGGGGAGGGATGCCGGCGCGCTGGGCAATCTCGCGGTTGGGCAGTTCCGAAAGGGCGATGCGGCGGGTGACGACGCGCATCAGGCGAGAACGCTTCTCGAGTTCTCGTACGTCCAGGTCGGGTGTCAGTCGCGGAGGAGTGCGAAAGTCCCAACCGGTCGTTAATCGTGCCGTGCTCATGTGGCTCCGTAGGCGTGGCTTTTTACGCGTTCAGCATGCAAGGTTTTGCCACGTTGTTCCAGACCTGTTTCGAAGAATT
This sequence comes from Halomonas sp. TA22, assembly GCF_013009075.1. Lineage (NCBI taxonomy): Bacteria > Pseudomonadati > Pseudomonadota > Gammaproteobacteria > Oceanospirillales > Halomonadaceae > Halomonas > Halomonas sp. TA22. The sequence goes on along the minus strand of NZ_CP053108.1, from coordinate 670,221 downwards.
TTTGTAACAGGCCAACCGCAGGGCGCTGCCCTAGGGCGGTGTCGAACGCACCAGAGTCTCGTTCACATCGGCATGGCGCACGGCACTGGCAATATCCCGGTACCGTGCAGCGTTATCCATGGCGTAGACTGCCTGCCTATTTCGACGCTCAGGATATCGCCATGGCCCTCTCCGCGACGCCTTATAAGGTAGAACTCAACCTCACCGATCTGGATCGCGGGGTCTATGATACGCAGCGCTTCACCGTGGCGCGCCATCCGTCGGAAACCGAGCAGCGCTTGAGTGCGCGGCTGCTGGCCCATGCGCTGTGGTACAGCGAGTCGCTGGCCTTCGGGCGCGGCTTGTCGGATGTCGATGAGCCGGCGCTGTGGGAGAAGAGCCTGGATGGCCGGGTGCTGCACTGGATCGAGGTGGGATTGCCGGATGCCGAAAGGCTGACCTGGTGTTCGCGGCGCGCCGAGCGAGTATCGCTGCTCGCCTATGGCCGGGTCGGCGTGTGGGAGTCGCGGGTACTGCCGGCGGTGAGCACTCTGAAGAACCTGCATATCGCCAGCCTGCCCGAAGCGCCACTTGCTGAGCTTGCCCGGGACCTGCCGCGGACCATCAACTGGTCGGTGATGATCAGCGAGGGCACGCTGTTCATCACCGACGCCCAAGGGCAGCACGAGCTGCAGCCCGAGTGGCTGATGGGCGAGCGCTAAGCGTCGGCTCTTCACCAAGGCCAATCGATCAACAGAGCATGCCGCGACTGCCATGGCAATGGGGCAATAGTCGTGGTGTGTAGTGCGCCGCCAGCGTGCTAGCTTCTTCAGGTATCCAGTCGCGTATGTTGGCGCAAGCGCCGTATCACCACGCGAATCACCAATAATAATGTTCAGGTCTCACGACCGGAGGAACTCCATGCGCATTCTCAAGTATGCAATTACTGCCTCGCTGATCGCCACGGCCCCGGCGGCCCTCGCTCAGCAGCTCTCCATCGCCACTGGCGGCACCGGCGGCGTCTACTATCCGATCGGTGGCGGCCTTGCCGAGCTGATCAACGACAACATCGAAGGGGCCAGCGCCACTGCGGAAGTCACCGGCGCCTCTGTCGAGAACATGGGACTGATCATGCGCGGCGATGCCGATATCGCCATCGCCCTGGCCGATACCGTCTACCAGGCGTGGTCGGGCACCGGCGATTTCGAGGGCCGGCAGATCGAGAATACCCGCGCCCTGGCCTCGGTCTACCCCAATGCGGTGCAACTGGTGACGCTTGCCAACTCCGATATCCAGTCCATTGACGATCTGCGCGGCAAGCGCGTCTCGGTGGGCGCACCGGGTAGCGGTACCGAGCTCAACGCCCGCGCCGTGCTTGAAGCCAACGGCATCAGCTACGATGACTTCACGCCGCAACGCCTCAACTTCAACGAAACCGCCGATGCGATCCGTGATGGCGATATCGACGCCGGTTTCTGGAGCGTGGGGCCGCCCACCAGCTCGATCCTCAACCTTGCTGCCACCCGCGATATCCGCCTGATCGGGCTTAGCGACGAGGAGATCGAGAACGCCCGTGAGGAGGAGCCGGTATTCGCCGCCTACGAACTGCGTGCCGGCATGTACGAGGGCATGGACGAAGCGGTCCAGACTATCAGCATTCCCAACGTGCTGGTCGTCAATGCCGACATGGACGAGGAGCTCGCCTATGAGCTCACCAAGCTGCTGTTCGAGCGCATCGACGACCTGATCGCCGTTCACCCGGCAGCCAACGACACCACCATCGAGTTCACCATGAACTCCACACCGGTGCCGCTGCACCCCGGTGCGATCCGCTATTACGAGGAAGTCGAGGCCGATATTCCCGACGACCTGCGTCCGTAATGAAGTCTTAACGATACGATGTTCTGCTCATGCGGCTGATGTCGCGACGGCACCAATCGTTGCAGCAACGACAAGTAGGGCGGGCCTGGTGGCTCGCCCTGCTGCTGTGCTGCCTGGCACTCTCTCCGCTCTCTTCACAGGCCGAGGAGAGGGCTAAAGATCCTACCGTCCTTGAAGTGATCGACGCTTATGGCGAAAGGCTGTTCAGCCTGCCGCTGGTGGAGGATGATGGCTGGTGCTTGGGCTGGAACCACTCGGTGGCGAAGTTCACGGTGCTCGACTGCTATCGCTTCCGTGAGGGGCGGATGTGGCTCGAACGCAGCCACCAACCCGATTTTGCCGCCGGCCTTGGACATACCGAGGGGCGTGGCGAACAGATCTCCGACGGCCAGGGCGGCTACTGGATCGTCGATATCGATGAGCCGGTGCCCGGCAGTCGCTATGTCTTGCGGGTCGGCTCGGCTGCCGTCGACCATCGCTTGATATGGGACTCTCCCGAGGGGCAGCGGCAGGCGAGCCTGAGCGATATCGCAGCGGGTCAGAGAGTCACCCTACAACTACACAAGCCAGACGACGTCTGACGAGGAATCCATGAAAGAGACCACGACCCCACCCATCGTGATACCGGGGGGCAGCGCCATTCAGCCACGCGTCGTACTGTGGCTGATCACCCTGGTGGCGGTGGGTCTCTCACTGTTTCAGCTCTACTCGGCGGGGATCCAGCCGCTGGGTCTGTTCTATCAGCGCGGCATCCACCTGGCGCTGATCATGATGCTGGCGTTCTTGATGTTTCCGGCGTTCGGGCCCAATCGCAAGCGCGGCGTGCTGGGCTGGATCATCGATATCGTCTTCTTCGCAGGCGCGGTGGTGACCGGGGGCTACCTGGTACTCTACCTCGACGAGATCATCAGTCGTGCGGGCTTCTGGAACCAGACCGACATCACGGTGGCCTGTATCGCCGTAGTCACGGTGCTTGAAGCAAGCCGCCGCGCGGTGGGCCTGGGAATGACCATCATCGGCCTGCTGGCGATCATCTACGCCTTCGCCGGGCCGCGTGGGGCACTGCCTTGGCTGTCGGACTTCATGCCCGGGATCATGAATCACCGCGGCTACGGGCTCGAGCGTGTCGCCGGCCAGCTCTATCTGGGGCAGGAGGGAATCTTCGGTCTGCCGCTCGGAGTGGCCGCGACCTACATCTTCATCTTCGTGCTGTTCGGGGCTTTTCTGGAGAGCACCGGGGCCGGCAAGTTCTTCATCGACATGGCCTACGCCGCGACCGGCCGCCAGCGCGGCGGCCCGGCCAAGGCCGCGGTGCTCGCCTCGGCCGGCATGGGCTCGATCTCCGGCAGTGCGATTGCCAACGTGGTGACCACCGGGGCCTTCACCATCCCGCTGATGAAGCGCCTGGGCTACAAGCCTCACCAGGCCGGCGGCATCGAGGCGGCGGCCTCCACCGGTGGGCAGATCACCCCGCCGTTAATGGGGGCCGGGGCTTTCCTGATTGCCGAATACACCAACACCCCCTATCTGGAAGTGGTCAAGGTCAGTATCCTGCCGGCGATCATGTACTTTGCCACCGTCTACCTGTTCGTGCACATCATCGCCCTCAAGCAGGGCATGCAGGGCATGGCGCGCTCGGAGCTGCCGCAGATGCGCCAGGTGATGCGCGACGGCTGGCACTTCCTGCTGCCGCTTGCGGTGCTGGTGTGGCTGCTGGTGATGAACCTGTCACCGATGCGGGTGGGCTTCTATGCCGTGGTCACCATGATCGCGGTAGCGGTGCTGCGCTATGCGCTGTGGTTCCTCTTCATCGCGCCGCAACAGGGCCAGAAGATCACCGCGACAAGCATTCGCCGCACGCTGTGGGCAGGAGTGGTCAAGCTAGTCGAAGGACTCGAACTCGGCGCGCGCAACGCGGTGGCGGTCTCCATGGCCTGCGCCGTGGCCGGCATCATCGTCGGTGTGGTGGGCCTCACCGGCCTGGGCCTCAAGTTCTCCTCGATGATGATGGCCTTCTCCGGCGGCAACCTGGTGCTGGCGCTGGTGATGGTATTGCTGGCGAGCCTGATCCTGGGCATGGGCCTGCCGGTCACTGCCAGCTATATCGTGCTGATCGTGCTGGTCGGCCCGGCGCTGACCGCCGAGTTCGGCGTGCCGCTGCTGATCGCCCACCTGGTAGTGTTCTGGTACTCCCAGGATTCCAACGTCACGCCACCGATTGCGCTTGCCGGCTTCGCTGGCGCGGCGATCGCCGGCAGCAAGCCGATGGAGACTAGCGTCCAGGCGTGGAAGTTCGCCAAGGGGCTCTACCTGATTCCGCTGTTCATGGTCTTCAATCCCGAGATCATCGTCGGCGGCCCGGTACCGGTGGTGATCTGGAACGGCGTGATTGCGATCGCCGCCTTGCTGGCCTTCGCGGCGAGCCTTGAGGGCTACCTCTTCACTAGAATGAATCCGCTGTCGCGGCTGGTGCTGGTGGCAGCAACCGTCGGTGTGTTCTACCCCAGCATTTACAGTGAGGCGGCAAGCCTGGTGGCGATCATCCTGGTGCTGGGAGGGAACTGGCTGCATGCTCGCCGGCATGGCAGCGAGGTGACGGACCCGATGCCCAGGGCTGGCTACTAGCGACCTGACAGTCGTGACCCTCTTGCCCCTGCCTGACGGCGGGGGCATTCATTTTCGTGGCTGCGTGAACTGGCGGGCGGGCGAAGACCTAGCGGGGCCGGGCGAAAACTTGAGTCCAGTAGGGAGAGCGTAGCGATTGTGCCTCCTCGATCCTGGCCATGCCCATTTCGGTAAAGGTATCGTTCATGAGGTTGGCGCAGTGTCCGGGGCTTGCGAGCCAGCCTTCGACGACTTCGACAATGCTTTCCTGACCGGCGGCAATGTTCTCGGCGATGGCTCTCCAGTTGTAACTTTCGGCCTCGACCCTGGCCTGTAGTCCCTCACCCTCCGGGTCGGTATGGCTGAAGTAGTCGTTTTCGGCCATGTCTCGTGAGTGGGCCTCGGCAGCGGCGGCGAGATCGCAGTTCCATGCCACGGGGCGTGCCGCGTCGAAGTCGTCATCGCCGCACTGGCGACTCTCCTGGCGGGCCGCGTTGACGCGCTCGAGCATCTCCCGTTGCATCTCGCTCACTTCGCATGCGCCTTGAGAGCGCGAATGATCGCGAGCCGCAGGGCCCTCGCCGGCCTGGGATTGCCCTGTCACTCCGAGCGCGAGCGCAATATAGGGTACGATATAACGATGTAGCGAGTGGGGCATGCTGGCCTCCTTGTGCACGTTAGTCACCCTTACCATAGCCTAGCCCGAATATGGCGATCCGAATGGGCGATGCCCATGCAGTCTTGGCCTGCTCTTTCCCCAAACCATATATGGCGGTATGCTGCGCGATTTTCCGATAGCCGGCGCGACGCGCCGTCACCATTCTAGAGCGGGACCAACGAGCGAGAGGGGAGTGCCATGTCGTCGTCGAACCAGGCGCCGCTAGTGGGCGTGATCATGGGGTCCAAGTCGGACTGGCCAGTCATGGAGCATGGCGTGGCGATGCTGGAGCGCCTGGGCGTGCCGTTCGAGACTCGGGTGGTATCGGCACACCGCACTCCCGATCTGCTCTTCGACTATGCCAAGGGTGCCGCCGAACGCGGCCTTCAGGTGATCATTGCTGGCGCCGGTGGCGCGGCACACTTGCCGGGCATGGTCGCATCGCAGACGCTCCTTCCGGTACTCGGCGTGCCGGTCGAGTCGAAGTCGCTCAAGGGACTCGACTCGCTGCTCTCGATTGCCCAGATGCCGGGTGGCATTGCGGTGGGCACGCTGGCCATCGGCAAGGCGGGCGCCACCAATGCCGGCTTGCTGGCGGCACAGATCGTCGCGTTGCAGGATGAGCGCATCCGCACCGCCATCGAAGAATTTCGCGCCGAACAGACCCAGGCGGTGCTGGACAACCCGGACCCCCGCGAGGCCTGACATGAACTCGCAGGCATGAACTCGCAGGCATGAACTCGAAAGGAGACAGGCAGGCATGAATATCGGCGTTCTCGGTGCCGGCCAGTTGGGCCGCATGCTGGCGTTGGCGGGCTATCCGCTGGGCAATCGCTTCGTGTTTCTGGATACCACCGGCCACCCCAGCGCTGGCATCGGCGAGGTGCTGATGCTGGAGGGCGAGGAGGATCGCCGCCAGTTGGATGCCTTCCTGGACCGGGTCGACCTGGTCACCTACGAATTCGAGCATCTGCCCCTTGAGCTGGTGCGCAAGATCGAGGCGCGCAAGCCGGTCTATCCGTCGAGCGAGGCGCTGCGCATCTGCCAGAACCGGGCCGAAGAGAAGGCGCTGTTCGACCGTCTGGCGATTCCTACCCCGGCCTATCGGCTGGTGGAGAGCGCCGAGGCGCTGGAAGCTGCGGCGCGCGAGCTGGGTTGCCCGGTGGTCGCCAAGTCGGTCACCGAAGGCTACGACGGCAAGGGCCAGGCGGTGCTCAAGGACCCCGCCGAAGCGTCAAAGGCCTGGGCCAGCATCGGCCACTCGCGGCTGATCGTCGAGGCGTTCGTCGACTTCGTGCGCGAGGTGTCGATCATCGCCGTACGTGGCCGCGACGGCGAGATCGTCTTCTACCCGATGGCCGAGAACGTGCATGTCGACGGTATCCTGCGCTACTCGCTGGCACCGTTACCCGATCTCGACGAGACCGTACAGCGCACCGCCGACGGCTATATCCGCGCCCTGCTCGGCGAGCTGGATTACGTCGGCGTGCTGACCCTGGAACTGTTCCAGACCCGCGACGGCCGGCTGCTCGCCAACGAGATGGCGCCTCGGGTGCACAACTCCGGGCACTGGAGCATGGACGGGGCACCGACCAGTCAGTTCGAGAACCATCTACGTGCCATCCAGGGCCTGCCGTTGGGCGATACCCAGGCGCGCTTGCCCACCTGCATGATCAATGTGATCGGTCGCGAGGGTGACCCGGCGGCGATTCTCGCCATCGGCGATGTTCACCTGCACCGCTACGACAAGGCAGAGCGTGCCGGACGCAAGCTTGGTCACGTCAACCTGCTGGCAGCGACCCACGCCGAGCTGCTGCAGAAGGTTCAAGCCTGTGCGGTACTGTTGCCGGACTCGCCGGCGCCGCGCTTCAGCTTCGAATAGCGGTACCAGTGCAACGACAAGGCCCCGCCTGCATGTACTGCAGGCGGGGCCTTGTTGCTTCATGGCGGGCTAGCTAGCCCTTGTCGATCACGCCCCGATGATGCCGCCATCCTCGCGGGTGATGACCAGCGTCGCCGAGCGCGGGATCGCATTGCCACCCTCCGGCCAGTGGCTGACAAAGTCGCCCGATGCGAAGGCCTCGGCAGTGGTGGTCGCCCCCGGGTGCTGGACGTTGACGAACATGGTGCGCTGGTCCGGCGTGGTGATCACGCCGGTGATCTCCTGGCCGAGGGGCCCTGTCAGGAAGCGCTTGATCTCGCCGGTTTCGGGATTGGCGGCCAGCATCTGGTTGTTGCCGAACACCTCATGGATGCCGGTATTCATCACCGACTCGCTGATGTCGGTCTGGATCCACAGGCGGCGGTCCGGGTCGATCCACAGGCCGTCGGGGCTGGCGAAGATGGCGTCCTGCCCGAGGGGCTCCCCGGTCAGGTCGCGGCTATCGTCAGCGTCGCCTGCCAGCACGAACAGATCCCAGGCGAAGCGCTCGGCCGAGTGGTGACCCGCCTCCTGCCAGCGAATGATATGCCCGAAATTGTTGTCGGCGCGCGGGTTGGCGGCGTCCTGCTGGCCCTCTGCACGGCGGCTGTTGTTGGTCAGGGTGAAGTAGACCTGGCCGGTGACGGGGTCCACCGCACCCCACTCCGGGCGGTCCATCTTGGTGGCGCCGACATGATCCGCGGCATTGCGGGTGTTGACCAGAATGTCGGCGAGATCCTCGAAGCCGTTCTCCGGCGTCAGGCCGTTGACGCCGGGGGCCAGGGCCAGCCACTCGCCGCTGCCATCCTCGTTGAAGCGGGCAACATAGAGCGTGCCCTCGTCGAGCAGCGAACCCTCGGCGGTGGCCGCCTGATAGGGGCGACTCGAGACGAATTTGTAGATGTACTCGAAGCGGGCGTCGTCGCCGGAGTAGCAGACCACCGGCTGGCCCTCCACGGCCGGGGCGAAGATCACGCCTTCATGGGCGAAGCGCCCCAGGTGCGTGCGCTTGACCGGGGCGGCATCGGGCTGCATGGGATCGATCTCGACCATGTAGCCGAAGGCGTGAGGCTCGTTGCGGTAGTCCTCCTGCGCCGTGGTGCCGCGGGTGGTGGCGTCGAAGCGCACGTATTCATCGTCACCGCCCTCGGCACGGTGCCATTGATAACGCCCTTCGCTGCGCGTCTCGATGCCGTAGCGCGTCTGGCGCCGGTCGATCTCGGTGTCCTGGTTGGCGAAGTAGCCCGACCAGTTCTCTTCGGCGGCCAGGTAGGTGTTCCAGGGAGTGGTGCCGTGAGCGCAGTTGTTGAGCGTGCCCCTTACCATGCTGCCATCGGGGCTGTACTTGGTCTGCACGTGGTGGGTGCCGGCGACCGGGCCGGAGAGCTGCATCGGCGTGAGGCCGGTGATGCGCCGGTTGTGGGCGTCGCGCACCACCTGCCACTGGCCGTCGTCGCCCTGGCGGATACGCACCACCGAGACACCGTGGTTGTTCATCTCCTTACGCACTTGGTCGGCATCACGGGAGCCGTCGGCATGCTGCGGAAACTGCTCGCTGTCGAGTGCCAGGTCCGCGGCTGCGGCATGCATGAAGCGAGGCTCGACGTACTCGTGGTTGAGCACCAGCAGGCCGTCGCGGCTCCCCTCCAGCGGGAAGAAGTGCATGCCGTCGTGATGGCTGCCCACCTGCTGTGCCTGCTCGTCGGCGCCATTGGCGAGCGAGAACGCGGGATAGTCGCCGGTGATCGGCGTACCCCAGGGAATCAGCGTCTGGACCCGATAGCCTGGCGGTACCGTGACGCTATCGGCATTGCTGGTGGGAATCGCCTGGAAGCCTAGAGTCGGTCCACTGCGCGACCCCTGGGCGGCAAAGGCCGAGCCGAAGGGCAGGCTGGTGGCCATGGCGCCGGCGACAGCCGCTGCCAGGCTGCCGCGCAGCATGGCGCGGCGGCTGATACGCGCCTGAAGAATGTCGCCGAAATAGGCGTTGCTCGAGTGGTTGCTCAGGGTCTCGTCGCCAGCGGCGAGGACGGGGTCGGCGCTGCCGATCTGCTGGGGGCCTTTCATGGGGCTCTCTCATATGGGATGAAGTGCCCCTATGCTCGTCAGCGAGGGTTGCACTGCCATGAAGGAATCATGGCAGTTCGGTGACAACGGCCACCTTCAACCTATTGCGCCCACCAGCCATAGCCACAGGGCGATCAGCGCGAAGTGACCGGGGTACCAGGCCAGCCACAGGCGACGCGGCATGACCACGCCGACCTGGGGCACGCCGCGGGAGGCGCCCGCCGCGAGCAGCAGTACCACCAGGCAGGTCGCTACGGTAAACGACTTGGCCATGTCGCTGTAGTTCATCATCCCGGCGATGATCAGCAGGGGCAGCGCGGCGGCCACGGCCAGCAGCCGCTCGGAAAGCGAGTCGCCGCCACGGTTGAGGTGGTACATCGCCAGCATGAACAGCGGAAGCAGCAGCAGCCCGCGGTGGCCGTACTCCACCCAGTCACCGAGCAGAAACCACACCACCAGCGAGGCAGCGGTGCCCAGCGCCAGCCACGCTGCGCTCAGCTCCCCCCGGCGCTGCCTGTCGAGCAGGTCGCGCAGCCAGGCACCCCAGGCGAGCCCCGCCGCCAGCGTGAAGCAGACATTGAGCACGAAGGCATCGGAGACGCGCGGCATCATCATGTAGGGGATCTGGGCGGCCAAGCCGATGACCAGGATGCGCCTGGCATAGCGCATCGGGTTACGGGTGTTGAACAGCCCATGCCAGGCGACCATGGCGGCGAACAGCGGAAAGGCGATGCGTCCGACCGAGGCGCCGGCCCAAGAGAGATCCCAGTTGCCCGGCAACACATAGCGGGTGAGATGATCGACGCTCATGGTGAACAGGGCCAGCCATTGACCCCAGCCGGTCCAGGTCGAAGAGGGGCGCACGGTGTCGTGCAGTGTCGTTGCCGGGGCGGTCATCGTTACCTCCATGTCAGGGTATCAATCCAAACCATCGTCGCGGGGACGATAACGCTCGTCGTCATAGATATCCAGCGGTTCGCTTCTGACATCCTCGACCCAGGTCGAATGCTTCAGGTAGCACCAGGCGGCACGAGCGATACCGTTGCTATCGGCGATCGTCAGTCGCCTTCGGCAATAGCCGTCGCGTAAATTGACCCGCTCCAGGCGGTCGAGTTCATCAAGTGTCGCGTTGCCGACCCGGTAGAGTTCGCCCTTAACCTGCAGCCCGTGCCCCTGGGCATCGATCAATACCGGGGAGAATCGCGGACCGTTGAGCACCAGCGGAAAAGGCTCGCAGGTGATCGCCTTGTCGAGAAATTCCGCCTGGCCGAGATAGCGCTCATGATGAGCGAAGCCGCGCTTGAGTGTGCCGTAGACGAACAGTAGGTGCGTCATAAGGACTCCTGTGGACCATGCTCGGATGTTGTTATTGGCTTAATTGGCTTACAGGATAGCTGCTGAGGAGGTTCAGTCGGTGATGCTTTGTTAATATAAGTTTTTCGTTTCGTGGAGAGGACCGATGCGGATAGGCATCCTGCAGTGCGATGACGTGGCGCCGGAGCTGCGCGGCGAACACGGCAACTATCCGGAGATGTTCGAGCGGTTGTTCGGCGCGCTGGACCCGACGCTGACCTTCCGTGTCTGGCGCTGTCAGGACGGTGAACTTCCTGATGACATCGAGGCGGTGGATGCCTGGATGACCACCGGCTCCAAGTGTGGCGTCAACGATGGCCTGGCCTGGGTCGACGAGCTGTGCGGCTTCGTGCGTCGCCTCTATGCAGCAGGCAAGCCTCTGCTCGGGGTCTGCTTCGGCCATCAGCTGATCGCCAAGGCGCTTGGCGGCAGGGTAATCCAGAGTCCGCTGGGGTGGGGTGTGGGCGTCTCCTTCAATCGCCTCACTGAGCGTGCCGAGTGGATGGAGCCTTGGCAGGAGGGGCTCGATTTGATCGTCAGCCACCAGGACCAGGTAGTGGAGCTGCCGCCTGACGCCAAAATATTGGCCGGCAGTGACTTCTGCCCCTTCTACCTGATGCAGGTTGGCAAGCATTTTCTCGGTGTGCAGGGGCATCCGGAATTCCTCAAGCCCTATTCGCGGGACCTGATGTCGTTACGCAGCGAGCGGGTCGGAGACAACCGGGTGCGCGAGGGGCTTGTATCGCTCAATGCAGCGCTCGACAGCGAGCTGATGGCACGCTGGGCGCTCAATTTCCTGCGCGGCGCCAGCGGCGGACAACATCTCCCTCAATGAACGGGACGCAGTAGCCGCATCCCGTTGACCACAACGATGAGACTCGCCCCCATGTCGGCGAATACCGCCATCCACAAGGTGGCGTGTCCGGTGAAGGCCAGCATCATGAATGTCGCCTTGAGGCCCAGGGCGATGGCGATGTTCTGCAGCAGTACCCTGCGCGTGCGGCCAGACAGGCGCAGAAAGTCGACCAGCCGGCGCGGGTCGTCGTCCATCAGCGCCACGTCGGCGGTTTCGATGGCGGCGTCGCTGCCCAGCGCGCCCATGGCGAAGCCGATGTCGGCGCGGGCCAGGGCCGGGGCGTCGTTGATGCCATCCCCCACCATGCCTACCGGACCCTGGGCCGCGCGCGCCTCGATCATGGCCAGCTTGTCCTCCGGCAGCAGCGCACCGTGGGCTTCGTCGATGCCGATCCGACTGGCGATGGTGGCCACGCTTGCCGGGTTGTCGCCGCTCAGCATCAGCGTCGTGATTCCCAGACGATGCAGGCCGGCAACCGCTTCTTGGCTCTCCTCGCGCAGCGGATCGCCGACGGCGAACAGTGCCAGCGGCTGGTTCTCCTCGCCAAGAATGACCAGGGTTTCGCCGCGGGCCTCGTGCTGCCCCAGCTGAGCCTCGAGCGCGTCGTCGACCGCCGCGAACTGCTGCATCAGCCGGCGATTGCCGAGCCAGAGGGCGCGCTCGCCTTGCCTGGCGATCACGCCGCGGCCGGGTAGCTCCCGCACGTCGCTCACTTCCAGCGGAACGACGCCATCGGTCTCGGCGGCGCGGGCCAGGGCCGTCGAGACCGGGTGCGACGAGCGACCGGCGAGGCCCGCCGCCAGAGCGCGCAGGCGCTCACGTCCGTGGGTGTCCAGCACCGGATCGAGCGGGTGCCAGGTGCGCTGCGAGGGGCGGCCTCGGGTCAAGGTGCCGGTCTTGTCGAAGGCGATGGTGACGAGGCGATGGCCCTGCTCGAGCACATTGCCGCCCTTGATCAGAATGCCCGCGCGGGCGGCAGCGGCCAGGCCGCTGACGATGGTGACCGGGGTGGAGATCACCAGCGCACAGGGGCAAGCGATCACCAGCAGGACCAGGGCGCGGTAAATGCCATCCAGCCAGCTCACACCGAATAGCCACGGCCAGGTGAGCCCGACCAGCAGGGCGATGGCGAACACAACCGGGGTATAGACGGCAGCGAAGCGGTCGATGAAGCGCTGAGTCGGCGCGCGGCTGGCCTGGGCCTGCTCCACGGTATGGATGATGCGGGCCAGGGTGGTGTCGCTCGCCGCGCGGGTGGTGCGGTAGAGAAACTCGCTGCCCTGATTGACACTGCCGGCGAACACGGCCGCTCCCGGCGCCTTGTCCACCGGCAGGCTCTCGCCGGTGATAGGCGATTCGTCCAGCGCCGGGTGCCCCTCGGCAACGCTGCCGTCCAGCGCCAGGCGCTCGCCCGGTCGCACCCGCACCAGGCTGCCCACCGTGACCTCGCTGGCCGGAACGTTGCGGAAGTTGCCGTCGGGCTGGCGCACGTTGGCGCTCTCCGGTGCCAGCGAGAGCAGCTCGCGAATGGCGTTGCGTGCCCGGCCCAGCGAGCGCGCCTCGATGCGCTCGGCCAATGTGAACAGCACCAGCACCATGGCCGCCTCTGCCCACTGGCCGATCAGCAGGGCGCCGGTCACTGCCACGCTCATCAGGGCGTTGATGTTGAGCGTGCGGTGGCGCAGGGCAATGAAGCCTTTCTTCCAGGTGGGCAGGCCCACCAGGGCGATGGCCGTCAGCGCCAGTGCGGCGGCAAGCCAGGGCTCGGCCAGTTCAAGCCAGTGGCTGGCCTCGGCGGCAAGGGCTAGAGCCGCGGCTGCACCCAGCTTCCACCAGTGCTCTTCGCTGCTGGCTTCGGGCATGCGTTGCGTTGGATCGTGGCGCTGTGCCGTCATGCCGGTGGACGCGATACGGCGCTGAATAGCTTCTTCCGCCGCATTGCGGTGATGAACGGTCAGCACGCGGCCGATCAGGTCGAAGTCGAGCCGCTCGATGCCGGGCACGTCCTCCAGCGCCCGACGCAGCAGCGCCTCCTCGGTAGGGCAGTCCATCGCCTCAATGTGCAGGCGCAGCGGCTCTGTACCGGTAGGAGGATGGTTGTGCTTCTGTGCGGCGGGGATCGCTTCTGGGATGCTGCAGTTCGAGTAGCAGGATCGTTCGGTCATGGTAGAACTCCGTGTCATCGCATATGCTGATGACACACCCTGAAGCCGCTACAGGGTCAAGAGAAATCGGGGAGGATGGGCATGAAGATCGGCGAGCTGGCCACCCGCACCGGCTGTGCGGTGGAAACCATCCGCTACTACGAGCGCGAGGGGCTATTGCCCGAGCCGGCACGCAGCAGCGGCAACTATCGCCTCTACGGCGAAGCGCACGCAGAACGCCTTGGCTTCATTCGCCATTGCCGGGCGCTGGACATGACGCTGGGCGAGATACGCACCCTGCTCGAGTGCCACGACCACCCCGAGCAGCCCTGCGGCGAGGTCAATGCCTTGATCGATGCGCATCTCGATCACGTGGCGTCACGCATCGTCCAGCTTCAGACGCTTAAGCTGGCGCTGGTCAGGTTGCGTCAGCGCTGCAACGGCGAGAGCGCGGCGAGCGAGTGCGGCATCCTCAGCGAACTCGCCCGGCCGCTGGCGGCCGGAGAGTTGCAGGACGGGGAGCCCGGCGTGCATGTGCCGGGCTCCCACCGAGGCCTTTGACCGACATGTGGCCTCAGCCGTTGGGATGGGGCAGCAGCATCGGCATTACGAAGTAGACGAAGGCGGTGATCACCACCACCGAGACGAGGTTCATCAGCAGCCCCGCCGTGGCCATCTGGCGAATGCTGATGCGTCCGCTTGAGAACACCGCGGCATTGGGTGGCGTGGAGATCGGCATCATGAAGGCGCAGGTGGTAGCCAGCGCCACGCCGATCATCAATCCCAGCGGATGGCCGGTGGCCACCGTCGCCGCCATGCCTGCGGTAATTGGCAGGGCCATGTTGGCAGTGGCGGTGTTGGACATGATCTCGGTGAGAAACAGCATCAAGGTGACCATGAACAGCAGCAGCCAGAAGTAGTGAATGTCGCCCATCAACTGGAGCTGCTCGCTGATCCAGCCGGTCAGATCGCTGGCACTGAAGGCGGCTGCCAGCGCCATGCCGCCGCCCCACAGGATGAACAGCCCCCAGGGCAGCTTTACCATGTCCTCCCACACCAGCAGGCTGCGATTCTCGGAGTGGGCCGGAATCACGAACAGCGAGATGGCGGCCACGACGGCAATGATCGTGTCGTTGATCGGCAGGTCGAAGAAGGGGGCCAGCCAGCCGCGCAGCGCCCAGGCAAGTGCCGTACACACGAACACCACCAGCACGCGGCGTTCCTCACGGCTCATGGGGCCCATGGCCTTGAGTTCCTTGGCGATGAAGTCGACCCGCAGTGGAGCGCTGGGCACCTTGGCATAGAAGCGCGTGAGATAGAAATAGAGCACCGTGAGCAGGATCAGCGTCAACGGCAGGGCGAAGATCATCCACTGCAGGAAGCTGATTTCGACGTCGAAGAACTGCGGGATCATCGCCACCACGATAGCGTTGGGCACCGAGCCGATGATCGTTGCCAGGCCGCCGATGGAGGCCGAGTAAGCCACGGTGAGCAGCAGGGTGATGGCGAAGGCGTCGCGCTGGCCGCGGTCGAACTGATCGCGCTCGTCGAGCTCGGCGAGCAGCGCCAGGGCGATCGGCAGCATCATCAGCGCGGTGGCGGCATTGGAGATCCACATCGACAGGAAGCTTGATGCGATCATCACCCCGAGCACGATGCTGCGCAGGCTGTTGCCGATACGGTTGACGATGTTGAGCGCGATGCGCCGATGCAGGTTCCAGCGCTCGATGGCGATCGCCAGGATGAACCCGCCCATGTACATGTAGATGACCGGATTGGAATAGCCGACGACGGCATCATCCAAGGGCATCACGCCGGAGAGCGGCAGCACCACCATGGGCAGAAAGGAAGTGACGGGGATCGGCACCGGCTCGCTGATCCACCACACCGCCATCCACGCAGTAAGTGCCAGCACGGTACGCGGTGCCGGGTCGATCAGCGTATCGGGCATCACCAGGTGGAGCAGTACAAACAGCAGAGGGCCCGCAAGTAGCGTGCCCCAATGTCTCCAGGATCGCTCCCCTGTCATTGTCGTCGTCGGCATATCCTCTCCATGGTCGATGGGCGCTAGGCGTGCGCCTGGCTGCGTTGTCGACACCTTAACAGCTGGCTGCGACTTTAGGTTTACGACCTTTGTCTAAAGCGGGGGCGGAGAGGTGGCAGCGGGATTGGGCGGGGATACCAGCAGTGGCGAGGAGGGGCGAATGTGGAGGCGTGGTGGAGGCCAGCTCCCTCGGCGACGCCGAGGGAGCGAAAGAAAGCTTACTCGTCTTCGCCGAAGTAGCGCTCGTAGATCTCGTCGTAGGTGCCGTCCTCCTGCAGGGTCGCCAGCGCCTCGTTGAAGCGCTCCGCCAAGGCTTCGTCACGCGGACGGAAGGCGATGCCGAAGCCGTCACCGAAGTACTCCTTGGGCTCGGTGACCATGTCGCCGACCACCTTGTAGTCGCGGCTTTCGCTGTCGAGCAGGGTGGCCTTGCCCACCGGGTAGTCGAGGAACAGGATATCCAGGCGCCCGGCCTGCATGTCCAGCACCATGTCGTCGGCAGTGGAGTAGCGGCTCACACGGGCCACGCTGCCGTACATGTCGGTGACATAGTTATCCTGCAAGGTACCGCGCTGCACGCCGATGGTGGTGCCTTCCAGGGTGGATTCGCTGGCCTCGTCGATGTCACTGTCTTGCGGCGCGAACCAGGCCGAAGGCGGCGTGAAGTAAGGGTCGGAGAACAGCACGGTTTGGCGGCGCTCATCGTTGATGGTCATCGATGACATGATGGCGTCGTAGTTGCGCGACATAAGGCCTGGAATGATGCCGTCCCACTCCTGTACGATCCACTCGCAGGTGATGCCGATCTCCTCGCACAGGGCATTGCCCAGGTCGATGTCGAAACCCGTCAGTTCGCCCTCTGGCGTGCGGTACTCCATCGGCTCGTAGGGTACGTCGACACCGAAGCGCACATGGTCGTAATCGCGCGCCTGGGCGGTGCCAGCGGCAATGGCTGCACCGAGAATCGAGACGGTCAGCAGTTTTTTCATGGGTGTAGCTCCCTGTTGTTGTTCACGGTTCACAGTGCGTGAAGACCCGCTAACGTTAGCGCAGCTGGTGGCTGGCCGGAAGGGGAAAACCGCCCTTGCGGAGCGATTTTCCAACGCTCGTTTGACGCCACGATGCTATCACAGGCTCCCTCAGGCGGGCCTCAGGTGGGCCAGCAGTCGCTTCTCGAGGAAACGGAAGAAGTAGAGGATCGCGAAGGTCAGGCACAGGTAGATCGCGGCGACGAACAGGAAGGCCTCGAACGGGGCATAAAAGCGTGCATAGACGAAGCGTGCGGCCCCGGTCAGGTCCATCAGCGTCACCACGCTTGCGATGGCGCTTGCGTGGAGCATGAAGATCACCTCGTTGCCGTAGGCCGGTAAGGCACGTCGGAAGGCGCTGGGCAGAATGATACGCCGCATCATCAGGCCGTTGGACATGCCGTAGGCGCGGGCGGCTTCGATCTCGCCGCGGGCCGTTGCCTTGATCGCGCCGTGAAAGATCTCGGTGGTGTAGGCGGCGGTGTTGAGCGTGAAGGCGATCAGCGCGGGGTAGAACGCCTCGCGCAGGATTGGCCACAGCAATGTCTGTTGGATACCGTCGAAGAACACCACGCCGTAGTAGATGATGTATAGCTGGATGAGCAGCGGCGTGCCACGAAACACGTAGGTGTACAAATAGATCGGCCACTTGATCCAGGGACGTTTCGAGCCGCGCAGGATCGAAAGCGGCACCGCCAGCACCAGGCCGACCAGCAGCGACAAGAACACCAGCTGGGTGGTGGTGACCAGCCCCTGCCAGTAGTAGGCCAGGGTCTGTGGCGTGAAGATCACGTTGCCGGCCAGCAGGTCGTTGAACCAGGTCGAGATATCGAGCATGTCAGTGGCCCCCGAAGCCGACGTTGTAGCGCTTCTGCAGCCTGGCGAAGGCCCACTCCGAGAGGCTGGCGATCAGCAGGTAGATCATTGCCACCGGGATCAGGAAGGTGAAGGGTTCATGGGTGGCCCGCGAGGCTTCGGCGGCGACACGTACCATGTCCGTCAATCCGATCACCGAGACCAGTGCGGTGGTCTTGAGCAGCACCATCCAGTTGTTGGAGAGCCCCGGCAGGGCGTGACGCATCATCAGCGGGAAGCGGATACGCCGAAACACCAGCCAGTCGCTCATGCCGTAGGCGCGGCCGGCCTCGATCTGGCCATGATCCACCGCCAGAAAGGCGCCCCGGAAGGTCTCGCCCATGTAGGCGCCGAAGATGAAGCCGATGGTGATCACGCCGGCCGCGAAGGCGTTGAGATTGATGAAAAGATCGATGCCGAAGCGGTCGTAGAGCATGTCGGTGAGGACGTTGAGCCCCATCTGGCCACCGAAGAACAGCAGCATCATCAGCACCAGGTCGGGCACGCCACGGATCACCGTGGTGTAGAGCGTGGCGATCTTGTGCAGCAGCCAGCTGCGCGACATCTTGGCGCTGGCGGTCAGCAGGCCCAGCACGATGGCCAGGATCAACGACAGCACTGCCAGCTGGATGGTGACGCCGGCGCCTTCCAGCAGCCTGGGGCCGTAGCCGTGGAGGTCTAGCATGCTTCTCTCCCTCGAGGGGCGGCGATACGCCTCATCAATACTTGGGGGCCAGGAACTGCTTCAGGCGCTCGGAACGGGGGGCGGTCAGCACCTCCTGGGGCGGACCTGCCTCTTCGACCAGCCCCTGATGCAAGTAGATCACCTGACTGGAGACGTCGCGGGCAAAGCCCATCTCATGGGTCACCACCACCATGGTGCGCCCCTCCTTGGCCAGGTCACGCATCACCTTGAGCACATCACCGACCAGCTCGGGGTCCAGCGCCGAGGTGGGTTCGTCGAACAGCATCACCTCGGGGTCCATGGCGAGCGCACGGGCGATGGCGCCGCGCTGCTGCTGGCCGCCGGACATCTGCGCGGGATAGGCGTCGGCACGATGCGAGAGGCCGACCCGCTCGAGCAGTGCGCGGGCATGTTCGATCGCCTCCTTCCTGGGTTTCTTGAGCACATGGACCGGTGCTTCGATCACATTCTCGAGCAGCGTCATGTGTGCCCAGAGATTGAAACTCTGGAATACCATGGAGAGCCTGGCGCGCATGCGCACGACCTGCTTCCAGTCGGCGGGCTCGCGACCTTGCCTGGTCTGCTTGAAGCGGATCTCCTCGCCATGCAGCAGCAGGTCGCCCTCGTCGGGCTGCTCGAGCAGATTCATGCAGCGCAGGAAGGTACTCTTTCCTGAGCCGGAGGCACCGATCAAGGTGATCACGTCGCCTTTATTGGCTTGCAACGACAGTCCCTTGAGGACTTCAGCGTCACCAAAGCGTTTCTTGATGTTACGCACTTCCAGCGGGATGGGCGTTGTGGCCATGACACGGGCTCCGGACAAAGGACATCGATACTGCTGGCGCGAAAAATGGGCGATTCTAACAGGCCTGACGGGTCATGGGAGAGCCCAATTATTGAATTGCTATTTTCCGCTTTGTTCTTGCCTGACGGGGGCCGCGGGCGCTGCCTCCGGTGCGACCAGCAGGGCGGCGCGCGCGCCAATCTCGACGTTGGCATTGGGAAACACCACCGACAGAGGCCGCTCGCCAACGAGGTAGTCACCGGCCTCGGCATCGCTCGCCAGGCGCGTGCCGGGAGCGAATTCGGTAAAGTTTGGCGTCTCCTCGGCAAAGCAGAGTCGAAACGACTGCGATTGGCGGACCAGCTCATGCTCGACGCGAAAGAAGGCCATGCGGGAAGCTGGCGCTTCCGGGGGCGCACGCCCTTCCAGCAAGGCTTCGAGCAGCATCCGCATGAGATGCAGCGCCTCCAGGTCGTTCGCGCCGAAAGGGGCGACCCGGCCGAGCTCCAACGTAAACGCCTGAGCACCATGATAGTGCCGTGAGTAGTGCGAAAACGTCCAGCTGTGCTGGTGCTGATGCAGTGCCGCCTGGATACCCGCCGCCGCGAGCCAGCGCCACTGCTGGTTATCGGTGACGCGGTCGGCACAGGGCTCGACGACAAAACGCGGATAGCGGCTATCGCGAATGGCGGTGTGCAGATCGTAATGGATGGGCGGCGTGTCAGGCGAGCAGCAGGCGGCGTGGCGGGCATAGAAGCGGTCGACGGCAGCCATCAGCTCGCGGGCACGCTCGGGCTCCGCGCCGGCTTCCTCGTTATCTCGGCGAAACAGTCGGTTGAGATTAGTGCCGATGAAGCGCTGCTGCCGGCGCAGGGCGGGGATATTGCCCAGCAGAACCAGCATTGGCGCGCCGAGTCGCAATAGGCCCGCCTCCAAGCGTGCGAGCAGCTCGCCGACAAGCTCGATCGGTGCAGTCTCGTTGCCGTGCAGGCCCGCCGACACGACGCAGACTCGGGCGTGCGGCCCTGGGTTTGCCGGAATCAGCTCGAGTATGCCAGGGCCATGCAGTACGTAGCGTCCATGCTGCAGGTGCTCCCCCTTGCCGCTCCTTGGGCGTTGGCCCGAGTCTTGCGACGTCTCGGCAAATGTCGTCTCCAGCCAGCTGTCGAGCATGTCTCGCTCCATGACTCTCATTCAGTATTAGTCGATAAAATCGTAATGATGGCTCGAAATCATTCGCTTAACTTGGCCGAAGGCTTCTCTACACTGAGAGCCACAGCAAACTGTCTACAGCCGCAACATGTCAACGCAGGAATAAGGAGCGTCACCAATGACCAAGATCCTCGTACTCTACTACTCCATGTATGGCCATATCGATACCATGGCGCATGCCGTGGCCGAAGGCGCCCGCCAAGTGGAGGGTGTTGATGTCACCGTCAAGCGCGTGCCGGAAACCATGGATGCCGAGAGCTTCGCCAAGGCCGGTGGCAAGCAGGACTTTAGCACGCCGGAAGCGACACCGGGCGAACTCGCCGACTACGACGCGATCATCGTCGGTACCCCGACCCGCTTTGGTAACATGGCCGGCCAGATGCGCACCTTCTTCGACCAGACCGGTGGGCTGTGGGCCAAGGGCGCGCTGCGCGGCAAGGTCGCCAGTGCCTTCACCTCCACCGGTACCGGCGGCGGCCAGGAGATGACCATCACCTCCACCTGGACCACGCTTGCCCACCACGGCATGCTGATCGTGCCGATCGGTTATGGCGTTGAAGAGCAGTTCGATATCTCCAAGGTCAGCGGTGGCACGCCCTATGGCGCCTCGACGCTGGCCGGTGGCGACGGGTCGCGCCAGCCCGATGAGCGCGAGCTGAAGATCGCCCGCTTCCAGGGAGAATACGTGGCCGGGTTCGCCGCCAAGCTGACGAGCTGAGAACGACCCGTCCGGGAAACCGGGCGGGTGTTTCCGTTATGTCTTGCCGAGGCGCAACTCATACATCCTGATATAGCTTTCCTTCGATGGCAGAATATGGCGGCGGCACAGTTCCCGCAGCGCTTGCCTGTCCTGCTGCCTTATTGCTTCGATGATCTCAATGTGTTCATCCCTTGCCCGCTTGAGGCTATCGAGATCGGAGATCGCCGCGAAGCGAATGGCATGGGCCTTCTTGGCGAAGTCATTGATGGTTTCCGTCAGGTACCTGTTGCCCGTTGCGGCAAAGAGTACCTGGTGAAAGGCAATGTTGAGTCTGAAGATGCTCCGCATGTCCTGCTTTTCAACCGCCTTGGAGTGCTGGTCCTGAATCTCTTCCAGGCGTCCCACGAGTGTCTCGGGCGCCGGCAGGGACAGTGCCTCGATTCCAGCAAGTTCCAGCAACTCGCGCATGGCGTAAAGGTCCTTCACCTCCTGAGGTGTGTAGACTTTCACGAAGGCGCCCCGGTTTTTGATGCGCTCGACCAAGCCAATGTCCTCAAGCTGGAACAGAGCTTGACGAACCACATGGCGCTTGCAGCCGAACCGTTCCAATAGATCCTCTTCGACCAATCTCTCCTTGGGGTTCAAGCGGCCAAGCACTATGTCCTCCTCAATCGCGGCGATGATATCTTCCACATTTAGAGGCTCGATCGGGACATACTGTTCGCTGCGTTGAGTATTAGCCATGCTTCGCATCCTAGCCGAATTGTTTGGAACGGGTCATACCAAGACTGGCGCTCATGCCTGTCAAGCGCCAGCTATGTTACCCAAGTTCCATCACCAAGAAGTGGTCAGCTTCTTCTGGGTATCTTGCGGGTGGGTTCGGGGCGACAATAGCGGAAATCGCAGCCTTCCTCCGCTTGGAGGATCTGTTCCAGAAACAGGCGCCGGTAGCCACCTGCCTGTGACTGGGCTTCCACTGGTTTCAGTGCCTGGCGCCGTCGAGCCAGTTCGTCCTCATCCACCAAGAGTTGCAGGCTGCGGGCCTTGACGTCCAGCTGGATGATATCGCCGGTCCGTACCAAGGCCAGGGGGCCTTGATCGGCCGCCTCCGGTGAGACATGTAGCACGATGGTACCAGCCGCCGTACCGCTCATGCGACCGTCGGAAATGCGTACCATGTCCTTGACCCCTTGAGCCGCGAGCTTCTTGGGAATGGGAATGTAACCCGCCTCGGGCATGCCGGGCGCTCCCTTCGGTCCAATGTTTTGCAGCACGAGCACATCGTCGGCCTTGACGTCCAGTTCTTGGTCGTCGATACGCATGGCCAGGTCCTCCATGGATGAGAACACCACGGCGCGTCCGGTATGGTCCATGAGTTCAGGAGAGGCGGCCGACTGCTTGATGATAGCGCCACGAGGGGCGAGGTTGCCCTCCAGTACGGCGATACCGCCTTGGGCATAGATGGGATTGTCGCGTGGCCTGACCACTTGCTGGCCGATGATGCGTGTGGAAGCCTCCAGGTTTTCACCCAGGGTCTTGCCGTTGATGGTCATGGCATCGAGATGTAGAAGAGGGCGGATCTCGTGCAGCAGCGCCGCCAGGCCTCCCGCATGATGGAGATGTTCCATGTAATGCTCGCCGGAAGGCTTGAGGTCGACCAGTACCGGGGTCTCCCGGCTCATGCGATCAAAGGCGTTAAGGTCTATGTCAATGCCCAGTCGCCCGGCGATAGCGGTCAGGTGGATCAATCCGTTGGTCGAGCCTCCGAGAGCCAGCAATACGCGTAGCGCATTTTCCAGGGCCGCCTCGGTCATGATGTCGGCTGGCACAACTTTCTCAGAGGCAATACGCACGGCCTCGGCGCCTGTATATTCGGCGATACGCCGGCGATCGGCATAGACCGCTGGAGCTGTGGCGCTTCCAGGCAACATCATGCCCATCGCTTCGGCGAGGCACGCCATGGTACTGGCGGTGCCCATTACCGAGCAGGTCCCTACGGTGGGAACCAGCTTGTCGTTGACCTCAATGATCTCCTGATCGTCGATTTCCTGACCGCGATAGGCTGCCCAATAGCGTCGACAATCGGTACACGCACCGACTCGCGTCCCTCGGTGCGAGCCGCTGAGCATCGGGCCGGTCACCAACTGGATAGCCGGAATACCGGCACTGGCAGCAGCCATGAGCTGTGCCGGTACGGTCTTGTCGCAACCACCAATCAATACGATGGCGTCCATAGGTTGAGCGCGGATCATCTCTTCCGTGTCCAAGGCCATCAGGTTGCGCAGATACATGCTGGTGGGATGGGAGAATGATTCGTGCAGCGAAATGGTAGGGAAATCGATGGGCAGGCCGCCGGCGAGCATGACACCGCGCTTGACGCTCTCCACCAAGGCATCCACGTTGCCATGGCACGCATTGTAGCCGCTGTAGGTATTAGTGATACCTATCACGGGTCGCGAGAGGGCGTCATCCGTGTATCCCATTCCCTTGATGAAGGCTTTACGAAGAAACAGCGAGAAGCCCTCGTCGCCGTAGTTGGTCAGCCTTCCTGACATCCCCTTTGGGCCATTGTTTGTTTTCAAAATTGATTCTCCTTGGTTCTCGCGAGGGGGCGCTTAGACTTTAGGATTATTAGCAACAAGATTATTGACAATCTTGTTGCCAAGGTACTAGGTTTTGCGAGGCATGCCAAACAAAATTCATGCGATGCCTTAAACAAAACCATAAGCAAGGTAACTATAATGAAAAAAATACTATTGCCAGCCTCTTTATCTATGTTCGCGATAACAGCGCTTATTCCACTGTCAGCAAGTGCGGACTATTCCGTTACTGATGAGATAAAAGTGCTTCAGGGGTTCCAGGCAGGTGGAGGAAGTGATGCTCTTGCGCAGTTAGCACACCCATATCTGAGAGAGATATTGGGAGTCAGTTTCGTAAATGAATATATACCAGGAGCAGCTGGGGCGATTGCTTGGAATCGACTGGCTAACCAGTCGCCTAAAGATGGTTCGGTGATTAGCATTACCAATACGCCGATGTTAATGACTAATTATATTATCAATGCTGCTGTATCTTATAATATCGATCAATTTACGCCCATAGCTAATGTAGTTACGGATCCTGGCGTTATTGTAGTCCCGCCCGACAGCCCCTATCAGACAGTTGAGGATTTGTTTCAAGCGGCTGAAGAAAACCCTGGGCGTATCACGATAGGTAATTCAGGTGTCGGAGGAGACGA
Source organism: Halomonas sp. TA22 (assembly GCF_013009075.1). NCBI lineage: Bacteria > Pseudomonadati > Pseudomonadota > Gammaproteobacteria > Oceanospirillales > Halomonadaceae > Halomonas > Halomonas sp. TA22. The sequence goes on along the minus strand of NZ_CP053108.1, from coordinate 646,212 downwards.
TTACTTCTCAACGATCATGGTGGAAAATGCCGTTGGAGTTAAGTTTGAAAAGGTACCCTTTTCTGGAGACGGTCCTTCCGCAACGGCTGCCATGGGCGGTCAGATCGATGCCAGTTTCAACAACGTAGGGATCGTGTACGGTCACATCAAGGCAGAGAGCCTGCGCCCCCTAGCTGTGTTTGCCGAAGATCGATTGCCGATGCTGCCGGATGTGCCGACGCTCAAAGAGATGGGCTACGAAGTGGTCAATGGCTCATCTCGCGGTTATAGCGCACCGGCAGGCATTCCCGATCAGGCACGCGACGAGTTGATTGCCGCTTTTGAAGAACTGGCTACCAACGAGGAATTTCTTCGGGCGGCAGAAGAGCGCGCATTCTATATCGATATCGTGACCGGTGACGGTTACATGGACATGATGAAACGTATGGAAGAGACATTCATCGACATTTGGGCGGAAGTGCAAGATGACGCCTGACGAAATGTCACTGATGCGGAGGTTGATGACATGAATATGAGTCGCCTGGCACTGGGTGCCTTCGGCATTTTCTTGGGAGTGTTTTTCTTTTTGAATAACATGGAGTATCCAACGAGGGCGGCTCAAATACCATTGATCTTTGCAACAGCGGTGGGATTGTTGTCATTGGCTTTGATTATTCAAGAAGCCGTGGTCTCCAGAAAGGTGATGAGTACTTCCCCTGTAGCCAGTGTTTCACCTAGCCGGAAACCGCAATGGAGAGGAGGGGGGGTCTTCAGGGCCTTTCTGGTTTACTTCGCTGCACTACTGTATGCCTACAGTATTAGTATCGTCGGGTATTTCATAGGTACGGCGGCGTTCTTAGGGATTTCGCTATTTATCGCTCGGGGCGTAAGCGCTAAGTATTCGGCTGTCGGTGTCGCTTGCTTGCTGATCGTCATCGGGCTGGTGTTCTTTCGTTTTTTAGGGCTGAACATGCCAGCACTGCCTTCCTTATAACGTATAACGCCAGTATTGAAGATGGAGTGGATTATGGACACAGGCATGTTGCTTGTTGGAATATCGAATGTCCTATCATGGAGCAACTTGCTACTTATTATTGGTGGCACCTTGCTTGGAATGTTCGTAGGCGCCATGCCTGGCCTTTCGGCCACCATGGCCTTGGCGTTGCTGCTGCCAATTACCTTCAGTATGGATCCAGGGGCCGGGTTGAGCATGCTGGCCTCCTTGTACGTGGGGGCGTCCTATGGGGGGTCGATCGCGGCCATCTTGCTAAATACCCCCGGGACGCCGGCTGCTGCCGCCACCGTGCTTGACGGCTATCCTCTCTCCCAGCAGGGCAAGGCCGGCAAGGCGCTGGGCATTTCACTGTTCGCTTCCTTCTGCGGTGGTCTCATGAGCGGCCTCGCGTTGCTCGTGGCAGCCCCCTTACTGGGCATTCTGGTATTGAAGTTCGGTCCGATCGAACTCTTTGCCGTCGCCGTGCTGGGCATCACCATCATTGGGTCTCTCTCGCAAGGCTCGGTAGTGTCCGGTCTGTTATCCGGGGGAATCGGTCTGCTGGTGAGCACGGTGGGCATGGATCTGATCACTGGTACGCCGAGGATGACGTTTGGGCAGATGAATCTGTTCTCGGGGATCAGTTTCACCGTGGCGCTCATTGGCCTGTTCTCCATTCCCCAAGCGTTGCTCTTGATCGAGAAGAACGGATCAAATGCCAAGAAAGTGGCCAACAAGATCACCGACCGACTCCTGCCAAAGGCCAAGGAAATCGTATCGCTGATGCCCAATATCTTCCGTTCGGGCGTGATAGGCATTGTCACTGGGTTGATCCCCGGCACCGGCGGCGATACGGCAAGCTGGTTCGCCTACAACGAAGCCAAGCGCTTTGCCAAGGACAAGAGCCGTTTTGGCAAGGGTGACGTTGCCGGCCTCGCTGCACCGGAGTCGGCCAATAACTCGGTGGTGGGCGGTTCGCTGATTCCGACCATTGCCCTTGGCATCCCGGGAAGCTCCTCTACCGCCATCCTGCTGGGGGCATTGATGGTCCATGGGATATTGCCCGGTCCCAATCTGCTGACCGAGCATGGTGAAGTGACCTATACCCTTATCTGGGCCGTCATCGTGGCGAACTTTGCCTTGCTGGCGGTCGGTCTCATGTTCACCCGCCTCTGCGTCAGCGTGACGAAGGTGCCAGATGGTTTCGTGGCGTGCGCCATCATCGTGCTCTGCGTGGTCGGTTCTTTCGCCATCAACAACAGTTTTTTCGATGTGGGCCTGATGTTTGCCTTCGGCCTGTTCGGCTACTGGATGATTAAGGCCGGCATGTCACCCGCACCGATGGTGGTTGGCCTGATTCTCGGGCCTGTCATGGAAACCAGTTTTCAACAGTCGATGCTGATTGGCGGCGGCAGTTTCCTGATCTTCGTCAAGAGCCCGATAGCGTTCGGCTTGCTGCTGCTGGCACTGTTCTCCGTCCTCCAAGCCACTCCGCTGTTGGGCGCTACGTTATCCCGCTTCAAGAAAACCGCTTGATCACAACGTCAAATCACGAGAGCGAAACACTATGGCTACCATTATTGACGTCAAGGCGCGCATGGTCAGCGTGCCGCTGGACAACCCGACGAGCTTCTCCAACCGCCGCGTGCACAAGCGCGATTACGCCCTGGTCGAGGTCACTGGAGACGATGGCCACAAGGGGATCGGTTTTTGTTATGGCGGCAGCAACGCCGGGCACCTGGTCGTCCATGCCGTGCGTGACCTGCTCAAGCCGTTGCTGGTCGGCCAGGATACCCATCGCGTGGAAGGGCTGTGGCGCGAGATGTATCAGGAAGCGCTTCTGCACGGCCGCACCGGCTCGGTGATGCGTGCCATCAGTATCCTCGATACGGCGCTGTGGGACCGCAACGCGCGTGCCGCCAACCTGCCGCTCTACAAGCTGCTCGGGGCCAACGAGACCGAGAGCGTGCCGGCCTATGCCAGCGGCGGTTACTACCTGGAGGGCAAGACGCCGCAGCATTTGGCCGACGAGATGCGCGGCTACGTGGAACAGGGTTTCACGGCGGTGAAGCTCAAGGTCGGGCGAGAGGCCCTGGCCGGGGAGGAGGCACGTTTGGCCGCCGTGCGCGAGGCGGTCGGCCCCGACGTGCTGGTAATGATGGACGCCAACAATGCCTGGCGCGACCTGCCCTCGGCGCTCGCCTTCATGCGTATGGCTGAATCCTACGACCCCTACTGGATCGAGGAGCCGTTCAGCCCCGACGATATCGACAACCATCGACGCCTGGCCGAGCGCACCCCGGTGCCGGTGGCGACCGGCGAGATCGAGGCCGGGCGCTGGCGCTTCAAGGAACTGCTCGACAAGGAGGCGGCGATGATCCTGCAGACCGATGCCGCCGTGTGCGGCGGTATCACCGAGTTCCGGCGCATCGTCGCCACCGCCGCCAGCTACGGTGTCGAGGTCTGCCCGCACTGGTTCCACGACCTGCACGTTCACCTGGTGGCTGCGGCGCCCAACGCGCCCTTCGTCGAATACTTCGCCGACGACCAGGTGCTTAATTTCCGCCGGCTGATCGACACCCAGCTCGAGTTCGCCGACGGACGGCTGGCATTGCCAACCAAGCCGGGGCTGGGCTTCGACTTCGAAACCGAGGCGCTTGAGCGCTACGCTATTGATGCTTGGCAGTAGCCACCACAACGCGAGGACGCTACATGAATCAGCCCCGTACAGGCCGTGTATGGTCGCCAGTAGTCACTCCCTTCACCGATGACCTGGCGCCCGATTCCCGGCGCTTCACCACGCACTGCCGCTGGCTGCTCGACAACGATGTCGGCCTGGCGATCTTCGGTACCAACTCCGAGGCCAACTCGATGACCGTAGGCGAGAAGCGCGCGCTCATCGATACCCTCGCCGAGGCCGGCATCGCCGGTGAGCAGCTGATGCCCGGCACCGGCAGCTGCGCCATCGGCGATGCGGTCGAGCTCACCCGCCACGCCGTCGACAACGGCTGCGCCGGGGTGCTGATGCTGCCGCCGTTCTACTACAAGGGTGTCTCCGACGAAGGCCTCTATCGCTACTTCGCGGAGGTCATCGAGCGCGTCGCGTCGCCGTCGCTCAAGGTGTATCTCTATCACATACCGCCGGTTTCCCAAGTGCCGCTGACCTTGGACTTGATTGAGCGGCTGCACACGGCCTACCCCGATACCATTGCCGGCATCAAGGATAGCTCCGGGGAATGGAGCAACACCCAGGCGCTGATCGACGCCTTCGGCGGGGAAATCGACGTCTACGCCGGCAGCGAGCATTTCCTGCTCGATACCCTGCGCGCCGGTGGTGCGGGGTGCATCAGCGCCACGGCCAACGTCAATCCCGGGCCAATCGCGGAACTCGCCCGTGCCTGGCGGGAAGCCGATGCCGACACGCGCCAGACGGCGCTCTCCGCGTTGCGCGGTGAGTTCGAGCGCTTTCCCATGATTCCGGCGCTCAAGGCGGCTACCGCCCTGTATGGTGACGATGCCGCCTGGCGCCGTGTACGCCCGCCGCTGGTCGAGCTCGACGACGCACAGTGCCAGTCGCTCAAACAGGCGCTCGACGCCCGGGGCTTCACCATGCCCGGTCGTGCCGGCTGATACCCGGCCGGCTTCCATCGACACTCCACCCCGGCCCGCGTCTCCGGCCGGGGTCATTCCAGAGAAAACGCCATGACGACCTCACTCCAGGCCGCTGAAAAACGTGTTGCCGGACCCATCGTACGCCTGCACCCCGACGACAACGTGGTGGTCGCCCGCCAGGAGGTAGGTATCGGTACCTTCCTGCCCAGCGAAGGCGTGACCAGCCGCGCCCAGGTGCCGGCCGGCTACAAGCTGGCGACCCGCGCCATCCGCCAGGGCGAGCCGGTTCTCAAGTACAGCGTGACCATCGGCTTCGCCTCCCGCGACATCGAGCCGGGCGACATGGTGCACAGCCACAACGTGGCTTTCGAGGAGTTCGACCGCGATTATCGTCACGCCGAGGCGTACGTGCCCACCGATCGCCTGCCGAAGGCCGATGTCGCCACCTTCGACGGCATCGTGCGCGCAGACGGCCAGGTCGCCACGCGCAACTACATCGGCATCCTCTCCACGGTGAACTGCTCGGCGACCGTGGCGCGCAAGGTAGCCGACTGGTTCACTGAGGAGCGCCTGGCCGAGTTCCCCAACGTCGATGGCGTGGTCGCCTTCCCTCACTCGCTGGGCTGCGGCATGGAGATGACCGGCGAACCCATGGCGCTGTTGCGGCGCACCCTGGCCGGCTACGCACGGCATGCCAACTTCGCCTCAGTGCTGGTGATCGGACTCGGCTGCGAGCGAAACCAGATCCAGGGGCTGATGGAAGACGAAGGTCTCGATGGAGGCAGCCGTCTGCAGACCTTCACCATGCAGGCGATGGGGGGCACGACACGGACGATCGAGGCCGCCATCGAGGCGGTACGGGCGCTGCTGCCCGAGGCCAACCGGATCGAGCGTCAGCCGGTGTCGGCGGCGCACCTGACCGTGGGGTTGCAGTGCGGCGGTTCGGACGGTTTCTCCTCGATCACCGCCAATCCCGCCCTGGGACGCGCCGTCGATATCCTGGCGCGCCACGGCGGCACGGCGATACTTTCCGAGACTCCCGAGATCTATGGCGTGGAGCACACCCTGACGCGCCGTGCGGCGAGCCGCGAGATTGGCGAGAAGCTGGTGGAGCGCATCCGCTGGTGGAAAGAGGAATACTCGGTCGGCCGCGACGTGCAGATCAACGGCAAGGTCAGCCCCGGCAACCAGATGGGTGGCTTGGCCAATATCTTCGAGAAGTCGTTGGGCTCATCGATGAAGGGCGGCACTGGCCCGTTGATGGCAGTCTATCGTTACGCCGAGCCGGTCTCCGCCAAGGGGCTGGTGTTCATGGACACGCCGGGATACGACCCGGTATCGATTACCGGCCAGATCGCCGGTGGTGCCAACCTCATCGCCTTCACCACCGGGCGCGGTTCGATGTTCGGTGCCAAGCCGACGCCGAGCCTCAAGCTGGCCACCAACACGCCCATGTACGAGCGGCTGTGCGACGACATGGATCTCAACTGCGGCGAGATTCTCGACGGCACATGCGATATCGAGACCATGGGTCAGCGCATCTTCGCGTTGATGCTGGCCACCGCCTCGGGGCAGCGCTCGAAGAGCGAACTGCTCGGGCTTGGCGACAATGAATTCGTGCCGTGGCACATCGGTATCATGAGTTAGGGGATATGCTGGCAACGATACGGCCGACCAACAAGGAGAGCGCCATGCGCAAACGGGTCGTGGCGGCGCGCCGCCTGCATGAAACGCATCTCGCGCAACTCGAGCGTGAATTCGATGTCGATTATTTTCCCGATCTCGACGAGACGAACCAGGCTGCTTTTGGCGAGGCCTTGCGTCGCGCCCATGGGCTGATCGGTGGCAAGCTGTCCATCACACCGGAGATGCTTGACGAGGCGCCAAGCCTTGAGGTCGTTGCCACCATCTCGGTCGGCTACGACAACTTTCCCGTCGATGAGATGGCGCGGCGCGGCATCCTGCTGTGCAACACGCCCGACGTGCTGACGGAGACGACCGCCGACACCGGCTTCGCCCTGATCATGGCCGCGGCCCGGCGGATACCTGAACTGGATGGCTTTGTACGGCGGAGCGAATGGCAGGGGCATATTGGCGAGAAGCATTTCGGCCGCGACGTTCACGGCAAGACACTGGGTCTGGTCGGCCTGGGGAGAATCGGTGCCGCCGTGGCGCGCCGCGGTGCGCTCGGGTTCGGCATGCCGATTCTCTACAGCAACGCCTCGTCCAAGCCCGTGCTGGAAGTCGAGCTGGGCGCGAGGCGCTGCTCGCTCGATGAATTGCTGGAAACCTCGGACTTCGTCTGCGTGACGGTGCCGCTCACGGCCGAGACGCACCACCTGATCGGCCGCGACGCCTTCCGGCGCATGAAGACCTCGGCCATCTTCGTCAACATCGCCCGTGGGCCGGTGGTCGACGAGGCGGCCCTGGTTCAGGCGCTACGGGAGGAGTGGATCGCGGGTGCCGGGCTCGACGTCTACGAGCGCGAGCCGTTGCCGTCGGATTCGCCTCTGCTGCAGTTGGTGCAGGTCGTCACGCTGCCGCATACCGGCTCGGCGACCCACGAGACGCGCGCTGCCATGGCGCAGCGTGCCGTGGACAATCTGTTCCTGGCGCTTCGGGGAGAGCGACCGATCAATGTAGTCAACAAGGAAGTGGGCGCAGCGGTGCTATTCGAGCGGCATTGAACCTCTGGAGAGGCAGGCAGACACAGTGAGTACAAGAAGACGACTGGCGAAGATATACCATCTCAACGATTTCGAGCGCGCCGCGAGGCGCCATCTGCCGCGTCCCATTTTCGGTTACGTGGCCAATGCTGCGGAAGAGGGGAGCACCCTGGCCGCCAACCGCGCGGCCTTCAGCGATTACTGTTTTCTGCCTCGCGGCCTGGTCGATGTCTCGCAGGCCTCCACCGCCACCGAGCTGTTCGGCCGCCGTTATGCGGCCCCTTTCGGCATCGCGGCGATGGGTATCAGTGCGCTTTCCGCCTATCGCGGCGATATCGTCCAGGCCCGGGCTGCCGCGAGCGCTGAGATTCCCATGATCTTGAGCGGCACATCACTGATCCGCATGGAAGAGGTCGCCGATGAGGGTGGCACCGACTGGTTTCAGGCGTATCTGCCGGGTGACATTGCGGGAATCGAGGCACTGATTGAACGAGTCGAACTGGCAGGGTTCCGACACCTTGTCATCACGGTAGACTATCCGGTACCGCCCAACAGCGACAATAACCGGCGCAGCGGCTTCTCGTCGCCGCTACGCCCCAGCCTGCGACTGGCCTATGACGGCCTGATGCGCCCACGCTGGCTGTTCGGCACCTTCCTGCGTACCCTGGCCAGGCATGGTGTTCCGCACTTCGAGAACAACTATGCGACCCGGGGCATCCCGGTCATTGCCAAGCATGTGAATCGTGATTTTTCCGGCCGCAGCCATCTCACCTGGCGCTATCTGAAGAGGGTGCGTGAGGTGTGGCCGGGCAAGCTCATCGTAAAGGGCATCCTGCATCCCGACGATGCTAGGCAGGCGCAGGATACTGGCACCGACGGTATCATCGTCTCCAACCATGGCGGCCGCCAGCTAGATTGTACCTTAGGTACACTGCGCGCACTGCCCGGGGTGGTCGAGGCGGTGGATGATATCCCGGTGATGATCGATAGCGGCTTCCGGCGCGGAACTGATGTGATCAAGGCACTGGCGCTTGGTGCGCGCTTCGTCTTTGTCGGGCGTCCCTTCAACTACGCGGCGGCCTATGCGGGGGAGGCAGGCGTCGCCCATGCCATTGGCCTGCTTCGGGAAGAAGTGGCGCGCAATATGGCATTGCTGGGAGTCACCCGAATCGATGAGCTCGGACAGGAGCATTTGTACCCATCCCGCTGAGCGAGGCAGGCGGCATCCGAAGGCACGGATGCCGCCTGGCATCAGCCCGCTATACGCTCGGCGATCGCTCGTCCCAGGCTCTGGGTAGAGCCTTGGCCCTTGATGTCGGGCGTCAGCACTGCGCTATCCGCCTCGGCGAGTATCGCTTCGATCGCCTGGACCATGGCATCGCCGGCCTCCTTGTAACCCAGGTGCTCGAGCATCATCGCGCCGGACCAGATCTGGCCGATGGGATTGGCGATGCCCTTGCCAGCAATGTCGGGGGCGCTGCCGTGGACCGGTTCGAACAGGCTCGGGAACTTGCCCTCTGGGTTGATGTTGGCCGACGGCGCCACGCCGATGGTGCCGGTACAGGCCGGGCCCAGGTCGGAGAGGATGTCGCCGAACAGGTTGCTTGCCACCACCACGTCGAACCAGTCGGGGTGCATGACGAAGTTGGCGGTGAGGATGTCGATGTGGAACTGATCGACACTGATCTGCGGATACCCCTTGGCCATCGCTTTCACCCGCTCGTCCCAGTAGGGCATGGTGATCGAGATGCCGTTGGACTTGGTGGCCGAGGTGAGCTTTTTGCGCGGGCGGGTCTGGGCCAGCTCGAAGGCATACTTGAGCACGCGGTCGACGCCGACACGGGTCATCACGGTCTCCTGGATCACCACTTCACGCTCGGTGCCCTCGAACATCTTGCCGCCGACGCTTGAGTATTCGCCCTCGGTATTCTCGCGCACCACATAGAAGTCGATGTCGCCGGGCTTGCGGTCGGCCAGCGGGCTCTTGATGCCGGGCATCAGCTTGCAGGGGCGCAGGTTGATGTACTGGTCGAACTGGCGGCGGAACTGCAGCAGCGAGCCCCACAGCGAGATATGGTCCGGCACTTTCTCGGGCCAGCCCACCGCACCGTAGAACAGTGCATCGAAGTCCTTGAGCTGGTCGAACCAATCGTCGGGAAGCATCTGGCCGTGTTCGAGATAGTAATCGCAGTTGCCGAACTCGAAGTGTTGAAACTCTAGATCGATACCGAAACGCTGGGCGGCGGCCTTGACGGCGCGTAGCCCCTCGGGCATCACTTCCGTGCCGATACCGTCGCCGGCGATCACTGCAATGCGGTGCGTCATGGGAAATCTCCTGGGCAGTGGCGTGCGTGTTGTGTGTCGCTTGTCGCCTCGACAGTCTAGCCACTGTTTTGTCTTTGATAATCAGGCTAGAGTGAAAGGTATTGTTGCTTTCAAGTGGAGAATGGGCTGGCATGACTCAGCTCGACGACCTGGCCTTCTTTCAGCGGCTGTCCCAGTGCGGCAGCCTGACCCTCACTGCCCGCGAGCTTGGGCTTTCGCTCTCGGCGGTCAGCAAGCGCCTCAAGCAGCTCGAGGCGCGGCTTGGAGTGGAACTTGCCAGCCGGACGACACGGCGTCTGACACTGACTGCCGAAGGTGAACTCTACCTGGCCCGTGGCGCCTCGATCCTCGACGAGCTGGCCGAGCTTGAGGGAGCGCTCGGTGAGCGTCGCGGGGCGCTTTCCGGGCGGCTGCGCATCAACGCCACCTTCGGCTTCGGGCGCCAGCATATCGCACCGCTACTCTCGGCGTTCTGCGCCCGACATCCTCAAGTCGAAGGCTGGCTCGAGCTGACCAACTTCCCCCTCAACCTGAGCGATCAAGGCTTCGATATCGGTATCCGGGTCGGGGAGCCACCCGATTCGCGGCTGATCGCCCAGAGACTCCTCGCCAACCGACGGGTCCTGTGTGCCGCCCCCGGCTATGTGGAAGGGATGCCGGCACTCACGTCACCCGCCGACCTGATTCAGCATCAGTGCCTGCTGGTACGCGAGAATGACAGCGACTTCGCGCTATGGCGCTTCGAACGCCATACGGGGCAGGAGGAGCAGACCGTCAAGGTGAAAGGGCGCCTGGCCAGCAACGATGCGGAGGTGATCACTCACCTCGCCTTGGAGGGACATGGCATAATGCTGCGCTCTTGGTGGGATGTGCACGAACATCTCCAAGCGCGCCGGCTGTTGCCGCTGTTGCCGGAGTGGCGGGGGATACGCGCCGATTTCTATGCGGTCTATCCGCAGCGGCGCCACGTGCCGGCACGTATCCGGGCCTTTATCGGCTATCTTGAGGAAGAGATGGCCGGCAGGGTGCCGGCGCTGCCATGAGATCGAAAGGCGTGAACAGGTGGCCGCCGGGAAGGAGAAAGGTATGATGGGAAGCATACGTCGTTGGCCAGCTATTGCAGGGAAGATGGCTTGAATATATTGATGTTCACCAATACCTACCGCCCCATCGTGGGCGGCGTGAGCGAGTCCGTTCAACGACTCAAGAACCGCCTGCGGGATGAGGGGCACCAGGTGCTGGTGGTGGCACCTAAGATGGAGGGGCAGGTACCGGAAGAGGATGTCTTTCGCGCCGTGGCGGTTCAGCACTTCAACGGCAGCGACTTTTCGCTACCGGTGCCGATTCCTGGCCAGCTCTCCGAGGCAATCGAGGCCTTTGAGCCCGATATCCTTCATTCCCATCACCCCTTCCTGCTTGGCGATACCGCAGCCCGGGCCGCCGTGACCTATGGCCTGCCGCTGGTCTTCACCCACCATACGCTCTATGAGCACTATACCCACTACGTACCCGGCGACTCGCCGCGCATGCAGCGCTTTGCGGTGGCGCTGTCGACCGAATATACCCAGCTGTGCGATGCCGTGATCGCCCCCAGCGAGAGTATTCGCGATCTGCTGCTGCGCCGCGGTGCCAACTCGCGAGTCACGGTGGTGCCCAGTGGTGTGGACACCCGTCGTTTCGGCCAGGGCAGTGGAGCCGAGCTGCGCCGTCGCCTGGGCATTGCTGACACTGCCTACGTCGTGGGCCATGTGGGACGCTTGGCCAAGGAGAAGAACCTGCCGTTTCTGGCGCGTGCCGTGGCGAAACTGATGGCCGAGCGAGACGATGCCCACTTTCTGGTGGTAGGCGAGGGGGATGCTCGCAGTCTGATGCAGGCCGAGGCGGAGCGGCTGGGGGTACAGGCACGTCTCCACTGTACCGGCAGGCTGCATGGCCAGGCGCTGATCGATGCCTACCATGCCATGGATGTGTTTGCCTTCGCCTCGCATAGCGAAACCCAGGGGATGGTGCTGGTGGAGGCGATGGCCGCAGGGTTGCCGGTGGTGGCGGTGGAGGCCCCTGGCGTTCGAGAGGTGCTGCGCGACGGCGAGGCGGGTCGATTGCTGGCCAGTGATGACAGCGTCACCATGGCCCAGGCGCTCCTGGAGCTGGCCGATCCGGCCTGCCGCACGCCGATGCGTCAGGCGGCGCTGCAAATCGCCGCCACCTTTGATGAGAGCCGCTGCACCTCGCGCTGCCTGGAGGTCTATCGCAAGGCGATCGCCAGCGGCGGTCCGCTCACCCATGCCGATGACAATACCTGGGAGCGAGTGCGCAGCCGGCTCGGTGCGGAGTGGCACATGCTGCGCCATCGCGGTCGGGTCATTCGCTCACTGCTCAATAGCGACGCCTCGCTGGATGAGGCGCTGGAGCATGCGGTGTTGCAGGATCCCGCCGCGAAATAGCCGGCATCAATGCCGGCTAGGGCTGGCGCTGTTTGGCCTTACGAGCCGTTTCCGCTTTCCTGGTGTAATAACGCTTGAGCCCGTAAAGCACGCCAAGCCCGGCGGCGACACCTAGCGCTGCCCATAGCATCTCTTGGCGGTTGTCCGCAGTGAGCAGCGAGCCGAGCTGATTGCCGAGGATGGTCAGCGTGGCCAGCCCCGGCACGTTACCGATCAGTGAGCCGAGCATGTAGTCGCGAAATCGGATATGGAAGGCGCCGGCAAGCATGTTGGTCAGCGTGAAGGGTGCCATAGGCACCAGGCTGACCAGCGTCATGGTGCGAATGCCGCGGCCGGCCAGGTAGCGCGACAAGCCGTTGAGGCGCTCCCCACCATAGTGCAGCAGGGCGTCACGTCCCAGCCGACGACCCACCCAGTAGGTGGCAGCGGCGGCGACCATGGCGCCGGCCAGCGCATAGCCAAAGCCCCACAGAGGGCCGAACAGCAGCCCGGTAAGGGCGACCAGGATGCTCAACGGGAACATCACCAGTGAACCTGCCGTATAGATGCCTATTACCAGAAAGATCGACCAGGGCGAGTCCCGCCAAGAAGCGGAGCGGCGCACGGCATCCATGAGATTGCGTACCGTGAGAACGTCCTGCATGGCAAGCCACTGCCACAGCACGCCCAGGGCAATGAGGATGATCAGCAGAGCGCCGATCAATACAAGCTTTTTAGGCATGTGCCGAATCGATTCCCTTCAGTTAGGCCTCGTCAGCATACGTCAGGATGGCAAAGCGTGCCTGGTCAGTGAGATGGGATGTCATCGGCGAATACCTGCCCGCTGGGGTGAGGCAGGCGCACCAGCGGATCCTGGCGAAAGTAACGCGCCATCAATGCATAGAGATCGGGATACGCCTCGGCAAGCATGTCCGGAGCACTGAAGAAGTGCTCGCAGCACACCGCGTAACATTCGCCGGGGTGGCTTGCCGCGTAGTCGTCGATGGGCGTCTGCTCGCCGCGCTCGAGCCGTGCCTGCAGGTCATTCCATACGCCGGAGAAGATCCGATGCCACTCCCGAGCGTCGATCTCTCGGGGGAGCGGTGGAAAACCGTCGATGTCGCACGCGTTGCCCATGTCGAGCTTGTGCGCCATCTCGTGGATCAGCACGTTGAAGCCGGTCCAGTCGCCGCTTGCCATCAGGTCGGGGAAGGAGACCACCACCGGACCCTGGTAGGAGGTCTCGCCGGCGCGCTCGTCTACGTACTCATGCATCACCCCGAACTCGTCCATCTCCTCGACCTGGCGGCGAAACGCCTCGGGCAGCACCAGTATCTCGTGCACATTGGCGAACGCCTCGTCATGCTCGTGCTCGTCCCAGTTGAGCGTCATCAGGCAGGCCTGACCCGCCAGCGCCAGGCGCGCCGGCAGGTCGAAACCGGTGGTCTCGGCAAGCGCGGGGTGCAGCGTCAGGCGCTTGCGATGGGCGAAGCGCCAGGCCCGTGGGCCAAGCCGGGCGGCTTCCTCGTCATCCAGCGCGGTGAGCAGCGGAATCCGCGTGCGCGCCTCCTGCCACGCCTCGCTCGGGAAGGGGTGGCGGGCCTCGAAGCGCTCGGCCCGCCACTGGCGCCATTTGTCGATCATCCTAGCTCTCATCTTTGCCGGACGTACGGCCATCCACCGGCCGACCACCGGACTTCCACGACCAGTCGCGCCAGCGCAGGTCGAACAGATCCTTGCGGCGATCCTTGAGGTTGGTCACCGAGCCCTCGTTGCGCACCACCTTGAGCCGCGTCAGGTCGAGGTCGGAGAACATGATCATCTCGGTATTGGGGGTGGTCTCGGCGAGCACCGCGTCATGCGGGAAGGCGAAGTCCGAGGGTGAGAACACCGACGACTGGGCGTACTGGATATCGAGGTTCTTGATCGCCGGCACGTTGCCTACGCTTCCGCACAGCACCACGTAGCACTCATTCTCGATGGCGCGGGCCTGGGCACAGTGGCGTACCCGCAGATAGCCGTTCTTGGTGTCGGTCCAGAACGGTACGAACAGGATATCCATGTCCTGTTCGGCAAGCAGCCGCGAGAGCTCGGGGAATTCCACATCGTAGCAGATCTGGATGCCGACCCGACCGGCGTCGGTCTCGAACACGCGCAGTTCGTCGCCGCCCTCGATCACCCAGTCGCGCCGCTCCTGGGGCGTGATGTGCAGCTTGGACTGGCGCTCCAGCGAGCCGTCTCGGTGGCAGAGATAAGCAACGTTGTAGAGCTTGCCGTCTTCCGCTTCCTCGATCATCGAGCCGGCGATGATATTGATGTTGTAGGAGACCGCCATGCGCGACAGCTCGCTCTTGAACTGTTCGGTGAAACCGGACAAAAATCGGATCGCCGAAAGTTGGTCGAGCTGGGCAGCGCGGTCCTGCAGTCCCATCAGCGGTGCGTTGAAGAGTTCGGGAAATACCGCGAAGTCGCTCTGGTAGCTGGAGAGCGCGTCGACGAAGTACTCGATCTGCTGAAGTACCGCCTCCACCGAGGGGAGCTCGCGCATCTGCCACTGCACCGCGCCGACGCGCACCTGCGTGCGGCGCGTCTCCAGCACCCGGGCAGCGGGTTCGTAGAGGATGTTGCTCCATTCCAGCAGGGTAGCGAAGCCCCGGGACTTCTCATCCTCGGGCAGGTACTTGTGCAGCAGGCGCTTGACCAGAAAGTCGTTGGCCAGTTGGAACGACAGGATCGGGTCGTGGATCTCCTTGCGCGCCACCTTGGCGATGTACTCGGTGGCCGAGAGCTCGTCGGCATACTCGTGGTAATTGGGAATACGCCCACCGGCCAGCACTGCTCGCAGATTCATCGAGCGGCACAGCTCCTTGCGTGCCTCATAAAGGCGCCGGCCCAGGCGATAGCCGCGATAATCCGGATGGATCAGCACGTCGAGCCCATACATGGCATCGCCCTTGGCGTCGTTGAGGATCGTCTCGCGCTTGCCGATCAGGTCGTCGTACTTGTGCGGGTTGGAGAACTCGTCGTAGTCGACCAGCGCGGTCAGGGCCACGCCGACGATGGTCTTGTCATCCTCGATGACGATCTGCCCATCGGGGAACTCCTTGATCAGCTTGTCGATGGTGGGCTTGGGCCAGGCACCGCCGATGTCGTCATAGACCGAGTCCATCAGCGTCTTGAGCTGCGGATAGTCATCAGGGGTCAGATTACGCAGATTGAGATGCAGATCGTCTAGAGACATGGACGTCGTGTTCCTGAGCGAAATGATCAACCATTCTAGCATGAGCTCCCCGATTGCCGGCTCCTACGGCGTGTCATATCGCTGACACGCCCCCTTCATCTGACTGTCACGCTCGCCCTCGACCATTGGACGCAACACAGGAGCGAGAATCATGACTACGCTAGGCGTTGACCACCCGCTCACCGGCTACTTCTCGGCAGACTATCGCTGCCACGCATGGGCAGGCCATGGATAACAATAACAATCCGCGTATCCGGCTCGAAAACGTGACCCGCCACTGGCATGGCGTTGCCGCCGTCGATGGCGTGTCGTTCGACGTGGCTCCGGGCGAGTTCGTGATTCTGCTCGGCCCCTCCGGCTGTGGTAAGTCCACCACGCTGCGCATGATTGCGGGTCTCGAGCAGGCCACGAGCGGGCGCATCCAGATGGGCGGGCGCGACGTCACCGCGCTGCCGCCGGGCGATCGCGGACTGAGCATGGTGTTCCAGTCCTATGCGCTGTTTCCTCACCTGAGCGTGGCCGACAACATCGTCTTCGGCCTGCGCAGCCGTGGCGTGCCCAAGGCCGAGCGGCGCGATCGCCTTGCCCGGGTGGCGAGCCTAGTCGACCTGAACGCCTACCTGGATCGCAAGCCGGCACAGCTCTCCGGCGGCCAGCGCCAGCGCGTGGCCCTGGCCCGGGCAATCATCTCCGAACACCCCATCTGCCTGATGGACGAGCCACTCTCGAACCTGGATGCCCGCCTGCGTGGCGAGATGCGCCGCGAGATCCGGGCCCTGCAGCAGCGTCTCGGCATGACGGTGATCTACGTCACCCACGACCAGGTCGAGGCGATGAGTATGGGCGACCGGGTGATTTTGATGCGCGCCGGTCGCATCGTGCAGCAGGGCACGCCCGCCGAACTCTACCGCCGTCCGGTCACGGCCTTCGTGGCGAGTTTCATCGGCAGCCCGGCGATGAATCTCGTCACGCTCGCTGCCGGCGAGGGAGGTGCCGTCATCGAGGGCGAACCCGGCTGCCTCGTCGCCCCGAGCGAGGCGGCTGGCTGCCGGTTGGGCGTGCGCCCCGAGGACATTCGCGTGGTCGCGCCCGGCGAGCCGGGCGTGCCAGCCGAGATCATCGACGAGGAGTACCTGGGCGCCGATACCATCCTGCGCATGAAGGTCGGCACCCAGGAGCTGCGTGCCCGCCTGTCCGGTATTCGGCCAGCGGGAGGCGGGAGACATTGCTGTCTGCAGTGGCGTGCCAGCGCGGCGCACCTCTTCTCCGCCAGCGACGACAGGCGTCGCGACGACCTGCACGGTATCGATCTCATGGCGGCACGCGCTCCCCGCGCGGACAAGTCACCGATTCAGTCGTCCCGTTTCGGGACCACACCCCCAGGAGTCAATTCATGATGTCGCGTCGTTTCCCCCTGAGTGGCCTGGCCATCGCCACGACCACACTGCTGGCGGCCGGGCAGGCCTGCGCCCAGCCGGAGCAGGTTGCCCTGACCATGTACTACCCGGTGTCGGTCGGCGGCGCGCTGACCGAGGTGATCGACGAGCTGGTTGCCGACTTCGAGACCGAGCACCCCGGCATCTCGGTGGAAGCCATCTACGCCGGCAACTACGACGATACCCGGGTGCGCGCCATGTCGGCCATCGAGGCGAACGACGCGCCGCAGCTCTCGGTACTGTTCTCCATCGACCTCTATGAGCTGCTGGAGCAGGATGCCATCGTCGCCTTCGATGAGGTGATCGAGAGTGACGAGGAGCGCGAGTGGCTCGACAGCTTCTACCCCGGGCTCATGGAGAACGGCCAGCTCGACGGCCAGACCTACGGGATCCCCTTTCAGCGCTCGACCATCGTGCTCTACTGGAACAAGGATGCCTTCGAGGCCGCCGGGCTCGATCCCGAGACTCCGCCGGAAAATTGGCAAGAGATGGCCGAGATGGCCGCCACGGTACGCGAGGCGAGTGGCGGCGAGCAGTGGGGCGTGATGGTGCCCTCCACCGGCTACCCCTACTGGATGTTCCAGGCCTTCGCCTTCCAGAACGGCCACCGCTTGATGAGCGAGGATGGCACCGAGGTCTACTTCGACGACCCGGCCGCCATCGAGGCGCTGGAGTACTGGGTATCGCTCTCTGGCGAGCATCAGGCGATGCCCGACGGCACCATCGAGTGGGGCACGCTGCGCCAGAACTTCATCGAGCAGTCCACCGCCATGATGTGGCACACCACCGGCAATCTTACCGCGGTGCGCAACGAGGCGGACTTCGATTTCGGCGTGGCCATGCTGCCGATGAACACCCAGCGTGGTAGCCCCACCGGCGGTGGCAACTTCTACCTCTTCAAGGGCTCAAGCGACGAGGAGCAGCGCGCGGCGGTGACCTTCATTCGCTGGATGACCGGCCCCGAGCGCGCAGCGGCCTGGTCGATCGAGACCGGCTACATGGGCGTCAGCCCGGCCGCCTACGAGACCGACGCCCTGCGTGAGTATGTCGAGACCTTCCCGCCGGCAGCGGTGGCCCGTGATCAGCTCGAGCATGGCACTGCGGAGCTTTCCACCTACCAGGGCGGGCGCGTACGCCGGGCGCTGGACAACGCCGTGCAGGCCGCACTGACCGGCCAGATGTCGCCCGAGGAAGCGCTCAACCAGGCCCAGGCGGAAGCCGATACGGCGCTGCGTCGCTACGCGCGTTCACGTTGAGGGGGCTTCGCCGGGGACAAAGGTCAAAGAGGAGGCGCTGTGAGTCCCTCCCTGGACGCTACATTTGCCATCCCTGGCAAATGACCTCCCCTTTGACCTGTCCCCGGCTCGTATACAGTGCAGGAGGCAAGCCCTGGTGATTCAAAATGCCGATCGACGCATGCAGCTTTATGGCGCATTGCTGCTGTTGCCCGCCGCGGTGCTGCTGGCGACCTTCGCCTATCTGCCCACCGTGGCCACGTTGATCAACAGTCTGTTCGTGCCCGGATTTCGCGGCCAGCCCGCCGAGTTCGTCGGCCTCGAGAACTACGCGCTGTTGATTAACGACGCCACCTTCTGGAAGGTCGCGCGCAACAACCTAGTCTATGCGCTTGGTACCATTCCCGCCTCGATCGTGCTGGCGCTGTGCATGGCGCTGTTCGTCAACGGCCGGCTGCCGGGGCGGGGGCTGGTTCGCATGGCCTACTTCACACCGACGATCCTGCCGATGATCGCCGCGGCCAACATCTGGATGTTCTTCTACGCGCCTCAGATCGGTCTGTTCAACAAGCTGCTCGGCGCGCTGGGGTTTTCCGGGATCAACTGGCTGGGCGACCCCGGTGTGGCGCTGGGCTCGGTGATCGTGATGAGCGTCTGGAAGGAGGCGGGCTTCTTCATGATCTTCTACCTGGCGGCGCTGCAGGGCATCGCCCCGGAGCTCAAGGAGGCTTCCGACCTGGAGGGCACCAGCCGCTGGAGCTTCTTCTGGCGGGTGACCTTTCCGCTGCTGATGCCGACCACGCTGTTCGTGTTGATCAATGCGCTGATCAATGCCGTGCGGGTGGTGGATCACCTGTTCATCCTCACCAAGGGCGGGCCCAACAACGCCACCAACCTGCTGCTCTACTACGTCTACGAGAATGCCTTCTCGTTCTTCGACCGCACCTACGCCGCCACCATCACCGTGGTGATCCTGCTGGTGCTGGCCGTGGTGGCCACACTCAAGTTCGCCATACTCGACCGCAGGACGCACTATCAATGACGACCTCCTCGGTAGCCGCGACGCAGCCGGCCGCACGGCTGCGCCTGCCCAGCCTGGAAACCTTCGCCGCCTGGCTGCTGGCGATCATCTGGATATTCCCGTTGCTCTACGCCTTGTGGGCGGCGTTTCATCCACCTGCGTTCATGGTGCGCTTCGAGCTGTTCGCGCCACTCACCCTGGACAACTTCGCCAATGCCTGGGCCCAGGCGCCGTTCGCCCGCTACTACCTCAATACCTTCCTGCTGGTGAGCGGGGTGGTCGCTGCGCAATTCGTGGTCTGCACCCTGGCGGGCTTCGCCTTCGCCCGCTTTCCGATCCCTGGCAAGGACATCCTGTTCATGCTGGTGCTGATCCAATTGTTCGTCTTTCCCGAGGTGCTGATCGTCGAAAACTATCGTATCGCCAGTGGTCTGGGCCTGGTCAATACCATCACCGGCATCGGCCTGCCCTATGTCGCCAGCGCCTTCGGCATTTTCCTGCTGCGCCAGACCTTCAAGACCATCCCGCGTGAACTCGAGGATGCCGCGAGGATAGAGGGGTGCAGCTGGACGGCGGTGCTGCTCAAGGTCTATGTACCGCTCGCCAAGCCCACCTACCTGGCTTACGGGCTGGTCTCGATCAGCCACCACTGGAACAACTTCCTGTGGCCGCTGGTGGTCACCAACTCGGTGGAGAGTCGCCCACTCACCGTGGGGCTGGGGATATTCTCGGCACCGGAAACCGGCGTCAACTGGGCTACCGTCAGTGCCGCCACGCTGCTCAGCATCGCCCCGCTGCTGGTCGCCTTTCTGCTGTTTCAGCGCCAGTTCGTGCAGTCGTTCCTGCGCGCGGGCATTCGCTAGGAAAAAATGCAGCGCCGCCGGAGAAGTAATGGCACCCTGGCAGTTACCCACAACAACAGTTGACCTCACGCCAGGAGGCTCTTCATGCACCACCCTCTGCGCATCCTGATTACCGGCGGTACCGGCTTCATCGGCAAGCGTATCGCACGTCACCTGCTTGAGCAGGGCAGTCTCGAATTCGAAGGCGAAGGGCCTCGCGAGATCGGCAGGATCATCCTGTTCGATGCCTTCCCCGGTGAAGGCCTGCCGCAGGATCCGCGCCTCGAGCTTCGAATAGGGGATATCGACGATACAATGACCGTCGGCGAGCTGGCTCGCGATGTCGATGTGATCTGGCACCTGGCCGCCGTTGTCAGCTCCGCGGCGGAGGCCGACTTCGATCTGGGCATGGACGTCAATCTCTATGGCCTGCTCAACTTGCTGGAGGCGTTGCGCGCTCAGGATCGCTGTCCGCGCCTGGTGTATGCCAGCGGCTTCGCGGTATTCGGCGGCGAGCTGCCCGAGACAGTGCAGGAGCATACCGCGCTCACGCCGACCTCCTCCTACGGTACCCAGAAGGCGATCGGCGAGTTGCTGGTGGCCGACTACAGCCGCCGCGGCTTCGTCGATGGCCGCACCCTGCGCCTGCCGACCATCGCCGTGCGTCCTGGCAAGCCCAACAAGGCGGCCTCCACCTTTGTCAGCTCTATCATTCGCGAGCCGCTCAACGACGAGCGCGCGGTGTGCCCCGTTACGCCCGATACCGCGGTGTTCATCTCCTCGCCGCGTCGCGCGCTCGAGGCGATGCTTCACGCCATGGCGTTGAGTGCCGAGACGCTAGGTCAGCAGCGCACGATTGCGCTGCCGGGCCTGACGGTCACCATCGCCCAGATGGTCGAGGCGCTCGAACGGGTGGCGGGCACGGCAACGCGTGAGCTGATCGACTGGGTGCCGGATGCCGAGATCCAGCGTATCGTCGAAAGCTGGCCGGTACGGGCGGCAACGCCCCGTGCCGAGGCGCTCGGTTTCCAGGCGGATGACGACATCATGTCGATCGTTCAGGCGCACATCGAGGATGAGGGCATCACGCTTAAGGGGGACAAGGCATGAACAGGACACGCATCGGGTTCATCGGTACCGGGCTGATGGGCGAGCCCATGGCACTCAATCTACTGACGGCTGGCTACACCCTGCAGGCGTGGAATCGCTCGACGGCGAAGCTGGATGCGATCGTGGCGGCCGGGGGGATCGCCTGCGCAACGCCGGCCGACGCCGCAACCGGCGTGGACGCCCTGATCTGCATGCTCAGCGATGGCCCCACCTGCGATGCGCTGCTGTTGGAGGGCGATGAGCGTGGCGGGGGCGCCATCGATGTCATGATGCCGGGGGCCACGCTGATCGTGATGAGCTCGATTCCCGTGGAGACGGCGGTGAACCAGGCGCAGCACTGCGCCGAGCGCAGGATAGGCTATCTGGATGCGCCGGTATCGGGTGGCCAGAAGGGTGCGACGGAAGGCAGCCTGGCGATCATGGCCGGCGGCGAGGCGAGTGTGTTCGAGGTGTGCCGTGAGATGCTCTCGGCGATGGGGCGTCCGGTGCATGTCGGTCCGGCCGGCACCGGTCAGCAGACCAAACTCGCCAACCAGATGATCGTGGCCAGTACCATCGCGGCGGTGGCCGAGGCGCTGCTGTTCGCCGAGCGGGGTGGCGCCGACCCTGCCAAGGTACGCGACGCCCTGAGTGGGGGCTTCGCCGATTCGCCGGTCATGCGTCAACACGGCAAGCGCATGATCGATCAGGACTACGCCCCGGGCGGCCCGGCGAAGTATCAGCTCAAGGATACGCGCACCGCCTTGGCACGCGCCGAAGCGCTGGGGCTGGAGCTGCCCGTGGCACGGGTTGCCGACACACTGTTCGCCGCCATGGTCGAGTATGGCGACGGCGAGCTCGACCACAGTGGCTTGATGCGCGAGCTGCGGCGGCTGAATGCGATCTCCTAGGCCTGTATCAGTTCACTACGGTTTCGATAAAGCTCAAGGTACGGCCATGGGAGAGGGCGGCCGCATGGCGGTGGTAGGCGCTGCGTGCCCAGCAGTTGAAACCGTGATCGGCATCATCGTAGATGTTGATGTCCACATTGCCTCGCTCCCCGATCGCCTCGCGGACCTGGCCGATGTGGTCCTGGGTGATATGCGCATCCTGCCCGCCGAAGTGGAACTGCAGAGGGATATCGTGGGAGGGCACGCGATCGAGCAGGTTGGCGATGCCCCCGGGATAGAAGCACACCGCTGCATCGACGCCGCCGTCCAGCGCGCAGAGATAGGAGAGCCGGCCGCCTAGACAGTAGCCCAGCGAGGTCACACGGCCTTCGCACTCCGGGCGGGCGCGCAGGCTCGTCACGGCGCAGCTGATGTCGTCAATGGCCTGGACATTGTCCAGGGCCTTCATCAACGTAAAGGCTTTCTCCTTGTCCTCGCCGTCATAGCCGAGCTCGACGCTTGGTTCCTGGCGCCAGAACAGATCGGGCACCAGCACCACATAGCCATCCTGGGCGTACTGCTCGGCAACGCTGCGAATATGGGCGTTGACGCCGAAGATCTCCTGAAGCAGCACGATGCCGGGACCCTTGCCCGCCGGAGGAAGGGCCAGGTAGCCCTGAAAGGTGCCGCCATCGCGGGCGGTGAGGTCGATCCATTGCGTGGTCATGCATGCTTCCTTCATGGGTGGTTTCTGGACAGCCTGAACCTAGCTCAGGCAGGAGCATTTGCCGTGGCGCGTCAACGACGAGAGTAACACCGCACCCGTTTTGCTAGCTCGAACACGTGGCGGTCTTCCGCACCCAGACTTTCCAGTGATTCCGCGAGATTGAGCAGGTAGTCGCGATTGGCGCCGCTGGGGCCGTGGCGAGTGGCAATCTGTTTTGCCATGGCATCGAGCGGGGCGTCACCCAGGAAGGCGGCGTTGTCTTCGGTGGCGAGGTAGATCAGCCCTTCGGCGGGGCTGCCATCGGTGAAGTGTAGCGTGATGACTTCGCGAAGATAGCCATTCTTTTCGCGAACATCCAGCGGGCCAAGCGTCTCGGCGTCGATACGGTAGGCCATGCCCTGGCAGGTAGCGCCGGGTGCCTTGATCAGGGTGACGACGCGGCCGGGCGATGGCGGAGTGCCTCGGTGATCGTGGGAGCCTTGCCAGAAACGGCGTGCCCAGCCTTCGATATGCGCAGGGCGTCGTTCGTGGTAGGGAAACTCGGCCTTCCAGATCAGCGAACCGTAGCCGAACAGCCAGATGTCGGCACCCTCCTTGAGGATCATGCGCTGTTGATTGATGAGCGTGGTATCGAGCGTCATTGGCAGAATGGCGGGATCAGGAAGCCTGTGGGCAGCATTACATGGAAAATGGCTCAAAAGCAAAAGGCAGTGCACCGACTACCGGTGCACTGCCTTTTCTTTCTGCTGACCTCAGTTATCGCGGTCGATAGCAAATGGTGACCAGGCCTGGCGTGTCGGCATCACTTCCAGGCGGTTGATGTTGATATGGTCAGGCAGTGTTGCGACGTAGAAGATCTGCTCGGCGATATCCTCGGGTCTGAGCGGTGTTGTATTACTGTAGAGAGCATCCGAGGCGGCCTGGTTGCCGCGGGTGCGTATTAGGGTGAACTCGGTTTCGGAGAGACCGGGAGCTATATCGGTCACGCGCACACCAGTGCCGAGCAGATCACATCGCAGGTTATAGCTGAACTGTTGGACGAAGGCCTTGGAGGCACCATAGACATGGCTGCCGGGATAGGGCCACTTGCCAGCGATCGAGCCAAGGTTGACGATACTGGCGCCCTGGCCGGTTTCGATCAGCATAGGTAGCAGCGCATGAGTAACGTTGACCAGCCCGGTCACGTTGGTATCGATCATGGTGTGCCAATCCGTTAGATCGACCTGCTGCGCCGGTTCCGGCGCCAGCGCGAGGCCGGCGTTGTTGATCAGTGAGGTGATTTGGCGGAACTCGGCGGGTAACTCGGCCACGACCTGCTTTACAGCCTCGGCGTCGCGTACGTCCAGCGCCACGATGTGCACCGGCACCTTGCCTTCGAGCTCGCGTTTCAGCTCTTCCAGGCGCTCCTGGCGGCGCCCGGTAAGCACTAGTCCCCAGCCTGCCTGAGCGAAGCGGCGTGCCGAGGCGCGGCCGAATCCGGAGGTCGCCCCGGTAATGAAAGCAATGTGACTCATCGAAAAGCTCCTTCTGTCTATGTGGCCCGGCACGGTTGGTGCCAAGCGATTGGTGTCATGTGTTGCCAATAAGCTAACACTCGATTCGATCCCATCAATGCGCCGGCTGGCCCAGCAGTACCCATAGCGAGAGACC